>JAFGMK010000013.1 GCA_016927565.1 Minisyncoccota bacterium | reverse complement strand
GAGAAGCGCAAGAAGCAAACAGGCAGAAGAAGCCATCCGCGGCGTCTTCAAGTCCTGTCGAGCCCACAAAACTACAGAAGTTGTTTTAGAAAAACAAAAAAAATGAGTCAAAAAAACACTAACCCGGAAACCAAGCGTCACAGTTGCGCCCACCTAATGGCGGCCGCCATTCAACTGCTTTACCCCAAAACTCAATTCGGCATCGGGCCGTCAATCGAAAACGGTTTTTATTATGATTTCGATCCGGTCAATGAGTTTTCGGAAAAAGACCTTTTTAAAATCGAGCAAGCAATGAGAAAGCTCCAAAAACAAAAACTTGCTTTCGAACAAAAAGAAATCTCTTCACCGGAAGCTTTAGAGGTTTTTACAAAACTAAAACAACCTTTAAAAGTCGAACTGATCAGGGATTTGATTAAAAAAGGCCGGAAAAAAGTAACCCTTTACCACCTTGGCGGCTTCGTTGACCTTTGTAGCGGACCTCATGTTGCCGATACTTCCCAAATCGGCCACTTTAAATTACTAAGCATTGCCGGCGCCTATTGGCGGGGAAATGAAAAAAATAAAATGCTGACTCGCATTTACGGAACTTGTTTTCCGACCAAAGCTGCCCTGGAAGAATACCTTATTCATCAAGAAGAAGCCAAACGCCGCGACCACCGCCTCCTGGGCCAAGAGCTTGATCTTTTTATGTTTGATGAAGAAGTAGGACCGGGTCTGGTTATCTGGAAACCAAAAGGAGCTCTTTTGCGCCATCTGATTATGGATTTCGCCTTTATCACTTATCTTGAAAGAGGCTACCAGCCGGTTGCCAGTCCCCACATCGCCCGGGAAAAACTTTGGAGCCATTCCGGCCATCTTAAGTTTTATGCCGAAGGCATGTACGCCCCCTTTGGCATTGAAGGGAAAAATTATCGGCTCAAACCAATGAACTGCCCTTTTCATGTCAAGATCTATAACAGCCAATCCCGAAGCTATCGCGATCTGCCGTTGCGCTGGACCGAGATGGGAACGGTTTACCGTTTTGAAAAATCAGGCACTCTTCATGGGCTGACTCGTGTCCGCGGCTTCACTCAAGATGATGCCCATATTATTTGCACCGGCGAACAACTGGCGGATGAGATTCTTGAAGCGCTTGACCTGACAGTCTTTATTCTTACTTCATTGGGGTTCGAAAAAAACAAAATGGAGATGAATTTAAGTATCCGCGACCCGAAAGACAAGAAAAAATATATTGGCACCGACCGGGAATGGGAAACAGCAGAAAAATATCTTAAGCAAGCCTTAATAACAAAAGGTTTTTCCAATTTTGTTCTGGATGTCGGCGGCGCTGTTTTCTACGCCCCCAAAATTGACGTCAAAGTAACCGATGCTTTAAACCGAAAATGGCAACTTTCGACTATCCAAGTTGATTTTAACCTGCCGGGCCGATTCGAAATGACCTACATTGACTCAAAAGGAAAAAAACAGACCCCATTTATGATTCACCGGGCTTTGCTGGGATCACTGGAACGATTTATTGGTGTTTTTATCGAACATTTCGGCGGCGCTTTTCCTGTCTGGCTGGCGCCTGTTCAGACAGTCATTATCCCTATTACCGACAAGCACTTAAATTATGCCCAAAAAATAGCCACCCAACTTAAAAATGCCAGGATCAGGACAGAGGTTGACGAGCGCTCTCAAACCACCTCAGCCAAGATCAGAACCGCTGAAATCGCCAAAATCCCCTTCATGCTGATCATCGGCGACAAAGAAAAAAATGAAAAAAAAGTCAATCTTCGCCTCCGAGGCCAAAAGAAGCAACAATTAATTTCGGTAGAAGAATTTATCCGCTTGGCCCAATCAGCCATTGATAAAAAAAAGTAAGTTTGATAAGATATGAAACAAGAGTGAATAAATTTACCAGAAAGCGGTTTTATCGGCTTAATCAATCTATCCAAGCAGAAAAAGTTCGGGTGATTGACGAAAAGGGAAAGCAAATTGGTATTTTATCCCTGGCCGAAGCCCTGGTAGAGGCGCGTAATCAGGGATTGGATTTAGTCGAAATCGCCCCCAAAGGCAACCCGCCGGTCTGTAAAATTATCGATTTTAAAAAGTTAAAATATCAGGAAAAGAAAAAAAATGCCAGTCAAAAGCGCCGCAAAAGCGAAATAAAAGAAATTAGGTTAAGACCGTTTATCGGTGCTAATGATTTAAATGTCCGTTTAGAAAGAGCTAAGAAGTTTTTAAAAAACAAAAACCAAGTCCGGGTAAGAATAGTTTTCAGAGGCCGGGAAATTGCCAAGAAGGAATTGGGCCAACAGCTTTTAGCCACAATTGTGGAAAGCTTGGCTGAATTTGCTCAGGTTTCCCAGGCAACAAAAGCAATCGGCAAGCAATTAATCATGACTTTATCGCCCTATGAAAAAAAAGCCAGTCAAGATCAAGCTGAAAACCAGAAACTCAGTTAAAAAAAGATTTAAGCTCACCAAAACCGGCAAGCTTTTAAGACGCCAGTCCGGGCTTCGGCATTTGAGGCGGAAAAAGAAAAAAAGCCGGATTCGAGCCGGAAAAGTTCCTCAGGAAATGACCGGCCGTTGGAAAAAGAAAATTAAAAAGGTGCTGGGAAAGGGCTGAATGAGAGTCAAAACCGGTTTTACCAGAAAAAGACGCCATCAAAAAGTCCTCGAAAGAACTAAGGGTTTTCGGATGACTAAAGGTCGGCTTTACCGGGTTTCAAAAGAAGCTGATCTTCATGCCGGCCAATATGCTTTCGCCGGCCGGAAAAAAAGAAAACGAGACTTAAGAAGACTCTGGATTATGCGCCTCAATGCCGCCCTAAAACCCTATGATTTAACTTATTCTGCTTTTATTCACTCTCAGAAAGAGGCTAAAATCGAACTCAATCGGAAAATTTTAGCAGATTTAGCCGTTAATCAACCGCCGGTTTTTGAAAAAATAGTTAAGATTTGCCAAAAAAAATGAACCAATCCCGAAACGGCTTTTTTACCTTTTTTAAGCCCTGAAGAGGGTGAGGAGTTGAAGTTTAGAAACACACCTCGTTACCCCAACGGGGTTTTTTAGTTCAGGCAAAATATGCTATCCTTACTAAACAATGGAAAAAGATCAAATCCATAACTTAAAAAACGAAGCAATCGCCCAGATCCTGAGAACTGGGAACAAACAAGAACTGGAACGCCTGCAAATCGTTTATTTAGGCCGGAAGGGGAAAATCAACCAGTTTTTAAAAGAACTGGCCCGTCTTGAGCGGGAAGAACGAACCGATATTGGCAAAACCCTTAACGAAGCCAAAAAAGCGATTGAAAATACTCTCAAAACGGCTTTTAAAAGAAATCTGGGTAAGAAAGAGAAAACTGAGGAATGGTTTGACATTACTCTTCCTGCCCCAAAATCTCAAATTGGCCATCTCCATTTAATCAGCCAGGCCATTGCTGAAATCGAGAGGATTTTTGCCGCCATCGGTTTTACTCGAGTCCGCCACCCGGAAGTTGAATGGGATTGGTATTCCTTTGAGGCCCTAAACATGCCCCAAAATCACCCGGCACGGGATGATTTTGAAGCTTTTTACGTTCAGGCTCCGCCCTCCAAAAAAGGACAAATGTGTCTTACTCCTCATACTTCCTCCGGACAGATCCGGGAGATGCTGGCACACCAACCGCCAATCAGAATGATTAACATCGGCCGTTGTTACCGACCAGAGTCTGATATCAGTCACGCGCCAGTCTTTCATCAATTTGAAGGACTTTATATCGACAAGAATGTTAACATCGGTCATCTCAAAGGCATGCTTTCTTATTTTGCCGAAGAATTCTTTGGTCCCGAAAGAAAGATCCGTTTAAGACCATACGATTTCCGCTTTACCGAACCCTCATTTGAGGTTGACATTACTTGCGATCTTTGCCAGGGAAAAGGCCGCTTATCTAACGGCCAGAATTGCCGCGTCTGCAAGGAAGGCTGGCTGGAACTGGGCGGCTCGGGAATGACTCATCCCTTTGTCTTAAAAAGCGGGGGAGTTGACCCAAAGAAATATTCCGGTTTCGCCTTTGGCTGGGGCGTAGAAAGAGTAATGATGATGAAGGCCGGTTTAAATCTACCCGACCTAAGATTACTCTGGTCGCCTGATCTTAGGATTTTAAATCAATTTTAAAGTTGAGAAAAAATGGATATTGTCGTTCTTGATTCCTGGCTCAGAGATTTTCTAGAAACTAAAGCCACTCCCCAGGAGATTGGCCGTTGCTTGTCTTTGTGCGGCCCTTCAGTCGAACGAATTAAAAAGCAAGGAAACGATTGGCTTTATGAAATTGAGGTGACCAGCAACCGGGTTGATTCAGCCTCAATTATCGGCATCGCTCGGGAAGCGGCGGCTATTTTACCTCGTTTCGGATTCAAGGCCAAATTTAAGCCTCTAACTTTAAAAAAAATCCCCCAACCCGAGACCAATTTTAAATTAAGAATCAGAAACAACCCCCGCTTGTGTCTAAGAATTATGGGCATTATTCTCGATCAAGTGAAAGTTAAACCCTCACCCGCCCTGATTCAAAAAAGGATTCGGGCTAGCGGCCAAAGACCGCTGTTTAATCTCGTTGATATTACTAACTATGTAATGCTTGAAGTTGGTCATCCATGCCATGTTTTTGATTATGACAAAATTTCCACCCATCATTTTTTAATTCGCCCCGCTAAAAAAGGAGAGAGGATTGTTTCCCTTGAGGGAAAGACTTATCAGCTTCCGGGCGGCGACACCGTCATTGATGACGGCACCGGTAAAATTATTGATTTACCCGGAATCATCGGCACGAAAAACAGCGTCGTTTCCCCAAAAACTAAAAGGATTATTTTTTTCTTGGAAACTAATGATCCAGTTCAAATGAGAAAAACTTCCATGAATCTTGGCATCCGGACCATGGCTGCCAACTTTAACGAAAAAGGGGTTGATCCGGAGTTAGCCGGAAAAGCATTAATCAGAGGCGTCAACCTTTATCAAGACTTGGCCCAGGCCAGAATCGCCAGTCAAATTTTCGATCTTTATCCTCATCCTTATCAACCGAAACAAGTCGGAGTCAGTCTTGACCTGGTCAACCGGAAACTTGGCTGCCGGCTTACGCTTAAAGAGTCCGGTTGGATTTTGAAATCTCTTCAGTTTAAAGTTAGTTTCAAGAATAAAAAAATTATCACCACACCTCCTTCCTGGCGTGACAAAGATATTAATATCCCGGAGGATTTGATTGAGGAAATCGCCAGGATTTATGGCTACTTCCGCCTTCCCAATCTTGTTCCTGTCGGCCGGGCACCGCACCGGCGACAAACAAAACAACTAAGAACGGAACAACAAATAAAAATCGCTTTAAAATTCTTGGGTTTTACGGAAGCTTATAATTATTCATTGGTCAGCCAAGAACTGCTTTTAAAAACCGGCGTGGATCCCCGGAGCTGTCTGAAATTAAAAAATCCGACAAATGAAAATCTGACTTTTTTAAGACTTAGCCTTTTGCCTTCGCTTCTCCAAGCGGCCTTTTTAAACCAGAATCGCTTCCCCGATCTTAAAATTTTTGAAATGGCTAATGTTTATCGGCCTCAACCAGGCAAGCTCCCTCAAGAAACCATGAGGGTAGCCGGTTTGGTTTTTAGCCAAAACTTTTATCAAGTCAAGAGAACAATTGAAATCATCCTTAAAGAACTGGGTATTAAAGACTATTCCTTTAAACCGGTTGTTCCGGAAGAAACCTGTTTAGTTTGGGATCAGAACAGATGTGCCAATCTAATTTTAGGCAAAAAATCGATAGGTCAATTGGGGTTTTTATCCGAAAGAGTCAGGAAAGAGTTTGAAATAAAAAAGAAAGCCGTTGCTTTTGAATTGGAAATTTTTCCTTTGGCCCATGCCTCAAGCTGGACAAAATCTTTTCAGCCAATTCCTATTTACCCGCCGATCGTTGAAGACCTAACCTTTGCCGTTCCCTCCAAAACTCCAATTGGCAACCTAATCCAATTAATTAAAGACATTAGTTCAATTATTAAAAGCGTTCAACTGATCAATTCTTTTAAAAATTCCTTTAGCTTTAGAATCGTCTATCAAAGTCACAAAAAAACTTTGACCGCCAAAGAAGTCAGCCGGATCAGAAATGAGGTTATCCGGAAAGTTCAAGAAAAATTTAAGGCCAGATTAAAGGGAAATTATCATCCGGAACGGGAAAAAGCATCCGCAAAAAAATTAAGGCGTCGGCAAAGAAGTCGGAAGGGAACCGGGGGTCGGTGACGGCACCAAAGTCGGCGTTGCTGTCGGCAGGGGAGTCGGTTCCGGTGTCGGCGAAGGCTGCCAATCCCACGGGCGGTTAACACCAATCCGGACATCCTTTGATCCCCGGCGGCCATCTTCATCCTCGGCTTCAACTTTAATGACGTAAGTATCATCGGCGAGAGTAAAAATCTTATCAAACCGATCGCCCTTGAAAGATTCTCTTAAGCTGCCATTAATAAAAACTTCAATCTGATTAATTCTCTTAATCGAAATTGCCCGAGCTTTGATTTCAATTTCGTTGCTATTGATTTGAATCCGATCAGCCGGAGTAATCAGATTGATTTCAATATCTCCTTCTTGCTGACAATATTCTTTAGGCGGATAGTACCGTTCGTCAGATTGGCCTGCCAGCCATTGATCAATCCCGGCCTGCCAGCGGTTTATCCCATCGCTGGAAACCGGATCGCTTTCGGTAAAAACAAAGAACTCTTTTTCCTCATAGTGTCCCCGGGCAACATCGACAATAGTAGCCAGCTTGTTCTGACCCCGGCAAAGCTTCAATTTAGCATGAACCGGGTCCTCGCCGACCGGTTCAGTTCCCTTAATGAAATACTCCAAACGCCCCGGATACCCGTCGTGAGCCCGATATCCGGAAACAGCGTCAATTTCAGCCGAAATTATCCCTTCGGGAATCTTAAAAGTTGTCGCCGGTTTCTCCTCAAGACCAAGAAGAATGATCTGCCGCCAAATCGGTGCCGCTCCCGATACCCCGGAAGCCACCTTTTTCATCTGCGAATTATCGTTATTACCTACCCAAACCCCGACCAGCAATTCGGGTGTCCAGCCGATAGTCCAATTATCTCGCTTGTCATTAGTTGTTCCGGTCTTAACCGCCACCTGACGATCAGTTATATTAAGAGCGCTGTTAGAAGAAAAAGTCAAAGATCGAGCTTGATTATCAGCTAGGATATGATTAATTAAGAAAGCTTCCGATTCAGATAAGACCCGTTGCCGGGTCCGTGGTTGATTTTTTTCCAGTATTTTCCCTTCCTGATCCGCCACCTCGAGAATCGCCAGCGGCTCAACTTTTAAACCTCCGTTAGCAAAAGACGAGTAGGCTTCAGCCAAATCCAATAATCTGACCTCGCCGCCTCCAAGAGTAACCGCCAATCCCAAGCGGCTCAGGTTTTCCGGGTTTGGTTCTAAAGTGGACAAGCCCAATTCTGCGGCCGTAGCCAGCATCGGCTTGATTCCTACCATTGCCAGCATTTTTACTGCCGGGACATTAAGCGAACTGCCCAGGGCAAATCTTATCTGGACCGGCCCGCGGAATTTACCGTCATAATTTTCCGGTTCATAATCAGGCTGGCCAAATCCAATCGGGAAAATTGTTTTCGCATCCATTAATAAAGTCGAGGCAGTGTAATTCTTTTTAAAAGCGGTGACATAAGTCACCGGCTTTATCGCCGAACCCGGCTGGCGTAAAGCCAGAGTAACATTCACTTTACCGTCATAATCAGGATCAAAATAATCCTTGGAACCGACCATTGCCAAAATCTCTCCGCTTTGAGGATTCATAACTACCGCCGCCCCGTTGGTGATATTTAAAAATTCAACTTTACCGATCTCCTCAGCAATAATCTCTTGAGCTTTTTCCTGAAGTTCCAAATCAAGAGTAGTTTGAACCCGCAACCCTCCCTGCTCAACCATTCTTTGGCCATATCTTTCCTCAAGCTGACTCTTGACATACATTACAAAATGCGGTGCTTTAAGATCAGTCTTTTCTTTGACGAATCTTATTTTTTCTAATTCTGCCAGAGCATCCTGCTCTTGCTGCTTGCTCAAATAGCCATCCTCGCGCATTCTTTTCAAAACTACTCTAGTCCGGCCCAAATACGCCTGAGGCTCCGAGGAAAAAGGAGAATAATAACTAGGCCGTTGAGGCAAACCGGCCAAAATAGCCGACTCAACCAGATTCAGATCGGTTGTGTTTTTTCCAAAATAGGTTTGAGAAGCAGCCTCCACTCCCCAGGCTGTTCCGCCATAAGGAGCTTCGTTAAGATACATTGTCAAAATTTCATCTTTGCTGTAACGGCTTTCAATTTGAATCGCAAGAATAAACTCTTTAATTTTGCGGGAAAGAACTCTTTTTTGAGTCAGCAAAACATTTTTAACCAACTGTTGAGTCAGAGTCGAACCGCCCTGGAGCCGGCGGTAAACAATAATCTTATAAGCTGCTCTGATCATCCCTAAAGGATCAAAACCCTGATGCTGGTAAAAATTCTTATCTTCAATCGCAATTGTTGCCTGCTGGAGAGCAAGAGGCACCTGTTCGAACTTAACCGGAACTCTTTTTTGATCAGCAAAAATTTCGTAGAGAAGCTGATTATGACGATCGAAAATCTTAGTGGAAAAGCCTTCCCGCCGGACAATTTTATCCGGGCTGGGCAAATCCTTCGCATACCAGGCAAAAACCAGGCCAACAGCCAAAATTGCCAGTAAAACAGACAAAAAACCCAATACTGCCAGACGGGCAAAAAATTTTGACGGTCTGAAAACCAGTCGGGCTTTTTTAAAAGACTGCCCCGGACCAACCTTCTTTTTTAACTTTCTGATTCTTTTCTTCCAAGCCCTTTTCCAATTAGCCATCGTATTTTAAAAAAAATTGTAGCACATCTCCTTCTTAAGACCAACACCCAGCAGAATCACTCCTTCGAAGTGCGTGATTCTGTTTATCTTCCCGATAGAACAAAAAACAACCCAAAAACACCCCGGGGCAGGCGAAAGCGAAATTTCTCCCTGGATGGTGACAGGACGAAATCCCGCCAATGGCGGGACGATACACCTGACTCCTCCGAGGTGCAATATAAAGACACCTCGCAGGAAAAACTTCGCTTCTTTCTTGACAACTCCACCACTATAGGGTAAAATCCGAGCAGAATGAAAGAAAAAGAGCCAGGAGTTGGCCTGCAAATACTAACTGATCCCGATACTCTTCACGCCGCATTGCAAAGAGGGGTTTTGGCTGTTGGCATTCGTTGTGCGAAAATTGTTAGTAAGACAGCAATTGACTATGCTCAATCAAATGAATTTCTCACAGAACCTGGCGCAATTTTGGGCCACGGCGGTGTAGACCTTGTAGTTGCCGCCTGCCTTGGCGTTCTGTCGCTGAATACACTCGCCAAAGCCTCCGAAATCATCGTCGATAAGGCAATGCAGCAAGGCCTAAAAGTTCCTTTTGACACCTCAGCATAAAATCAATAGCCCGAGCCCAATTCACACTTCTTAACAATCGGCCCTCATTCGTCCCACCTTCGAGAAACCCATTCGGACACCTCGCAGGAGTGACCACGATTATTTTCCCTCCAAAGTCTAAAGCATTACGTCTCAGGCAAAATCTAGCTAAAGAGAAAAATTGATGCTAAAATGATCAAAGGAGACAAAATGGACAAAATTAACGAGGTTTTAACCAGAAGAGTAGCTACCATTTACCCCTCTAAAAAGTCCCTGGAAAAGGTCTTGCGGTCCGGGAAAAAGATCCGGCTTTACCTGGGGATTGATCCTACTGCGGTTAATCTCCACCTTGGCCACCTGATCCCATTAAGGATCCTCGAAGCCTTCGGCCGCTTAGGCCATGAAGCAATCTTCCTTTTCGGCACTGGCACGGTCTTGGTGGGTGATCCCTCGGAAAGAGAGAGCGGCCGGAAATTAATCACCGAAGCCGAGGTCAAAAAAAACGTCCAAACTTGGAAAGATCAAATCAGGCCCGTTATCGACCTTAAATACATCAAATTTAGATCTAATGCCGACTGGTTAACCAAGTTGACCCTAAAAGATATTATTAAAATTGGCTCCAAAATTTCTGCCGTTCAGCTCTTTAAAAGAGACAGCTTCACCCGCCGGATCAGGGCCGGTGACACTGTCTGGTACCACGAAACCATGTACCCCCTGCTTCAGGGTTATGATTCGGTCGTCATGGACGTTGATCTGGAAATCGGCGGCACCGACCAAATGTTTAACATGTTAATCGGCCGGGAACTGCAGAAAAAATTTCGGGACAAAGAAAAATATGTCATGACCATGAAGATGCTCTCCGGATCAGACGGCAAAACCATGAGCAAAACCTCAGGGAATACTATTAATCTACTGGCCAGTCCCCAAGACAAGTTCGGCCAAGCAATGAGAATCATTGACGAGATGATCTTTGAATACTTTAAGCTCGTAACCGACTTGCCCCTGACAGAAATTAAACAACTAGAAAAAAACCTCCAATCCGGCCAAGTCCAACCGATGAATCTTAAAAAAAGACTGGCTTTTGAAATTGTTAAAATGTACCACGGCGAAAAAGCCGCCGCGGCCGCCTTAAAAGAATTTGAGCAGGTTTTCCAAAAAAATAAAAATCCAAAAAAAATGCCAATCTTTAAAACTTCTCAAGCCCGGTGGGGGATTATTGATTTTCTCATCACCAGCAAACTAGCTCCCTCTCGGAGTGAAGCCAAAAGACTGATCAAGCAAAACGCGGTTGAAATTGAAAGTAAAAAGATCACCAACCCCAACCTAAAACTTAGGATAGACAACAATCAAGTAGTCAGGGTTGGCAAGCGCCGCTTTAAAAAAATAAAAATCATCCAGAATCCATAAAGCCAAATTTAACCAATTAACATATATCAATATATGTTTTATGCCCCACGTATCTCAAAAGAAACTCGACGCTGAAATAGAAAAGGAAATCCAAAAAAAATTTACTAAAATCATCTCTCGCCTAAAAGGAGAAGGGGAATTGACCCTATTTTTAAACGGCCTCCTCTCTAAAACAGAAAGGGTCATGTTGGCCAAAAGACTACTTGTGCTTTATTTCCTAGAAAATGGCACCAGTGCTCAGGAAATCGCTGACTCACTCAACATCAGCACCGCCACGACCTCAAGATTAAATCTCAAAAGACAACTAGAACATAAAAATTTAGAAGCTGTTTTTAAAAAAATGGACCGTCAGGCTTTAAGAGAAGAGCTTAAAGATTTTGCTAAACAGATCGGCTTAAAAATCGCCACCCACATTGCCAGAGGGGGACGAATTCCCCTCCCTAAAAATGCCCCCTATTAAAAACGATATATCGGTGATAAAGGAGTAAAAAAATGATGCTTTCAAAAAAAAACAAAAAAATTTGGACGGGGATTATCGTGGTAGCCACGTTAGCCTTGATTTTGACTTCGCTTCTCCCGGTACTTTATTCACTCCTCAGATAAGGATATGATCAATATAAGTTTGACAAGAATAACAATCCCGAATCGCTGGCCGCCCCTGTCAAGTGACAAACCACCAGAAGAACAGGTCTCGGTTCGGAATCAAATGAACCCGGACTGTTATAAAAAGTCGATTTATTGCATAGCAGCGTCAGTCTCATTTTCCTCGGGCATTGATTCCATTCCCAATTCAAAAAGCTCAAAGCATTCACCTTGGCGCCGGCTAAATAAATTGCTGATGATAAATTAAAACCATGGATCTCAATACCCCCGTTTCCAAACTCTTTATGGTCGGGGCAATTTATGCCAAAAGACTGGAAAAAATAGAAATCAAAAATTTAAAAGACCTTTTATACCACTTTCCTCATCGCTATGAGGATTACTCTCTCACCTTGCCAATTGCCTGGATACCGATAGGCAAACCCCTGACAATTAAAGGCCGGCTCCTATCTATCAGAAACTACTTCACCAGAAACGGCAAAAAAATCCAAAAAGCGGTGGTCGCTGATAAAACCGGCCAAATTGAGGTGGTTTGGTTTAATCAGCCTTTCTTGACCAGAATCCTCAAAACCGGAACCGAACTCAGTTTGTCCGGCAAAGCTGAATGGTTCGGCCGGCAAAAAAGCCTGATCACTCCCGAATACGAAATCGTTACCGCCTCTCTCCCGATCCACACCGGACGATTAGTGCCGATTTATCCGGAAACTTACGGCGTTTCATCCAAATGGCTCCGTTCAAAAATCGCTCCGCTGATTTTAAAATCAGCGGTTGAACTGGACGAATTTCTGCCTCGATTTTTGCTTTCTAAAAAACAATTTCCTCCTTTTAAAAAAGCCCTCAGGCAAATTCACTTACCCCAAAATCAGGCTGAAGCAGAATCGGCCAGAAAAAGATTTGCCTTTGAAGAATTGCTTCTGACCCATCTGGAAGCGCTCCGAAGAAAAAAAACCTGGCAAACCAAGAAAACATCTTTTCCTTTTAAATTTGACTCAAAAAAAATAACCGCCTTTATTCAGTCGCTTCCTTTTGAATTGACATCCGCCCAAAAAAAAGCGGCTCAGGAAATCCTGGCTGATCTAACCGGCGCCAAACCAATGAATCGGCTGCTTCAGGGCGATGTCGGCAGCGGCAAGACTATTGTGGCCGCAGTCGCCATTTATGCCGCTTTTCTGGCTCAAACTCACATTGCTCTTATGGCACCAACTGAAATCCTCGCCAATCAGCATTATCAGACTTTGAAAAAGCTTTTGAAGCCGCTGGGAATCAAAACCGCTTTGCTGACCGGCACCAATAAAAAAAATCAATCGGGTTGGGATCTGATTATCGGCACTCATGCCTTAATTTACCGAAAAGCCGAATTCAGGAAGCTCAGCTTGATAATCATTGACGAACAACACCGCTTTGGAGTTGAACAAAGAGCCAAATTAATTGCCAAGGCAGGCCGGAAAAACAAAGCTCCGCATTTTCTCACTATGACCGCCACTCCCATTCCCAGAACCGTCGCTTTAACTCTTTATCAGGACCTGGACCTTTCTCTTATCGACGAACTGCCGCCCGGCAGAAAAAAAATTAAGACCTGGGTCGTGCCTGACAAAAAAAGAACCGCCGCTTACGACTGGATCCGCCAAAGAATTCAAAAAGGCGATCAGGCTTTTATTATCTGCCCCTTGATTGAAGAATCGGCCTTTGAAACTTTGACCTCAGTCAAGGCTGTCAAAACCGAATTTTTAAGGCTGAAAAAAACCGTCTTTCCCCGACTCTCTCTGGGACTCTTACACGGCCGGATGAAAACCAAAGAAAAAGACCTTGTGTTGAATAAATTCAAGGCCGGTAAAATTGACATCTTAGTTTCCACTCCGGTTGTTGAGGTGGGAATTGATATTGAAAACGCCACCATTATGACTATCGAGGCCGCGGACCGTTTCGGCTTGGCTCAGCTTCACCAGCTCAGAGGCCGCGTCGGCCGCGGCAAAAAACAATCTTATTGCCTTCTCTTTGCCGCCCAAGCCAATCCGGAAGCAATCGGCCGCTTAAAATCAATGGAAAAAAACCTGACCGGATCCAAGTTGGCTGAAATTGATCTGAAATCAAGAGGCCCGGGAGAAATTTACGGCATTAAACAGCACGGCTTTTTAAAATTTAAAATTGCCTCTCTAGCTGATTTTGAACTAGTTAAGGAAACCCAAAAAGAGGCCCAAAAAATACTGGATCGGCTCAATCAATATCCCCCCTTGAAAAAGAGGCTGGAAGCCGATACAATAGGGAACATTGAACCAAACTAATAATTAAATATTAAAAGGAGCAAAGGTGACCCCTCTCCCCAAAAGAAGAGCCTCAACCGGCAGAAAAGGGCAGCGCCGGGCAGCTATCAGCCTGAAAGTGGTTAATCTGGTTGCCTGCCCCAACTGTCATGAACTCAGAAAGCCTCATCAGGCTTGTCCCAAATGCGGCTTTTACAAAAAGAAAACAGATGAAAACAGCACTCGATCCGAGGCACATCAGAAGAAAAAAAGCGGTTAAAGCCCTGTTTGCTTCCAGCTTTTCTCAGGTCAAACCGAAAAACAAACTGGTAATCGCGATTTTAGCCGCTCAGAAAAAAATCGATAAAATTATTAAAAAAACGGCCCCCGAGTGGCCACTTGAGCAAATTAATAAAATTGACTTAGCCATTCTCAGATTGGCTACTTATGAGCTTGCCATCAACCCAAAAGAACCGCCAAAAGCGATCATTGATGAGGCGGTCGAACTGGGTAAAAAATACGGCGGAGAAAGCACCCCGGCTTTTATTAATGGAGTTTTAGGAGCCATTCTGAAGAAAAAAGGAAAAAATGGAGAAAATGGAAAAGATTGAAAGCCTCGAGAAAAAAATCGGTATCCGGTTCAAAAATAAAACTCTCCTTGAAGAAGCGCTGATACACCGCTCTTATCTTAACGAATCCCCAAAGCAGAAATTGAATTCAAATGAAAGGCTTGAATTTCTGGGTGACTCAATTCTGGAATTTGTTTCTTCTCTCTTTCTTTTTAAACGATTACCCTCTTACTCTGAAGGAAAATTGACCAATATCCGCTCCTGGCTGGTCAGAACATCTACCCTTGCCACCCTGGCCGAAGACCTTAATCTGGGCGATCTTCTGCTTTTAAGCCGCGGCGAAGAAGAACTTGGTGGCCGGAAAAATCCTACTCTTCTGGCCAATTGCTTTGAGTCTTTAATTGGAGCTATGTTTCTGGATCAGGGTCTGGAACCGGTTGAAAAATTTCTCTTAATTGTTCTTCAGCCCAAACTTGAAGAAATTATTAAAAGCCAAAGATTCAAAGATTTCAAAAGTCTTTTTCAGGAACTAATTCAGGCCAAAGAAAAAATTACTCCGCAATATACGGTTCTTGACGAACAAGGACCGGATCATGATAAGATCTTCACAGTCGGTCTATGGGCCGGAGAAAAACTCTGGGCAAAAGGCAAAGGCAAAAGTAAACTAGAAGCTGAAGAAAAAGCGGCTGCTAAAGCACTCAAGAAAGCAAAGGAGGAAAATGGTTAAAATAAGATTGGCTCGATTTGGAAAAAAACATCAACCGACCTACCGGATTGTAGCGGTTGATTCGCGGGAAAAAAGGAGCGGAAAATACCTTGAGGTCCTCGGGTTTTACAATCCCAGTCTTCACCCTCCTCAAGTCAAATTGGATCAAAAATCCTATCTTAACTGGTTGGAAAAAGGAGCACAACCCAGCGCAACTGTCGCCAATCTGGCCAAAATAAAAAAAGGAAATTAATGAAAACCCTGCTTCAATATCTGGCAGAAAGCATCGTCGATTACCCGGAAGAGATTGCCATTGAAGAAAAAGAATTTGACGGAAGCTTAAATTTATCTCTCCAAGTCAATCCCGCCGATATCGGCAAAATTATCGGCAAAGAAGGGCGGACAATCAAAGCAATCAAAAATCTGCTTCACTTAAAAGGAATTCTGATTAACCAAAGAGTGTTTTTGGATCTGGTCGAACCGGACAATCAATCTCCGGTCAGATGAAGGGATTGGGTCTTCCGGCATCCAAAGCCGGTAGCCACTCTTCAGAGAAAGTACTCGGAAAAGAGAAGTTTTCTAGCTTTTTATAAGCTTCTTTTTCATCCTGACTCAATATCCCCGGCAAAGTATCAATTTTACCCAATGAAACCGGCAGAAAAGAATAATAAGAAGCAATATCCATAGTTAATTCCAAAGACTGCGGGCCGAAACTTAAAGAAATCTTTTCCGCTCTAAGAAGAGGCAAAGATTTTGATAATTTTTCCATAAAATCTCCGATTTGATTTTCCAAACCGGTAACCTTGACCGAGAAATCCAAAGAGGGGACTTGATTCTTAACCTTTGCTGACAAAGTAGCTAATTCTCCCGGTCTGACATCAATCTTTTTAACCTCTATTCCGGTTTCCTGAGAAATATGCCTTAAAACACTCATTGCCAACATCGGTTGCTTACTCTCCGGCAGCGCCCGTAAAACCAACTCCGAACGGTCAGTTAATTCCGTTTCGTTTAAACCCTTCAGCGAAGCTAACTTTTCGGTCAGCCTTCCCAACTTGGTTTCCTGGTTTTTAATAATGCTGCGAGCTTCCTTTATCTGAATAACCTTAGGCCAGAGCAGCAAAAAAAACGAAACTGCCATCAAGCCGAGCACCAGAAGAGGGAAAATAAAATACTTCAAATCATTTAAGTTGTATTTTTTAATATTCATTTTTCAGGAAGAAACTTTTAATTCAAGATTAAATTTATAACCTTCGTTACCCTTAGTCAGACTGGTTAATAACAAATCGTTAAACCCATCTTTCTCACCACTGCTTTCTTTCACCCTCTGAAAAAAATCGATTAAATCAATCATTCTCTCTGCCGATCCCCGCAAAGAAACAGTCTCGCCGAAGTTGTCAATTACAACTGAAGCCAGGGTCACTTTATCTGCAGCAACATTACCTAGCCGCCGCCAGGCTTCAACCAAACCAACGGCTTTTTTTTCTTTTCCAAATACCCAGGCCAAAGCATTAAGCCGGCTTTTAACCGTTAATTGCAGAGATTCAAGTCGAGCCGCTTTTTTGATTTGTCTTTCCTTTTGGTCAATCTCGATAAGAATTTCCTTTTCTTTTTGGGAAACATAAAAACCAAAGGAATAAATTCCGATCAAAGATAAGACATAAACCAAAATCAGGACCAAACTTAAAGATTTTACCAGAGGGATAAGTCCTGAATCGCTTTCTTTTTCCTGCTTTGACTTAAGAAGATTTATTTCTTTTTTCATGATCCCTTTTCAAAGATTCTTCATTGCCAAACCAAATGCGATTGAATACATCGGCGTATTGTTTTTCCCTAATTTAGTCAAAACTTCCTGCGCTTCTAAAATTCTTTGAAAAGGATTGCCGACTTCAACCTCAATTCCCAGCCTCTCGGCAAAGAGATGAACAATTTGGGGAAGATGGGCCGTTCCGCCGGTCAGCATCACTCTTTCCACCGGAAGCGGCTTGCTTCTGGTTTTGTAAAAGGTAATCGTTTTTTCTATTTCGCTGATAACCACATCTAAAACAGGCCCGACTGCTTGCCGGATCTTGCCCTCAAGCTTGCTCTCGTCAACGCCGTAAGCCTTCTTATACTCTTCGGCCTGATTCGCTTTTAACCCTAAAGCATTTACCAGGGCTCGTGTAATTGTCTCGCCGGCATTTGAGAGTGAACGGGTTAAAACAATCTGTTCATTGACCACCAAGGCGATATCGGTTGCCCGGGCTCCCAAATCTATGATCATTGTCGGCACTGAGCTGGGCATTACCAAACTCCTTGAAAGAGACACCATTTCCGTTTCAAGGCTAACCAGCTTCAAACCAGCCAGATTCATCACCCGAACATATTTATTAACTAAACTTTTCGGAGCAGCCACTAAAAATGCTTCCAGCTTATCGCTTGTCTGGCCGGTTTTTGATTTGCCTGTTTCCGTAATTATCTGATAATCGATTACCGCCTCCGATAGGGGAATGGGGACATACTGTTCTGCTTCCCATTTGAGAGCCGATTCTAATTCTTTTTCCTTCATTTGCGGAAATTCAACCACACGGGTAAAAACCTTGTCTTCGGGAAGAGCGGAAACAACATACTGACAAGAAACCTTTGTTGCCGTAATCAATCTTTTTATTCCTTCAGCAACACCCACTAAATCCGATTCCGCTTCTGATTCCAGGCTTTTAGGAGTCGGCGCCAAACCCAAAGCAACTACCTTAAACTTGTCCTTCTGCTTCTTTAACTGAACCAGTTTAAGATTGTGCGAACCGATATCTAAACCAAAAAAGTCCATAGGCAGGTCATAATCCGGCTTTAGTCAAATCACCGCCGGTGTATAAAACAAAATCAAAAAGCGAAGGAAAATCCCGGTAAAAGACACAGCGCTGCAGGCGACTGGTAACTTGAGAAGTTAAAACTGTGGCTACCGATTCTTTACAAACTCCCTGACGGGGAATATTACCGGAACCGCTGAGGCCAACCATATGCGCCTGGTTGTCATTATACAAAAGCCTGAGACGTAAAGCATAACAGCGATTCTGGCCAACACAAGGAAGATCGGAAACGTGATGGTAAAATTGAAATTCCTGAGAATCAATCGTGTTCCCTCCGTCAATGTCGTCGGGTTCGGTAAAAGAATTGGACAATCTCCGGTTGCCATAAGGATCAAACGCATATCTTTTAACCTGATAGTAGTCCGGCGCCGGACCCGGGTTGATAAGATAATAATAAAGCGTTGCTTCCAGAGCCGGCGTCTGATCGCTGGCCTCTGAAGTTCCGGGATTTCCCCAATAAAAATCAATCACTCCGGCGTTATAACGCTCGGCAGGACCGGGATTCATGATTAAATCTGCCTCGGAGTCAAAAACGCTCCCCTCATGCTCAGCCAGCCAAATGGTAATCGGCATTTCTTTTTCCACTGAACGGGGATAAACGTAATTGCTCGCATCACCCCGACCCAGTTCCGTGACTTCATAGTGAATATTATCCACTGTTCCGGTCGGCAAAGCTCCCCCCACCAAAGCTCTCTCCAGCCCCGTCTCTGCCACTGAAAAAGCCCGCGCCTGCTCTTCCTGTTGCTTGGTGATTCTGACATCCACTACCGTCTGGGAAAGCAGCGGAACAACGATACTGACCAGCACCGCGACTACCCCCAAAACTATAATGGCCGAAGCTCCTGATGGCAGTTTGTTAGACATTTCCTTTCTCATTGTGGCAAGAAAACAAACCAAAGTCAACTATAAAAAAGCCGCCGCTTCTTGCTCCAAACACCCCCTCTTAACAGGATCAGCCGTCCAATCGTTTAATAATTTCTCAAAGTAACGGAAGTTTCAAAATTAAGATCAGCTTGTTCTTCTACCCTCGCCGTCGCTTGGCGCTGGCTTAAACCAAAGGAGATGGTTACCCGGTCCGGCTGGTCAAATCTTCCAGATTGGCAATCAAAACTGCAAACATCCAGCTTAACTCCCGGAGAAGTGAGTCTTTTATCAATTGAGCCCGAGCTGGAAGCAATAAAACCATCAACCGTTCCCTCGTTTAAACAAGCAAATTCTGTTATTCCGCCGTCTAAATTTTCAATTTTGAGATAATCCATTCCGGAGACACACGTCTGACCGACAGAATTGGGCAAAATGCTGATCGCTCCTTTAACCATCTGTTCCATCACTCTCAAAGCATATTTACCGTCACTTTCAACTGCTTTCACCACTCTCACTTTGGCGGATTTAGTCATCACGGTTAAAAAAGCGGAAATCGTCACTGTCAAAACTATCCCTAAAGCGCCCAGGGAAACCAAGGTTTCAAGCAGAGTAAAACCCTTTGTTTTTTTGGTCATTATCGCCACTTAGTCAAATTAAGCTTCAGCTCAAACTCTTCTCCTCCTCGAGGCGAAGCCCAGGAAACAGTAACAATGCTTTCAATTTCCTGGTTAAAAACAATCTCATTCAAGGCAACCTCTCTTTGATAAACCGTCCCGCTTATAAAATCAGACTCGCCGCAACTGCCGGCCAGCAAAGGCCAGTCAGAAAGATCATTCAGACAAAAAATCATCCCCGTCCGGCTTTGAAGATTGTTCCAATCATCATCCCTTTGGAAAACAAGCCATTCGGCTGCCTGGCGGGCATAATTTTCAGACATACTTCTCTCTTTGGCAAACTGGGTATTCTTGAGAGAGATCGTCAAAGCCTTGATTAGGCCGACAATAAAGATACTCAGCATTCCCACCACCACCACCATTTCGATTAAGCCCTGGCCGGCAGGATTTTTTAGCCGGCTGTTTATCCTCATAATCGACATAATCGGCTTCCCCCTACTGATTGACAACTATTCGGCAAACAGCACACCTGGCCACCGCTGCAATCCTGATCATAAGGAATGCAAGGATCAGAACTAAGATAGATTTCACCGGAATCACTAATCATTATTTGGCTTTTAAGGTCAGAATTATAAACAACAAAATCAAGCGATCTGGTTTGATAATCTACCCAACCAGAGTCAGCAAAAAACCCGCCCAGATCAACACCTCGGCCTAGAATTCGAAAAATTATCGAATCCGGACCGTCTGTTTTATATGTTTCTCCCTTCAAAGAGCCGTATTTAATCGCTCCGTAATCTATATCCTCGCAGATAGCCTTAATCTGATAGGCATAACGATTGTCTTCAAAAAAAAATTCATATCCGTCCAGTCTCCGGCCATCTTCTGAACAACCCGGCGGTTTCTCTCCGGAAATTGCTTTGTCCTGAGCCAGGCGCAAATCTTCAAGCACATCATTAAGTGTCTGCCGAAAAACCTGCCGCCGATTAATTTTTTGATAATTTACCAGACTGATTGAGAAAATTATTCCGAACACTGCCGTCACTATCAAAAACTCAATCAGAGTAAAACCAGGAGAAACCGAACGACCTTTGGGCATTTTTAAGGATTTTCAACTCGGTAATTGCAAGGCTCATCACCACAATCTCCACCGCACCAATCAGCTGGCTCACCGCCTGTTTCCAAGTAAGCGCAAAGAACATAGATCAAGCCGTCGCTGCTATACCGATAGCGGTAAACACTGTGCCGGGGATCAAGCGGAATTGATTCCAAATAACCATCAACCGTCAAAGGATCCAAGACCGTCTCCGCATAATCAGTTCCGACCACATAAGCATCATTATCACTTCGATAAAGCTCAAGAGCGCTCCGGATTTCTCCCAGCTCGGCCTTTCGATGAGCATCCCGGGCAACGGCCTGCGATCCTCGCAATGAAACCAGTCCCACTCCCATTAAAATCACCAGAATGCTAATCGCAATTAAAAGCTCAACCAGAGTAAAGCCCTTTGGGCTGATTTTTTTCTTCATCAGGGCACCTCACAATTACCACCGCTATCTGAAGGCAATGCCGGGGGGTTGATTTCAAGCTTTCCCCGGCGGCCATCCGAACATATTTCCCAAACACCACCCGTTTCCAAATAAGTCCAGAGAACATATTGAGTTGCACAAGGCTCACCTGGATCGCCGCAACCAGGGGGATTATCAGTTCGATAGCGGTAATCGTCATTAGGAGCAGTTCCCGGATTATGGCCGGGATCACTGGGACAATTAGCCAGAAAAATCGGATTGAGAACATCGCAGGGATAAGAGCTGGCAGTTTGCCGGCCGTTTCGCCGGGTATAAAGACTGTTATTAGCCGTTGCATAGGCCTCCAAAGCAATAGAGTACTGATCAAGATCAGCTTTCCGCTGAACATCTCTTGCCTTCGCCAACTGGCCGCGGGGATTAAGCAAGGTAAGGGAGAAACCAATCAGGACCGCCAAAATTGCCATTGAGGCCATCAGCTCAATCATCGTAAACCCGGCAGTTTTTTTCATCATTCCCAACTAACACTATAACAGACTTTATTGCTTTTGCAAATCCTTCTTAAAAGTTATTCCCGCCGCAAATAACATACTGATTTTTTTCCCACAAACCGGGGCAGTTTTGCCAAGATGAGGCAAGATCAGGATCAGCTTCATTTTCCAAAAAAACCCAAAGCCAAAAAAAAGATTGATCCTGATTAGTCCGGTAGCCAAAATTAGGCCAATCAGCCCCGCTGGAAAAAAGAGGGTCATCGGGGAAAGAATCCAAATAAAGGTAATTTTCATCTTCCCATTTCTGTCCGCCGCCGCAAGCCAGATTTTTTTCCGCGCCGCAAGCCAAAAGTTCATTTTCAGCTGAATTGGGCGGGTATTGTTTTTTAACCCGCCAATAATTCTTTAGAGCTGATTCAATCCTCCCCAAAGCTCCTTTTCGGGAAATCTCTCTTTGCAACCGCCAGCTGGACTGAAGACTAAGCCAGATCAAAACTCCGAGCAAAAGGAGAGTAAATAAAATTACCCTTTTTTCCGCCGCATTAAGAATTTCCCTCTTAAGCCGTTTCATGATAAACCGATCAGCCGATGATAAAATAATATCAAATAATCTTGAGCAAAAAAAACCGAGGCTGCCGCCAAAACCAGAAAAGGCCCGAAGGCAACCACCTGGCCAAATTTTTTTCGGCCGGTTAAGATCAGAATCAATCCGAACAGGCCTCCGGTTAAAAAAGCCAGATAGAGACAAAAACCAACCCCGGGCCAGCCTAAAAATAACCCCAAAAGCAAGGCCAGCTTAACATCGCCAATTGCCATTCCCTTTCCCTTAGTCAGCCAATGCATCAAAAAAAACAGCCAGGCACCTCCCAATCCTGAAACCAGAAAAATTCGGAAAGATGGCCTTAATAAACGATAAAATATCGATATCAAAATTGCCGGATAGGAAATTTGATCAGGAATAGTCTGATAAACAAAGTCGGAAGCAAAAATGGCAATTAAGCAATAAAAAATAAAGAGCGTGTAAACAAAAAAAATCATTCTTTCCAAACAAATGGCCGGCTTAACCGCCTCGGCGAATTGGCAGATAAGAAGCTGAAAATAAAGATTCTGCCACCAGAGAACAGCTACCGAAATCACTGCCGCGGTCAATTCAACCAGAGGATACTGCCAACTTATTGGCTGCCGGCAGTAACGGCAACGGCCTTTTAATAAAAAAAATGAAATTAAGGGAAGATTGTCAAACCAGCTTAATTGATGACGGCAGCGAGGGCAGAAAGAACGGCCTCCAAGCAAAAAACGGCCCTCAATCGGCGTATTTTTCCGAGCCGGCGCCTGATCAAAATTATTAAGGCGACAAACAACCACATTTAAAAAACTGCCGATTATCAAACCAAAAAGAAAAACCACTCCTGAACAAAATAGCATTTTTTGCCTTTTTTTCTATTATTAGCTAAACTTACTCTGATGTCAAAACCAATTAGAAATCAATCTTTGTTTAAAAAACCCAAAGCGTCGGCCGAAAAAAATAAAAAATTAGCAGTGATGATTCCTTGTTTGAATGAAGCTTCCAGTCTGGGCCGGGTTTTAGCTTCAATTCCGAAAAGGATCAAGGGAATCGGCCGGATAGAAGTGGTTGTCATTGATGACGGTTCGACAGATCAAACCCGGACTATTGCTGAAAAAGCCGGGATTAAACACCTTGTCATTCACAAAAAAAACCAAGGGCTGGCGAAGTCATTTGAAGACGGTCTGGCAAAAGCCTTGACCATCGGAGCTGATATCATTGTTAATACTGACGGCGACAACCAATACAACCAAAGCCAAATCTCCCAACTGGTTCAGCCGATTCTAAAAGACAGGGCCGACCTTGTCCTGGGAAACCGGCAGATCAGGAAACTTAAACATATGCCGATTGCCAAAAAATGGGGGAACCTATTGGGAAGCTGGACAATCAGAAAACTAACCGGAACCAAAATCAGAGACGCCTCCACCGGTTTTCGCGCTTTCAGCCGCGAACTGGCTAGCTCATTTGGCTGTTTCTTAGGCCACACCTATACCCATGAAAGCATCATCCACGCAGCCCTTAATGACTTTCGCATAATTGAAATTCCGATCACCTTTAAAAAAAGACAATTCGGCCATTCCCGATTGATCAAAAACATTTGGACCCATATTAAAACATCCGGAGCGATCATTGTCCGGACTATTTTGGTCTACCGGGCTTTCAAATACTTGAGCCTTCTTGGCCTGGTGTTGATATTGTCAGGAATTTTTGGAATCGGCCGATTTTTATTTTTCTATTTCGCCGGCAAAGGAAACGGCCATATTCAATCCCTGATTTTAGCCTCAATTCTAATCGGAACCGGCTTTTCCACTTTTTTAATGGGAATTTTGGCCGATTTGATTGGTTTAAACCGAAAACTGATTAATAAATTAGGCCAATCCTTAAAATGATTGAGGGGAATTTCGAAAATAAGTACGAAGCCAAAAACCCGCTTAAAAAGATTTTTGTAAAAAATTTTTTATTGAGCCTGATTAAATTAGGCCGGCCGGCCGGAAATCGACCCGAGGTGCTGGAAGTCGGTTGTGGCGAAGGCTACCTTCTGGAAGTCATGAGGAAAAACTACCCCCAAGGCCGATATTGGGGAATTGACCTCTCGGGAAAAATGGTCAGTCTGGCTCAAAGAAAAAATCCCCAAGCAAAGATCATAAAAGCTAATGCTGAACAGCTTCCCTTTAAAAACAACCGCTTTGATCTGGTTCTTCTTTGTGAGGTTCTCGAACATCTTGAAAATCCCGTCCGGGCAATTGCCGAAGCCAGCCGGGTGACCAAACAAAACTGTCTTTTTTCGATTCCTTTAGAACCCTGGTGGCGGATTTTGAACCTGCTCCGGTTGAAATATGTTTCCGGTTTGGGCAATACTCCGGGCCACATTAACCATTGGACGCCAAAACAGTTCATCTCCCAAATTAAACCCTATTTCAAAAACATTGAATTGCAATTTTGTTTTCCCTGGATAATGGTAAAAACCAGTCGGAAAAACCTTTTATGAAACAAACTAATGAAATTTTGCCCAAACCGGTTTTAGCCGGAATTATTTTTCTCTTCTTAAGCACGATCGTCTTTTTAAGAAATCCGATTGACTCGCCTTACACCCAGCACTATTTTTTCCTTTCCCGTTCTTTTCTGAAAGGAAAGCTTGACGTGACCGCTCAGGTAAAATCAGAATACAGCCAAAACCTAACTTACGCCTTTGACTACTCTATTTATAAAGACAAATATTTTGTCCCGATGGGTCCCTTTCCGGCTATCGCCGGGGTGGCTTTTCTAGGGTTCGGGGAAGACCGGCATTTAATCAGCTTAAGCGGTTTCTTTCTTATTTTTACTCTTTTTTTTCTTTTTAAACTGGTTCAACATTTTCAGCCCCGGAATGCTTTTTTAAACAGCCTTCTTTTAATTACCGCCTCGCCGGTTTTGACTTGTCTGGTTTTTAAAGGGCCCTGGTATCTCAGCGGTTTAATCGCCGGCGGTTTAGCCTTGGCCTTTTTGTGGTTTTTTAAAGTCAAACATTCCCGCTGGGCCAGTTTCTGGCTTATCCCCCTAGTTCTCACCCGCCCGACCACTATTTTTTACTACTTTCTTCCTGCTTTAAAAATTTTAAAAAATCCCCGCAAGCATCTTAAGAATGAGGGTGCCGTCTTGATCTTAAGCCTGATTACCTGCCTGATCTTGATTTCCGCTTATAATTATTTCCGGTTTGACAATCCGCTTTCTTTTGGCTACCGCTATCAAAGGATTCCGGATGCAGAATTCAGGGATTTAAGAAAGTTCCGGGAGAAAGGTCCCGAAGATTATTTTTTAAGTAACGCCCTTTATCTTTTGATCAACCCCCCCAGACCGCTAATCAATCCCGCGCTTAGGTTCATTTTCCCTTATTTTGAACTCTCGAGGTATGGTGTCGGTCTGATCTTTATTATGCCCTGGTTTCTGCCATACCTTTTTTATTCCCACCGGTGGCATAAAGACTGGCCTTTCCTGATCACCGTCTTAGCCATTCTGGCATCAATTCTCTCCTTTTGGGGAGAGGGCAGTTTCCAAATCGGCTCGCGCTATGCTAACGATTTTTTACCATTGCTTATTTTTATCAATCTTCGCTGGTTGAAAAAGAAACCCCGCTTCCGACCGATTTTTAATCAACTTCTCACTTTGGGATTTATCCTAGGGGTGTATTTTTTCTTCCTTGTCTCCCTCGGCCATCTCAGAAGAGCCTGAAGCTTCAACCATTCCCAAATCTCGCGAAAGCTGCTGATATTTTTCTTCCTTTCCCAAACATTCTTTTTCATAAACCGCTTCAATCAGCGGCCAGGATTTAATCTTTTCAAACAAAAGACGGAACCGGCTAATCTTTGACTCGGCCTCCTGGCATTGACCGGTTTTAATGTCCACCAAAATACTGGTTCTTAAAACTGAAGCGGAATTGGGTTGATACCAAAGAGCCTTCTCAAGCCAGCTCCGGGTTTTTTCAAACTCGTTGTTTAAGAAAAAAAATTCACTTAGGGAAAAAGCTTTTTGATAATAAAGATCAAGCAATTGCCGATTAAAAAAGGTTTCATAAAGCGAATTCCGGGTTACAAAGATTTCCGGTTTCCATTCGTTCCAAAGTTTTTCATTATCAGCAAAAATCGTCTGAATGTCCGGAGCAAAACCCAAAGCATGGACATAAACTAAACCCCGGGGATAAACTAAATAATCCTCGCCTAAACTGATTTCTCCGGCCGAACAGACAGGAAACCGCTTTTCTTTCAAAAAGGTTTTGAAATCCGGCCAGAACTCTTCCCGAGGTTGAGCCCCGACCTCAAAATAATTCCTGAATTGGGACAGTTCCTCGAGATGAAAAATCGCCCGAGCCGGGTTAAAAAGACTGATCATTTTTAAATCCGGCCTTACTCCTTTAACATACTGGGCATAAAGACTGGCAAAAGTTTGCAAATCGCCCCCGTTTAAAAAAACCGCTTCCGCCGGACAGGAGTTCAGAAGCCTTTCTCCGAATCGGTCAAACTGCCAGAAGTGACGGTAATCATTTTTCTTTAAGTTCAGAAAAAACAAAAATAGGGGATAGGCCAAAAACAAAAGCAGCAACCCTCTTTTAAAATCCGCCTTTATTTTTAAGACGGCAATCCTTGCCTTAATCCATTCCAAGCCGCCAATCAACCACAAGAAAAAAACCGGGTATGAGAGAAGATAAAACCGTTCCACAGTTGCCATCGAAAACCAATTCGACAACGGGTAGCCGGCATAAAAGAGAAAAAAAACTCCCGTAAAACCAAACCAGATCAGACTGAAGCGCAAAAAAACTTGGTTTTTTTGCCACCACCAGACAAAGCCAACCACCATTAAAAACAACCCAACCAGAGTAAACTCAAAATAAATAAAATGAGCCAGGCCCAAAAGAGCTAAAAAACCGCCGGAAAAAGAAAACCGGGCTCCTTTCATCGGAGAGAAAGTGCCGTAGTTAGACCGAAAAATCAACCTTACCAAGGCCGGCAGATCCTGACCAAAGGCCCAATTAACCGGCGAAAGGGGATCGGTCGAGTAAAAAAGGATTAAATAGAGAAAGATTCCCCCGGAAAGGCAGGCCAAAACCAGTCCTCCTTTTAACAAAGGTTTTTTTTTAAACAAATTCTTTATCTTAGAACAGGAAAACAAAAGATAACCCAAGGCCGGCAGAACTAAAACAAAGGTATGATGATGGCCGAATTCAAGGCCGGCGATTAAAGCCAAAAGCAGAACCAGTTTAAAACTTGGTTTTTTCAGCCAAAGCCAGGCCAGAAAAAGACTTAAGAATAAAAAAAAGGTATGAATCATAAAAACTTCCTGAACTTCGGCCTGATACCAGAAAAGATAATTAAAAGCCAGAGAAAGAGAAGCGATTAAAGCCGGCAGCCAATCATCGGCTATTTTCAGAGCCAGCCAAAAAAACAACGCCACTGTCGCCGCCGCCGGCAAAGAAGACAAAAATCCCAACCGGTAGGCCGGCGTTGACCCGATCGGCAATCGGACCAGCCAGCGGCCGATCAGTGTATAGAGAGGATAACCGGGCGGATGAGGAATTCCCTGTGTAAAAGCAGCGCTGGCCAAATCACCGGCATCTCCTCCGGTTAAACCCGGGCTCTGAAAAAAAATAAAAAAAGCGGCCGAACAGAAAAAAAGAAAAAAAAGAAAGCACCCTCTCCTGATGTTTTTGAATTTTGAAGCCATATCAAAACCGCAGGCTATTTTTGAACCAAAACCCATCCGCCAAAAAAATCGTCCGCACCGATTTTTTTGGCGGAGTTCGGGTTATCGTTATTCTCTTTATAAGTTCTATTTACTCCGGCAGACAAACATAATCGGTATCAGTGCCATCGCAAAAATTAACTTCACCGGTATATCGGTCGATATTAGCCGATGACTCAATCTCATAGCAGACAGTCGCCAGTTCAGATCCGCTGGTATAGTCAATCGCCCCGTAAATCGAGGTACTTGAATCGTTAATCCGATTTGAGAATTCTGCCTTGAGCTCATCATTGTCAATCAAAGTCGCCAACAAATCGGAAGTGACCTGGCTGCCGGTCGCATCGCAAAGCGTTCCGTCTACCACTCCATCAGAATAATCCCCGGGATATTCCTCATGAGTCGCATAATATCTTTCCAGAGCATTCAGAAGCTCGGCTGCAGCACTCCGGCGCCGAGTATCCCGCGCTTTTCTCATTTGCTCAACCGGGTTAATGGCCGACAAAACTGCCACCGCCAGAATACCGATAACAGCAATTACAATTAACATTTCGATTAACGTAAAACCGCTTGTTTTTTTCATTTTTTTCACCCCCTTTCAAACTTTCACAAAAAAAATTATTGATCGAAGCTTAACTAATAATTCCACACCCTGTCTTTGTTTGTCAACCCTAATCCGAACCTGCATTCCAAATAGTTTCCTTCATCCGGAAATTATCCAGTTCTTTTTGTCAAAAAATCGAGTCCCAGTGGAAATTTTTTTAAAACTGACTCGTCAGGTTATAGATCGGCATGATCACAGCAATGATTAAAAAAGTTACTCCGATCCCCATAACAATCATAATAATCGGTTCAATCGCTGTAGTTAAATTCCGAACTGCGGCTGAGGCCTCTTGCTCAAAATAAGAAGCAATTTTTAAAAGTACTTCATCCAGCTTGCCGGTTTCTTCGCCTACTGAAACCATTTGTGACAAGAGAGGAGGAAAAGCTTCGGTTCGGCTCAGAGCAACTGCCAGAGAAGTCCCCCTTTCAACTTCCGCCGTAGCCTGAGATACTGCTTTTTTATAAATCGGGCTTCCCATTGCTCCTTCGGCTACACCCAGTGATTCAACCACCAACACTCCACCCTCAACCAATAACCCGAAAGTGCGGGTAAACTCAGTCAACATCATCGATCTCCTGAGCTTGCCGATTACCGGCAAAGCAAAAATAATTGAATCCATTTTCAGCCGCCCTGTTTCAGTTTTTAAAATAAGCCTGAATCCCCAAACTAAAGAACCGACCAAAATCAAAAGCAACCACCAGAAACGAGCCATAAATTTAGAAACCGACATCAAAACCATTGTTGCCAGCGGCAAAGTTGCTTCAAATTCCTGATAAAGATCAAGCAGTTTGGGGATTACAAAAATCATCATCACCGCCGCCACCAAAATCATGCCGGTAACAATGATAACCGGATAAACCATTGCTCCTTTAATCTTGCCCAGAAAATCTCTTTTTTTTTCTAAATTATCTGCCAGCCGACTCAAAATTTTATCTAGAATACCCGCTGTCTCTCCTGAGCGGACTAAAGATACATAAACCGAATCAAAAACCTGAGGAAACCTGGCCATCGCCTCAGAGGCACTCTTTCCCCCCTCAATATCTTTTTGAAGCGAATCAACAATGGTAACCATTCGGGGATTTTCTGTCTGGGATCGGAGGATTACCATGGCATCAGTGATAACCAGACCGGCATTGATCATTGTTGACAGCTGGCGGGTGAAATTGACGACATCATCTATTTTCACCCGGCTTAAAAAAACTCTCTGAATCTTTGTCAAAAAGCTTTCTTTCCTCACCTTAATCTCAATTAAAATCAAGCCCATTCTGCGGAGGATTAAGGCTGCTTGATTCCGGTCAATAGCTTCGACAATTCCCTTTTTTGGCTTACCTTGGGGATCGCGAGCATAATAATCAAATTTGATCATGTCCCGTCTTAAATCTTTTTTAACCGGCTCACCTGACGAACCAGCTCTTTCGGTCTTAAGGCAAAATTCTTGGCCTGTTCATAGCTGATTTTGCCGGTTTTAACTAATCTGGCTAAATCCATTTCTAAAGTAATCATTCCCATTTCAATCGAGGTTTGGATAATGTTGTCGATCAAATGGGTTTGTCCTTCACGGACAGAATTTCTTACTGCCGAATTTGCCAAAAGAATTTCACAGGCAACCACCCGGCTTTCATCCAAAGAGGGGATTAGTCTTTGGGAAACAATCGCCTCCAAAACAAAAGCCAGCTGAGTTCTCACTTGTTGCTGTTGGTGAGGCGGGAAAACATCAACAATTCTGTCTACCGTTTGGGCCGCTGAATTAGTGTGCAGGGTAGCAAAGACCAAATGACCTGTTTCGGCAATTGTCAAAGCAGCGGCAATTGTTTCATAATCTCTCATCTCGCCAATTAAAACTATATTCGGATCCTCCCTTAATACCGACCGGAGAGCAATCTCCCACGAATGAGTATCTGATCGCAGCTCCCGCTGGGAGATAATCGATTTTTTATGATGATGGACATATTCAATCGGATCCTCAATCGTCACAATATGTTCTCTCCTTAACTCGTTAATCTCATCAATAATGGCCGCCAGAGTGGTTGATTTTCCGTGTCCGGTCGGACCGGTGACTAAAATCAACCCCTGCTTCAACTTGGCAAAATCATGACTGATTTTCGGCAAGCCGAGATCATCAATGGGAATAATTTGATTAGGAATCAGTCTTAAAGAAGCCGCCGGCCGGCCTTTTTCATAATAGGCATTAACCCGAAAACGGGCCAAATCTTTTAAAGACACGGAAAAATCAATTTCCTTGTTAATCAGAAAAGTTTCTTTTTGTTCTTCGGTGAAAAGTGAGAAAATCAGCTCTTCGTTTCTTTCTGTTGTCAATAACGGTTCGTTGGGAACAGTTAAGATAACCCCGTTAACTCGTAAAATCGGCGGCAAATCAACCACCAAATGGAGATCTGAAGCCTTTTCAGTAAAAGCCAGGTTAAGCAAATCTTCGATTGTCATTTTTTTTCTCCGTTTCTAAAATATTAAGTTTCGGCTACCCTTAAAATTTCTTCCAGGCTGGAAACGCCCTCAAGAACCTTAAGAAAGCCGTCCTCCTTCATTGTAATCATTCCTTCTTCAACCGCCTGTTTCTCAATTGCCGACGAGTCAGTTCTCTCCAAAATTAGCCGCCCTACTTTCTCGGTTATCGGCAGAACCTCAAAAATCCCTACCCTTTCCATGTAGCCGGTATTGTTGCAAATCGGACAGCCTTTCCCCCGATAGAGTTTAATCTTGTCGGCCGGTTTGTAAAGATTACCCAAAACATCTTTGATACTTTCAACTACTTCCGGAGTTGGTTCATAAGCTTCTTTGCACTCGTCGCAAATTCGTCGGCCGACCCGCTGACCGACAATACAGGTAATTGAAGAAGCCAGCAAAAAAGGCTCAGCCTTGAGATCCAAAAGACGCGGCAAAGCCCCGGAGGCATTCCGAGTATGGAGAGTTGAAAAAACCAGGTGACCGGTTAAAGCAGCCTGAATAGCCAAATCAGTTGTTTCTTCATCCCGAATTTCACCGACCATAATAATGTTCGGGTCCTGACGCAAAAAACTTCTCAGCCCCGAAGCAAAGGTCAGACCGGCACCCCGATTTACCTGAACTTGATTTACCCCTTGGATTTCGTACTCCACCGGATCTTCCAAAGTTAAAATGTTAACCCGGCTGGAGTTAATCCGGGAAAGGACCGAATAAAGAGTCGTCGTTTTCCCTGATCCGGTCGGTCCGCAAACCAGAATGATTCCGTGAGGCCTCAAGATCGCGTCTTCGAGATTCTTTAAAGCCCGGCCTCTTAAACCCAGATCCGGCAAATCAAGAACTCCGCCTCCCTTTTTTAAAAGCCTCATTACAATCTTCTCTCCATGAACAGTCGGCAAACAAGAAACCCGCAAGTCAACCATTCGGGTATTTGCCCTAAAAGTGAACCGTCCGTCCTGGGGGATCCTCTTTTCATCAATCTTCATTTCCGAAAGGATTTTGATCCGGGAAATAATCGCCTCATGAAGGCTTTTGGGCAAAACTAATTTTTCATGCAAAATGCCATCAATCCGATAACGGACTCTAATTTTTTCTTCCTGAGGCTCGATATGAATATCGGAAGCTCTGGCCTTAATAGCAAACTCCAAGACAGTGGCAACAATTTTTGCAATCGGCGCCTCTCTGATAACTGAGCCCAATTGAGTAATATCAACTGCTTTTTGTTTTACCGAAGCCTCATAGCCCGTCTTCTTGAGGGCAGCCTTAACCTCAGTTGCCAGACTCTGAGCATATCTTTCTTCAATTGCTTTCCTGATGATTTCAAGCGGAGCAATGTAGGGGATAATTTTGGCGTTTGACTTGCGTTCGGAAAATTTAATTGCATCCAAATTGAGCGGATCGCTCATCGCCAAAGAAAGCTCATTCTTTTCCCGATCATAAGCAAAGGGAATCATGCCAAAGTTTTCTGCTACCGGCCGGGGAATGAGGTTTAAAGCCGTTGGCGAAATCCCGATATCAGCCAGATTGATAAAGGGTATCCGGTAGAGTTGGCCTTTGGCTTGGGCCAGCTGATCTGGCGAAGCCAGATTTCTTTCCTGAATAATTTCCTCAACCGGCCTGCTCTGAGAAACGCTTTCCAGCTTAATCGCTTCAAGCTGATCCGGAGTAATGGCCCCTTTTTCTGCCAAAACATCAGCCAACGAAAAAAAAGATGCCGGTTTTGGCTGAACGGGCAGGCTGTTCATAACCCCATCTTAACCTTTATTATGATAAAATGTCAATGAAAAATGGCAATAAGATAAAAGCAGGAAAAGAGAAGAAAAATTCTCACTTCCCAATTGTCACTTATTACTTATCAATTAATCCATGCACGCTTTTTTGATTACCGGAGCCGACGCGCCGACCAGGCTTGCCAAAGCTCAAAATATAATCGAAAAAATCCAAAAAAAACCAATTAAAAACTTCAGGCAGAATCCCGATGTCTTTATCATCGAGTCCGATGACTCAATTAAAATCAGCCAGATCAGGAACTTAAAAAAAAAGCTGTTCTATAAGCCTCTTGCCTTAAAACTTAAAGCAGGCTTGATTTATGGAGCCGAAAAACTGACCCTGCCTGCCCAAAACGCTCTTTTAAAGACCCTGGAAGAACCGCCCGCCGACACGATTCTTATTTTAACCTCCCGGCAAGCCGAATCTCTTTTGCCTACTATCCTTTCTCGCGTCCAAATAATAAAATTGCCTCCCGGCCAAACAACTGATTTTTTTTCAGATAAACTGTCGGAAAACCTTAAAATCATCCACCAGGCTCTGTTTTTATCACCGGGCGAAAAACTACAGCTGACTGCCAAGCTGGCTGTTGATAAAAAAGAAGCACCCGAATTTATTCTGGGACAACTTCATGCCTGGCGGCAAATTCTTTTAGCCGGATTAGAAGAGAAACAAAATCCGGATAAGTTTAAAGATTTTAAAGAACTATTTCCTTCCCTGACAGTTTCCCGAACAGCCATTCTCATCAAAAAAATCAACAAGGCATATCAATTAATTGATAAAAATGTCAATCACCGTCTAGTCATCGATAATCTTTTCCTCCGCTATCCTCAAATCACCTCCCGCAAAAGGAATCTTGCCGATAAAGAAGTTTTACCGATGGATAAGGGGGGTAAAGGGATAGGGAGGAGGTAAAGGGATAATTAATCATCAAGAAGACCAGGATTCTTGATACCATGATTCGAATCATGGTATCAAGAGAAAACTGCCCGTTCGGGTAAATGGCCCCGGATTTTCTCCTTGAGAGGAAAAGATTTGCCCAAAGGAATTTTACCGATAAAGAAAAACAACCCCTGAACCTTTCACCTCTTGAAACTCAAAAAACAACTGGTTATAATGAATTGCAATAGAATCTCTCTTGCTTCAATAAGAGAGTTTTTTTGCTCAAGAGAAAGTATTAATAATGGCCCGATCCCAAGAAAAGAAAACAACAACAAATGGCTCTGCTGGCCTGAATATGAATACCGACCTGGCCTCGTCGAATTACACTGCCGCCCAAATCAAAATCCTTGAAGGGTTGGATCCGGTAAGACGCCGGCCCGGGATGTATATCGGTTCTACCGATATCAGAGGACTCCACCAATTAATTTATGAAGTGATGGACAATTCGGTTGATGAGTCCTTAGCCGGATATGCCCAAAACATTTGGATTACCCTTCACAAAGATGACAGCGCCACTATCAGAGATGACGGTCGCGGAATTCCGGTTGACCGGCATAGCTCCGGTCTTTCCGCTTTAGAAGTCGCCATGACCAAGCTGCATGCCGGAGCTAAATTCGAAAGAGGAGCATATAAAGTTTCCGGCGGTTTACATGGAGTCGGCGTTTCTGTAGTTAATGCTCTTTCAAGCTGGCTGAAAGTCGAAGTTCACCGCGAAAAAAAAGCCTTTTCTCAGGAATACCAAAGAGGACGGCCCAAAACTAAAGTAGAAGTTATCGGCAAAGCCAATGACACCGGCACGATTACTACTTTCATGCCCGATAAAAAAGTTTTCGGTGAGCTTGATTTTAGTTTTAAAATTATCACTAAATCAGTCCGCGAAAGAGCCTATCTTATTCCTCGTCTAAGATTTCATCTTTATAACGAAAAAACAGACACCGAAAAGCATTTTTATTTTGAAGGCGGACTCGCTTCACTCGTCAGACACCTTAACCGCAATAAAAAACCCCTCACCGATCCGGTTTTTATCAGCAAAAAAGATGAAGAAATGACCATCGAAGCCGCGATTCAGTACCACGACGGATTTTCGGAAAACATCAGCTCATTTGTCAATGTAATCAACACTGTTGATGGCGGCACTCATTTGACCGGATTCCGAACGGCTCTTACCCGATCAATTAATGACTACGCTAAAAAAATCGGCGTGGTTAAGAATGGCAACGGTTTTACGGGCGATGACATGAAAGAAGGATTGACTGCCGTAATCGCCCTCAAGCTCCCCACTGACGGAATTCAGTTTGAATCTCAAACGAAAGCAAAGCTTAACAACCCGGAAGCCCAGGGATTTGTCGCTACCGCTGTTAAGGAAGGTCTGGACACTTATTTTGAAGAACATCCCGCTGAGGCGCGAAAAATTATCGGGAAAATTGCTTTAGCCGCCCGAGCCAGATTGGCTGCCCGAGCCGCCAAAGAAGCCATTATCAGAAAGGGCCGGTTGACCGGCACTCTCGGTCTCCCGGGCAAGCTGGCCGACTGTCAGGAAAGGGATCCGGCAAAATCTGAGCTCTATTTAGTCGAGGGCGACTCTGCCGGCGGATCAGCCAAGCAGGGCCGGGACCGGCGTTTTCAAGCCATCCTTCCCATCGGCGGAAAAATTTTAAATACCGAAAGAGCCCATCTCGATAAAATCATCAACTTTGAAGAACTGAAAGACCTGATTATTGCCTTAGGAATGGGAATCGGCGAAAGCCTCAAACCGGAGAAGCTGAGATACCATCGGGTTATTATTATGTGTGACGCTGACGTTGATGGCGAGCATATCGTTACCCTGCTGTTAACCTTTTTTTATCGTCACCTTTTGCCGGTAGTTGAAAACGGCCATCTTTATATCGCTCTGCCTCCGCTTTATAAAATCCAAGCCGGCAAGGCAACCAGCTATGTTTATACTGAAGAAGAAAAAAGAACTGAGCTGGCCAAACTGAACAATCAAAAAATCAATCTTCAGCGTTATAAAGGCTTGGGAGAAATGAATCCCACTCAGCTTTGGGAAACCACCATGGATCCCCAGGAGCGAACCTTAAAAAGAGTCACGATTGAAGATGCCCAAAAAGCAGACGAAACCTTTGATATGCTTATGGGCGCCGAAGTCCCGCCCAGAAGAAAATTTTTACAGACCAATGCCCAACATGCTAATTTAGATATTTAATTTATTTTTTTGAAAAAAAGGAGGCCAGATGAGTCTTGACGTTTTAATCGAAATTCCCAAAGGGGGGTTGGTTAAGTATGAATTTGATAAAGAAAAAGGCCGGATCAGAGTTGACCGCTTTCTGCACGGAGCTATGTATTTCCCTTTTAATTACGGCTATGTCGAAGAAACTCTCAGCGAAGACAACGATCCGATTGATGTCGTCGTTTTGTCATCAAAACCGGTGGTGCCGGGCTGTTTAATCAAATGCCAGGTGGTCGGCCTTCTTCAGATGGAAGACGAAGGAGGAGTGGATACCAAAATCCTCGCCGTTCCGGATGTTAAAATCGACCCTTTGTTCGGTAAAGTCAAACAGGCAGAAGAACTTGATCAAATTACCAAAGACAAAATTAGAAACTTTTTTGAACACTACAAAGACCTGGAAAAAGGCAAATGGGTAAAATTAAAAGGCTGGGGTAGTCGGGAAAAAGCAGAAAAAGAGGTCTTAAAAGCTCAGGAAAGATATAAGCAGAAGTAGAAACTGAAAAATCAACAGCTTTAGATAAACTAACAATGTCCAATATCGGTAAGGTCATCTCGACGGAAATTTCCCAAGAGATGAAAAAATCATATCTCGATTATGCCATGAGCGTTATCGTCTCTCGGGCTCTGCCCGATGTGCGTGACGGTCTGAAGCCGGTTCACCGACGGATTCTTTTTGCCATGAAGGAAATGGGGCTAGTCCACCAAAGCCACTATTCTAAATCGGCCAAAATCGTCGGGGAGACAATGGGCAAATATCATCCTCACGGCGACGGCCCGATTTACGGTTCTTTAGTCAGGCTGGCCCAAGATTTTTCCATGCGCTACCCTCTGGTAGACGGTCAGGGCAATTTCGGCTCAATTGACGGCGATCCGCCGGCAGCGATGCGTTACACTGAGGCCAAAATGGCTAAAATCGCCCGGGAAATGCTGGCGGACCTGGACAAAGGAACTGTTTCTTTCCGGGATAATTTTGACGGCACTCTCAAAGAGCCGGTTTGTTTGCCGGCCAAAATTCCCAATCTTCTCCTGATGGGATCAGACGGGATTGCAGTCGGAATGGCAACCAAAATTCCGCCTCACAACTTGACTGAGGTTGTCGGAGGATTGAAGCACATGCTGAAAAAAGGCAGTTTAGCCCAGTCTAAACCTAGAAGCGGATTTCAAATTTCCAAAATCGATCTTTTAAAAACGGAGATTAAGAAGCCTCCCAAGATACCGCTTTTTGACAGTAAAGTCACCGTTGATGATCTAATGCAATATATTCAGGGGCCGGATTTTCCAACCGGCGGTCAAATCTACAACCTTGAAGAAATCCAAAAAGCTTATGCCACCGGTAAAGGAAAAATTATTATCCGGGCCAAAGTAGCTACTGAAGAAACGGCCAGAGGACGTTTGCAAATCATTGTTTCCGAGATCCCTTATCAAGTAAATAAAGCCAAGCTAATTACCAAAATTGCCGATCTGGTTAAAGACAAAAGAATCTCGGGTATCAGCGATTTGAGAGACGAATCAGACAGAAAGGGCATGAGAATTGTCGTCGAGCTTAAAAAATCCGCCAAACCGAAAGTGGTTTTAAATAAACTTTATAAGTTTACCGAATTGCAAACTTCTTACTCCACCAATATGGTTGCTTTGGTCAATGATGTTCCCAGGCTCTTATCTTTAAAACAAATTTTAACTTACTTTATCCGCCATCGCCAACGCGTAATTACCCGCCGAACTTTCTATGAATTCCAAGTTGCTAAAAAAAGGGCTCATATTCTGGAGGGCTTAAAAATCGCTCTGGACAATCTGGATGAAGTAATAGAAACAATTAAAAAATCTCAGAATTCGGAAACAGCAAGAAAGAATCTGGAGAAAAAATTCAAACTCAGCCAGGCTCAGGCCGAAGCCATTTTGGAAATGCAACTCAGAAGATTGGCCGCTTTGGAACAGAAAAAAATCCAGGACGAATATGAGGCAATAAAAAAACTGATTGAGCGCTTGGCCATCCTGCTGACCCAGCCCGAAAAAATCCTGGAAGTCATCGATGAAGAATTAACCGAAATTAAAAAAGAATATGACGATCCGAGAAGAACCAGGGTTTTCCCTCAGGATATCAAAAATTTCAAAGAGGAAGATCTGGTGCCTTCGGAGGATTGTTTGGTAACAATCACAAAAACCGGTTATATCAAAAGGCTCCCTGTTAATACCTATCGCAGCCAGAGAAGGGGAGGCAAAGGAGTGGTCGGAATGGGAACAAAAGAAGAAGACGAAATCGCCCACCTTCTCAAAAGCAACACTCACGACTTGATCCTTTTCTTTACTGATCAGGGCCGGGTTTTTGCCATTCCCGCCTGGGAAATCAATGAAGGAAGCCGAACTTCTAAAGGCAGCGCGCTGATTAATTTAATCAGCGTTGATCAAAACGAAAGAGTGATGGCCGTCTTGCCGATGTCGAAAAAAACCGAGCAGCAATTCATCCTTACCGCCACCAGAAAAGGCATCGTTAAAAAAACCCGCCTCAGCAAATTCGCTCATATCCGGTCTTCGGGCTTAATTGCCATTAAACTGAAAGAAGACGATCAACTCTGTTGGGTTAAAACCACTTCCGGCCAAGATCAAATTTTAATGGTTTCTCACCAGGGAAAATCGATCCGGTTTAGAGAAACCGATGTCAGGCCGATGGGTCGAGACACTACCGGAGTAAAAGGCATTAACCTTAAAAAAGAAGACTGGGTTGTTTCAATCGAAACCTTTCCCTCGAAACAAGTCAAACCAAAAGACCGCCGGAGAAAATATTTTCGGGATATTATAACTGTTACGGAAAAAGGGTTGGGGAAACGAAGTCCGCTTTCCTCATACCCTTTGCAAAAGAGGGGAGGAGTCGGTGTTAAAGTAGCCAATATCACTCTTAAAACCGGCAACGTTGTCCTTTCCCAGCTGGTTACCCAAAATTCAAAACAATTAATCCTCACCAGCCGCCGAGCTCAGGTAATCAAATTACCGATCAAAAACATCCCGATTCTCAGCCGCGACACCCAGGGAGTAATCCTTATGCGCTTCGGCAAGGCAAACGACCGGATTGCAGCTGCAACTTGTCTTTAAAGAAACCCCTTGATTATTTTCTTTTTTTGTAAAATAATGGTTTCAGGTTTGATAAAGAAAGGAGGTTTATGGACAAACCCAAAAATAAAAAAGTTTCTTTGGAAGCAGTGATTTTAATCACAATCGGCGTCATTTTTTTACTGGAAAGGCGTCTTCCGGGATTTGATCTCGGACCACTTCTGCTGATCGGCATTGGCGTCGGCATGCTTTTCAAGCATATCGGCGGATAAACCGGTCTTTATCCATTTTATATTCGCAAATAAGGGAGGTGAAAGAAATGCCTAAAAAGAAAGTTAAAAAATCAGCTGAAGAAAAAACAGAAAAAAAGGAAGAAGAAAAAAACACTTTGCCTATGGCCGCCATTGCCTTGATTACTATTGGCGTCGTGGCTTTAGCGGAAAAACATTTACCCGACAGCTTGGAATACTGGCCTTATGCCCTAATCGCGTTCGGACTGATTTTTCTCTTTAAAAAAGAAGTTTAGAAATTTTTACTGACCGTTGCCGCTGTTTTAACCTCTTGACTTTTGGGTTTTTTATGGGTAGATTAAAAGAATGGACTTGGGCCAAAAAATTGCCATCCTCGGACCTGGAGCACAGTATGATACCTGCGGCCCAAAAGATTTTGGCCAAACGACTGATATTCCCGGTGTTTATGAAGCCAAAGTCGGCGGGAGATACACTTGTAAAATCTTTAAAGTTTTGCAGTCTAATTTTTGCCGGAATAACTGTCACTATTGTGCTTTTCGGCGTGATCGGAATTATTTGCGGGTCAATACCACTCCCGAAGAAATGGCTCGGGCTTTCTGGTCAGCTTATTCCCGCCGTTTAGTCCAAGGATTATTTCTTTCCTCAGGCATCTCAGACAGTGCCGATCGGACTATGACCTCAATGATCAACACTGTTAACATTCTCCGGCAAAAATACCGGTATCAAGGCTATATTCACCTCAAATTGATGCCCGGAGCGTCGCTTTCCTGCATTGAGGAAACGGCCGGAATCGCGAACCGGATTTCTCTCAATATCGAAGCGCCCACCGAAGAAAGCCTGATCTCATTATCACCGGATAAAACTTTAAAAAAGGGCTTTTTCTCCACTCTAGCCGAAATCAAGAAAGTTTTTGAAAAAAGAAAATTCAGCGGCCGGAAAAATCCCAGTCTGACTACCCAATTTGTCGTCGGTGCGGGTTCGGAAAAAGATTGGGAAATTATCAAAATGACCCATTTTTTATATCAGACCTTTTCTTTCAAGAGGGTCTTCTATTCGGCCTTCCGGCCGGTTAAACAAACACCTCTGGAAAACAAACCGGCGGTTTCTCTTACTCGAGAACACCGGCTTTATCAAGCTGATTTTCTAATGCGCTTCTATCATTTTCTGCCTCAGGATATTCCGGTTGACCGAAACGGTTTCTTATCCGAAAACACTGATCCTAAAACCCTTTGGGCTCAAAAACACCCCCATTTCTTCCCGGTTAATCTTAACCGGGCCGACTACTGGACTCTTCTAAAAGTTCCGGGTCTTGGCCCAATTTCCGCCAAAAAAATCCTTAAGTTAAGAGGGAAGGGGAGAGTTAAAAACCTTGCCTGGTTAGCCAATCAGCGCCTCCAAATCCTCAAAATCTCACCCTATGTCTGTTTTTATTAATCCATCAGACCCCATTATTATCTCACCCCCGCCCGATAAAAAATAGTTCAATGAACTGAATCATTGAAATACAAGTCCCGCACCTTTTTTTCTTAAAGAACCAGTTTTTTGGCCATAATCCGTTAAAAATACGGTTGCAGTCTCTGGAGTCAATCATCCAGATCCTATCGAACCCGCCGCCCGGACCCCTAAGTCCCCAGTGAAAACTTTTAATTACCTCCCTTGCCATGAAAAGCAGCGTGGACGTCTTTTAGCTGGCGGTTAGTGACATGAGTATAGATCTGAGTGGTAGCAATGTTCTTGTGACCCAGCATTTCCTGGACCGATCGCAGGTCAGCTCCAGCCATCAAAAGATCGGTCGCAAAACTGTGACGAAGAACATGGGGAGTCACCTCGATCGGCAACTTGGCTTTTCGGGCATATTTTTTTACCAGCCGCTGAATTGTCCGGGGGCTTAGTCTCATTTGTTCGTCAGACCGATTCTCCGCTATTTTTTCCTGATCTTCTTTTTCCCGGTGGGCAATAAACAATGGTTTAAAATTATCTTTTCTTTTCTCCAAATAACGACCTACCCATTTAGCCGCCCGGGGAGATAAAAAAACAACCCTTGCCCGACCACCCTTACCTACTACTCCGAATTCCCGCCGGTCCAAATCCAATTGGTTCCGATCCAATTTTGCAGTTTCGGAAACACGAAGTCCTGTAGAAAATATTATTTCCAAAATTGCTTTATCCCGAAGGCCGCGAAGAGTCGACAGACCCGGCTGAGCCAGCAGCCGCTCCGTTTGAATGGTGTTAAGGAACTTCAACGACCGGGATTTAACCTTCGGCAGGTCAATCTTTTCCGGGGCCAGCGTCTTATAATCAAACTTTCTAAGCCACTTTAAGAAGGAGCGCAAGGCTATCACATGGTAAGATTGAGTGACAAGAGAGAGCTTTTGCCCGTTTTGACCCGTAAATCGGGCTAAATGAATCCTGAATTTTCTAACTTTATCCAAATCCAGATTTGCCAGGCTACTTTTGGGAAAATTTTGGGTAAACCAGCCGGCAAATCGGTTCAGATAGTGATGATAGTTGCGAATCGTCAAAGGAGAACAGTTCTTTTCGATTTCCAGGCCTTCTAAAAACTCTTCAATTAATTGATTCAGACTCAAATTTCTTTTCATTTCTGACTAATAACTAATTTTTATCTGACTGATACCCTATAATGGGGAAGGGGAGTAGTCCTATAGTTTTAGATATTTCGCATTGCCAAAAAATTTATTTTTTTCTTAACCAATCAAAAAAACTTCCCACCCATTTTCCCAAACCGGGCAGGCTGAAATGGACTGGCTGAAGCATAGCATTTTTTTTTAAAATAATCAACTATTGTGCGACATGAATAGTTGGAGTTCATTCCAAAAGACGGAAGTTTATCTCGAAATTCACCAGGTTGGCAATTTCCTGTTCCAGACCCGAAGTCAGAGTTAAAAAACCCATTTTGCCGGGAATGTAAACCCGCATCCGGGGTGAATCACCGGGATCGGTGCTGATCCCCCTCATTCCCAATTTGGCAAGAGCCGATTGTAATTGTTCAGTTTCATCCTGGCCGCCGTATCTGACTATTACAGTGGGTCTTTCTTTTGATATCATATTTTCAAAATAAAATAATAAATTATTCTATCTTATTTTGGATAAAAAAACAAAAAAACCCAAGATATTTCAAACTTAGCCAAGTCACCAGCGTTCATCTAAGACCTCTTTATTTAGGCAATGATGAAAAAACCCTTCTTTTTTTAATCAAAAAAGGGCAGGGGAGTCTGATTTTATTTCAGGCTGAAGAAGAACAAGAAAAAACGGAAAATAAAAGAAGGCTGATTTTAATTCTTTTTAAGAAAAATATAAAAAAATGCCCAGGTTAAAAATTTTTTTTATTTTAGAAAGTCCGAAACGGCCGATTTTGAACCTGCCACACTCTCCCCCGAGTCGATTGCCCAAGATTGTCGCAAAAGTATCATTGTGCGACATTAATCAAATTGATTCTCCACCGCAGAATAGTTTCCGCTTTTCTTCTTCAGGGGAAAGTAATCTTATTAATTGAAAAATAAAATATTTAATAAATTATGGTCTAGCCTTTTTTTACGAAAAGAAGCAAGGTTATTTTTTATGCATTTCCAGTTTTCCACAGCCGGACTTGGATACTATATCAAACAATATCAAAAAATTATCCCAAAAATTACTTCGTTTTGCTCGAAACAGCTATCTTTTCTTCAATTTTAAGCCTAAAAACGGGAAGGGAGATGTAACCCTCTGCTCGCCCCGGTCTACCCGTTTGAAACCTGACCGTTTTTTTAAAAAAATTAGCAAAACCTGTTAAGAATTGCTTTTTTTGTGAAAAAAGAATTTTTTTTGTGAAAACTAGATAACTTAAATTATTATAGGATGTGATCCTCTTTACTCCTCTCCCCTTTCCGGTTTATCTTCCCCAGCGGGTAGTTAACAAAACCGTTAACAAAACCGTCATTCCAACCCAGAGATATTCTTTGATCGTGTTTTTAAAAAGCCTTTCCTGTAAGTTGCCTTGAACCAAACCAAGCAAAACATAAAGAGCGGTAATCAGGAAAAGACTGCTAGTGGACACTGCCAGAGGCCAAAAAGAAATTCCCAGGGCGATTTCAGCCAAAACCAAAGCTAAAACCAAACCCAAATATAATATTCTGGGGGAAAATTTTTCCCTTAGAACTACTGACCAAAGACCCTGAAAGAAAAGTAAAAAACCCAGCGGAAAACAGACAAGAAAATTCAGCCAGGGTGACAGCCGGAAAGAAAAAACAGTATCAAAAAGAAAAAAAGCCGTCAGCAAAGTCAAAAGAAAACCAGTGGCTTGCGCCGACCGGAAAAGTTGAATGTTTCTGACGCTGGCAACTGAAAAAATGTTTTCGGTTAATAAAAGAACATAAATTCCCAGAGCAAATAATACTATTACCGGCAACCGGGCCGTCCAGGCAGATGACAGGAGAAAGTAAAAAAAACCCACACCTCCGGTAAAAAGAAAAGGCAGAATCAAGACCGTCAGCCATTCAATCCCATTTAAATTTTCCCTTAATGACCAGCCGCTTAGTAAAAGGGCCAATAAGGACAAACCGAAAATCGCCCAATAACGATAAACAACAATTTCGGTGGGAATGGCCGCCAAGCCCGAAGAAAGCAGCAAGGCAGTTATAATTATTCTTCTTCTTTTAGACATAAACCTGATTCAGCCAATGTTGGCAAAGACTCTCTGAACATCATCATGTTCTTCAAGGGAATCCAGAAAATTCTGAATTTTTTTACTTTTAGACACTTCCGGAATCTTAACAACCACCTTTGGCCTCATCACTATTTCCGCCCTGGTTATTTCAAAGTTTTTTTCCAGAGCAACCTGATCCCTCATTCTGCCCAGGTTTTCTGCTTTTGTATAAACAATAATTTCTTCTTCCTTTTCCCCGACGTCTTCGGCTCCCAGATCAATTAATTTCAACATCATTGTTTCAATATCGCCCTTTTTTGCCACCGCCAAAAGCCCCATCTTTTCAAAAAGATAGCTGGTGGAACCGGGCGAAGCCAAACTCCCCCCTCCCCTCTCTAAAAGTTTTTTGAGTTCGGCTACAGTCCGATTGGTGTTATCAGTTAGAGCTTCAATCACAAGAGCAATTTGGTGAGGCCCAAAACCTTCATACACTACCTCAGTCAAACCCTGACCCCCCTCCCCTCCTTTACTGCCGGCCCGGTCAATTGCTTTTTGGATATTTTCTTTGGGCATATTGGCGGCTCTCGCCCGATCAATCGCCAGGCGCAGACTGAAGTTTGTTTCGCTGTCCGCTGAACCTCCTTTAATAACCGCGACCGTAATCACCCGGGAAAGTTTAGTAAAAATATTGCCCCTTTTTTTATCCTTGGCTTCTTTTTGATGCTTAATCGTGCTCCATTTTGAATGTCCGGACATAATAAAAATCCCCTCCTTTAATTTTTAATCAACTAGTAAAAGAAAAAACTGCCTGCTGATATTTTAGCATAAAAAAACCATCCGGACCTCCCCCTTGACAAGTTCCCGGCCAACATAGTATTTTATCTCTTAATGCCGTCTGCTGAAAGTTTAGAAAAACAAGCGATTAAGGCCGCCGTCCGGGAAAATTGGCCTAAAGCCGTTGAATTTAATCTATGTTTTCTAAAGCTTCAATCTCAGAACACTACTGCCCTTAATCGTTTGGCCTGGGCTTATACCAAGCTCGGCCAGAACCAAAAAGCCAGAGCCAGTTATAAAAAAGTTCTTTCAATTGATAAAAACAATCCGATCGCCAGAAAGAATTTAAAAAGGCTTCCCCAAAACAAAAACTCAGTCGTAACAACACCGGAAAAACCGACAAAAAAAACCCCTTCTTTATTTCTGGAAGAATCAGGCAAAACCAAGGTAGTCAACTTATTAAGAATTGCCCCCACTCCGGTTTTAAACACCCTCGATTGTGCCAGTCCGGTTGAATTGATTCCTAAAACCAGATTCATTTCAGTCAGAGACCATTGCCAGCGCTATCTCGGCATCCTTCCCGATGATCTGTCTTTCCGGCTTTTAAAATTGATTGCCGGCGGTAATCGGTACGAAGCCTGGATTAAAAGCATTGGCAGAAAAAACCTGCAAATTTTTATCCGGGAGACGAAAAGAAGCCCAAATCTGGCCAATCAACCTTCTTTTCAACCTTCGCCTAAAGAACCCCCTCTGCCTCTCCGTCGAAGAAAATTTGACGAGGATAAACCCGAAATGACTCCTACGGGCGAAGAGGAAAGCGCGAACTAATCAAAACCGATCTTTTGGGAAAAATCTTCACCTACAATCATAAGAGCATCAACCGCAAAAGGCTCCGGGCTTATTCTTTTTATTTCGCAGTTAAAAGCTCGGGCTACTTTTTCAATTGAAAAAGTAATTTCCCGATCAGGATCAATTCTGAGGACAGAATTCGTCAAGGATGAAGGCCAATCAGTTACCTCAACCACGGATCCGCCTAAATTAGTCACCAGGCGAGCTGCCTTTTTGGCTAACCCGGTCTTTCCGGTAGCGTTCGCAATCCCAATGGCAATTTTTTCTTTTTTAATTTGCCCTTCAGAAAAAAACTCCTTAACTAATTGATCGGTTTCCTCTTCAGCAAATTCCCAAAAGAAACTGCCGTCAGGCAAAACGGATTCTCTTAAGCCCCGATCCTCAGCCAAAGTCAAAACCCTGATCTTGGCAGCCGGACTTCTCAAAATCAGCCACCACGATCTTAAAAGGTCCAGCGGAAATAAAGCAGTTTGGCCTTTACCGAGAAGTTTTTCCTTAATCTGCTCTAAAAACCATTTTTTTAAAGTGCGACCAGTGGTCTCTTCCGGCAAAGAATGCGGCTGTTCTATCCAGCCATGAAGCGGCAAAGCTAAACTGGATGATAAACTTTCCTGAAGCAGAGACGGTCGATTTGTCAATTCAGCCAAACGTTTAAAAGCCTCAATCCGATATTGGCCGTAACCATAAGCGGCCGGAAGCAAAATTTTTTCAGGAATCAATAAAAAAACCAAGGTTTCTTCTTCTTTCGAATAAGAAACCAATACCAGCGGTTTCGGGCCGAGGCCGATCGTGATGCGCCCCTCTTTCGGCAAGATGGAATGATGAAAAAATCTGAACAAAACCAGGCCCAAAACCAGCAGAATCAAACCACCGGCTATCAGAAATAACTTTCCGGCAAAAAGCCGCCTTTTCTTCTTCTTTTGAGTTATTTTTTCTCTTTTAGCTTTCATTTCTGAACTTCCTCACCAGCCGGGAAAAGGTTCCTTCATTAAGACTCTTTCTGATCTTTGCCAGAAAACTAATCATAAAACTCAAATTATGATAGCTGGCCAGACGGTAAGCCAACAATTCCCTCGAGCGGAAAAGATGATGGAGATAAGCCCGGCTAAACTGGCAACAAACCCAGCATTTGCAACCAGTGTCCGGAGGCCGCCAATCATTGCTGAATTCTTTCTTAGCAATCTCATACCGCCCGTTTTGGCCAATAATCCATCCCATCCTTCCCAATCTGGTCGGCATTACACAATCAAAAGTATCGACTCCGGACTGGACCAGATCCACAATATCGTCTAATTCACCTACGCCGAGCAGATGACATGGCTTTGTTTCCGGCAACCAGGGAGCAAGCCATTTCATCACCTGCCTCATCTGCCGTTTGCTTTCCCCCACCGCCAAACCACCGACAGCAATCCCGTCAAAAGGCAGAGAGGTTATAAATTTGGCTGATTCCAACCGCAAAGATTTGAAAACTGATCCCTGAATTATCCCGTAGAGAGCTCCGGAAAGATCGAGCCGCTGACGACAGCGAATTGATTCCTGAGCCCAAAGATGAGTTCGTTCCATCGCTTTTCGAGCTCTTTTAAAAGTCACCGGGTAAGCCGAGCAGTCATCGAGAGCCATCATTATATCCGAACCCAAGTCTTTTTGAATCCGAATCGCCTTCCGGGGAGTCAAAAAACAATACTTACCGTCAAGATGAGATCGAAATCGGACTCCTTCAGAACTGGTTTTAACCAAATTTCCGCCGGTCAAGCCTAAGGCCTGCTTCCTTTTACCGTTCCCCAGGGAAAAAACCTGGAAACCGCCGCTGTCAGTCATGATCGGGCCAGCCCATTTCATAAAATTACTAAGGCCACCCAAATTTTTAACTGTTCTCTCTCCGGGCCGGAGATGAAGGTGATAAGAGTTAACAAAAATCACCTGCACTCCAATCTTCAGCAAATCCTCAGGCGAAAGACTTTTAACCGTAGCCTGGGTTCCGACAGGAACAAAAGCCGGGGTAAAGATTTTTTTGCCGCTAAGGGTAGTAATCAAGCCCGTTCGGGCCTGAGTTTTTTTATCCTTCGTTAGAATTTTGAAGCTGAACTTTTTCATATACACTTAATTCTTTCAAGACCTTTCTTAGGGTTTCAGGCAAATTGATTGAAAAAAACACCTTCCGGCCGGTTTCGGGATGGCGGAATCTTAAATCGCTGGCGTGTAAAAAAAGCCTCGGACACCAGGATTGATCTTCCCGATAGGTTTTCCGGCCAACATAAAAAGGATCAGCGACGATCGGCCGATGGAGATGTTTTAAATGTACCCGCAACTGGTGCGTTCGTCCTGTCGAAGGAAAAAGCGCTAATAAAGAAAATAATTCTTTGTTTCTTTTGCTTTTCTGATAGATTCTAAGCGTTTCATAATCAGTCAGCGCTTTCTTTCCACTAAAAGTCACCCGAAATCTGCCCCGCTGATAAGGATTCCGCCCAATAGGAATCTCGATTCTCCCCCGGCAGGGCAATTGTCCGTGGACCAGAGCCAGATATCTTTTCTTAATTTTTCTTTTTTTAAAAAGAGCCTGGAGACGTTTAAAATCGCCGGCTGTTCTGGCAACTAAAATCAAGCCTGAAGTGTCTTTGTCCAACCGGTGAACCAAACCGCTTCTTTTAATAAAATCAAGATTTTCCCGATTTTCTTCCAAAGAAAAGTTCTGCTCTATCCAATCCTGGAGAGTAGGCCCTTTAACACTTTTAGCCCGATTGACTATCAAGCCCGCCGGTTTATTAAGAACAAGAAAATGACGGTCCTGATAAACAACCTCCGGGGTATCTTGAGAAGCCACGCTTTTCCTGCTTCCTATTGATTTTTTTTCTTTTCGCAATTAATGCAAGTCGTTGCTTCAGGACGGACCATTAACCGATCGGTGGAAATCATTCGGCCGCATTTTTCGCAATTGCCGTATTTTCCCAGCTTAAGCCGGGTCAACGCTTGCCTGATTTGAATCAATCTCCGGTCAATTTCTTTTTTGATCGCTGACACCCGGGCATGACTTTCCTGCTCAGCAGCATCAGTATCAACTGCAGCGTTATCAGCTACCCGGGCCACATCGGTAAAAGGATCCTCCTTAGTCAAATCTGCTTTTGTTTTTCTTAAGCGGCTTTCTTCCCTGGTTAAAAAATTCTTGATCGGCTTCAGAATCTGAAGCGGAAATTGAATCAGATTTTTTTGCGCCATTTTTTTTCCTTTTTCAGCCTCCGGCCTGAACGATAATAGAGCCAAGCTCCAGCCGACAAAACCAGGAGGCCATAAATTATTCTTTCTGCCCAAGTTGAGTATAACCCAGCCGGTTTTAAAAAGGCAAGTAAGAATTTAATCAGAAATACCAAGCCTAAAAAAACAATCAGCAAAAAACCCTCTTTCTTGCTCTTGTACCATGACCAGGACCGCCAGCGCCGTTCAATCTTTATCAAAAAAAACCAAAGCAATAAAAACAAGACCCCTTCAAAGAGACTGACCGGATGGCGTCTGACTAAATCTCCCGGAAAAAAAACTCCCCAAAAAAAACCGGTTTCCCCTCCTAGATTACTACCGTCCAGAAACTGGCCGACAGCAGCCAGACTCAAAAAGAGAGTCAGGCCAAAAACAAGCTCATCACTGATCTTGTAAAAATTCCATTTATTTTTTTTGGCAAAATAACCAAAAAAAATCAGAAAAATTAAAACCCCGGCAATAAAAGAAAAACCCGGAAAGCGGCCGAAATGAAACCATTTAACTAAGTCAAATCCAAAAGCAAGCGGATGGCCCAGAACATAAAAAATCCGGGAGAAGATCGCTCCCATTAAGCTAGCCAAGAGATAAACGTCAATGATTTTTTCCTCTTCCAATCCCATTTCCCGCAATCGGCGCCAAATCAGAAAAAGGCTGACAAAAAATCCCGAACCCACTAAAAAACCAAGAGAAGAAAAACGGTAAGAACCAGTTTGAAAAAGGATCGGAAACATTTATCTTTCAAATCGCGAATTATCAGATATCTTTGATCCGGAATTAAGCCGTTTACGAAAACAATGATACCCCAATGGCGGAGGACTATCAAGTCAGGATTGATTTATCCGCTTGCTTTTTTTATACTTCCAAGACAATGCTTTTGGTTACCCATGCCCTTGCGGGCGCCACCATCGTTACCAAAATAAAAAACCCTCTTTTCTCCTTTCCCTTTGCTTTCATTTTCCATTTTTTAATGGATTATATTCCTCACTGGGATTTGGGAACCAGCTTTAATAAAAGAAGCAAATTGGAAAACTTTATTTTAGCCAGCCTTGACGGAATGCTGAGCCTTTTTTTAGTTTTTGTCTTTTTCCAGCGAAACAAACCCTTTTCTTCCAACCTCTGGCTGGGAGTTGGCTGCAGCCTTCTACCCGATCTTTTGGAAGGCCCGGCAATCTTTTTCGGCTGGCAGCTTTTTCCCCGGCTTAATTATTTTCACAGTAACATTAGCCATCAGAAAAGCCAGCATCTCCTCCCCGGACTGCTTCCTCAAATAACTATCCTTGTCCTCGTTCTTCTTTGGCTTTAGTTTTTTACCGCCGGGGATTTTGCCTTAACTCTTTCAACATACTCCCCTGTCCGGGTATCAACCTTCACCCGATCGCCCTCTTTGATAAAGAGAGGTACTTTAACCACTAAATCGTTTTCACAAACCGCTTCTTTAAAAATGTTAGTAGCCGAATCGCCTTTTACTCCCGGACCGGTCTTTTTGATCTCAAGCACCAGAGAAACCGGCAACTCAACCGCAAGGGGTTTATCCTCCCAGAAAGTCAATCCGTAAACTTCTCCTTCCTTAAGAAACATTCCCTGATCGCCTAAAAAACTTTTTTCCAGCTGGGTTTGTTCATAAGTTTTCGGATCCATAAAATTAAAAAAATCATCCTCCCGATAAAGAAATTGGGCCTGTTTCCGGATTAAATCTACCGGTTCCACCTTGGATCCGGAAATAAAGGTCAAATCGCTGACAGCTCCGGTTCTAATGTTTTTAACCCGGAGTTTAATATTTGCGCTCCCGCGGCCGATTTTCTGGTGTTCATATTTAATTACTTGCCACAGCTGGCCGTCTTTTTCAAAAACGGCCCCGGCTCTAAGTTGAGTTACAGGAATCATTGTCAATCCTTCTCATAGATCAAATTCATAAGGTCCGTTTTGCGAATTTCCTCCATGCCGATGGGGTCGCCCGAAATATACCGGGTCTCCCTGTCTTTTAAATTTTATCACCGGCCCATGAATTGATCTGATATAAGGCACTATCATCATCCCCAGCATAATATAACCGTCAAAATAGGGCCCATGATCGTGATACTGAGCAGTAATTCTTCCCCCGGTTGCCAGATTTTTAAGACTGACATAACCACAACCCAGCGGTGAATGGCTTAAAATTCCGGTCCCTATTTCAGCCGCTATTTGCCGCCGGCCGCTGCCGGTTGATAAATCAGCAACCGCTCGGCCAATCCGGCCACAGACCGACCCTATTCTTTCACGATTCATCTTTGGTTCTCCAGTTTGTCAATCTGCTGTCCAGATTAAACTGATTTCTCTCCTCTGTGCCGAGAGCGGGAATCGAACCCGCACGATCGTTAAGATCACTAGTTTTTGAGACTAGCCTGTCTACCAATTCCAGCATCTCGGCAAATTTTAAAAAACACAAATATATTTTACCACGAAGACGAAAAACAGCCTTTTTGAACTACTTCTCTCTTTTTTTATCAACTGAATAAAAACGGATCCGATTGCCTTTCCAGAAAAGCGGAATTTCCCTCAAAGGACCATTTCTGTGTTTGGCAATATTCAACATCATGTTTTCAATGATCTCTTCATCGGGCCGCCAAAGAAACATCACCACATCCGCATCCTGCTCAATCGCTCCCGATTCCCTCAAGTCGGCTAGCTGCGGTCTTTTAGTCCCCCGTTGTTCTACAGCCCGGGAAAGCTGGGAACAAGCCAAAACCGGAATCTTTAATTCCCGCGCTAAGTTTTTCAAACCCTGAGAAATTTCCGAAACTTCCTGAACCCGATTCTCCAACGATCGACTCCGCGCCAACTGAAGATAATCAACCATTAAAAGCTGGGCATTATGTTCAGCGATCAGTCGCCTGGCCTTAGTTCTCATCTGCAAAATTGACAAGGCAGGAGTATCGTCCACAAAGAGAGGGCTTTCAGCCAAAACTCCCATTGCTTCCGAAAGTTTCGCAAAATCTTCTTCCTCGAGCTGGCCGGTTTTTAAGCGCCAGGCGTCAATATCGGCTTGAGCAATCAACAAGCGGTCAACCAACTCCTCGCGGCTCATTTCCAAAGAGAAAAAACCGACAGGAATTTTTTCATTAACGGTAAGATGTTGGGCAATATTCAAAATTAAAGCTGTTTTCCCCATCCCCGGCCTGGCTGCCAGAATAATCAAGTTGGAAGGCTGGAGTCCGGCCAGGGTATCATCTAAATCTCGGAAGCCTGTCGGGAGACCTCTCAAACCACCGGCTTTTTTATGAAGCTCATCCAACCGGTCAAAGGAATCAGCCAAAGTTTCTTTAACCGAAACAAAGGCCTGTTTCATATGTCTCTGAGAAAGCGAAAAAATCACTTGTTCCGCGGTATCCAGAGCTTCGTCAGCTTCAGCCGAATCATTAAAGGCTTCCTGAGCAATAACCCCAGCCGCCCGGATCAATTCCCTTTTAACATAATTATCTTTAACGATCTTTCCGTAGCTTTCAACATTGGCCGCCGTTGGAACCGCCTCAGCCAGCCCGGCCAAAAAAGAGCGGCCGCCGGATTTGGTAAGACTTTTCTTCCTTTTAAGTCTTTCGCTTAAAGTAACAATATCAATTGGCTTCCGATCTTCATAAAGAGCCAGAGCCGCTTCGAAAATAATCTGATGGGCCTCTTGGTAAAAATGCTCCGGCCGTAAAAATTCAGCCACATTAACAATAGCCTCTTTTTCAATCAGGATAGCGCCAAGAACCGATCTTTCTGCTTCTTGGCTATGGGGAGGAATTTTAAGATCAGCCAAGGATTTTTTAAGCTTTCTGTTTTAAAACAACTATTTTTCTTTCTTCAGGCAAGCTTTCCGGCTTAACAATCAATTTGTCAACTGGCGGTTGTTTCTCAATCCCCAACTCGGCCAGAAATTTATCAACCGGCAAAAGATCCAAATTTAATCCCGGTTGCTGATAATGCATCGGCACCACAATCTTTGGATCGATATGATTAATCACTTCTCCGATTTTTTCTAAAGTCAGAGTATAAGTCCCGCCGACAGGAATAAACAGAACATCAACCTGGTTGACCTGCTCAACCTGTTTATCAGAAAGCTTGTGGCCCAAATCGCCCAAATGACAAAGCTTTAGGCCATCTGCCATAATTAAATAGATTGTATTTTTCCCTCTCTTCTCCCCTTTTTGAGAGTCGTGAAAAGTGGGCAAACCCAAAATAAAAACCTGATTAATCTCATATTCTCCTGGTCCGGCAATAATAAAAGGCCGGGGGTGTTGAGATGTTCCGGAAACAGCATCAACCTGATTATGATCATGATGCTGGTGGGAAACAGTCACAATATCAGCCGCAACTTTTGGCATCTTAAGGCCAATCGAAGAGTCATAAGGATCGGTCACCAGGGTGGTCGTTTTGGTTTTTATCCTGAAGGCAGAATGGCCGAGACTAATAATTTCCATAAGTTACTTCCTCGCTTTCTTTTTTGAGTATAATAAATACTACCATATAAGGCAACCCGCTGATTCGCCGTAATTGCTCCCGCTTCCGGAAAATCATTTCACTCCGGAGGCAGAATCTGCAAATATGCCGGAGAGAGTAACGGTTTTTTTAAAAAAGACTGAATGATTGCCACCGGCCGGCCAGCTTGACAGCCGGTAGTTTTTTAGCTATAGTACGGGAAAATCTTTTAAATTAAAGATCTTTAGAAAAAGCGTTACCTGCCGCTCATGAACTATGAGGAAAGAAGTCGTTGTTGCCATTGCTTTAGGCTTTATTTTAGGCTTGGTAATCACTTTCAGCATTTGGACCGCTAATAAGGCCATCCAGGAAAAACCGGCCCCGACCCCCTCAGAAAGTTTGCCTAGCCCAATTGAGGCTACTCCCACTCCGATATCACCCGCCTCGCTTCTTCAAGTTCTGGCGCCCGAAAATTATTTCATTAGTGATCAAGAAAAAATTAAAATAACCGGCAGCACTGAGCCGGGAACAACAGTGGTAGTCTTGTTTGAAGAGGGTGAAAGTATTTTGGAAGCAGACGAAACCGGCGATTTTGAAATTACTATCGACCTCATTGGAGGAGCTAACCGAATCACGATAAAAGCCTTCAGCCCCGATGGCCGGGAAGACGAAAAAACTCTTAATTTAATTTATTCCACAGCGGAAATATGAAGAAAAAAACAAAAATAACGACCCTATTGATTTTTTTCTTATTCTTAACCTTTCCTCCTCTGCCTTTAGCTCAAACTTCCAGCGGAGAAGCCGAATTAATTGAATCTATCAGAAAAAAAGTCGAGGAAAAAATCGAGGAAAAAACCGAAATCAGCCAAAAACAAAAAAGAGGCTTTTTCGGTCAGGTAAGCGATCTTTTCAATCAGACCATTGTTTTAGAAACAGATCAGGGTAAAAAAACCGCTAAAATAGATCAAGAAACGATTCTGATCGGCGCTAACAGACAGAAAATTAAATTCGAGGATTTAGAAATTGACAATTATCTGATCACCATGGGCTATTCCCAGTCTGCCGACCAGCTGGAAACCAACCGGGTGGTTGTTATTTCCCAACCCAAACAGGATAACCGTATTGCCGTTATGGGGCGAATAAAAAATCTTGAAAGAACTCAGTTTGACCTCGAACCCCTCAGAAACAGCCAGTCTTGGCAAGTCATCCTCACTCCCAAAACCATAATTAATCAGAATGATGCCGGCGAGATTCAGGAGCTGGAGCCGGAGTCATTGGCTGAAGATAGTCTTTTAATTATTATCGGTCTGTCTGAAGAAAAAAACCAGATTTCAGCCAAAACTATCCGGATTGTCACCCTTCCTTCTCCCATTCCGGAATCCGAGGAAGCTGGAAAAGAAACCGAAACAGAAAATTAAGCCAATAACCTTCTAACTTCAAAACCCTCTAACTCTTTTTTTTATCAAACCCCTTCTCTTGATACCATGATATGAATCATGATATCAAGAATATTAAAAGGAAGCCATCCCCTCCAAGTTGACAGTCAGCCAAAATCCGTGTTAGTTTCAATTAAATCAATTTAAAGTTTAAAAGATGGCCTCTGAAAAAACAAAAAAATCAACCAACGAATTATTACTGGCAATTTTAAAACTTAAGAACCAAAAAGAAGCCGCCGATTTTTTCCGCGATCTTCTGACTTTGAAAGAAATTAACGACCTCACCATTCGTTTTCAAATCGCCAAATTACTTTTCGAAAAAAAACACTCTTACTTGCAAATCGCCCGAAAATGCCGGGTTTCCACAACGACTGTTACCCGAGTCGCCCATTGGCTTAACCATGGCCTCGGCGGTTACCGGCTAGTTTTAAAAAGGCTTCAGAAAAAATAATAAGACCAATCGTGTCTAACCACTCCCGCAAGGCACCCAAAAACATCGATATTTTTAAAATGTCTGCATACGACACCCTGTTTTCTGCCAGCTGTAAACGGGAGAGTCTCCGCCGAAAAGGATCCTTAGCTTGGCTCAGGGTAACGGTGAGTGAATTTTTATTCAACAGCCCTTTCCCGCCCAAAAATTTGACAATTATGTTATAATGATTACATCATGCTACCATAGTAATATACAGCAATAAAGAGGTTGACCATGGGCCAGACAAAACAAGTCAGAAATAATCAAGCTCACCACTCCCCGCTTTCCGGCGGGTGTAGCTGATATTTTTTTATCAGTTTAATTTATTAAAGACGATCCCCGCCACCGGCGGGGTGGTTTAATTTTAAAGAAAGGAATCAACATGACCACGCGGGAAAAAACAACCATAATACCCAGAATGGAGGGAGTTCACTGGCTTGCCACTAGAAGAGCAACTTCTAAACAGGACAATCCAAGTTCCAGATGAACCACCTATTTTTAATCCGAAGCTTGGTTTAAAAAGAAGCGATCTTTACCGATTGGCATTAAGTCGCGACCCCAGCTTCGACGGTCAACCTGCCGAAAAACTCCAAGCCGTCAAGAAAGCCCTAGCTGCCATTGGCACCAGCCGAAGCGATGATGTCCAACAGCTTTTTGAAAAAAGTTACGGACTAGGCCAAACGATTGACCAACAAGGTTATGACCCAGCTATCATTAAGGCTATTGAGGCTGTTTCCACCCTAATTTATCTAGAAACTCTTTTTCCCCAGGAACAAACCACCCCTGAAGGAAAAAGATACTTACCCCAAGATACAGTCGGCTCTTTAATCAAATTATCCTCCTCTCCAGCAGTTCTGGCCCAACAAGTCTTTTTAGCTGGATTTTCCGCCGGAGTTCTTTTTAGAAACCAAGATCAAAACACCATGCCAACAGTAGCAGAAAAACCAGATCAGTTCCTTTATCCAGAATTTTTAGATTTTTTAAGAATCAAGCCAGAACTAAAAACCCTTTTTTGCACCTACCCCTCGGAAACCAGTCAAATCTTTTTTAAAAATCCCGGAGCCTGGCAATCAGAGACTGAGCTCTCACAAGCAGAGCAACTGTCAAACACCTGCCTTCCCATCTATTTAACCAAAAGAGTTGGACCAATAATTACCGGAAAAAGACAAACCAAAACTTTAAAAAAACCCGGATTCTTTGTCAGCTGGTGGTCCATTCAATACGAAGATCCCTATCTTGAAATCGCTGCCAAATTAATCAGTCCCGAAGTCCGGGAGCTTAGAAACGAAAGAGAGGTTTTAACCGGCTTTAACAGACGCCTTGTTAAACTTGCCTCACGAATCGGAAGACTTCAACTTGCCCAAGAAGTTTTTGTTCGCGATCTTGGAGCAGAAAATATTCCAATTGAACTGGAGGACCTGGCCAGTCAGTATCTAGCTACCATCGCTCAGAGCGTCCCCCTCCCCCCCAGCAACAAAGAACTTTTTAAGGGGTTCGTCGATTTTATAACCAGTAATTTTAAAGAGAGGGCGGCATGATTGAGTTATTGACTCTCAACCAAGTCACTGCCGAAAACCAGGCCGGGGTGGACCTCGACTGGCTTTTAACCCAATTCAGCCAAGAAACATACCAAAGCACTCTCGAAGCAATGAAAACAATGCTGACTTCTCCTAAATTTAGCGATTATTTTGACCAAATCTGCCAAGCCATTAACCGATCTCCTTGGGTAGATTCTGGCTTTGGGACTTATTTTGCCACTGTAATTCAAGCCAAAACTGTTTATGGTCCCCGCCTCCTTCCCTATCTAAATCAAGCATTTAAAACTAACTGGTCTCAACCGGCCGAGCTCGGTTCCGGCGTTGGCTGTCTTACTCCCTGGTCAGGCGCTACCAAGCTCCTAAAAGACGGCCTCGACCAACCAGATTTAATGATTAACTATGACTCACCTGGCGGTCGAGAAGCTAGCCGTTGGGCAGGAGCTGTTCTTTTAAACACCAAAATTGGCCCTCGGCTTGACAGCCCCGATTATCTGCCCCAAGATGTTTATTTAACCCCATCCTCAACCTATGCTATCGATCTTTTTTACGAAACCCTTGCCCGACAAACAAGCCAAGAGTCGCCCTCCCAAAACCGAGTTGTTCTTTTGGGTCCCAGTTATTATGTTTTGGCTCTTTCTGCCCAAGACAAAGGCCTCCCGATTAGTCGTCTTATCTCAGAAAAAGATCAAAACAGAACCTGTCAGTTTTTCCCCACTCCCAGCGAACTGATCAGAAAACTTCCTCAAGACACCAAAGCCCTAGTAATCACTCTCCCCAATAACCCCAATGGCGAAACCTACCCGGACGAGGATTTTAGGCAAATCATCAAACTAGCCAAACAAAGAGGAATTATTATCTGTCTGGACCTTCTTTTCGATCAGCTTTGGCTCAACCAAGACAACTCTCCCAACCCACTAAGGATTGCCGCCGAAGAAGGCGCTCTTGATCAAATTGTAATTATTGATGGCTTTTCAAAATCCGCTAACTTAGCCGGACCTCGAATTGGTCTTTTAGCCACCAAAAACAGACCCCTGGAAAGATTAATTAACTATGCCAGCATCTCTCGCCTAAGCAACCCTCCCTTAACTATCGAACCTTATCTTCAGTTTGAAGCCTTAGCCAGATCAGTCCAAACTCAAACTGACTATGGATTTTTAAAAACTGGAAACGCGCAAGCCCTTGGCCAAACAAAGGCCGCTCTTGAAAGCTTAACCGGAAGCCCCTGGCTGTCAAGCTACCAAGCTGATCAATTGGCTAATTTTTATCAAGACCGGCAAAACTGGCGCCAGCAAAGTCAGCAATACTATCAGGATAATCTCGCTTTAATCGAAATTGTCCTGGAAGAGCTAAACCAACGCCAATCCTGGCGATCTCCTGACCAAGCTGCTTTTAACACCCTTGCCGGCTGGCAAAGCCCGAGCCCCAACAACGGCCTTGATAAAATCTTAAAACTCTTTTTAACCACCGGCGTTGTGGCGATGAGTAGTCAATGCTTTGGTTTAAAAAATCCCTCTAATAAATTTTGGACCAGAATCACTTACGGAGGTTTATCAAGGCAAAGATTAGCCCAAGCTCTATTGCGCCTAACAATTTTTTTAGATCTTTGGGAAGAGCTTGATTTGGGAAACAGTCTGAAGTATCCCGTTTACGACCGCCAAATCCCAATTATTTAACTTTTAAAAAAAGGAGAAATAACATGACTGGCAATTTAAAATATCCCTCGCCAAGCTATAAAAATAAAGCAGAAAAAATAATCCAGAATCTATACAAACAAACCAAAAAACAAACTGGATTCAATTATTATCAGTTTAACGATAAGTTTACTGACGATTGTCCCGATCTTTCGGCTTTGGTTAAATCACAAATCCCTTTTGACAAATTCAAGCTCTCAGCAGGAACTTCTGATTGTTTGGCTTTTCGCGACTATCTCGACCAAATTATCTCTGATCTTAAAAAAAACCGTTATTACCGCAGCTATAACTGCCCCCTAGGCAATACCGAAGCCCGCCAGACATTGGCCCTGATGGAAAACAGCAAGTTTAAAGATAAGCCAATTTACAACTATCAAGACTTTGCCCTAACCGAGGGCAGCACCGGCGCCATCTCCCAAGTTTTTGAGTTTATCAAAAACAAAAATCCTCAAGCCGAAGTGATTATTGCCACTCCCACCTACTATCTTTATAAATACTTAGCTGGTTTTTACAGCCTTGCCTACCAAGAGGCTTTTCAAATCAAACCATTAAAAAACGGCCTAACCAGTTTTAATGCTTTAAGCGATATCCTTGCAAAAATTAATCCTAAAACCAGGCTAATCACCCTAGTTCAGCCCAGTAATCCCAGCAGCCAGATTTACTCCCCTGAGCAACTTGAAAAGCTGATTCAGATCTGTCAGAAAAAAAAGATTCTTTTGCTTGTTGATGAACTTTTCTCCGAACTAATCTATAATCAGCCCCCTGCTCCAACTGATCTAATTGCCAGAAAATTAAACGCCCTCAATAATATTGTCATTGTTAAGGGTTACTCTAAGTCCAAAAATTTGGCCGGCTTCCGAATTGGTTATCTGTTCTCTAAAAATAAGGAACTTTTAAAAAGCATCGAAAAAATTTCTGAAGGCCGACAATGTTTTGCTGCCGCCTCCTGTTTTACTGGCGTCATTGCTTTAGACAGCTTTATCCAAACCATAAAAACTAAGCTTATCTCAACTGAAAACCTAAACCGGACTTTTAAAACGACTAAAAAAGCTTTTAGTAATTTCAGCCCCACCATTGCCAATCTGAGTATTAAAAAATTAAAAGACACCTACCGAGGCTATTCGGCTTATAACCGAAGAATCAAAAACTATTACAGCCAGATGTATGACAGGGCGATCAGAATCTTAAAAAAAGATCTTATCACCCGAACTCCAAAAATCTCTGCCTTTAACACTTTCATCAAGATCAGAGGTCTTGAAAAAATAAATCAATTTGATTTCTGTCTTAATCTCTATCTTTGCACTAACCTCGTTACTCAAATTGGTCCTTGCTTTGCTTTTGACCAAAAACGCTGGCAAACCGATCCTGAGCTTGGTTTCTGGCTTCGCCTCTCCTACTCCCGAGACAAAGAAGAATACGCTCAGGGCTTAAAGCTTTTTTTAAAATTTAAAAAGCTTTATCTTGCCAACCCAAACAAGTTTCTAAAAACCAATTTAACTTTTTAAAAAATCAAAAAAATGCTATCATCCAAGAAAGGAAGAACATGAACAAACAAACAAAAGACGTCCCAAAACGCCTTGCCGGCTTCCGGGATTTTTTTGCAGACGATATCCAGGTCCGGGATTATGTTATCAACACTTTTAAAAAAGTCTTTGAAAAATACGGCTATGAACCCCTGCAAACTCCGGCCCTGGAACCAGTCGAGATCTTTGCCGGCAAGGCCGGCAAAGAAGCCGAAAAGCTTTTTTACCGCTTTGTTGATGAGGGCGGCCGGGAAGTAATGCTCAAATACGAAGTCATGATCTCCATGTGCCGGGCCGTGGCTGAAAATATTAACCAAATTCCTCTGCCCTACAAGCGCTATCAAATCCAAAATGTCTGGCGGGCCGAAAAACCCCAAAAAGGCCGTTATCGCGAGTTCACTCAGTGTGACGCCGACACCATCGGCAGTTCTTCCGTAATTTGTGATGCTGAATTTATCGAAATGGGCATTGAGGCGATTAAGTCCTTGGGTTTTTCAAAGTTCCAGGCCAGCATCAGCAATCGTAAGTTTTTAAACGGAATTATTAAGTTAGCTGGCGCCGAGGGAAAAGACTTCATGCCCATTTGCCTAACCATCGATAAGCTGCCTAAAATCGGTCCAAAAGCTGTTTTAAAAGAACTCTTGGAAAAAAGAAATATCAACCGCCAAGTTGCCGAAAAGATCTTAAAGATAATCACCGAAACCGGCTCCAGCAAGGAGCTTTTGGAAAAATATCAAAAGAGCTTAAAAAAAATCCCCATTGGTTTAGAGGGAATCAAGGAGCTAACCGAAATTTTTAATTATCTTAACCAGGCCGGAATCAAACCAGATCGTTTCCAATTTTGTCCCTACATCGCTCGAGGCCTGGCTTACTACACCGGCCCTATTTGGGAATTTGAAGTCCTTGACGGAAATGTTGGTTCCATTGCCGGCTGCGGCCGCTATGATCAAGTTATCAGCAATTTCATCGGCCGCCCGATTCCGGCTACCGGCGGCTCTTTTGGCATTGAAAGAATCGTGGAGCTTATCAAAGACCGGCAAATGATTGAGATTTCCCCTACTAAAATCCGGGTTTTAGTCACCTATTTCCAAGAAAACACTTTCAATAACTCTCTTGAAATTGCTCAATCATTACGTCAAGAAAATACCCGCACTATGCTTTATCCCGAACCAGCCAAACTAGACAAACAGTTAAAATTTGCCGACCGCAAAGGCATTCCCGTTGCCGTCATTATCGGTCCCGATGAAGTCAAAAATAAAACTGTCACTATCAAAAACCTAAAAAAAAGAACTCAAAAAACCATTCCTCAAGACGATCTTTTGAAAGAAATCTCCGCCAAATAACAAAATCCCCAACAGGAGACAAATTTGGTAATTTAACCCATCTTATTTCTCTCAAACCGGATGGTTTTATTGCTCTTAGTAAAAGCCTTGCTGATCTTACGACAGTCAATACACTTTAACAAGTACCGGCAAGAACATCATTGCTATCTCACCAAGACGCCTCCAAACAATGGCTGACGTTTATGCCCAGACAACCCCAAATCCCTTCTCAATTCAAAAACGACCCAAACCCATCGGCGCCCACACCCACCCGGCTCCCTAAGAAGCCCCCGTTTTTTTCCACGCCGGGGAATTATTCGAACCGACTGATATGCCCCGCTATGAAAGAAGCCAAGCTGTCCAAAACTTCGTCAAGACCCGCACTCTCTCTGTTTTAAACCTTAAAAAATAAATCTTCAACTGCAATATCCCCTTCAGCACAAGCCCCAATTAAGAATCTTCATTTCCTATCCTTGCCCAACTTGTAACTCTTGACAAAAACCAACCAACCAACCATACTTTAATAATTTAAATTATTAAAGTATATTCTTAAAGGAGGAAAATGTCCCAAGTTTCCCGACATCCCTTAGAAAAGAAAGTAGAAAAACAGGTTTTTAAGCTCTTTTCGGATGTAATTGATGACCTGCGCGGCAAAGAAGAAGTTAAATTTTTTTTCAAAGACTTGTTGAGCCCCACCGAAAAGATCATGCTGGGAAAAAGAGTCGCCATTGCTCTCATGCTTTTGAAAGGCTACGATTACCAATCAATCAACGAAACTCTAAAGGTTAGCTCAGCGACAATAGGCAAAGTCGCCCTTTGGTTAAAACATGCCGGGAAGGGTTACCGGGAGGTCCTTGGCAGAGCGATTAAGAAACAAAAAAGTGAACAGTTTTGGACTGAGATAGACTGGCAGTTAAGCCGGATCCTTCCACCCAAAGGCAAAAACTGGAAAGAAACCTTTAGGACCAAAGCAGCTGCCAGAAAAGCAGCCCAAGCTCCCTTCGGTTAAAACGAATTTCAGCAAAAAAACAAGAACTGCTTTCCATTTCAATAATTTAAATCAACAAAGTGAAGGCAAAGATGTCCAACAAATCCCGCTTCGTTTTAAAGCCAATAAAAAACTGCCTGGCTTTCGGCAGTTTTTTATAGATCCTTGAGATTTTAGTTTTTTTGATAAGCAACTACTTTTTTAACTTACCTGGGTAACCCCAATTTAGTTCTAGCGCTTATCTTTTTAACTTTAGGGTTATTTTAATTTCTAAAAACTTTTCCTGCTTGACCTGAACCTCACTAAAATCTAGCAGCCTGACTTTAATCAGCCTGAGTTTCCTGAGCGATAAGCGCCAAATCAAATTAAATCTGTATTCAAAGATCGATCGCCAGTCATTGAAATTAATCTTCAGGAATAATAAGATAATGCTTAATGGATAAAAAAAGGTTGACCGCTTATTTTCTCTTACTGGTTACCGCCGCTCTTTGGGGCATCGCCGCCCCGATTGTTAAATACACTTTAACCTTCATTGATCCGATCAGCTTTTTGTTTTACCGATTTATTCTCGTCAGCCTTCTTTTTTCGGTTCCTTTTTTAATGGCCATTCGAAAAAAACCTCTATCCCTCCGGCAACTGATTAAGCTGGGCGGGATCGGGGCCATCGGCGGTCCTATTACTCTGCTTTTAATCTTTTTCGGCGCTGACCGAACCAGCTCTCTTAACGCCTCACTCATCATTGCCATGGCCCCGGTATTAGTTGTTCTTTCAGGCGCCTGGTTTTTAAAAGAAAAAGTCACTAAAAGAGAAAGACTGGGCTTGACCATTGCTTTAGGAGGCACCGTCCTTACCGTTATCCAACCCCTCATTGCTGGCAACGGCTTTGCCAGATCCCATCTCTGGGGCAATCTTTTACTTTTAATCCATAACTTTGTCTGGACCACTTATTGTATCTTGATAAAAAAACAGTCTGATAAACACTCTCCCTTAGTCCTCACCGCCATTACTTTTTTCTCCGGCGTTGTAATCCTTACTCCCCTTTTCCTCAACCAAAAGGCCCTTTACAACCCTCAGCGTTTCCCCTATCAAGCACCGGAACCACCACTAAGAGTTGCTACCCCTGACCCTAAAGCTATCCCCGGCATCTTATACATGAGTATTTTTTCCTCCGTTATCGCTTATACCACTCATAATTGGGGCATGTCTCTGATTGAAGCCTCAGAAGGAACCATTTTTACCTATCTTCAGCCGGTCTTTGCCGCTCCACTGGCTTTTTTTTGGCTTGACGAAAAAATGAGCCTGCCTTTTTGGCTTGGCGCCGGTCTGATTGGATTGGGTGTTTTTTTAGCCGAGTCCCGCTCCGAAATCATTAAGGGTAAAAGCTAGGCCTCTTTTTTTATTTTTGCCTTTATGGTAAAATCCTTCTTATGAAAAAGAAAGTTCATCCGACTTATTATCCTCAAGCTCAGGTTGTTTGTGCCTGCGGCAATACTTTTACTACCGGCTCAACTAAACCCAAGATAGAAGTTGAAATTTGCTCCGCCTGTCATCCCTTTTTTACCGGCGAGATGAAATATGTTGACACTCTCGGAAAAGTGGAAAAATTTCAAAAGAAACAAGCTAAAGCCAAAAAAGAAATTTTTGTCAAGAAAAAAATCAGACGAGAAACTAGTGAGAAAATCAAACGGCTTGAAGAAGAAAGAAAAGAAAGAGAAAGACCCAAGAGCTTACGGGAAATGCTGAAAAAAGGCTAAATTAATCTTATTAATCTGCAGACACTCTTGGAGTGTCTTTTTTTTAAAAAGTGGCTAGTTGTCTTGTCGAAATCAGGCCTGCCGCCGGAGGGGATGAAGCTAAAATTTGGGCGGATGATCTCCTGAGGATGTATCTTCGTTTCAGCCAAAAAAAAGGCTGGCAAGTAAAATTGCCCGGAAAAAATACTCTGCGGATCAACGGCCCTGAAGCCTATGAAAGCCTGAAAACCGAGGCCGGCGTTCATCGGGTTCAGCGAATTCCTGCTACCGAGCGCTACGGCCGAATCCACACTTCAACTGCTTCGGTCGCGGTTTTGCCCCTGATTCCGGAAACCGAAATCAAAATTAATCCCGCTGATCTCGACTGGCAATTTTACCGCGCCTCAACTCAGGGAGGTCAAAATGTTCAGAAAGTTTCCACTGCTGTCAGAGTTACCCATAAACCCACCGGCTTACTTGCCACCTGCGAACAGGAACGATTCCAAGAACAAAATCGCAAAATAGCCCTGGAGCTTTTACGGGCTAAAATTTGGCAGCGGGAAGAAGAAAAAAAACAAAAACAGCTTACCGGACTCCGTCGAGCCGCTGTCGGCCGGGGAATGCGCTCAGAGAAAATCAGAACCTACAACTATCCCAACAGCCGCATTACTGATCATCGGGTCAATAAAAAATGGTACAATCTGGAAGAAATTCTTGACGGCAATCTGGAAAAAGTGGTTAAGACCCTGAAAAATTCAAAATTTACCTAATTATTATCAACTTCTTTTAAAACTACTTCGATTTCGCTTTCGCTGCCATTTCGCCAAACAGTCAGACGGATCCGGCTGTTAACTTTTTTCTGGTTGATTAATTTGGCTAAACCGCCCTTATCATCTCTCACCGGCTGGCCCTCAAACCGGGTGATAATGTCACCGGCTTTAAGACCGGCCGCTTCAGCCGGAGTCCCGACAATCACTTCTTCAATATAAGCTCCCTGGGGAACTTCAGCCATAATCGCCAGATCCTGACCAACCATCCGGTAACGCACTCCCAAAAAAGGCCGGCTGAACTGGCCGGTATCATTAAAATTATCCAGGCTTTCTTTAATAACATCAATCGGGATGGCAAAAGCAATATTTTCTCCTTGAGGAGCCACGGCAACATTTACTCCAATCACCTGTCCCAAGCTGTTCAAAAGCGGCCCGCCTGAGTTGCCCGGATTAATGGCCGCATCAGTCTGGATTACATTGTCGATTTGTTCAACATAACCCTCAAACGGCGAACCGGCTGTAATTCCCCGGCCTAAACCGGAAATCACCCCGGTAGTAACAGTAGTTCTAAACTCTCCCAAGGCAGTTCCGATCGCAATTACAAATTGGCCAACTTTGAGCTTATCGGAGTCACCCAATTCAACCGGCTTCAAATCCCCGCCATTAATCTTTAAAATCGCCAAGTCATTAACTTGATCCCGGTATATCTTTTCCACTTCATAAGTCTGATCATCGCTCGTAATAACTTTATAATCAGCTTCCCGGTCTTCAACAACATGACGGTTAGTGACAATTAAACCGTCAGACGAAATAATAAAACCGCTGCCGATATCTTGTTCAATCTGCTCTTCCCGACCGCCAATTGACGGTCCAAAAAAACCAAACGGGCCCAAATCAATTCCGCCAAATGGAGAAACCACTTGTTTTTTGGAAATATTAATCGTTACCACTGACTGGCCGACTTTTTCCACCACCTCAATCACCCGAGATTCTTCATTCAGAATCCGCTGAGAAACAATTTGAGATGCCCCGGACTCCGACCGGGGAAACCAGTCATCAAGAAAAGAAAACTTGAAATACCGGTCCAGTCCGGCCCCTCCAATTACTGCTGTTCCCAAAAGAAAAAAAACAGCTAGAAAAAGAAAGAACCTGACGGCGTATTTATTTTGCTTCTGAGATGTTTCCATTTACCTCTTTCCTTTAACCTTTTAATACTATTACAAGCTGCTTAAAATTTCAATGGCTTTTTGCAATTGATTATCTTCTTCAGGCCGATCCGGATCATTTTCCACCAAATAATCAGGCTCAAGGCCCTGATTTTCAACCGACTGGCCGCCGGGTAACAACCACCGGTTAGTTGTGATATAAAGCCCGCCACCACCTCTCAAATCCTGAAGATCCTGAATTGAACCCTTGCCGAAAGTAGCTTCTCCAATTACTGCTGCCCGCTGGTTTTCTTTAAGAGCTCCGGCAACAATTTCCGAAGCCGAAGCGCTCCCCTGATCAACCAGAACTACTAAAGAATGTTTCAGCAGGCTACCCTGGCGATTGACTAAAAAAGGTTGGCGGCGGCCACTCGAGTCTTCTTCCTGAGCTACTGTCCCCGAAGGTAAAAATTCCGAGGCAATAAAAACTGAACTGGCCAAATATCCTCCGGGATTATTCCGAAGGTCCAGGATTATTCCCCGGCAATCCGAACTTTCGACCGGGCACTTTTTTTTGATCAATGCCACCGCCTCAGACCATTCTTCGTTAGTCCGATCACCGAAACGAATTAATTTCAAATGGGTCACTAGCGGACACTTTGACTGGCCGCACCAGTCATTCAGGAAATCCACCTCAACGCTCTTGACTAAAATCTCTCCCCGGGTAACTTTAACTTCAAAAGGCTCCTTGATTGATTCGCGTTTAAGAATCAGGCTGACTTGGGTTCCTTCCTCGCCTCTGATCAGATTTACCGCCTGAGGCAAACTCATTGCCAGAGTTTCCTGATCATCAATTTTCAGAATCAGATCACCTGCCTTAATTCCGGCTTCTTCAGCCGGAGTTTGACTTAAAGGAGCAATCACTGCCAAGCCGGACTCCAGAAACCCAAGCTGAATCCCTACTCCTCCGAAGGAGCCGGCTAAATCTTGAAGACTCCGCTGGTTTTCTTCCGGAGGTAAAAAAGATGTATAAGGATCACCCAGCGAAGCAACCATTCCTTCAATCGCCCCATAAATCATCTTTTCCGAGTCAAGTTTACTTTGATCAATAAAAGAATTTTCCAGGCGGTTCCAGACATCCCAAAAAAGATCAAGATTTACTTCGTTTCCTTTCTTCAACAAACTCAGGTTAGAACCCGATTGGCTTCCCGGAAAAAAAAGACCGGCTGATTTTTGCCCCAGCCAAAAACCGGTCCAGCCGGCAAGAAACAAAAAAGCCAAAATAAATGCCGCCCGTCTAATTTGTTTTAAAGTTAGCCTCATAAAATTAGCTATCGAGCTGATAATGGAATAATTAATTCTGCCTTAGCCGGATTAATTAAAACTTCCCTACCCTCATATTTTTTCAGATCTTCCCAAATTTTTTTGTCAAATTTTTCCTGACCAATTACCAGCAAGGAAGGATGAATTTGATTTCGAGACAGCAAGAATTTTTTGGAAACGCTTTCTCCGGCCGAAGGACAAACTAAACCCAAAAGTCCGAGACTGGCCGCTTTAAACCAGAAAGTTCTTGAAAGTTGTCCCTGGATGATTAAAACCTTATCTGAAAAATCACCTCGGACTTGAAAAGCGCTTTCTTTAGCTGAATCAGCTTCAATTAGAGCCAAATTTCCGCCAATTCTGACCCCTGTTCCCCAAGTTCCTTTCAGTTTCAAACAGGGAAAGGTAATCCCCAGTTTCTTAGCTGAAAGCAGGCTCACCCGGCCGGCAATCGGCGCCCGGATTTCCTTTTTAATAAAGGTGCGGACTACCAAGATACCGGTCTCATCCAGAGATGCCAATTCTCCTGTTGCCGGCGACAGAACTTTCCTGCTTGACAAAAAAGAGCCCCTTTGAGCAATTATCTCCTCCCGCACAACTGATTCGCCCAATTCCTTATTCAAAAACCTCATTGCCCGATGCGGCTTGATTCCCAACTCGGCAGCCAAATCAATCTCGTTATCAACCGGCTTTTTAATCTTTATTAATAACTCATCACGGGAAACCATGTCACCCTTTTTAACTAAAGAAACCGGCTCGCCCAATAAATCGACAATTAATTGATAAGAAGTATTCTCGAGTAATCCCTTTTTATTTTCCATGAAAAGCTAACCTATCTTACCACCCGAATACGCTTTTTGACTACCCCTTAACCTTAGCCAGATAGGGAAGAAGGCTCAAATATCGAGCCCGCTTAATCTGAAGAACCAATCCCCGTTGATGTTTGGCACAGACTCCGCTTCTTGACCGAGGCAGGATTTTGCCCCGGTCGGATAAAAATCGCGCCAGTGTTTCCATTTCTTTGAAATCGAGCCTGGTTTTATTTTTGCAAAAAAAGCATTCCTGTTCGGCCGGCAAAGGAATCTTACTTTTTGAACTCTTGGCTTTGCTTGGCTTTCGAGGCATAACTAAAAAACTTTTTTTTAAAAAGGAATTTCGTCCTCGCTGATCTCGGCAGCTTCGTCCTTCTTTTCAGCTTTTTTTGAAACCGCCTTCTTAGGATGGGTCAAAGCGGCTTTTTTGGTTTTATCGTCATTGCTGTCATTGTCAGCCGGCAGGGACTGATCATCAGTCTTAGCTGAACCAGTTCCGGATGAATCGGCAGCATCGCCAACCGGTTCAGTCTCAACCGAACTACCAGCAAAATCTTCCTGTCTCCGACTGTCGAGAATAATCATCTCAGAAAGGATTATTTCAGTTGTCTGCCGGGGCGAACCATCCTGAGCCGTCCATTGTCTGGTCTGCAATCTTCCTTCCGCATAAATCCGGCGGCCCTTAGCCAGAAATTGAGAACAAATTTCGGCTAATTTATTCCAGGCTACTAAACGGTGGAATTCGGTTTCTTCTTTTCTTTCTCCGCCCTCGGTTGCCCAAGAACGGTTAGTTGCCAAACCAAGCGTACAAACCGCCGTTCCCTGGGGAGTGTAACGCAATTCCGGATCGCGAGTTAAATTGCCAATCAAACAAACTTTATTCAGAGATCGGGATGCCATCTTAAACCTCCTATCCTCGGGTGATTAATAAATAGCGGATAACATTTTCGTTAAGTTTTAATTTTTTTTCAAATTCCTTTATACTTTCCGGAGAAAGCTTTATCTGAAGAAGAAAATAATAACCGGAACGTTGTTGTTTAATCGGATAAACCAAATCACGCTTGCCCCAAGGACTAGTTTTATTAACCTTTCCTTTAAAAGACAAAATCAGTTCTTTCACTGACTTGAGAACCGCCTCGTTTTCAGCTTCTGTTTTGGTTTTGGTAATTAAAACCAGCTCGTAGTCGCGCATATGAAAAAGAGTATAGCAAAGGTATAATTAAGAAACAAGCCTTAAATCAAAAGAGACGGCTGAATAACGTCTTGATCCATTGTCATTCTGACCCGCCAAAGGCGGGGGGGGTAATAATCTCTGCCGAGGGGAATCTTTCGCTTTGTTCAGAATGACGGGGAAAAAATTTTTATTCAACAGTCTCAAATCAAAAAAATTTTTAAGCTCCAATCTTAAAATCCACCACTTCCCCATCTTTGATTTGATAATCCCGTCCTTCAAGCCGAACCTTGCCCAAAGATCGGCAATTAGCCCAACCACCATCCTGAACAAAATCTTCAAAAGAAATCACTTCCGCCTTGATAAATTTTTGGGCGAAATCAGTGTGAATCACCCCTGCTGCCTCTTGAGCCCGCATTCCTTTCCTGATTGTCCATGCCCTAACTTCTTTTTCCCCGGCGGTTAAGAAAGAAATCAGCCCCAAAGTTTCATAGGCAGTCTTGATTAACCTCGACAACCCCGCCTCTGACAGCCCGTACTCGGCTAAATAGTCAAGTTGCTCTTTTTTAGGCAGTAAAATCAGAGACTCCTCCAATTTTGCCGAGAGTTTAATTACTGGTTGATAATCAAAATCAACTACTGCCCCGGCCAAATTATCTTCACCGACGTTAGCCACATATATCATTGGCTTAGCTGTTAATAGACACAAATCCTTAGTTAATTCCCTCTCGGCCGGTGTTAAAGACACCTCTCTTGCCAACAGCCCTTGATCAAGATGCCTTTTTAATTTTTGAATTGCCTGCCAGCGGAAAAGAGCTTCCTTATCGGTTGAAATCCGCGGCTCTTTCTGCTTCATTAGAGTCTGTAAATCAGCCAAAATAAGTTCACTATTGACAATTTCCACATCAGCCTTCGGATTCAACCTCTTTTCAACATGGGCTACATCCGGATTTTTGAAAAGGCGGACTACTTGAGAAATAACCGCCACTTCCCGAATTTGGGCCAGAAATTGGTTGCCCAAACCCTCACCTTGATGAGCTCCTCTAACCAGACCGGCGATATCAATAAATTCCACTACCGCCGGAATAATTTTTTGGGTTCTGACAATTTCCGCCAATACCGGCAACCGCCCGTCCGGCACTTCTACTATCCCCTTGTTCGGCTCAATCGTACAAAAGGGATAGTTGGTTGTATCCGCTACCTGCTTTTTAAGCAAGGCATTAAAAAGAGTAGATTTCCCGGCATTCGGGAGCCCAACTATCCCCACCTGTAATGATGCCATAGTGAGGCTATTTTACCATAGTCGCCGCTTATCCCAAGCTACAGATAGAGATCCACCCCGAAAATAAAAATCATTAAAAATCACTAATTCCGTGCCTATTTGAGAACCGTCCCCTTTTCTCTTACAAAATCCCTGATTATTTTAATTGCTTTAGTAGTTATCATTTCTCCTCTTTTCTTATCACTCTCCTCTTCCCTAAAACCTCAATCTTTTCATTAACAACAGTAATTACTTCACCGTTCTTCAAAAGGTATAACTCACCACTTTTCCAAAGCTTCTTAATCTTAGGCAACAGCTTTTCTTCGTAATGAGGATAGATTTCAAAATCAATCAAGCCTAATCCAGAAACCAGGCTCGCGCCTGGCTCTGGCTCGCCCAGGTACCACTCGGATGAGTATTGAGTTTTGGCACAAATCATGCTCCCCGCACTTGATCCCACGTAGATTGTTCCCTTCTCAAGAATACCCGGAAGCGCCTTATCCAACTTTACTCGCCTTATCCAGTAAAGAAGATAGCCAGACATTCCACCTGCCATCCACAAAATATTAGCCTCTCTAATTGGCTTAATAACATCTCGGTAACAGGCGTCCTCAAGCTGAACAATCTTTAAGTCAGCACCCAAAGACATTGCTTTCTTGATTGATTCTCCGCCTTTCCAGGCACCATAATATTCCCCATTTGAGGCAGTGGGAACATAGGCTATCTTTTTTCCCTTAAAACTACCACCAATAAACTTTCTAAGCTTTCTAATACTAGCTGGATTTTTTGCTTCGGCTGCCAAAAATAATTTCATAATACAAACTCCCCTCTATTTTTAATCTCCCAATGGATTTTGGCTATCATCTCTTCATAGCTAATGGTAGGCAAGCCCAAATTTTCAAGCTCTGCCTCATCCGCCTCAGCTATCGGAATATCAACTCCCTTATCAATGGGCTTAACCACTACTCCAAAGGGTTTTAAAATGTCCCGGGCAGTTGAATATTGGGTCTGCAATGAATCACAAAAAACAGAAAGGGTTTTATTGAAAATGTTCTTTTCAATGCAAGTCCCTATTACCTCAGAAACATGGCCAACATAAGTCGGCCGAAATTTCCAAGAGGTATCAAACTCAGCCGTGGTCTTATTATCAAGATGCTTCAGAATCCGATTGAAGGGCCGACCATTAGTCGTATTTGGGCTAAAACCCAAGATCAGGCAAGGACGAATAACCAAATAGCCCGCCTCAACCTTTTTAACTACAGCCTCAGATTCCAGCTTCAACTGGCCATAGATATTCTTTAGAATGGAAGGAGCTAATGTAGAGATAAAAACGACCCTAGCACCAATTTTATTAGCAGTATTAACTATAAGCCGAGTCGCCGTAAGATTTAGCTTTTTATACCCCTCTTCGTTACCTACCGCATACCTGGGACTAGGATAATTAGCAGCATGAACAATGAAATCAGGATTATATTTTCTAAACACCTCAGAAAGCTCATCCTGAACGGTAATGTCCAAATGAATAAAATCCTTACAAAACTGCTCCCGGTGATAAGTTCCGTAAGCCTTAAAATTTCCCCGAAGATCGTAATAAAGACGCGCTCCTAAATAACCATTAGCTCCAAGGATCAAAACCTTCTTCATCTTTTCTCCTGCTTCTTTTTAAAATGGACATACACCTTAGGTAATTTTATCCCAAACTTCTTGCACAAAGCAGCAACATCCTTATAATCAGTTTCTCTGGGGTCATAGCCAGTATGAAACTCGACCATTCGCTTGGCTGAAATACACCTTACTGCTTGACCACTAATTGTCCCCTTCCCAGTTAAAGAGTCAGCCGGATACTTCTCACCCTTTTCGGGCGGGCCATAAATCCCATCGCCTTTGGAATCAATAACAATAACGTGGATATCAAACAAATGGCCCTCATCATCGCCTAAAACAAAGTTGTGGGGCTTAGTGTCTGGTCTTTCTACATCATGATATCCTCTCTCTTCCAAGAATTTCCGGAGTTTGCCAAGATTCTTTTTTTGGATAACAATATCAACATCCTCGTGAGGTCGGGTTTGTTTACCAAGTAGGGCATCAACTCCCCAACCACCATCTAACCAAATCTTAACTCCTTGGCCCTCTAAGTCCATATATAAATCAACAACATATTCCGATGTCATCTCAGACACGATTCTTTTAAACATAAAAACTTGGCGGTTAATATAACTCAGGTGCTGGTAAAAACCAATCGCCTTTTTATTAAAGGTTGAGCATTGGAGTTTGATATAAGAAATTGACTTGCTTTTGAAAAAATCCTCGGTCGCTCGCATTAGCTTTTTGCCAATTCCTTTACCTCGATAAGCCTTATCAACAAAAAGCTCAATCACCTCACCGTACCTTTTAATTTTAGTGTCGAAGTAGTCGGCTTTGGAAATTTCAAAAGTAATAAAACCAACAAGCTTGCCTCCCTCGTAAGCGGCCAGTATAAAAGGATCATTTTTGTTTATTGCTTTTTCAAGATAGACTCTAAACTTCTTATCAAGAACCAGAGAATTAGCCACATAATACTCAGCATCAAGACCATGATGGTAATCATACTGACCCCGCCACAAGTCTAAGAGTACACCTAGCTCAGAGATCTTTGGCTTATCAATATTAATCTTCATTTATTACTATTCTACTTATTTCAATAACAGTTCTTTTATCTTGCTAAGCTTCTTTGGATCTTCTTTAGCTTTAAGAAGCATCAAAGCAATCTCTATATCTCGGTAATTATCTCTGGTGACAGTTTTTAAAAACTGTTCAAAAGAAACTTGAATCAATTTTATTTTCTCGCCAGCATCAGATTGAATTTTACCGACCTTTTTTAAATCCTTAGCCACAAAAGTATAAATTGCCCAATCAATTTTACCTAAAAGATGTCTTGCGTCCCAAAGAAGCCACGTCTTGGCTTTTAAACCAGCCTCTTCTAGAAGCTCTCTTTTGGCTGTCTCAAGCGGAGTTTCGCCCTTGTCAATTCTACCTCCCAAACAACCGATAAAACCCTTTCCGCCGGGCTGTCTCTGCTGGCTAAGAATAATTTTACCCTCCTTTGTAACTGGGAAAACATTAACTGTATCTTGTCTTTTTATTTTCTCAAAAGTAGCCGTGGAACCATCAAATAATTTTTGTTCCCAGTGGTAAACATCAAATATCTTACCCTTAAAAACTCTTTTAGCATGAGGTGGAATTGGTTGTTTAGAAGCCGGTTCTTTAATTTTCATCTTACTCTACAATATTTTTTAAATAAATCACCTTCGAATGTTTCCTAGCATAAAAGTCTGGCAACCTGGCAATCTTTTTAAAGCCATGCTTCTGATAAAACAATCTAGCTGGCTTTTCACCCTGACAACTACAGGTTTCAACAAAAAGCCTTTTTAACCCTAGTTTTTTAGCCTTTTGGAATAGAAAGTTTATTAGCAACCTGCCGACTCCTAGACGCTGAAAATCAGGATGAACAGCAAGCCAGTTAACCTGCCAACTATAGTCGGTAGCGTAACAAGTAGCTAAGCTAATGAAACCGACTACTTGCTCCTTGTCCACCGCCACAAACTTAAAGTGGCTTTTATTGTCACCGGTTTTTAAATCCTCCCTTAAAATTTTCAACTCCGCTTTAGTAAAAAGATTCGGATAAGACTTAAAAATCTTGTAAGCTTGTTGCTGATGTTTATACTGTAAAAAAGTTTTAACTTTCATTTTTAATAAGACAACTTGTTTACTTTTTTTTCAAAATTATCATCATATGATTGCTCGTCGCAAATACAGCCGGATGGGTACAAAGCTCCAGGTGAGCCTCCTGCCAATTTCTCCAAGCTTGAGGTGAACCAGAAGCCAACTGGCTAATCTTTCTTTTCGCATGAGCCAGACCTTCAAGACCAACACAATCGACGATTTCGGTTTTCCCAGTTGAGGCAAAAAGCTTTTTTAACTCTTCCGGTAAGAAGAAGTGGCAATAGTATTCCCATCGCCAAGCTTGATCATCACCTGCTTGCCAAAGAGAACGAAAGTGTTCTCGAGGCTTAATCTCATCAGGCCAATACATTGGCGTTTCGATCAGAAGCCCTAGCCTTCCCATGACCGATACAAAAATTGGCGCCCCTTTTTTAGCCACTCTGATTAATTCAGAAACCGCTTTCTGACGCTTTTTTTCACCTTCGACATGAGACAGGGGTCCGCCAAGACAAAGAACGGCCTCAAAACTATTATCTGGGAATTTTGACAGATCAACAATCGAACCCTCAACAATATCCGTAACCTTATCTTCCACCTTTGCTTTTTTAATTTTTTTCTTGGCAATCCTCAAGAGCTTAGGAGTTAAATCAAGCAAGACAACTTCATAGCCCTGTTTGGCAAGTTCTATCGTGTAGCGGCCTGGCCCCCCGCCAGCATCAAGAATAAGACCTTCCTTAGGCAAATATTTTTTTAGAAAGTGAAGGGTTGTCTTAAATTCCAAACGATGGAAATTATCCTTAATGAGTCGTCGCCATTCGTCCTGGGCTCGATCTTGATAACAAGTTTTGATTGTTTTTTTCATAAACTAATGCCCATTATAACTTATCTTTAGAGTTTTTTGGCCCTTAGGAGCTAAAAAGCCGCTGGAGGAAATTTTGCCTTTACAATCCTCCCTAGCTTATCTCTTTTCAAAATCATCGGATAGTACCTTGGCGGAGGCATTTTGACCGCAAATTGAAAAGGAATCACCCTACTCTTTGGAAATGTTGATTCTCGCTCTGACTGATTGTTTGAGGCTAAAGTTGGAGTCCCGCTCTGACCGTCCCCACCTGGAATGATGACATAATGAAGAAATTATAACATGGACGAATGTCTCTCCTGTGTGGAGTCCCATCTTGCATTCCGGATGAAGTTTCTACGAATACCCTACCTAAAAGAGAGCTGTCCCCTTTATGTTGTAACAGTTAAATTTATCCCCGAAACTTTCTAGTAAAAGCCAAACCCTCCCTCCCCATCTTTATCCAATGTTTATTTTCTTCAAAATCCCCCTCTTCAAGAGCATATTTTACCGAACCAATAATATGCATCGCATGAGCCGCCCGGACAAGAAGAGGCAGCGCCTCAATCTCAGCTTTTTCAAGCTTGATCTCCTTTTGGTAGACATCAAGGGTTCTTTGGTAAATTGCCTGGAACTTTCCTCTTTCCGGGACAAAAAGAATATCACAGAGCATAACCGCCAGTTCCTGAATTCGGGGATAGATATTGGCAACAGAAAAATCAAAAATATACAATCTTCCTTTTTGGCTACGGATAACATTAGTTTCAATGATGTCGCCATGGACAAGACAACGAGGCAGACTTTTGACATCTACCTGCTTGAACTTTTCGGCCAGAGGATCAATTAGTTTTATATCCTTTTTTTCAAGATGTTTTTTAACTTCTTGATATTCTTTTAAGAAATTAACTACCGCCCAGTAGTCATAAAAAAGTTTAGGTCTAATCTGAAGACCGTTAATCAAAGCTGCCTGCCTGACCAGAAAGTCCCTCTCCTTGGCAGTTGGTTTTTGTTTGAGATCAAAAAAACTCTTGCCGTCGATATACTCAAGAGCCACCAGCCTGACCAGGCCATCCTCAGTTTTGATTTTGTGAAAGTAACCCTGGTTATAGACTCGTATAACTTCGGATGGCTTACTCCCCCAGTAACCGCTGCCAACATGATCTCAACATAGCGCTGGCAATCAATCTCACTTCTAAAGTCGGCAAAAAACTTGAAGAAATACTTACCTTTACTTGTCTTGACAATAACATTAAAGTCTTCGTATCCCACCCCAATGACCTTATGACTCAAGTAACTACCAAAGTGATAGTCACTAACTATTTCTTTTAGCAATACTGAAAGCTGGCCCTTAAAACTTATTCGCTTTTGGAAAGGGTGTTTGTTAGGTTTCATTATTTTTATTTAAAGTTTTTCTATAGCTGCTTTTAGTAGACTCAAGATTTCCATCGTAAAGGGCTCTTCCAGCTCTCCTTCGTCAACCCATTCATAATACTCAAGCTCCATGGAATTTTTATCGATTGGCTTATGGGTGTAGCGGACATGATATTTGCCGTCTTTTGAGGTCAGTTCAAAGACTTCGTTTTCCTTAAGATCAGTGACCGTAAATTCGCTCCAGTTGCCACTTTCTTTACTTTTACTTTTATATATCGTCCCAATTTTTATTGGCCAATCACTTGTTTCTTCAACGGTGACCGCATCCCACCAGAGAGGAGTGTTTTTCGGATTTGTGTAGTAAGCAAAAACTATATCTGAAGGTTTATTAATCTTTATCGTAAGTTTATTGTCTCTCATCAGGAAAATTTTATCACAGTAGCAATTTTAATCTTTATTTAATAGCAAACAGCTTTAAATAATCTTTGCCGTATTTAGTATAAACCTCCCGAGTACTAAGAGTAACAACTTCTCTATTCCCCAGATCAAGAAGTTCTAGGATCTTTTTCAAAGCAATCCCCGAATCACCCGGATCAATTTCCAAAAAAGGTGGAATTTGGGGAAATTGATCAAGGTCAAAGTCTACCCCCTTCCATTCCCAAGATATTCGATGTGAGGGGCATTCAGCAATCGGCTTTAGGCCTAGTCTATCTAAAAAATCAACCGCTTCTTTTTTCCGACTAACAAAAAGCTTAATTGTCTCTTTCGATTTGGTTGATAATTTGGTAGTGAAGCTTAGTTTTAATTTTCCTTCTTCTGTTAGCCTAACTCCTTTACCATTTTTTGTAAGTTTTAAATTGGGATAATCAAAGGAGGTAAATAGTCTTTTGTCATCAAAGACCTTTTTAGCCTTGATTTTAGCAAAGACCCTCTTTAGATGTTCTGGCGAAACATCCAGAACCTTTACCTCGTCCTCGAAATAGTCTTTGTCCATTCTCTGTGTCTCCTAATTAGTATTTTTAATCGCCTTTATAAAATAATCCTGATTAACTTGGTGTAATTTTAAAGCGGGATTCTTTGCCAAAAGGTGACTGTCTTTTTTCATAAACTAATGCCCATTATAACTTGTCTTGAAGGTGAAATCATACAATAATTGACGGAGCTGTTCCGGAAGGATAGAACGCCCCTGACCCGACCGCGATAAGATAAAGTATGGCAGTTTAGCTGGCCAGCAATAGGAGGCTGGTTGGCAAAACCCTGAAAAAGACTCATCTATTACCCTTGACATGATGCTTTCATAGGAGGGGTATTCACTTAAACCCAGCTAAGCCTTAAGAGCATTTCCAATTTCCCTTAAAAACTCAAAACCTTTCCCTTGTAAAGGAGAACCTGGTATTTGTCGGATCGGAGGGATAGGAATCTCTACTCTTAAAAAATTTACCCCGCATCTGCTGCCGCCGAAGCTAATTCTTTTAACATTCCTCTTCCCGCCAATAAATCACCAACATCACCTTTTTGATCGCCGGGATTAATATCAACAACCTCTAGTCTTGACGAAAAAACCTGAAATTGCCTCTCCCATTCTCCTTTTGGCTGTCTAGTCGGCAAGCCGGGACGACTTACCATCCTCTCAGAAGCAAGAAGATGACTGGGGTCAAATACCAAACCAATTCCCCTCTCCTCAGTCATATCTAAAATTTCTTTATCTGAAAGATTTATCCCCGGGTTTATTTCTACTAAAAGCCTGTCGGCAGGAAATTTTGTCTGGATCTTGTGAGAAATATATTTTGCCTCGGGAAAAGCTTCAGCAATTTCTCTAAAAAGCCCCTGACAGGTAGCCTTACTAGGAAAAAAGGAGTCCTGAAGAATTGGAGGTTCAGTTTTGTCTCCATGAAACCTTCTCCAGTAACCAATTAGACCCGCCAAAACCGCTCTTCCCAAATTATCTTGACTTGTTGGATTCCATGCCTCCTCAAAGTGAACCACCTGTAAAGGAAAATTTCTTAATTTCTCAACCCCTCCCTCTGTTAAGGCTCGAAAAGGAAGAAGACAACCATAGTTAAAGCCCGCCTAAATTAAACCTTCTTGTAACCGACGGAAATCTCCTTCTCGAATTGTAAGGAGTAAACCACCAGCCAGATTATACTCAAGTTCTGAATTTACCATACTCAGAATTATTTTATTCTATTAAGCATAATTTTTCTAGACTTTTGTCAACAAGGAGGGCCTGCCAACCTAGAGCTCTGGCCGCATAAATATGACTCTGGTTCTTTTCCGCTCCCTTTAGGCTGACTATTTAAAAAAGAAACGGGAATGTTTAAAAGGCTTTTTAACACAAAAAGTGTCGTCAAGATCGCTAAGCCCTGTCTCCTTCGACTCGGACAAAGCTTCCGCCCAGAAAAACACAATAAGGCACCATTGCCGATGTCTCCAGGCCAAGTCTTTTAAAGTAATCAAAACGACCATCTCAGCTCGATTGTCATGGACAAGCCGCCTCATTCCCCTCCTCTCAGCTAAAACTATTCTTGCTTCAGGAAAATCAACCACCAAACTGACATTTATTATCCAAAAAAGCCGCCTCCAACCAGTATTCAGGCGGTCTGGGAAATTTTATCATTTTATATTGGTGATTGCTTTCCCGGCGGGAACAGTTTGATCAGATTATCGTTTATCTTTTTACCGGGCGATATTTCAGCTTTTTCTCAGTTTGTTTTTGTAAACTTTCTTTTATAGAATATCAATTATGAAAAAGATTCTTAATCCACTCAAAAAAAATTTCAAGTCAAAGACCCGGATTTTTCTGGCCATTATTGTCGTTCTTGCCGGAGTTATTTTTTTCCGACAGAGGTCAAAAAATGACAAGCCCCAGATAATCAATCAAACCGCAACGGCAAAACGCGGAACGATTGTTTCTTCGATTACGGCTTCCGGTAAAATCATTTCCTCAAACATTGAAAACATCACTACTCAAGCCAGCGGCACCGTCAGCCGGGTTTATGTCAGTGACGGCGATGAAGTTTCCGCCGGTCAAAAGTTAGTTGAAATTAATCTTGACGTTCAGGGTAAACAGAATTACGCTTCGGCCTATTCCAATTATCTTAGCGCTCAAAACTCGCTTAACTCGGCTAATAATAACTATCGCTCGGCCAGGGCTTCGCTCGAAGTTGTTTATGATGAAATCAAAGGCCATGACAGCGATGAAACCCTGGAAATGAAAGAACAACGCACCCGGGCCGAAGTCGCCCACGATAACGCTTACGACGCTATTAAAAATGCCGAGGCCAAATTAAACTCAACAGCTCTGGCTTATAAAACCACCGCTCCGGTCATTACCTCTCCCGTTGCCGGGATCGTCAAAAGCGTTACTATTGCCGAAGGAATGAATATCGGCGCCAGCGAAACCGCCAGCGGCGCCCGGGCAAATCAAAGAGTAGCCACAATCAGTACCGGCGGCCTGCCAATCGCCACTTTTAATGTTTCGGAAATTGATGTTTCTCAAATTAAACCCGGGCAAAAAACCACTATCACTCTTGACTCAGTCAGCGGCAAAACTTTTACCGGCAAAGTTGTCAGTGTCGACCGGGTGGGAACAATCACCAGCAATGTCACTAATTATCCGGTCATCATTCAATTCGATACCAGCACCGGCCAAATATTACCCAACATGGCGGCAACCGCCAGTATCATTGTCCAAACAAAAAGCGATATTTTAATCGTTCCTTCAACCGCTATCAATTATCAAGGAGAAACCGCAGCAGTGGTAATTTTAAAAGACGGTCAGAAGACAAACCAGACTGTTGAGGTCGGCATTTCCAGCGACATCGAAACCGAAATTATTTCCGGTCTGAGTGAAGGCGAAGTGGTAATTACCGGTACAATTTCCGTCCCCAATCAATCCGCTCAAAACAGGAGCAATGGCGTCTTGCCGTTTGGCCCCGCCGCTGGCGGGGGCAGCGGGAGAATGATGATGCGCTAAGAGGGAAAAATTATGACTCCTCAACCCCTGATCAAAATCCAGAACATCGCCAAAGTTTACCAAACCGGAGAAATTCAAGTCAGAGCCCTTGATAATGTCTCTTTTAAGATTAATCGGGGTGAATTTGTCGCCATCATGGGCCCCTCAGGCTCGGGCAAATCAACTCTGATGCATATTATCGGCGCCCTCGATAAGCCCACTTCCGGCCAATATCTGCTGGAAGGCAAAAATGTGGAAAAGCTGAATGAAGACGAGCTGGCGGAAATCAGGAATCAAAAGATCGGCTTTGTTTTCCAATTCTACAATCTTCTTCCCCGAACCAGCGCTTTAAAAAATGTCATGATTCCGATGATGTACGGCGGGATTGCCAAAGAAGACCGGGCCAGAAAAGCCCGGAGTTATTTGGCAATGGTTGGTTTGCAAAACCGGCTCGAACATACCCCGGGCCAGCTTTCCGGCGGCCAGCAACAACGGGTGGCGATTGCCAGGGCCCTTTCCATGAATCCCAGCATAATTCTCGCTGACGAACCTACCGGCAATATTGCCAGCAAACAAGCAATAGAAATTATGAAAATTCTCGATCAGCTGAACCGAAAAGGCCGAACAATTGTGGTAATTACCCACGAAAACGAGATTGCAGAGTGCACCAAAAGGATAATTTTTCTCCGCGACGGCCATTTGGAAAAAGACAAACCCAACAAAAAACGGAGAAATTTAACAAAAATAGCCCTATAGAAAGATCCTGTCCCGGATCGTCATATTGAAATTTTTAAACATGGATTACCAAGAATTAATCACTGAAAGCCTACTCACCCTCACCCTCAACAAGGTTCGCACCGGTCTGGCCATGTTAGGTGTCGTCATTGGCATCGGCAGTGTCATTGCTCTAATGTCTTTAGGCCAAGCCTCCCAGCAATCAATTACCAGCAGTATTCAATCTTTAGGTTCAAACTTATTAACTATTTCCCCCGGCTCGCAAATTTCCGGGGGTATCAGGGGCGGCAGTGTTCAAACCCTGACTTACGAGGATGCTCAGGCAATTGCCAATTCACCCCAAATTACAACCCTTAGCAAAATCTCCGCTGAATTTTCATCCCGGGCTCAAATAGTCGCCGGAAAAAATAATACCAACACCAACGTTACCGGTGTTCTGCCGGATTATGCCGATATCAGAAATCTGGCCATTTCCAGCGGCAGTTTTATCACCGGCCTCCAGGTCAGCTCTCTGAGCAAAGTCGCCGTTTTAGGACCGGAAACCGTCACCGATCTATTCGGTGAAAATGTTAATCCGATCGGCCGGACGATCAGACTCAACGATCAGGTGTTTAACATCATCGGCGTTCTCCAGTCCAAAGGCGGCAGCGGCTTCATGAACCAAGACGATCTGGTCTTGATTCCCCTAACAACAGCCCAAAAGCTTCTCTTTGGTGTCGATTATGTTTCCTCAATTTCAATCAGCGCCATTAACGAAAAAGTAATGACTCAAGCTCAAGAAGAAATTGCCCGGCTTCTTTTAGCCCGCCACAAAATAAGTAACCCCGAGCAGGCTGATTTCCGGATTTTTTCCCAAGAGGACATTCTTTCCACCGTCACCTCGGTAACCGATACCTTTACCACTCTTCTGACCGGCATTGCCGCCATCTCGCTGGTTGTCGGCGGCATTGGCATTATGAACATAATGCTCGTAACTGTCACTGAGAGAACCCGGGAAATCGGCCTGAGGAAAGCTCTGGGAGCCAAAAGGAAGATCATTACCGCCCAGTTTCTAACCGAAGCAGTGATGATTACTTTTCTTGGCGGAATAATCGGAGCGGCAATAGGAATTGGCATTTCCTATCTCCTTTCAACCTACATGAGCTTGCCTTTTACCCTCTCTTTAAAATCAATCCTCTTAGCCTTTGCTGTTTCAGCCGGAGTGGGAATTTTATTCGGCTGGTACCCGGCCCAAAAAGCAGCCAAATTAGAACCCATCGAAGCCCTAAGATATGAATAAAAAATTAAGACATTACAATGAATTAACAAAATAAAGAAAGGAACCTCATATGAAAAACAACCTTGTTATTCCCATTATCTTAACCGCGGTTATCGTTGGCAGCGCCTCTTTTTACGCCGGCACAAAGTATCAAGGTGCCAAAGCCCCAAGTCGACCCGCCAATTCTGATCAAATAAGAACTCGATTTGGGGAGCAAAGAAACGGAAACCCGAATAGCCCAAGCATCGTTAGGGGCAAGATCTTACACACCGACGAATCAAGCCTGACCGTTCAGTTACCGGATAACAGCAGCAAGATTATCATCCTGGCTGATTCCACCACTATTAGCAAATCAGAAACCGGCTCCACTGACGATCTTGCCGAGGAAACAGAAGTATTCATTACCGGCCAAACTAACCCTGATGGCAGTCTGACCGCCCAAAACATCCAGATCGGAACTGATTTTATGAGGAGAAGAGAAGCGGATAATAACTAAAGGCCGGCAATCGATCTCTTAACATATATTGACAAGAACAGATAACGATCCCGGATCGTCTTAATCTTTCGATCCGGGATCGGAGAAGCATCGGATTGCCAAATTGGCAGCATTCTCCAACCAGCAGTTAAAAAAGCCCAAACAGGAAAATTCTCTCTTTAAACCTAACCCGCCGGCAATTTAACCGTAAAAGTTGTCCCTCTGCCTACCCGGCTCTTAACTTCAACTGAGCCCTGATGAATTTCAATAATTTTCTTAGCCAGGGAGAGTCCCAAACCAAAACCGGATACATTTTCTTTGGAACGCGACTGGTCCGCCCGATAAAAACGATCAAAGATAAAAGGCAGGTCCTTCTCCGGGATTCCTCTGCCGGTATCGCTAATTTCCAGAGTTAAGAGCTTCTTACTCCTTCCGGTTTTAATTGTAATTTTCCCTTTTTTGGGCGTATATTTAACCGCATTGTCAAGAAAAATCACTATCATTTCCTTCAGCGTTTCCGGGTGGGCTTTTATTTTTTGATCAACGAGCTTCAAAACAACCCTGATATTTTTTTTCTCCGCCAAGGGAAAAATCTTTTTGCCGGCCTCCCTTACTACCCGGGTAACATCAACTTCCTGAAAAACGAAATTTTTGCCATTCGCCTGAAGACTGGCCAAGCTCAGCAGATTGTTGCATAAAGAATTCAAGCTCTCAACATCGTCCAAACCGCTCCTGATAACCGATTTTGCTCCAGCTAAAGATAATTTTTTATCCCTTAAAGCCACTTCCATTGAAGCCCCGAGAGCTGTTAGCGGGGTTTTAAATTCATGGCTGGCATCAGCCACAAACCGCTTTTGTTCAACCATCACCTTTTGGATTGGCTCAAGAGTTCTCCCGGCCAAAAAATAGCCGACGCCGGTGGAAATAATCAAAATCAACCCATTAATAAATAATAAATTCAGCCCGACCCTTTTTTGAGCGGCCCGAAGATCTTCAGGAAACAAAAAACGCGGCCCAAGTTCTCTTAATACCGGCGGCAACTCTTCAAAACGATCGGAAAACCGGAGCGGCAAATGAATCCCCAGTTCTCGAGCCTTGAGTCTTAGTTCCGCCCGGTGAAAGCCGCGAGTTAATTCCCGGCTCATCCCCACATAAATCACCAGGCTGAAAAAAAGACTGATCAGCATAATAATTAACAAATACCAGCCGGTCAGTTTAATTCGTGCTGAATGAAACATTATTCTCCCTCAAGCTGATATTATTCGCTCCGGGATCGTTATTTTAAACTATCCCATCTTATATCCAAATCCCCTAACCGTCTGAATCAGCGGCTCCTTATTTTTAAATGGCCGATCAATTTTATTCCTTAAATAACCGACATAAACCTCAACCGTATTCGGTAAAATATCCGAATCATAATTCCAGACAGCATTAATAATCTGATTCTTTGTCAGAACCTTCCCCTGATATCTTAAAAAGTATTCCAGCAGGGCAAATTCTTTTTTGCTGAGGTTAATTTTTTTCCCTGCCCTTCTGACTTCAAAATCGCGGGTATTGCAAGTCAAATTCCGGCAAACCAGAACATCGTTCAGCAACTGTTTTGGTCTCCGGCTCAAAGCTCTGATTCTGGCCAGAAGTTCGGTAAAAGCAAACGGTTTAGCCAAATAATCGTCGGCTCCGGCATTCAGGCCGTTAACCCGATCTTCAAGCTGACCCTTGGCCGTCAACATCAAAATCGGCGTGTGAACATTCTCTTCCTGACGCAATCTCCGGCAAAGTTCCAATCCGTTAAGTTTCGGCAACATCAGATCGAGCACGATTGCGTCATAATCTTCACTGGACGCTAAATCAAAACCCAGTTCTCCATCAAAAGCAACGTCAACCGAAAAGGATTCTTGTTCCAATCCTTTTTTGATCGCGTTAGCAATTTTGTGCTCGTCTTCAATTATTAAAACTTTCATTTAAAAAAAGAATACACGCCAAAGCTGAAAATCAACTGAGAATTGTCCTTTTGATTTTCCCCAGCAAACCAGGCCGGCTTTTTTTAAGATCAAAGGCAAAAAGACTTTCAAGCTCTGTTTGATTATATTTTTTAATCAGCCTCTTCCTGAATTCTTTAATCTCTGCTGCCGCCGCCCCCCGTTTATCAAGAATAAACTTACCAAAGAAAAGACTCGCCAGAAAAGGCGAAGAAACCATCTCGCCCTGCCAATAAAGATCCCTAGTTAAAACATAACCGCCAGCGACTTTTTTTAATCGCCCTTTTAATAAAACCTCCTCGCCCCTCATAGTTTGTTCGATCCAGGAAGTTTTCCGCAAGTAAGTTTTAAAATAGCGCATCTCTAAAACTTTACCAGCGCAAAAATCAGTTAAAAAATCTTTGGAAACAATCCCTAAATTAAACATTATCTCTTCAAGAAAGGAATCAGTCCAAATCGCATCAACCCGATTATTTTTAAAATGATTCGCCGCCTCCAAAGTAAAAAATTTTGACCGCAAAAAAGAGTTCTCCATTAATTTAAAAATATTACCTGCCTTAACCAAAAGAATCAGATCAACATCTGAATCCTTATGAACCGAGAAGCCATTATCCAAAGCCATTGAACCAGCCAAAATAACTTCCTCTAACCAGCCTTCGTTAATTTTTGCCAAAACCCTTCTTAACAAAGCTAACCGCTGTTCATAAAAAACGTTTTTCATTTTTTTTAAAAAAACTAACTGTTTTTTCTAAACCTTGTTCCAGCGAGACCTTCGGCCGCCACCTCAAAACCTTAACCGCTTTCCTTAATGAAGGCCTTCGCTGTCGAGGATCATCAATCGGCAGCAGTAAATATTTAATCTTACTTTTCGACTCCGGTACTAATCTCAAAACAGTTTTGGCTAACTTTAAAATTGTCACTTCCTCTGAATTACCTAGATTAAAGGGCCCGAAATTGGATTTCCCTAAATTTATCACTGCCAAAATCCCATCCAAAAGGTCACTGATATAACAAAAACTTCGAGTTTGTTCGCCTTTTCCATAGACTGTCAGCGGTTTACCGGCTAAGGCCTGATTAATAAAGTTTGATACTACCCGGCCGTCTTTAGGATTCATAAAAGGACCGTAGGTATTAAAGATCCGCCCTACCCGAACATCAACTCCCAGCCTGGCGTATTCCCGGCAAAAGGTTTCCCCAATCCGTTTCCCCTCATCATAACAACTCCGGGGGCCAATCGGGTTAACATGTCCCCAATCAGTCTCTTTCTGGGGATGACTCAAAGGATCACCATAAATTTCAGAAGTTGAGGCAAAAAACAACGGACAGTTATTTTTTTGGGCCAACTTAAGTACGTTCTGGACCCCCAAAACGGCTGTTTCTAAAGTGAAAAGCGGATCTTTCTGATAAACAGGCGGCGAAGCCGGGCAAGCCAAATGAAAAATCATGTCAACCTTTTCCTTAACCGGCAACGGCCGACGAACATCATGACAGATAAAAGAGTAATCAGGATTATTAGTAAAAAGCTCGGTATTCTCCGAATCACTCGAATAAAAGTTATCAAGACTTAGCACTCGATAATTCAATCCCAACAGCCTTTGGGTCAAATTGGTACCGACAAAACCAGATCCGCCAGTAATCAGAGCTGTTTTTTTCTCAACCATAAAGAAAAATCTCTTTAGATTTAAGATCTATTCTTTTTCAACTTACAAAAGCAACCCCTTAAGCTAAAAGCCTCATTTTTAACATTCAGTCTTGTGCTTTGATCTGTTTTATTCTACTCTAAACCTTAGATAATAGTCATATGAAAAACACTGCCCCCTCTTCGTCAGACAAAGGATTTACCTTAATCGAAGGATTGGTGTCGGCTACTATATTGGCTGTTCTCGCCGGCCTTTCCACTCCCTATTTTTTCGGCAGCCGGGAAAAAAATCTGCTGGAGACTCAAAAAGAACGCGTCCTTCACGAAATCAAAAACTCCCAGCAAAAAGCGATGAACGCCCAGAAAGGCTTTGACCACAGTCTCATTTTTAACCCCGAAACAGAACAAATTACTCTTTATCCCGATATTCAGACAATCCGTCTTGATTCCAAGATCGATCTCGTCAGCATCAGCCCGACGGACACAATCACCTTCGCCCGCCTGACCGGCAAGCCCGACACCTCGCTGGAAGTAGTCCTGGCATCAAAAAAATTTTCCGCTAAAATTACCGTCAGTCAGGAAGGAATAATTGAAGCCACTCCTCCCGAGAAAAAATGAAAAGAACTCAGCCGATAAAAATCAAAGGCCAATCTCTGGTTGAACTTCTCCTCGGTTTGATGGTTTTTGGCTTGGTCTTAACTCCTTTTTTAACTTCTCTGAGCACCATTACTACCAATCAAGTAAAGTATCGTCATCAAATTCAAGCTGTCCAGCATGCCCGGGAAGCATTGGAAATTGCCTATAACATTGTTGTCAATAATAATAATTGGGACGGTTTTGTTGCCACCCACCCGAGCAGCCAACTCTTTTATCCCAGCAGCGAGGGCATCCCGGAATTCAGACCGGGAATGGAAAACATTGACGATTTGTTCCAGCGGAGTATCAATTTTAAAAAAGAGGACAATTTGCTCAAAACCACCGCCAGAATTGCCTGGCTGGAAAGGGGTAAGGAACAAGAAATAGAATTAGTCACTTACTTAATGGATCTCTCCTCTTTGGGGAATTAATGGCTGATTTTAAAAAAATGAAGCGAGTAAAATCCGGCTTTACTCTGGTTGAAGTCTTGGTTTTTGCAGCAGCAACTTCAATCTTTATCCTTCTCACCTTCGGCACTCTGACCAGTTTTCTAAGAAGCCGGAACCGGACTAAAAAACTGTCTCAGCTTCAGGAAACCAATGCCTATATTTTTAACGAATTAACTCAGGAAATTCACTGGAGCAGCGAGCTTGATTCAGACAGCCTGCCCAATGAATTAAAATTAGTTCAAACTCAAGATGAAGAAGCCGCGATAGAAACCGAGATTATTTTCCGGATAGATAGTCAGAACCGCTTCTTAAAAAATGACGCCCCGATCTCTTCACCCCAAGTAAAAGTAACTGACTTTCAGGTTGCCAATCGGGCCGCCGCCGGAAATATTCCCTGCGTGAGCATTTATCTCCGGTTGGAATATCCTGATTTGAGACAGGATCTGATTCTGGAAAACAGGACAACGATCTCTTTTAGAAAAACCAAATTTAAAACCACTTAGAGTTTTTTAAAAAAAATGAAATCGAAATTCAAACATCCCGCCGGCCTCTCCAGTCTTTTGGTAGTTTTTTTAGTTTCAATTATCCTCGGACTCGTCTTGATCGTAATTCAGTTAAACTCTCTGTTGGAGGCTAAAAGAGCCGCCCAGGTGCTTTATTCTCAAACTGCCTTTTTTGCCGCCGAAGGCGCGCTTTACCAAACTGTTCAGCGCTTAGAAGACAACCCCGGCTGGCCCGAATACCTTCCCTGGCAAGACAGTTATCACATTAACGAAACCCTGATTAGAAGAACAATTACCCTGGTCGACGAAGGCCCTCAGGTAAAAATCGACATTACTGCCACTGTTAAACAGGCCAAAAGAAGGCTAACGGCCAATTTCGGTCATAGAAGTGAAGAAAAACCCCCCCTGGATATTATTTTGGTAATGGATGTTTCTGGCAGCATGAAAGGCGAACCGCTTAACAGGTCTGCTGAGGCAGCCATTACTTTTGTTGACCTGTTTGAGACGGAAGAAACCGAAGACCGGATTGGCTTGATCAGCTATTCGGACAACGCCGAAAAACAAAGCGGCCTAACGGACAATTTTACTTTACTGCGTAATCAAATCGCTGCTCTTTCGACCGGAGGCCGCACCAATATCGGTGACGCTCTTTTTGAAGCAGTTTCAGAGCTTAATGAAAACGGCCGCGAGGAAACCACAAAAGTAATTGTTATCCTTTCCGACGGACTTGCCAATGAAGACCACGCTGACATCTGCACCGGCTGCACTTTTTGGCCTTGCCTTAATCCGGGCAGCGGCTTTAGCCCTGATAATTCAGGTAATTGCTGCACTGATGACGCTGTCTCTCAAATAGCCGCCGCGAAAATCGAGCCTTACGAATATGTTGTCTTTGCCATCCTTTTAAATAACATCAATCAAAGCGAATGCGGCAACATTAGTTCGACCGAAGACTTAGGCCGCCTGACCCTTCTGCGCGTTTCCAGTGAAGAAACCGATCGGCCTCTGCCCGAGATCGGCGAAACCTACACCTATTATAAAGAAACCGGCGATTCTTCCGAGCTTGAAAATATCTATCGGGAAATTGCCGCAACTATTTCCTCGCCTAATTTTTTGGAACTCTGGGAGGAAGCGCCGGAACCCTAAACTTTTTTAAATCCGCCGCTTTTAAGAACAATCCTATTGGCTGACAATGATCAATCTCGGAGACTCAAGAAAACAGGCTGTTCCGTTTAAGGATTTCATTTGCAGCTGGTAATCGTTTTTCCCCTGCCAGATTGAAAGCGCCAAACTCGTCAGAATCTGGTAGGTTGTCTGATCCGTTGTCTGCTCGGAAAAATCGACTGCCCGGTAATTGGTGGCATCATAAATCCGGGCATAACATCGGGAATTGGCATGCTCTGCTCTTTGATTACCCTGCCAATAAACCCTGGTTTTATTTCCCCATTCAGCCAGGTCAAAAACAAAATTAGAACCGCCGACATCCTGCCAGTCGGTTGCGGTAGTTGAACCGCCGCTACCCAGCGGAAGATAAACTGTTTGCGGTGGACTGGCTGGCTGAGCTGCTTTTTCCTCCGTTTCTTTTAGCGCTGTTTCTCCAACAATCTCCCTCTGAACTGCCGAAAAAGTAGCTACTGCTTTCTGAACTTCATTTGAAATTAACTCAAGGCACTCCGCACAAGACGTTTCAGAGAAAGGCACAGGCTCCTTCCCGGAATAAGAAAAATCTTCGCTGAAAAACAGCTCCGGATCATCGGTCCAGGAGGATATTTCGGAGGTGGATAACGGCTCTTCGTCAGAAAATCGGCTAATCAAAAATACCCGATAATCCAACCAGGCTAAATTAGCGATAATAAAAATCCCCGAGAGAATCAGCCAAATTCTGGACAGTTTCATTTTAGTCTATTTCTACCGGCCTCATCCTCTTTCTTTGAATACAATCGTTTTCTTTTTTCCCCGGCTATTTTGACCTTAACCAATAACTACTCCCGGTATCCCGAACCTCGAACCCGGACCGCTCAATTTCCTTTCTGACTTTGTCTGCCTCCGTCCATTTTTTTTCTTTCCGGAGGAGTTGTCTTTTTTCCGCCAAAATTCTGATCTTTTCCGGAATCTCAGCTTCCTCGACAGCCGCTAAATCCAGACCCAGAACTTCGTCAAAGTCCAACAGCATATCAAGCTTGTCATAAGAAGTCAGATTGGATTTCAGCATTTCCCAAATAGACGCCAGAGCCTGGGGCATAGCTAAATCGTCAGCCAAAGAACCAACGAATTTCTGACGCCAGGCTTCAATTTTTTTAAGCTTATCAGCCGTCAAATGAGATCTTTCCCGACTGGTTTTTTTTAATGAACCAACCGTTTCCCGCAAGCGCTTTAAAGCCCGGGAGGCTGCTTTTAATCCTTCCCAGGTAAAGTCAAGCCCCTGACGGTAATGAGAAGTTAAAATCAAATAACGCAAGCTCAAAGGGTCAAATCCCCGGGCAATCAGATCGGACACCAAAATCACATTACCCAAGCTTTTGCTGATTTTGGCTCCTTCAAGCTTTAACCAGCCGTTATGAAGCCAAAAATTAGCCGTTTGGGCTCCATAAGCTCCATGCCCCTGAGCAATCTCGTTGGTATGATGAACACCAATATGTTCCTGCCCCCCGGTGTGAATGTCAAATTGTTTGCCCAAGTATTTAACCGACATGGCTGTACACTCAATATGCCAGCCCGGAAAACCAACTCCCCAGGGAGAATCCCATTTCATAATGTGTTCCGGCTGATTGGTCACCCAGAGCAAAAAGTCCCAAGGCTGTTTTTTCTCCGGATCTACCTCTACCCTCTCGCCTGCCCGTTGTTTTTTCAGATCCAGCCGGGCAAATCTGGCATAGTCGGGAAACTTGGCAGTATCAAAAACCAGGCCCGTTTTTGTCCGATAAGTAAAACCATTGTCCTCGATTCTCTTCGCCAGATCAATCTGTTCTTTAATATGCCTGCTTGCCCGGCACAAAATATCCGGCCGGGTAATGTTTAAAAAATCAGCGCTCTCTAAAAATTGCTGGATATATTTTTCGGCGATCTGCCAAACCGTTAAACCCTCCCGCCGTGCTCCTTTTTCCATCTTATCCTCACCCGTATCAGCATCTCCCAGATTATCCCCTGTCAGGTGGCCCACATCAGTAATGTTCATCACCCAGCGGACTTTAAAATCCAGAAAGCGCAAAAAACGGACCAGCACATCCCATTGAACATAAGCGTACATATGGCCAATATGCTGGTTGCCGTAAACTGTTGGCCCGCAGGAATAAATCCCTATCCGGTCAGCTTTAATCGGTTTGAAAATTTGCCGCCGCCGGCCAAGAGTATTATAAAGCCTGATTTCCATTGATCTATCCTAACATCAAACAAAGTAAGGAAACAAGCTTGTGTCTTTTCCTCAAACCAGAATCCAGCCCAAAGCCGATTACCAATATTTAAAGTCAAGACAGTGGCCAAAACAGTCGCACCGGCTGTCCTCTGAACAAATGTTATCAACGCATGAACAGTCAGGATCACAAAAACTGCGGCAATGATCCGAACAGGGAGGCCCCTCAACCGGACCAAGCTGAAAACCATCTGTCAGCGTCATAAACTGGAAATCCATAGAACCACCTCCTTTCCTTTCTCACCCACAATAAGTTTCAGCTGCTTAAATTATACCAGGCGCACTTTTGACTAATTCTCTCTTTTTTCTTGAGCAGGCTTGTTTTAATGAGATGATTTCTTTACGGCTGATTTTGACAAACTCGACAAAATTCTTGATTGCCTCACGGCAGTATGGTTCGTAAATATTCCCGGTTTGTTTAAAAGCTGCCAACGGACATTCTCCGCCGCAAATAAACACTAAAGGACAGTCCTGGCACTTTTTTAAGTTAACACTGTATCTTTTTTGCCACTTTTCCAGGTTTTTCGGATCCCAGATTAGTTTGGGATAATATCTTCCCAGGCAAAAATCTTTGAGGCCAACTGACCCCATGCAAGCATAAACCTTTCTATCAGCCGCAAATGTGTAAGACCCAGCCCCGCAACTTTTGCAGAAACCCACCTTAGGATAATTTTTCTTTCCGGTCAGGGCCGACATCATAAACTTTTCCGGAAAAGAATAAAGACTTTCCTCGCTGAACAATTTCATCTCCGGATTTTTCTTCAATAACTGGCGGTATTTTTTGACAAAGCTTACAACCCGGGATTTTGGATTAGTCTTTGAATAACAGGGCTCATCTGCGCAAACAAGACCCAAATAAGCAGAAAAATTTTTACTTTCAGACCATCCTCTTTGAATGATCTCTCTGGCTAAAACGGGTAGATAGGAAAAATTTATTCGTTCAACGTTTGTCCGTAAAGAAACTGGAATTTCATTCTTAATCAGCCAATCAATGTTATCCATAATAATCTTAAAAGTTTTCGGATATTTCGGGCCGATCCGCCGCTGATCATGAATCCTCGCCGGTCCGTCAACTGTAATTTGCATTGGCAAAAATAATGACCGGTACTTTTTTAAAAGGCCGGCAAATTCTCTAATTTCTACTCCATTGGTAAAAACCTTAATTTTCATCTCCCTCTTTTTTGCTTCCGGCAAGAATTCTTTAAAAAGAAACTTTGTCTCCTGACGCAGCGGTTCCCCGCCAAACAGAGAAATCAGCTTGACTTGCCGCCCCTCTTTTTTAAACTTATCGATAATTTTAAAAATCCCGGCCAAATGCTTAAGGCTCATTATTTTCTGATTCCGCTGGTGCCGATTAACACAATAAGGACAGGCAAGGTTACAACCTTCTGAAAAATTAACAACAACCATCAGCCTTTTATCTTTGGATATTTGTTGTTTGCCTGTTCGGGAAATCTTTTTATATTCCTTCTCTTCCTCTTTCAAAGACGTAAATAAGTATCCATTCTCTTTCAAGGCTCCTTCATCTCTTTCTGTCAAAGGCTTTTTCCAATTGATTTGTTCTTTAATTTTTTTCCACCAGGTTGTTTTAGCCAAATTAACCCGGCCGCTCAAGCCGGAGATAAGCAGACTATACTCTTTGTCGAGACCAATCTCTAAAATACGTTTAGAAAGATACATCAGCCCAAATTCCCTTCGGCCCTATCTTTAATTATATTTCGGCAGTTTAGTGAAAAGTCTGTCATTTTATCAAACTTTATCGGGAAATACAAAAAAAATCAGCCCGGGCAGTTGTTCGTCCTTTCTGACCAGTCAGGCCGAATCAGAAACGGAGCATTCGTATTTCCCATCCTGAAGACATCCGCAATTAGATACTCCCAAAAAAAGCTGATACTATGATATGAATCATGATATCAAGAAAAAAGGTTTGAACAATTCCGGTTTGGACGCTAGAATTCCTCTCCAACATATCCTTGCCTGGGGACAACACTTGCGATTGCCCGGCAAAAAACAGCTCGAGAAGCTTTTGTCAAAAAAGGCCCCAGCCCTTTTTTATCTAGCACCCAAAACGGACCTGTCCAAAATTTTTCAGGATCTGATAGGGTTTTTTTGGGATGTCAAAGAGCTTCCCGCCGACAAAGCGGATGTCATCCCACACTCCAAGGAGTCATGGCTGAAAATTTGTTCCAACCTGACACCCTGCAGGAGCGACGACCTCTTTTAAAAAGTTTGACCGTAAGCCCCCAGCCAGGACCAGAAAACTTTTGGCGGTTCTTTTTTTTATACAAAGTCCCGGCCGGGCGCTTAAGGCCAAATCCGTCTCTGATTTTAAGCTTTGGAAGGATTTTGGAAATAAAAAAAGCTCTCACTCCAGAGCTTTTCCCAAAGATCTCTAAAGCCATTATTTTATAGCATAAACTCAGGCAAAAGTCAAGATTATAGGACGAATTGCTGAATTCAATGTTCAAATGCCCCAGCCTGTCTCCTTTTCAAATACTTCGCTTGGGGTATAATAGCCCAGTCTTTTTCTGGGACG
>JAFGMK010000012.1 GCA_016927565.1 Minisyncoccota bacterium | reverse complement strand
TCTCTTTCCTTAATAGAAAGATGTTTGTATTTTTTCATGCTCCACATGATACTTCTTCAAGTGGGGCACTTCAAACTTGAACTCTGGTGACTCCTGCTTTGCTTGAAAACTCCCTTCGATTCGATTATTCTTAGAAGGATAGCTATCTAAAAATATAAAAGGCATTATTGATGAACGAAAATTTTTTTAAAACAATGCAGAAAATTGACTTGATCGCCGAAGCGATCGGTACTCCTTCTGAAGTGTTTGCTCCATTAACCGCTTTGGTAGCCGCCGCCGGATCTTTTTTAACCATTGTTGAGGCAGGCAGACTGAAAAAAAACGATCTTCTGCCCCTAATCATTCCCGAAGAAAACGGCCAGTTGGAACTTGACGGCAAACTGAGGCTGCCTGTTAAAAATATCGGCCAGGCAGTTGCAAAAAATCTCCGCCTTTCGATCAGAGGAGTAGAAGTCCTCAATAAAAGATGTCTTGAGATTGGCGAAAAAAAAATCCTCAAAATCAAGTTTAATACCAAGCTTATGGCCGCGATTTTAAGCCAAAACCCGGCCTTAATTGAAGCCCGACTTAGTTATCAGGATGCTTATCGAAGAAGTTTTGAAACCCTAGGAATGGAATTTTCTTTAAAAGGTGGCATTTATTTCTTGAACAAGGAAAACTGGAAATTCAGCCAACAGCCAAACCACCGCCCGGATAGTTCTGGGAAATAAAGGCCAAATCATTTATACTTCAAAGAGCCATGGAGGACAAAAAAGAAAATCTTAACCGCCTATTCAATCCGAGAAAAATTGTTATTATCGGCGCCAGCAATCGGCCGGGAAGCGTCGGTAATTCCCTGGTAAAAAACCTTATAAACAATCATTTCCCCGGTGAAGTCTTCTTTGTCAACCCCAAGCGGCAAACAATTGCCAAACAAGCCGTTTATCACCAAGTGGTGGATTTGCCTGACGGGATTGATCTGGCTTTAATTGCAACTCCGGCAGCCACTGTCCCCGGGATCATAGAAGAATGCATCCGAAAAAAAATCGGCGGTGCCGCCGTCATTTCGGCCGGATTCGCCGAAACCGGAGCTAAAGGCAAAAAATTATCATCTCAAATTAAAAAAAACATCAAACGAAATTCTTTTCGGGTTTTAGGACCGAATTGTCTGGGTTTTATCCGCCCTCATTTGAAAATTAATGCCAGCTTCTCCGGCGAAGAGGCCCAATCCGGCCGGGTTACCTTTCTTTCTCAAAGCGGAGCTCTGGGCGCCGCGGTCTTAAACTGGGCCAAACAGCACCAGATCGGCTTTGCCAATTTTGTCTCTCTGGGCGAAATGCTGGACATATCCTTCGGCGAATTAATGGATTACTTTGCTGACGATCCGACTACGAACAGTTTGCTGATCTACATGGAATCAATTTCTAAGCCCCGCTTATTTATAAGAGCAGCTCAATCTTTAAGCAGAAAAAAACCAATTGTCATTCTTAAAGGCGGCACCAGTACAGCCGGCGCCAGAGCCGCTCTGTCTCACACCGGCAATCTCGCCGGAAACGAGTTGGTTTTTGACACTGTTTTTAGACGGGCCGGAATCTTAAGAGTCCACAGCCTGGAGGATCTTTTCAACTGCATTTCTGCTTTAGCTAAACAAAATATCCCCCTTAACAATCGCCTGGCGATTATTACCAACGCCGGTGGCCCAGGGGTTATTGCCAGCGACATTTTGGAAAAAAACCAGGGCCAATTAGCCAAGTTTGAAAAAAGAACAACTAAAAAGCTTAAAACAATTCTTCCGTCGGCCAGCTCGCTTAAAAATCCGGTTGATCTTCTGGGTGACGCCACCCCCGAACTTTACTATGAGGCTGCCAGAATTTGCCTCTGCGATTCCGGCGTAGATGGCCTTTTAGTCATCCTCACCCCTCAGGGAGTCACTGATGCCGAAGGCGCCGCCCGGGCGATTGCCAAGTTAAAAGACGCCGCCGGTAAAAAAATTATTCTGGCGGTTTGGATGGGTGAAGCCGAAGGATTAAAAACACTTCACCGAGCCCAAATTCCGGCCTATCAGTTTCCCGGCCAGGGGATCCGCACTTTTCTTTACCTTTACTCCTACCATAAAAATTTAAAAAACCTGAATCAGGCTTTTTCCCTTCCGCCAACCGAAAACGACCCCAGATCAAAATCAGCCGCCGGGATTATCCGGCGGGCATTTAAAGAGAAAAGAGCTTTTTTATCAGAATATGAAAGCAAAAAATTAATCAGAGCCTATTCCTTTCCCACCCTCGATTTCCGTTTGGCCAAAACTGCTTTTGAAGCTGTTAAACAGGCTAAAAAAATCGGCTTCCCGGTAGTTTTAAAACTTCACACAACCGAAACTCTCCACAAACTAGAATTGAATGGTGTCAAACTTAATCTGGACTCACCCCAGGAAGTAAGAAAAGCCTACGACGATATTAAAAAAGGATTTCTAAAACAATTCCCCGATTCTCATTTTGCCGGTGTCCTGATTGAACCGATGCTCTCTCATCGGTACGAGCTTTTTCTGGGCGGTAAAAAAGATTCCATCTTCGGCCCGGTAATTGTTTTCGGCCGGGGCGGAATCGATATCGAATTAACCAATGATATCGTTACCGAATTACCTCCTCTTAATCCGTTACTAGCGGAAAATTTAATTTCGAAGACCAGAATTGCCTGCTTATTCACCGGTTTCAGGAAACAAACCAAACCAGACTTAAAAAAACTTATTTTTTTACTTTGTCGGTTTTCCAAAATGTTAATTGACTTTCCTCAAATCAAGGAGGTTGACATTAACCCTTTGGCCGTCAGCGGGAGTTGTTATCAAGTCCTGGACGCTAAAATTATTTTGGATCTCGATTGCCCGCTCAAACCAACCAACCCCTTCGGCCACCTGGTTATTCCTCCCAATCAAAGCCGGTAATTTGCCGCCCGAGCCAAAACGCCCAATCCGGGCTTAAGTCTGAAAGTTTCCGAAAAATTTGCAATCCGAAGCTCTTTTCTGATATAAATAGGTCGTTTGAAACTTCTGCCCCTGGTTCAATTTATTAAAGACCTGTTTTTCCATTTGTAATATGGCCGTACCGGGAACACCCTTGTTTTTATTCAGCCTGAATTACGGTTTCTGGGGACTGATGGGTTTAAGCCGGTTTATTTTGGGAAGAGACAAACCGAAGAAAGCTAACTTAAAAATAAACTCTGCTCAAGTTGCCGCGATCGTTCCCGCTAAAAACGAAGCCCCGGTAATTAAAAAAACAATTGCCTCCCTAAAAAAGTTTTTGCCCCCGAAAAATATCCATGTTGTTTCCGACGGCTCAAGTGACGATACCGAGAAAATTGCCCGAAAAGAAAAAGTGAATGTTTTAGCCTTTAAGAAATCAAAGGGAAAGGCTGGTGCTCTGACCGCCGGAATTAATTTCTTCAAGCTTACAAAAAAATTCAAGGCGGTGTTATTTGTTGATGCCGACACTATTATCGGAAAAAACTATCTGAAGAACGCCCTGCCTTTCTTCAATGATTCCCGAGTAGCCGCCATTGCCGGCTCTGCTAAAACTCTCTGGCAGCCTGAGAAACAATCATTTTGGAATTCTGTCATCATTGCCCATCGGGAACGGATGTATTTTTTAACCCAAATCCTTATCCGCTACGGCCAAACCTGGGGCCCTTTTAATGTTTGCCCGATAATTCCCGGCTTTGCCAGTCTTTATCGTTCGCAGGCTTTAGAAAAAATCAAAATTAAAAAGCCGGGGATTATTATCGAAGATTTCAATATGACCTTCGAAGTTCACAAAAAAAAACTGGGAAAAATTGTTTATCATCCCGGAGTTTACGGCAACACCCAGGATCCCAGCCGGCTCCGCGATTATTTCAAACAAATGAATCGCTGGTCTTTGGGTTTCTGGCAAACCATCCGCCATCACGGGGTTTGGCCCAGTTTCTTTTGGGTAGTACTGCTGATTTATTTAACTGAGGTTGTTTTAAGCAGCCTTATTCTTCTTTGTCTGCCAATCCTGGCAATCATTCTTCTCTTGCCCGGCCTCAGCAATGGCCTGATTCTGGAGTTGCCGTACTTTAAAACCACCTATAATCTGCTTTTTTCCTTGACTGATCTGCCGCTTCTTTTTTATTCTTTTTATTTGCCTGATTACCTTTTAACCTGTCTTACCGTGATAGCCAAAGGCCGCGCAGGCTATTTAATTTACGGCCTTTTTTTTCCTTTTTTAAAAATGATTGATGCTTATACCCTGGTTTTTAATTTGCCCAAAGCTTGGCTGACAAGTTCCAGCGGTTCCTGGATTTCACCCCAGAGGTACCAGGTTAGTTTTGCCAAATCTCCCGCAAGAAATCCCAAGCCAAATCAGGAAGAGTATGAAAGCCGTAAAAGCTGACTCCCTCTACCGGCTCAGCCAAAGTCAGAGCCATTACTTTTGAAAAATCGACCGGCTCAACCGAAAAACCCTGAATGCTTACCATCAGAGGAACAGGCTGGTCAAGTTGATTTCTAAATTGATTAATGAAACTGGTCGCCCACTCAGGTTTTTGGGGAAATTCAAAATCAGCATACAAGTTTTGAATTTCTAAATAGTCGGGTTTAAGTTCTAAGAGAGAATCAATATCTTCGCCCAGCCACTCTTTCAGTTTTGCAAAAGACTTCAATTTGCCATCAGGGCCCGGCTCGGTAAAAAGCGTGATCACCACTGGTTTCGGAGAACGGTGACGAATAGCTTCCAGAGTTTTCTCGACAAATTCAGTCACTATCCCGGCTCGAAAATCAACCCAAAGCTGATATTTTTCTGAGGACTGTTCTCCGGCCGTAAAGAAAGTCCGGGGATTAAAGCCGAATTGGTTAATAAATCGATCTAAAACCGGCGGAGAAAAATCAGCATAGTCAGCATCGTAGCGATCCGACCAGCTGGCCAAAGGTTCGGAAATCACCCAACCGTCAATCGGCAAATCAGCCACCTCATCAAGAAGCAAAAGATGATATTTAAGATATTCCGGGTTGGCTAATGAGGCCGCGGGTAAAAAAAGACCCGGTTCGTCTTCGTGATAGTAATTTTCCCCGGTCAGGGTCTGAGCAAACCAGTCAGGCTCTCTAATAAAAGGAAAATCATCCCGGCCTACCACAAACCAGGCATAGACCTCCAAGCCGGCCTGATGAGCCTGAGCGACAAAGCTTTCCAAAAAGCTGTTTTCTCCCCAAACGCTCAAAGAAGCCTGCCGGCTTTGATAATTAGCTTCACCGTCACTCCAAGGATTAATAAAAACCGTATTTGCCCCGGTCGCCAGAAGCCGAGCCATGATTTCAGCCGGAAACTGATCCATCTTATCCGGTACCTGAAGGGACGAAAGATCAATTCGGACTGATTTAATCATGGTTTTTCTTTTTGGATCTGAAACAGGAGAAGGAACTTCTCGAGCTCCGGTTTTTTCCTGATTGATTTCTAAATTGACTCCCTTTTGTTTTTTCGGGATGAAAACTGCCAGTGAAATAATTACCAGGGCAATCAAAACCAAAAAAACGGAGTTTTTTTTGACCCTCGACAAACTTTTATTTTTATGTATAATTTTAACCAAGTTAACCTGATTTTAACACAAATGAGTTGGAAAAAATTTTCCCGGTTATTCTTTCTGTTCATCATCATTTTTCTCCTGACAGGCTCTCTGACTCAGCCGGCTCGGGCTGCAGAGCTCATCAATCCCGGTTTCGAAGAAGCCGATGGCGACAGCAAGGCTCTCAATTGGTTTGATTTTGGCCAAGGTTATAAGCGAGTCAAAAATGCCCAACAGGGAGAATGGGGGATAAGACTTGCTACCGCCCAAGCCAATCAATTCGCCGGCGCTTGGCAGCGGATCGACCTTAATCAAAACGTACAAAAGCCTGTTTTTATCGGCGGATGGGTTCGGGGAAACAAAATCAATAATTCTTCGGGCGGCTATTTTGGGGCCAGTCTTTACGCCGAAATTCATCTTCAGGATGGCTCCGTTGCTTATTGGAATTCAATCGGCAACTTCGGCAGTTTCGGTTGGCGATGGATCGGTTTTAATACCGGAACTGTTGCCACCGTTAACCAGCCGATCAGCCACATTTTTGTCGTTCCGGTTCTCGGCCAAGCAACCGGAGTTGCGATTTTTGACGAAATAAGAGTAACCGAATTTGATCCTAACCAAGCTGCCGTTACTATTATGATTGATGACGGCGAAGAAACCGCTCTAAGCGTCGCCAAACCGGTTCTTGATAATTTCGGTTTTAAAGCCAGTGTTGCCATCATCTGGGAAATGATCGGCGAGCCGGGCTTTATGAATCTCAATGAAATAAAATCCCTTCAGAGTAGCGATTGGGAAATTGTTTCCCATTCCCTCACTCACAGCGACCTGACCCTAATATCGGCCAAACAAGCCCGGCAGGAAATGGCTAACTCCCAAAGAAAGCTGCAACGTCAGGGCTTAACGGTTAGAAATTTTGCCCTTCCCTACGGAGCCTACAACGGGGAGATTTTGGCTACCGGCGCTAAGTTTTACTCTTCTCTTCGGGCCTATGAACAGGGAAGTAATCCCCAGGGAGCCTTTCCCTACGATATCAAAGTCCGAGGAATCCTGGAAACAACCTCAATTCAGGAGCTCCAGTCCTGGATGAACGAAGCCCGGGATAATCACCGCTGGCTGGTAGTTGTTTTTCATACCTTGGCCAGCGAAGGCGATGACGCCTATCATCTTGATCCCGCAATTTTTTCCCAAATGATTGAGACTGTTTCTCAAAGCGGGCTTCCGGTTATTACCTATCAGCAGGGACTTGAGAGATTCGCCGTCAACCGATAGAGGAAACGTTTCCCGATTATTAACTTCCGGCAACAAGCAGATATAATAAGAATATGATATGATATTCCATGTACCGCAAAGACGACTTGGTCGTTTCTCTTTCCGGCATTAGAGGAATTTGGCAAAAAGGCCTGAGCCAAGAAACTACTCTCAAGCTTTGTCTGGCCGCAAGTGAAATTTACCGGAAATCAAAACAAAAAACCATTTTAATCGGCCGGGACACTAGAATCTCAGGTCAAAAAATATTTTCTTTGGCTAAGACAGCCTTCAAAAGTCAGGGTTTTAAAATCTCTGATTTGGGTATTATTCCCACTCCCACTCTCCAAATAAACACCCGGCAACAGCATGTTGCCGGCGCCTTAATGATCACTGCCTCCCATAATCCTCCGGAATACAACGGCCTCAAATTTCTCGATCCCAGAGGCCGGATTTTTGACCACCAAAAAATTGAAAAAATAATCCGGTTTTTTAAAGAAAAAAAGCCTCTTCCCAAACTTAATCTCACCACCCACCGCTGTCTTTCCGGCCCTCTAAAAAAAGCCTATCAATACCATTTCGACCAAATTTTCAGATGGATTAATCTGAGCTTAATTAAAAACAAACGATTCCGGGTTGCGGTCGACAGTGCTAATGGAGCCGGCGCTTTTTTGGATAAGATTTTTCTGGAAAAAATGAATTGTACCGTTTTTGAAGTTAATTGCCAAAAAGACGGACATTTCCGGCGGGGAATCGAACCCACTGCCGATAATCTTTCTCTTTTGAAACAGACAGTGGTTTTGAAAAAGGCCGATATCGGTTTTGCCCAAGATGCTGATGCCGATCGCCTGATCCTGATTAACGAAAAAGGGGAATCTCTGAGCGATGAAGGCACTTTAGCAATTGCCGTGCTTCATTTACTAAGCCAGCGCCGCTTTAAAAACAAAAAAGTAGTGATTAATCTGGCTACTTCAAAACTGATTGATGATCTGGTCGAAAAACATCAAGGACAGCTGATTAAATCAGCTGTCGGAGAAATTAACCTGGTCAAAACAATGGCCAGAGAAAAAGCTCTTTTTGGCGGCGAGGGCAATATCGGCGGTCTGATCTTTTCAAAACTAAGTCCGGGCAGGGACAGTTTTTTAGCCATGGCTTTAATTTTGGAACACTTAGCAAAAACCGGAAAAAAACTTTCTCAAATTGCCGGCGCTTTTCCCGTCTATTACCGTCAACAAGAAAAAATCGCCACTCTCAGCAGAAAGGAACTGGCCCAACTCTGGCAAAAATTATTAAAATACCACTGGTCAAAAAAAAAGATTTGGTCAAGCTCGCTGGATGGATTGAAACTGGAATTCAAAGACAGCTGGCTTTTGATTCGCCCCTCAAAAACTGAGCCAATAATCAGAATTATCGCCGAAGCAGACACCTCAAAACAGGTTGAGAAATTGATTTCCGCGGCTAAAAAACAGGCTTCGCCTTTTTTCCGGAAAAAAGAATTATCTCCGGCCTTAACCCGTCGATCCAAATCTATTCCGCCCCATTTTAATCCCAAAAGGCCCTAATGATTGCCCTACCCCGAAACCAAACAATTGCTTTTTTCTCACCTCACCCGGATGATGATTGTATCTCAGCCGGAGCTCTGATCTTTGATTTAATTGCCAGAAAGAATCAGATTTTCTCGATTTATCCCACGAGCAGCCCCCGAGGAGTAAGCGGCTCTTTGCTGCTTGAAGAAAAGAGAAAGATCAGGCACCGTGAAGCCCGGACCGCCTGTCAAATTATGGGCACAAGACCGGTTTTCTTAGACCTTGATCGGCCTAAGCTGATTTTCAATCAGGCAAACATCAAAGAAATAAACTGCCTACTCAAAAGACTTAGGCCGACAATTATCTTTTTACCGCCGGCAACCGACGCGCACCCGACTCATCGAAAAGTAGTCCGCATAGTTAAAGCCGCAGCCAAATCCGTTTCAGTCCGTCAAACCTGGTTTTATGATTCGTGGAGTCCTCTGGACAAGCCTAATTTTATCTTCTTTTTTAAAGAGGAAAAAATGGCAAAAAAAGCCGAGGCGATCAGTTGTCACCGCTCGCAACTTGAAAGATTGAATTTTCTAAGGGCCGTTAAGGGTCTGAATCTTTTCCGAGGCGAAATGGGCAAAGAACTCATGGGAAAACCGGCCGGTATTTTCGATCACGAAAAACTTTACGGTGAGGCTTTTTTAATCAAAGAATAGACAATTCATTTTTCATCTGCTAAAAATAGAGACAATGAAAAAAAACCACGGCCAACAAGGTCTTCTCGATAAAATAAGCCACACTATCGCCTGGTTTATGGGCAGTTGGTGGGGAATAACGGCTCACACTTTATGGTTTGCCGTCTGGTTGGCCGCTGATTGGAATATTCACCTTTTGACTCTAATTCTTTCGATGGAGGCCATTTATATCGGCATCTTCCTTTTAATGGCGGCTAATGAAGCCGAGCGAGAAAGAGAACAAAGAGGCCGCATTTCCCAGGAAAGAACAATGAAAATCCTGAACCAGGATCTGATCCTGGATAAAAAAGCAGAAAAAAGACAAGAAGAAATTGTCAAAATGATCAGACAGCTCAAAAAGAACTTGAAAATCTAAAAAAGAATTACCGGAAAAACCCAGGAAAATTCTGCTATAATCAGGCCTAAGCCGAGGTGACGGAATTGGTAGACGTGCGAGACTTAAAATCTCGTGGAGGCAACTTCGTGCGGGTTCGAGTCCCGCCCTCGGCACCAGAATTAAACTTTCAGGAACTTTACCAACGGATTTTGCCCTACGAAGCGCTTCATCAGTTTCGTTCAAAAAAGGCTCGGATTTTGTCAAACAAACGCACAGTTTTGAAATTGGCAGTGGCGGGCGAGAACCAGCAAAAAATCAATAAGACAAAGAGATTAGCCTGGAATCTCTTGAATAACACAGGTAAGAGAAAAGATTGGTTTCATCTACCGAGACGTTTTCGAGTTCCGCTCTCGAAAACCCACACACTCTTGACAAAACGCGGGCTAAGTCTAAAATAAGCCGAAAGGGGGATTATGAAAAAAGTTTTAATCACCGGCATCACCGGATTCGTTGGTTCTCACCTGGCTGAATTATTGCTTGAAGAAAAAAATTTTGAGATTGTCGGCACCGCCCGCCACCGGAGCAATCAGGAAAACATCAATCATCTCAGAAACAAAATCACTATTTTTTCAGCCGATATTCTGGATTCTCACTCCCTTTACGAGCTGGTCAAAAAAGTTAAACCCGAATATATTTTCCACCTGGCCGCCCAATCATTTGTCCCCGCTTCCTGGACATCTCCGGCCACCACAATGGAGGTCAATGTTTTAGGCTCTGTTCATCTTTTTGAAGCTGTCCGCGGACTTAATATTGATCCGGTTATCCAGATTGCCTGCAGTTCAGAACAGTATGGACTGGTCAAACCCGCCGAACTGCCGGTTAAAGAAACCAATCCCTTTCGGCCTTTGTCACCCTACGCCGTTTCCAAAGCGGCAATGGACCTCTTAGGCTACCAATACTTCAAGAGTTACGGAATGAGAATTATCCGGACCCGAGCCTTTAACCACACCGGACCTCGAAGGGCTGAGGCCTTTGTATGTTCTAACTTCGCCAAACAATTAGTGGAAATAAAAAAAGGCCTTAGAGATCCAATCATTAAAGTCGGCAACTTGGAAGCCAAAAGAGATTTTACCGACGTCAGAGATGTCGTCAGGGCCTACCTGCTTTCGGTTGAAAAATGTGATCCGGGCGAAGACTATGTAATCGCTTCCGGGAAAACCTACCAGATTTCCGATGTCCTAGAAAAACTAATCAAAATTGTCGGCATCAAGGTTAAAATCGAAAAAGACCCTGACAGAATGAGGCCATCTGATGTTCCAATTCTTCACGGTGATAACACTAAGTTTTCCAAAAAAACCGGCTGGAAGCCAAAGATTCCGTTTGAAAAAACCCTCGCCGACATAGTTGACTATTGGGAAGAGCGATTATAAGAGCAAACTCAAGGTTTTGATTTTTCTCCTTTTGAGCTTTAACTGTCTCAAATTAACAAACCGGCCCCCAAAAGCCAATCTCAACAGCCTTAAAAAAACTATCCTTGATGGTATCCGGTTCTTAATTTTGTTAAAATACTCTTATCCGGAGAGTAGCGCAGTTGGCAGCGCGCACGGTTTGGGACCGTGAGGTCCCGGGTTCAAATCCCGGCTCTCCGACCGAAAGTCGTTAGAACTGAAAGTTTTATTTTTATTATAAATCAGCCAAAGAAACAGGCATGGTTACAATTTTTGCCTCCCCGGAAACCAACGGAGAAAACCAGGCTAGACAAACAGAACTTCCTGCTAAAAATGGTTCTGCCCTGCCCTCACCCGGGCAAACCGGAAAGATTATGGCGGCAAACAACCAATCATCGCCGCTGGGACCTCTCCCGCAAACGGCATCGTTTAAAGTTTTCACTCCGCCGATTGCCAGGCTTTTTAAAACTTATCAGGATTTCTACCGCCATCAACAATTTAAAGCCGATATTGCCGTTATCCATGTTGACGAAATTGCTTCCAAGCTGGCTTTTTTTTATGAAGGCATCAGAAAGATAATTGACTGGAAGGAAGAACATTTAGTCCGGCGATCGGCGATTGAAAGAATTTTAAAAAGAAAAATGATTTCCAAAATCGCCAAAATCAGCCGGGGAGTTGATTTTAACTCGATTAAAATTGCTGAACAACTGGTAATGGAATTAATCCGCGGGGGCCATTTTCCCAATGACAAAATTCCCCGGCAAATAATTGAGGCTATCAGAAAAACGTTAGAAAAATACTCGTACATCCTCCAAAACAACCCTTTGAGTAAAGATAAGGAACAATCCCGCAAAATAAAGCTTAAAATTAATCTTTATAACTGGGCCCTGGAAATTGCCGCTTGTGAAATCGAGGAAACCTTAGAACCGCCGGTCAGGCAGAACGCCCTAATTGACTGTATGCTGGCCCTGATGGAAGAACGGATCAGAATAACTCCCGCCGGGATAATCTCCGCTGAGGAAATAAGAAAAAACCTCTATATTGCCATTCATCGCACCCTTTTCCATCTTGATGCTCCGATCATTGGCTATCGGCTAATAAAGAACCGCTGGCCTCAATGGGAAAACCCCACTCCGGCCTTTCTGGATCAGATAACCCAAAATATCTTTCCTCTGATTGAGAGAGTGGAAAAAGAACTTAACGACCCCCTTTCAGGCAAATTAGCCGCAGTTTGTGAAAAATATGACACTCTTTACCTTTTATTGGCTGATATTTTGGAAACTTACGCCGATAAACCTGAGGAAATCCCGGCTAAAATCGTCAAACCCGAAGATCTAAGGTCTCAGATTAAGAAAGTTTACAACAAAAGAATAAAAACCTTAAAAAAAAGGCTTTATCGAGCCGCAGTTTATTCAACCCTTTCAATTTTTGTGGCCGGCGGATTATCTCTTTTTGCGTTTGAAGTGCCCTTGGCCAGTTTGGTTTACGGCGAATGGGAGCCGACTGCTGTGGTGGTCGATTTGCTTCTGCCAACCGCTGTCATGGCAATTCTGGTTGCCATGATCAGCCCTCCCAAAAAATCTAACCTAGACACGGTAATTAGAGAAACTTTGAAAATTGCCTATCCCACCAAAGAAATGGATGTTTACGAACTGAAGGTCCGTCAGAAAAAAAGCAAACTCTTAAATTACCTGGTCAGTTTTCTTTATCTTTTAGGCAGCATCGCCTCATTGGCCCTGGTTTTTTGGGCTTTCAAACTTGCCCGGGTGCCAGCTACCTCTCTTTATATCGACACCCTTAATGTCGCCATGATCTTTTTTGCCGCCACCATCATCAAACAGAGAGCCAAAGAATTAACCGTTGAAGAAAGAACCAGCTTTTGGGAATTTTTTCTGGATATTCTTTCTGTTCCTATGGCCAAACTCGGCCAATGGCTTTCAGCCAAATGGAAAGAGTACAATATCGTTTCGGTATTTTTCATGGCTCTGGTTGATACTCCTTTCTCCAGTTTTATTGGCTTTGTGGAAAACTGGAGCTCCTTTTTAAAAGAAAAAAAATCAGAAATCAGCCGGTAACCAAGCCGCTTTTTGTTTATTGTCCGCAGCTAATAATTTCTGTTAAAATATATTTTGTTTCTACTATGCGGGAGTAGCTCAGCTGGCAGAGCGTCTCCCTTCCAAGGAGAAGGTCGCGGGTCCGAATCCCGTCTCCCGCTCTAATGAAAAACAAACAAAAAAATCTCATTTTCGTTCCCGGAATTCTGGGCGATAGTCAATTCTTTCAAAAACAAGTCAGTTTTTTTAAGGATGATTACCGGGTTCACACTCTTTCTTATTCCCGCTGGGATATCACTCCTTTTCAGGTTGCCGCTCATATCAGAGAACTTGTGATCAGTCAAAAAATCGACCAGCCAATTATCTGGGGAGTATCTTACGGCGGCCTTGGCGTTCTGGAATACTCCTTAAAATACTCCGGCCAAACTAAGGCGATTATTCTTGGCTGTACTAATCACGCTTTCAGATTCAGGCGCATCATAAAGCCGGTCATTCGTTTCTCAAAGCCGGTGATCAGAAAAATGCCAAAAAAAAAGCTTTACCGGGCTTTTTTCAAAAGAGTCAACTTCGAGCCAGTCTCTAATAGTTTTAAGAATCTCTCTCCTCAGGAATTGGATTCAGCTTTCGAAATCCACTATCAAAGAGCTCTGGCTCTTTTCTCCTATCACAAAAAAAGGGAGCTTAACCAAATTAATTGTCCCTGCCTGATCTATGCCGCCAGAAAAGACCGTTTAATTTCGACAAGCCGTTCTTTTAAAATGCACCGACTAATTCCCAAATCTCAGTTTTTGCTGGTAGAAACCAACTGCCACATGCCGCACGCCAATCGCCCTCAAGAAATCAACCAAAGCGTCAGCCACTTTCTTGAAACCGCCGTTTTTGCTTCAGCACTCGATAGGATGTAATAGAAATTAAAATTTCTCTTTGGTAAAATAAAACAACTTAGACCAGCAGTCCAGGAGTTAACTTTGGAGATTAACTTCGGCAGGGGATATATCAAGAAAAAGACTAATATACTATTTGCGCCCGTAGCTTAACGGACAAAGCAACTGCCTTCTAAGCAGTAGACTGGAGGTTCGATTCCTCCCGGGCGCACAAAGAAAATTTCCTCCAATAATTCACCGCCTGTCGGGAAATATCAAAAGAAACCGCTTCAAACCCTCAAAATCTTTAACAATAGATATTCTGGCGTTTACTTCCTGAAGAAGCTTTTTCTTAACATCCTCAATTGTTAAACAGTTTGCCATAAAAAGATAGGCGGATGTTTTATTCTTCCGGGAATTTTTAACTATTTCCAGAAGAGGCCCCATCCCCAACTCGTCGCCTCGAGTTAACAAGGCCTCAACCGGTTCAAATTCCAGCTCAGGACAAGACTTTTTAAATTCTTCACTGCGAAATTCTTTTTCCCCGATAAACGGAGGATTAGAAATTATAAAATCCAGTCTTTGATTGGAAAATTCGCTTAGCCATATTCGATCCTTGTTCAAAAAAAAATTTATGTTTTTTATTCCATTTTCCTTCGCACTTTTTTCTGCCAGCCGGATACAGTGAGGACAAATATCACTTGCCAAAAAACTTCTTTCCGGATACTGCCGGGCCAGGGAAATCGCAATAAAGCCCGAGCCGGTGCCGACATCGGCGATTGTCATTAAAGAAGAATCTTTTTTTATCACTCCCGACGCCAGATTAATTAGCTTTGCCGTATTATAGTGAGGGGCTAAGGTATGCCTATCAAGAAATAACTTTATTTCGCCAAAAACATACAATTTCTCAACAGTCAGTCTGCCAATTTGTCTTATCAGTCGGGCCCTGCGATCCAGTAAAGACATCCGAAACCGTAACCGATGTAATATGTTAAAATATAACACAGCAAGAAATTAAAGATCAAAAAATGAATCAAAAAAAGCTTTTAATCCTCGCCCTATTGATTCTAAGCCCGATCATCCTCGCTGTCGGAAGATGTGCCTTCAAAGAAACCAGCCGGCCTCCAGCCTCCTCCCCGGCTCCAGAAGCTACGGGAAATAATACAAACCCGACCAAATATCTGAACTCACAATTCGGCTTTGAATTTTTATATCCTCCGAATTGGCAAATTACCTCCAGCGGCCCGAATGAAGAACAGCAAAAGTTAAACCGGGGCGAAACAATTTCCGGTACCAATCCGCCGTCTCTTGAGACCATTACTTTTTCAGATTCTGGTCTTAAAGAGCTGTTCAATCTCGTCATTTTTCCGGCCGGAGAAACCGGCATTTCCCCGGCCGAGTTTGAAGAGCATCTAAGCCTGGGCAGCGCCTGTGACACCCGGTGGATTAAGTCAATCAATCAAGAACCAACCTTGACTTTAAGAAATGGCGTACTTATTTTAAGCGCCCAGGTAACTCTCGGCGGCGCAAAAGAAGGAGAGCTTGCCGGTTGTTATTATTTTAAGAATCTCAAGGACCATTTGATCACTTTTAACATTGCCGGCCTCAAAGAAAAATCTGACTTCCTGGAGATTTTTAACCTGATCGGCAATCAGATTCTTCCTACCCTCAAAATGAGCCGGTGAGAAGCAATTTGAAGATCTGGCCGCCATCCGGCCCGACTCTTTCCTATTCGGATATGATTGGCCCTCTCTTATTAGTCCCTTTTCTCCTTGCCGCTTTCCGAAAATCCGGCAAAAACCAGGAGTCGGCAGGAAAGTGGATCCCATTTTTATGATCCAGATAATCTCGGATTTCTTCTTTTGTTGCCAATCCTGACCTGAGATATGCCAACGCCTCTCTTTCTAATTTTAAAAACCTTCCGCCTACCTCAATCTGGCTATAAAAAGAATAGGGCGTGAATTTAGCTGCATCTCTAACCATCGCTTTGGTCATTCCCGACATATCAATTCCTTCGGCAATCTTTTGCCAATCTGCCACTTGAGTAAAGTAATAATAAGCCATTTTAATATCAAAATTTTCCGGAGGGTCATCACTGAGATAAGGCTTAACAATCGGCCTCAACAAAAAATCAGAGACCTGCAGCCGGCAGGATTTATAATCTGCCCCCGGATTGAAACTTGCCGCCAGACCTTTCAGAATGTCCTCTTTAAACTGTTCCAAAAGTTCAGATTCCGCCGGCTGATTAGCCGCTAATTTCTTCAAACCCCTCAAACCCGCTGAGGCAGAATAGACCGTCAGTATCCGATAGTAATCAGGCGATTGATAATCGGCTAAAATCTTAGCTGCGCGTATGGGCAAGAAACCTCCTTCATAAATCCCCACATAAACATCAGGATCAAACTCCGCCGGCGGTAAAATGGCCAGCGCTTCGTCAATAGTCATTTCCTCCCAGTTCGCTTCAGACGGAGGCTTAAAACCCGCCGCCACCTCGACTTCTTTCATCACTCTTTTCGCCCGTTCTACCTTAGCAACTAAATCTATCTGACCATAAGCCAATTCATAATCATATCCTTTCCTTAATAAATCTTCCTCTCGCTCAAAATTACTCCGAATCATTTCGCTGGCTATCTGCACCCCACCCATTCCAGCAGAGAAAGAACTCAAAATTCTCACTCTCCGGCTGTATTCTTCTATCATCGGACTTATCAAAAGCCTTTCGTTGTCATTTAACCCTTCACAAAGTTCTGCCGCGGAGAAAAAAGCTTCTAAACGATCAAGCAGGGCCAAAGTTGTTTTTTCATTTTCTCCTGTTGTATATTCCCGAACCAAGTCACGATAAGCCCTCACTTCCTTTAAAACAGATCGGCGACCGGTCCGATCTTCAATCAGCGGATTCGGCTTTTTTGTTTCCTCCAGATCCGAACGGGAACAAACTGATTTTTCCCACATCATTAAACTGGCTAATCTTTCTCTGGTTTCCCTTTTATATCTTTCTAAAAGAATAACGGCCTTTTGATATCTTGCCTTCATTTCCTGTTGGTTGACCGGATAGTCAGCCGCCGTCGCTGCAGAAGCAAAAAAAGCCTCAAGTTGAGAGCGGCCCCGCTCCTGAGAATCACTCGGTAATTGATCGAAAACCTCAGCCCCAAGCAAAGCCATTTCCTGCTTCAATTCAGGTGAGTAATGCCGGTAAATTCTATGTTCTTCCAGCAAGCGGCAGAAAAAAACTCGAACCTTGGCTGTTTTTTCTCTCTGAGAAAGATTTTCCGCTAATTCATCTTCATAAAAATAACTCCAAAACAAGTCAGCCTGATCCTGGAAACTCAAAATCTCTCCATGAGGCAAATCCGCAATATCCATCTTTCTTTCCCGAATATCAGGAGGAACATTATAATAAAATTCTTCATCCATAGTTTCGGGCGTTAGTCCGGGACCAAAATATCGCGCTTGTTCCCATTGAGGATCAAGCCAAGACCAAACCGCTAATCCGACTGCCCGGCCCCATTTAGTTTTCTCAAGCAAAGCCGTCATTTGGCCCTGTTCTTCCTGAGTTTTAACATACCGCTCAAGCGCTGCAACCGTAGGCGGATAATAAACAATATTTTCCCTTGCCTGAGAAGCTCCGGAATGATAACTGCCATAAAGCAACGCCATAAAAAGTCCCTTGCCGTCTAAAAGATCGGGAAGCGCTTGATTTTGCGTCAGCCTCTCATTCTGTTCATCAGAGAACCAGGCAAATAAACAGTCGGGCTTTTTTTCTAAATAATACTCATACATATCCCGGTAAGGCCCGCCCTCCTGCATCTCCGCCGCCATATAAATCAAGTCCTTGACAACGATCGCCAAACCAAAGGCTAAGTTGGCAAAAGCATCATCTAGCACGAAATCGGCCGGCACCGCCATAACTCTCTCTGCCTTAACCTGTCCCTTTCCTGTTCCCGGATCTGTCTCAATTACTTTAAAAGAAGCTACTTTATTCTCTTTTTCAACTTCTTCCCAGGGAACAGGCTCTTCTTTTTTGGGAAGATAAGTTCCCCAATAAAACCCATTTTCCCAAGGCTCAAGCCGCCTGTCCCGGTTTCTATCAACTACATCAGGATTGATTTCCATTATTCCTCCCAAGGGATAATGGAAATTATCACCATGCCCAGCGGCAGCAAAACGGCCGCGGCCGCCGCTTTCCCGCCAAGCAAACAAATGCACCATTTTGATCAGGTCTTTCGGCGGTTGTCCAATCATTCTGCCGAAACGATCAATCATCATATCAAGTTCTCTTTTGCTCGGATCAACCCCCACATAAGGAAGTTCAGGCTCTTCACCAGCCGCACCTGATTGCCTCCAAACCTCTGAAGCTCGCTTATAAGTTTCATTCTCCTTAAGCCAACCATCATATCTTGCTTGAACCATATCCAAAAAATCCCAATGGGTGCCGGTAACTTTTATTCCAAATTGGCTTAAAAATTCATTAGCACTTTCCAGTTTCTTCTGAATGATTCCCGTATCTTCCCGTCTCTCGAAAGCACCATCTCTGACTAATTCAGCAAATCCTGCCTGACAATCCCAACTACCCATTGACAGCTCTGCTTTCACAATTCCATTCAGCACCTCCTCCCGGCTTGGCACCGCCGCCGTTCTCATCTGATCGTAAACTGAATCAGGTTCAGGAGTCGAGACAGGCTCCCGATCCAGCCTCTTTTCTGTCAAAGAAGGCGGCAATTGCCAACCAGCCGCATCTTTAACTCTTTCAACCCCAGATTCGGCCTCGGCAACCGAAAGGAGAGCCTCGGCTTGTTTGCCATTTTCCCCAGCAGAAACCTCCGGGATTGATGGCGGCACGGGCCGGGCCGTTATTGTTTTTTCCTTTTCCGATTCTGGCTTAGTTCCGGAGTTCGGCAGGGGACTGGGTTGAGGAAGGATTGCCGCTGCTGCCGCAAAGGCGCTAACTCTTACAAAATGCCTTCGGGAAATTCCTTGGCCGCCGCCAGTTAAAACCCGGTTGTCCCGCATCAATTGATTTTCGGCCACCTTTGAACATTGAGGTAATTCAGATATTATACAATATATTCATTTTCTCACTTGTAAAGTATCTTTTTATTGGTTAAAATCAAAAAAACGATTTTAAATCATTTTAAGGCTTAAAAAATGAAGTTTTGGAAAAAAATCCTTCCTCTTCTCTTGTTTTTTATTTTCCTGACCGGCTTGTTTAAAGAACCGGCGTCAGCTTCTGAAGGCTATGCTGAACTGAGAGGCGCTACTGACGAAAATGGCCGCTGTTTTGCCTTTTCCACCTTTATGGATGACAATCTTTATCATATCTTGATTTCCTGCCGCAATCTCCGCTATCCGCCCGATGCCGAGCACCTCGTTTACAGTCTCTGGGTCAGTCAAAGCGACGGAGGCGGCTTGATAAAATTGGGCAATCTCGGCCAGGGCAAATTGGGAACCAATATCGCTCCGGCCTTTAATAATTTTTATATCACCAAGGAACGAGACGCCGCCACCAAGGAACCAACCGGACCAACTGTCATGAGCGGCACTGTCAGGCCGCTGGTTTTTTTACAATCCATCGAAGTTGTTGAACCAACCAGAACCCCTACCGAGCCAAACTCCGAAATACCTACAGGAACTGAGCCGCTCCAAATAAGTGAAGAAGGAGAAAAAAAATCAGGCCTTTTTAAGGGCTCCACCCTGCTGCCGGCTCTGGCTCTGATCAGCGTTACTTTTCTGATGATTTTTCTCGTCCGCCGCAAAAAGTAGTTTTTTCCTTTTTTTTAGCTTTGTGCTAATATTAATTCGAAATGGAGAAACTTAAAATTGCTTTTTTTGACCTGACCGGTTGTGAAGGCTGCGAATTTCATCTTCTGTCTTTAAACGAGCATTTGCTTGACCTTTTCCAGGATTTTGAAATCACCCACTGGCGGCTTTTATCCCAAAATGAAGAAAGCGATTTTGATGTGGCTCTGATCGAAGGAGCAGTCACCACCCGGGAACACATCCGCCTGTTAAAAAAAATCCGCCAGACTTCAAAGATAGTGGTTGCCATCGGCGCCTGTGCCATTTCGGGCAATGTCTTTGCCCAAATACCCGAAAATCAACGGCCAAAATTAGCCAGTAAAATTTACAATCGGAATTATCAGCTCAAAGCCAAATTTCTTGAACCGGTTAAAAAATTTATTAAAGTCGACAAAACAATTCCCGGCTGCCCCCCTGATTTGACTAAGTTTAAAAAATTTATCCAAAGTCTTAAAAAAGAAAAAATCACTTCCAAAATCCAATCGGTCAAGCCGCCGGACTATGTCGCTAAAATTGAAGGCCACGGCCAACTTAAAGTTAACTTTGTTCAAAAAAAAGCTGTTTTCAGGGTTGAAGAAAGTGAACGGCTTATTGAAGGACTGCTTCTGGGTAAAAACTTTCAAGCCGCCCCTTTTATCAATGCCCGCATCTGCGGCATCTGCCCGGTAGCTCACAATCTTTGTTCCTGGAAGGCAATTGAAAATGCTTTGGACCTTGAAATTTCTCTGGAAACCAGACTTCTACGGGAAATTTATCTGGCGGCCCAGATGATCAAGAGCCATCTTCTGCATTTGTTTTTCCTGGTTCTGCCGGACTTTGCCAAGGTTAAAAGCTCAATTGAACTCTCCCAAAAATATCCGGCTGAATTCCACCTTATGCTTAATATTAAAAGAGTTTCTGAAAAAGTTCTTCATCTTGTCGGCGGCTCTAATACATTTCCCACCAACACTACTTTGGCCGGATTTATTAAACCGCCCGAAAGAGATGAATTTTTTAAGCTGCGTCCGGAAATCGACGATGTTGTTGATGAAGCTCACGACCTGATCAATCTTTTTGCCAAACTTCCTTTCCCCAAATTTGAAAGCCAGCTTCAGTTTTTAACCACCCAGCCTTTTTCGGGTGATTATCCCCTCTATCAAAGCCGGGTTCCTCCGGAAATTAAAGAAATGATCAGCCATGATTCCACCGCTAAAATTGGTCTCTTGCCTAACGGCAAGATTGTCAAAGTCGGCGCCCTGGCTCGATTGACTCATTACGCTGATTTGCTAAACCCGAAGGCCGGGAAAGCCCTGACCGAAAAACCTTTTTCTTATACCAATCCCTATCATAATAACCTTGCCCAGACAATTGAAATTCTTCATTTCCTGGAAACTATCCAGAAAACAACCGATCTGCTTTTGAAAGGAAATCTGGAAAAAGCCAGAGGTCTTTCTTTATTCAAACCCCACAAGAAGGTTGAAGGCCAAGCTTGTCTTGAAGCTCCCCGGGGAATTCTAATCCACCAGATCAGGCTTAGTCCGAAGGGAAAGATTGAAGATTACAATATTATCCCCCCCACTCAAATAAACCTTGCATCGCTTGAAGCCGAAGCCCAGCAATTTATCAGCCAAGCAATCAGCCGAAACCAATCAAAACTGAAACAAGACCTTGAGAAACTAATCCGCGCTTTCGATCCCTGCATTACATGTGCGGTTCACTAAATAAAAAATCAGTCGTCCCTTTGAAAGCTCCTGATCGCTGTTCCCTGAAGTTTTTCAAATATCGGCCAAATCTCTTCCTGGGATTGTAAGACTGCATCAATTCTTTGTTGCCATTGAAGAGGAATATCTCTCTCAACTACTAAACCTAAATGGGCTAAAACCAAATGACCGATATCAGCTTCAGAAACCTCTCCTTCCCGAAGCCCGAATGAAATCTGCCAATCATAACCGGCAGGGGAATAATTAACAGAAAAAAGGGGGCCTTTTTTTTGAATTTTCCCGGGCACCATTAAATCATAGAGAAAAAAACATTCAACCTCACTCTTGTCTATCTGATAGGCTCTCTTATCAGCCTCTATGCTTTTAACCCTAAAACGAAAATGAAATCTACTGGCAAGAGATTCGTAAACATTAAAGCGGGAAACCTCCGGCAAGCGGTTATCAAAAGCCCAAAAAAGGACAGCCGTTCCCAAAACCGGCAAGAATTTTTGAAAACCAGCTAGGCTAACCACAGATTTATCAACGGGAACTTTACTTTCCTCTAACTTGCACTTTGCCCCCCTCCGTCTCAAAGCAGAAATCATCTCCAAAGCGGCCGCAACTCCATCTTGATTGATTATTGTCTGAGACGCGTAGGTTAAAAGAAGCCTGGGGTCAATTTCAGTTTCAGCTCTGCTCACACTTTTGAGCCTTGTCGAATAGTTTTAAAGTTTTCTGAGCTTCTCGAGGGGCTACTTTATTTATCGCCATTTGCTGATAGCTCAACAAAAAATCGCCCACTTCTACTTTTTCGGTTATCAATCCCAAATCCAACCAGTGACTATGGCCATCTTGTTCAACTTTTGCCTGATTTTCCTTAATCTCGATTACCCTCCCGGGAATTCCGAGGCACATAATAAAATCCTTTAATAAATAAAGATCTTAAACTATTCTAGTCTAAACCTGGCATTGGCGCAACAGGTTTGTTAAAATAATAACCTAATGGTGGCTGTAGCTCAATGGTAGAGCGCCGGCCTGTGGAGCCGGATGTTGCGGGTTCAAATCCCGTCAGTCACCCTGGGTTTCAGAGTAAAAAAATAAAAAAGAGTCTAGGCAAGGAAGGATTTTATTGATCTAGGAGTTTAAAAGTCAACGTCTCGCAACCGGATTGCATTTCTTCTTTAGTTGTCGCGGCTCGGTATTGGATAATCCCCAGCCTTTGACAAAACCTATCAACCTGAGCCCTCTTTATTCTGCTTTCTGGAGAAAAGACATCAAAGGAGGGTCGCTCTTCTATTGCCCGTTCAGAAGCCCGATCGTTAAGCTCCGCCACAACGAAGTTAACAAGCTTTTCTCTCGCCGCTGATCTCAACCTCCCCGGCATTGTCAACGCTAAAGCTATAATCTCCGCTAGTGATGCAAATGATAATCCACCCTGTCTTAGCGCTTTAAATTCTTCGACAATTCTTTCTGGCTCTGAAAGGTTTTTTGGCATCAAGTAAAGATCAGTCCAATAAAGGTCGCTAATTCCCGTGGGATAGCTAACGCCCACAATTCCCCAAGGCCGAACCCTTCCTTTAAATCTCCAAAGCCGAAGCAGAGGGTCATTTTCACTAGTAAACCAAGGCTCTCTCAAATGCATTTGAGCCGGAACAGGGTGAGAATGGAGAATAATTAGGGGCGTATTAACTCGAGATTTCTCTTCTTTCGAAAGACCAGGTGGAAACATAGTGGACTTTTCTTCAGCACCACGAACAACTACTGCATCACTCCCATCTAAACTAACTGGGTCAAAATATCCAACAGTTAAAGCCTGTTCTTGCTTGGGAGTAGTTGCAACCGTTGTTAAATATTCTTTAAGGGTAGGATGTTGCCAGCGGATTTCCCGAGGCGGGCTGTCATCCGCTGAAAATTCATGGCCAATCATCACCTGTAAACCCAACCTCGCCGATTCACTTACCCGAGCAAGAGTTTGCCCTGCTTCTCTCTCGCAAGAATCCTCCAACATAAAGTTATCACCTGTCAACTCACCCATCTTAAAGAGAATTATACCAACAAGTCCTAAGCTAAGGCAAAAGCCAGCCGGGGAGTAAAAAGCCCCCTCAAAAATCCCAACTCTTTCTCGCCAACGCCACCAAACCAGGTTCGAACGTCGTTGCATAGAGGACCCATGGGATTCGAACCTACCTAGTTAGATTCTTGAAAGATCCTTTATTAGTCGAGGTTGGGAAAAAACAAGTTAACAACCAATGGCTTATTTATTCTTCGGGGTGAGTCTCCTGCCAAACCAGCAAAAGATTCTTCGTTAAATTAAAAAGGGTTTCACCGATTTCTCCAATCTGTCTTATCTTTCTCACATCAGCCCCATTAGCTCCCAAAACATCATTTAAGGAAGAAACGCGCCCCCTATGTAAGGCGTTTGCCGCTGCAGTTATTGGCTTCTTGGTCCCTCGATATTGCCTAAAAAGAGCTCGAACAGACTCCTCGCCATCCCAGTCCAACTCATCTAATATCATCGGATTCAGTTTTTGAGGAACCTCCACAGACCCCGCTGCAGTATGAGCTTGAACAAGCTGATCTAACCTACCTAAAGCACCATTTAATCTTTCCGCCTGATCCTCAGCAGTCCTTCTTACTCTTTCTTCCCTCAAGCCATAAATTTCTCGTAAAGCTTGCAGCTGGGCATCAGACAAGGTGGTTTGATCGCAAATCCAACTATAGGTGTCCTGCCTTCGCTCCGAAGAGCACGCTTCCAACCAGGCGTGATCAAGATCAAACTGGGTTGCTCCGGCAGCCTCCGCATCTCTGATTGCCGTAGCATGCGCCCTCTCAGCTGCTAGTTGTGCCTCCATAGGCGTACTTTGATCAGCCGCCTCTTGAAAGGCATCATATTCTTTCCAAGCCTGAGTCAAGGCGCTGAGGGCGGCAAATTTATCGGCATGCCTACTATCTACCTCTCTACTTTCAACGTCACTAGCTTCACCCATTTAAGCCTCCTTAAGAAGGTTAGAATAACTAATTTATTATATCAACCGCATCTATATAAAAGCAAAAGAATCAAGCCCCGCGTTTAAAAAGTCTTTCCAAAAAACAATTTCTTTATCTGAAACCTCTCTCCACCAGGTTCGAACTTCGTTGCATAGTGGACCCAAAGAAAAAATTGCCCCCATTCCGGGGCAATTTTTCTTTCGGCTGATGGGTGAATGAACCCGCTAAGGGTCGGCAGTTTAAAAACAAAGCAAAATCTCTCAATTTAAAAAGCAGCTTGTAAACAATCCAAAAGACAAGCGTCGTCTTCACAAAGTCCTTCCAAAGCTTTAGCGAAGGAGGAAATCCCGCCTGCCCGCCGCGCTTGACGCGGCCCGCCTAAATATTCTTGGCAAAGCCGGAATTTTTGGAGGGTCAGCCACCCCAGAAAATCTAGTGTGATATACTTATAATCAATGGAAAGCAAAAATAAAAAAGCTTTGAGAAGTTTCAAGTCAGGCTGGCGCCTCCCCTTAATCCTGGCTGGAGTCCTTATAATCTTCTTGATTATTTATGTCTATTTATTTTACGATCTACCCTATAAGAATTGTACTGGCCCAGGAGCCAAGCGTAGGTGCCTCCCAGGCTTCGTATGTAAAGAGCCAAAAGTCGATTGGAATATCCCAGAACCAAATTTTTTGCCGAGCACATGCTTCGGCTGCTTAGGGATTTGCGTCCGGCCTTCGGAACAACCTCGACACTAGAGAAAACAAAACTTCTCTTTCAAAATCACCTTCACTACCCCTCTCTCTCACCAAAATATTTTTCCACCAGACTCAAACGTCGTTGCATAGGGGACCCCAGATTTCAAAGTTCAGAAGTAGGAGTGCGCCTAGCGGAGTAGACCTAGAAAGCGTCTTGACTTCACGCCCTAGTGAAAAATTTCGTTAGCAAACAGATGGTAACTAGGGGTCAAACCAACACACCCGGAAGGTGTAAATTTTGGTTATACTCAAACCGCTCCAGGAACAGAGTCGCTTATTTCACCACCCCCAAAACCAAAGCCGCATCCATCACACTCTGAAAAGGATTTCGTTGGTATCTTTTTTGATTTTGCCTACTCAAAAGAAACAACGCCTCCGCTAAAGGAGCAAAAAGAATAGAATCAGAGTAATGTAGATAAGTAGGATCCAATCCTACTCTTCGCCTCAACTTCGCCGGCGTCCGCGGAGGTAATAAATGTTCTAACCGACACCTTTCCAGCTTATCTGCATCTCCTAATATCGCCAGTTCAGGCAGTTGTTGGGCCAAATTTCCATCTTCATCATCATGGTGAGCCAAAATAAGCTTAATCTTTTGGCAAGTTTCTGCTGGCAAATCAGAAGGGAGAACAGCATCCACCCAAGCCGCTGCTTCTACCCCATGATCAAGCGAGCGAAGATTGCTTCTTCTTCGAGCATCATGAGTCACTGCTGTCCACCTCAAAGCCTCTCTGTCAATGTCGGCCGGAACAGCACCAGACTCAATCAGGGACTGAGCTCGAACCTCTTGTAAGACTAGAACCCGAGCATGATGTCCAATCCCATGGACCCAATCAAACGCTCTTTCGGGTGAAGGAAACCAGCCAACTTGAGGAGCAAACTGGGCCAGGGAGCCGGCGTTGGGAATACTCTCCGATTGAGGAAAGACAACCTCTCTAGCCACTTCTCTTCCAACCTGATCCCCTGGTTCCATCACCCCACCACGAACCAACGCCGAAAACGGAAGGCCCCGGGAATATTCTTCTCCAAACTCCAAAGGAATTACTGGAACATCCCCCCTCCCCCGATCCTGCAAAAACGCCAAAGTTTCAACCACATTCTTTAAGGGAACTTCAAGATGAGTAAACTCGTCCAGACTTATGGCCTCAGCAACCCTAACCTCATGTTTTTGAATACTTCTTGAGGCCTCAGCAGGAACAACTGATCCCTTCCTAATTCCAATTAAGATCGGGTAGTTACCAGAAATATCAGAACCGGCCATAAACACCCGCGTCACCGGGATCTTTTTCTGGGTAACCTTACCTCGCCACTTCTCTACATTTTCAGCCAAACTAAAATTATGTTTCTTCTCCAGTTCAGACCAGAACTTCCGGCTACTACCTTTTGACCGAAGCAAATTTCCTATTGACCCAAACTCACGAATCACCTCCAGGGTCAACGAACCAATAAAAAAATCAACCCATAACTTAGTATCCCCACAAGGATTAACTAATCCCTGACCCTCATGAAAATGCATCCCTGCATAAAGACGAGCATACATTCTGGAAGGTGCCGTCGAAATCCGGTGAACTGTCCCTGTTTGAGGATCCCAACTGTCTTGTTGAGGAGCCAATCCCTTGTTTACCAAAATACCTTCCAAAATATCAACCCGCTCCCCATCCCGGTATTGAAATCTTCCCGTTCCGTGCCAACTTCCAGCCCCAGCGTAACACCGCTGGATCTCTGGAAGCATTTGCCTATACTCAAACACCCTAGTTACCGAAAGGCATTCTGGCTGGCGTCCTCGAATAAAATACCTATCAGCCAACTTATTCACTACCCCCAAACCAAGACGCTGTTCTCCAACCGAAGGCTTCTCTGCTCCCAGTTCGCCATCACCCATAATTGTCCTCCCTATTATACGCCCAACGAGTAGCTAGAACCGAGACCGAGGCAAAGTCAGCGGTTTTAATAAACTCTAGCCTCGGGGCAAGAGTTGGATCTTGAGATTCGGTTTTTTCTTCCACAAGGCTAATTTTACGACATCGCTGAGGCAAGCTCAAGCTTTACGATAAATCTGAGAGGAAGAAATTCTTCAATCTCCCACCGCCTATCGAAAGATATAAGCCGGTAGGGGAGTAAGAAAACTCTTTAAAAACCCCAACTTACTTCTCTTAGTGTTTTTCCACCAGGTTCGAATCCTTCGGCATACTCAGGATAAACCCTTCGGAATACTCAGGCCAAGCTTCGTTGCATAGGGGACCCTGACGGGATTCGAACCTCCTTAGTTAGTCATAGAAATCTAAGAAATAAAGATGTTTCAATAAAACCTCCCCACTTCCTCAGCTATGGGTTAAATAATCACCCTTAAAATACCCGTTCTATGCTAAAATACAGGTGAATTATCAAGATTTCGGGTTAGTTATCATGTCATCTGAGTCGGGGGACGTCCAAGAGCAAGAACATATCAGACTCCGAAGCGCCGAAACAGGCCAACCACAAGATCAGCTTGTGGAAGTTGAGTTAAGAGATGATGCCTGGTTATTGGCAAGTGAAAGGTCGGCTGAGGAAGTAGATCGGGCCTTAGAGGGCAGGCTTCAGGCCATCCAGGCTAACTTTTTAGTTGATGTTAAAGATTCAACTCTTGCCAAGGCCTATGGAGTAGAAAGACCGATTGGCGGGGACCAGGCAAGGTTATTTGCTTATGTGGAGTTGGTGGGTGAGTATCGGCAGGTTCGTCAAGATCATTATGATGCTTCTGAGCAAGCAAGAGCTGACTATGAAGCAAAAAAAGCAGAAATTATGGGCAGTGGCAGGACAAAAGGAAAAGCAAAAAGACAAAGAAGAGTATCGAACTTATGGAAACAACAGTATGAGCCTCAGATACAAACACTGTCTCTTGCTGTAAGAAGAGCCGAAAGAGTTCAAGAATTAATTATGGCTAAGGCAGTGGTTGATATCTTCTCTCTTGGAAATGACGAAGCCGATGATTCATTTTCTTCCTCCGCTCTGGCTAGGTTACCTAGCTTAGTTAACGAAGGACAAGATTTAATTGCTAATACAAGCAAACATGAAGGTTACGAAGCTGGTCCAATTGACTATTTCTTAGAAAATCTTACTCAATTTATGGCTGGAACAAGAGATAGAGGCTTGTTTACTCGGTATCATTATCGTGAGACTCCCGGGTTAGTTGCAACGGCAAGAGATTGTGAGGTCCTTGGCACGGTTATAAGCTTTCCAACAGCTGGTGAAGAACCTGAAGCTGCCGGGCAAAACGATAGGCAGTTTGCAGACTTAAAAAGAGGATATTTCACTTTTTTAAAAAATCGAGCAGCCTATTTTTCCCACCACGATTTTGGCGAAGCCTATCCTCAGGTTTCACTTGCATACGATATGGCAACCGCGGCTCTGTTTCAAGGCAAAACTCTAGCGGTTCAATCTGTTACAACAGAGTTAGGGGCAATTTTTCGTGAGGCAAGCCCAGAAGAGGAAGCTGCGCGGTTGGTATCCAGATACTACGACACCGTTAGAAAGCCTGTGGTTGATTTATTCCTTGAGGCAGGTCGGTATCCACCAGAACTAGCTAAGCTCTATATACAGCAAAAAAAGAGTCTTGATTTGGTAGACCAAGCACGAGCAACAGATGAAAGACGCATAATTGAGGGCTTTACAGCCTTAAGTAAACTTAAAGGGGATCATCCGCTAGTAGCAATGGCAAGGTCGAAAATTCTTGTGCAGGCCAACAAAAAAATTATGCATTTTGCCAAGCAGGGGCGTCGAGCGCATAGTGAAGAAAGTGGAGCCGACGGGTATGCTGAGGATGCCATGGCAATGGAGCCGGTGAGGGTTGTTATGGAAAGGTTCGGGATTGAAGCAGACTTACATGTATTAGCGTCGGCTGCTGGTGCTAATCTAATTACTGTAGAAACCGTAGCGGAAGCAAAAGGCCATTTCCCGGTTAATGAGGAACTTTTAAGACTTCAAGGAGAGGAGGCTCCTGAACGCATAAAACATTTAAGAAGATTCTTAAGGGGTGCCAGGAGAGATGGTGTTTTCGAATCTCGAGAGGCAACTTTGCAGGAAGAGCTATTTCGAAGATACTTAAGGCTTTTTTGGCAAGAAGATGCAGAAACAGTTGACTTAGCGGCCAGAGAGAATGAAGCCCTGTGGAAACAAATTAACGATTTTAATACTTGGTTTGTTTCTCCTCGAGGAGATCGTTTTTCTCAACATGGTGATCCTGAGCTAGCTTCTAGGATGATTCAATCGGTCACCTTTAGAATCGACCCTGATTTCCCAAGAGAACATCAAGCTGAAATTTGGATCGCTGGGTTAGATGACCCCCTAACTCTTTGGCTTGATACTCAAGGCAATATGCTAGGATACTCAAGACAAAAATTTATGGCAGACGTTGCCCAAAGAGATGTTTTTGCTAATTTGCTTCTCCGAAGGCTTTATTTCATAACCTCTGGGCTACTAGCTCAGGACCAGGAAGTCAGAGGCCCAGGTGAAGAACCGGCTCCAAGAAGATTAGAATTTCGAAGGGCTCATTATATGGTTTTACAATCGACTCCAAATCGGGTGATTACGATGCAGTCTGACACTGCAAGAACTCATGCTCAAGAAATACTGGAGGATTACGGGATCGATATTTACAGAGAGATGCTAAGAAGAAGAAAGGTTGGTTCATTATTGCCCAACCAATACTTAACCTTTGCGCGTGAAGTAGACAAGTCAATTAAGGGTATCGCAATTCTGCCAAACGAGCTTCGATATGACCCCAACCTAATGCCTGATTTTATTTAGGTTAAACACAAGATAAGCTTTGGCCTGTTAAAAATCCTCCTATTAACTCTTTCTCTTTACCCGAGATTCTCCTCCACCAGGTTCGAATCCTTCGGAATACTCAGGCCAAGCTTCGTTGCATAGGGGACCCTGACGGGACGACGTTCGAACGCCTCTGGTCGGCTTTTTGAGGCTATTTCATAAAGAAGAATCTCGCCTTTTTTCATTGCGAATTAAATTCCTAATTCCCGGGTGATATTTCTTGCGCTTGGCCATTATGGTAAGGACAAATCAGTTAAGACTTAAAAACAAAATTGGAAATGTCCAAATTATCAAAAAATGTTAAAATAATAAAAATCAAATCATAAAAGGAGGGAAACTAAAAAATGGACCCCGCACATGAAGATGTTACTATTCCTCTCCCACCTGAACCAATTGATGATTTTCAAGAAAAACATCCCCATCTCGGAGATGTCGTCGCCGCCTCCACAGTAAGCACTCTCCACGGAACTAAATTTGACCTAGTAACTATCGGTTTTCATGGTTATGACGAGCCAACTCCACCCGGCCAACAAACTGAAGGTTATCGTATGCTTTTTTGCCCTGATGATAAGCCCTTCTCCCCGGCAGAAGCCACTCATCAACTCCACCTCCCCCAAGCAGATCAACCTCTAATGAAAAAAGGAGCTGAGCGAACCCACCAACTCGTCGCTTTTGCCCATCAATTAATCGATGTTACTCCCGAGATACTCGAACAGCTCCAAAGACTGTTTACCACCGCTCAATTAGTCGACCGGTCAAGTCTTGACCAGTTGGAAACGGACACTCGCGCCACTCTCACCGGAGAGCTAGTTCACGAAGCACCCAAAGAGGCTCTCCTGCGTAAATTGGGAATGAAATAACAACATCTTTTAAACCCCCAATAGGCTTTTCCCCTAAAATCCCCGTCCCGAAATCTAAAAACCCATCATAAGAATGCTTGAAAACCCATAAAGTCGGTTCGAAAACTTTGGAACCTTATTACGAAGAGGGGACACGCCCAACTATCCTAAGACAAAAGCCAGCTGGGGAATAAACAAGCCTTTCAAAAACACCAGCTCTTTCTCCCCAACCCTCCCAAACCAGGTTTGAATCCTTCGGCATACTCAGGATAAACCCTTCGAATACTCAGGATAAACCCTTCGGAATACTCAGGCCAAGCTTCGTTGCATAGGGGACCCCAGGAAAAATCCCCACCTCAAAAAATTCCAACTTTTTTCAATCAAGTGATATAATCCTATAACATGAAAGGTTTTGCAGAAATAGAAAGTTACATAACACAAATAGACCCTGGGGAGATTGTTAGTCGGGTTGATGCTTTTCTTGAAGAAACCAAGATCTGGGCAGAAGCAGGTCAGGTATCAGCTCAACCTAGTTTAAATCAGCTTAGCGGCCAATCCGATAGGGCCCTTGCCGTTGCCTTCCAAGCCCTCACTCCATGGGTATCTTTTGTAGAACAAAGACAACCCGGACATATGGCCGGAAAGAAAAAGATTGCTCATATGAAAGAAATGATCAAAGAGGTGCCAGAAATGACAGCTTTTCTAGGCCTGGACCCGAAAGAAGCAACTGTCTTAAAGCTTTTATCTCTCCATGATGTCGGTCGACCTCCCGAAGCATGCTTGAGGTGGAATAGTCAAGAAACAGGCAGGAGACACGGAGTTTTAAGCGCTTGGTTTTTGGTCGACAACTTAGTTTTAAAAGAGTTGCCTCCAGACATTCAGTACATAATCCTCTATGCGGCATATTGGCACTCCGAAAAAACAGTTCCCTCCCCAGAGGGAGCAAGCCAACTGTCTGAAGATGCATACCGTTTTTGCTACATACTTCGTGATTTAGACAAATGGGAATTTCTTAGTAATCCCGTTTTTAGAGCCCCAGAAGGTATTCTTAGTGAAGTTCAGGCGCACTACCTTTCTCCTCAACTCAACACGCTTGTAGGGTCGCAGCCAGAAATAAGAGACCAATGCCTAAGATTCGTGGCTCAAAACCTGGTTCTAGGAAACTCAGCTCAGTCCCAAGAACATGACTTTCCGGAACGATTTCCTTTGGAATTAAAAGCAAGGCTTGTTGAAATAGCCAGTCGCGGATTCGACGAGTTATCATGGGCTGCCTTTTCAACTCAAGACCCTGTCGATTATGGCCGGATTAAGTACTCATGGGCTACTTACTTGTTAGCCCAACTTGCTCAGCTTTTCGACATTCACGAAAGAGGTGTTTTAAGCCAGATATGGGAAAACAGAGAAGCTGTATTAGTTCCTAAGTTGGCCCTAATGGCCAGAACAGAGCCTGACAAAACCACACGGGCAACTGAAACTTTAACCGACTTCTTTTCAACAAGACTAGAAGCTCCATTTTTACCACCACTCATGACCTAAAGAATAATGCCGCCAACATCAACCAAACTTCGGCCGTCAGTTGGACAAGGTGACATTTCCATATCACTCAATCAGCCAAAAAGCCATGTGAAGAACGAGCCGGTGGGGGAACCAAAAAACTCTCTAGGTAATCCGCCTCCCTATACCCAACAGCACCAAACCAGGTTCGAATCCTTCGGCATACTCAGGATAAATCCTTCGGCATACTCAGGATAAACCCTTCGGCATACTCAGGCCAAGCTTCGTTGCATAGGGGACCCTGGAATTTAGAGTAAAAAGGCAGAAAAAGATTCTAACAAAGCCCACAAGCCCCTTCTGTACAAGAAGAGCAACTTATTCTGATCCCATGAAACTGCTTCACTGATATCCTTTAAGAAGAAAGGAGGTGAAGCAGAATGAATTATCTTGGAATTGATCTTCATAAAAAGAGTTTTCAGGCCGTGGTCATGGATCAGGTCGGGGAGGTTCTGCATTGTCAGCAGTACGGGAACACCCGTGAGGAAGTCTTGTCTTTGCTGGCTCAGTGTCCGGAAAAACCCTCAACGGTGATTGAAGCCACCCAAAACTGGATGTGGCTGGTAGAGGTTTTCCAAGAGTTTAAGGTGCCGGTGTCTTTGGCTCATCCTTTGAAGACCAAGGCGATTGCCAGTGCCAGGATCAAGAATGATGTTTTGGATGCCACCACCCTGGCTCACCTGTTAAGATCTAACTTAGTGCCCCCCAGCTACATTACCACCAGACAAGAACAGGCTAACCGGGAGTTGGCCCGGACCAGATGTCAATTGGTCAAGCAGCAGACCTGGTGTAAAAATCAGATCCACGCTGTTTTAACCAAAGCCAATTTGCACCCGCCAATGAGTGATCTTTTCGGCACTAAAGGCCAAGCTTGGTTAAAAGAACAAAAGCTTGATGAAACCAAAAGACTGGTGATTGATGAATTTCTTAAACTTCTGGTTAATACTCGGTTAAGAATCAAGACCTTGGAAAAGATTATTTCTCAGCGTTGTTTGGGCAATCGTCAGATAGAGATCTTAAAAAGCATTCCCGGCTTTGGTGAGATCACCGCCTTTATTCTTCTGGCTGAAATCGGTGATCCTGAAAGGTTTGACTCAGGCAAAAAACTGGCTGCCTACCTGGGCTTGGTTCCCAGCCTTTATCAATCAGGAAAAACTAAAAGATCAGGGAGGATTACTAAGTTAGGCAACCCTTATGCCCGTTGGGTTTTGGTCCAGGCCGCTCATCGCCTGGTTAGGAGTGATATCCAAACTAAACTGAACTTTGCGGCTCTAGCTGCCAGAAGGGGCAAGAAGAAAGCGATTGTGGCCATCGCCAGAAAGATAGCCGTTTTATCCTGGCGGCTTTTAGTTGACGATCGGGTTTATCAGCAGCAAGCACCGGGAGGTTGATTCGTTATTGTACCTGAGCTCTGAGGCTCGCGAGATTTGAATGAATAGCCCGAACGGTGTTGATCAAACAAGAACCGAGATCAGGTGAGACTAAAAGTCGTCACGAATAGGTGCCTATGTGGGAAATTTATGTTAAAATCCCAGTAAAACTGGGAGAAGCAGTTTCATAGGTGCTATAATTAACTCAAATGGAAGAGAATGCTGATGAAAGCTACTTTCTTCACGAAGAAAGTAAAACAGAATTAACGCCAGCAATTCTGGAAGCTGAGCGAGATTTAACTCAGTACGAGGTTAGTCTTTGCGAGCGTGTTTCAACCTGCCTCGGCCTCAAAAGAACAGCCTATGACTACGCTAAGGGTCTTTTTGCTAGCGGCGACCTAACAGACCGAGATCACCGAGAGAGACTAAGAGAATTTTTACCTCCTGACTTTCCAGGAAGAGTAGAATATCGTTCAGAAATTGATCGAATCGAATTTAAATTCCCCCCTTCCTCAAATCCTCAGGGAGCTGAAATTCGTTATTATGTTCAAAGGCCGGAAGGCGAAATGATGGCCGAGATGGAAGAGAAAAGCATCCGTTGGCCATGCGGGATTAATATAATGTACGTCAAGAACGCTAGAGTCTTAACCTTCAATTTTAACCGACTCTTTCCTCGCGCTAAACTACTACTTCCTGCTTTCGAATCGGGCAGAATCGCTATTGATAGTGACAAACAAAGCAGCCGAAACGAAGCAGGATACCTTCTCACCCAATGGGGGCATACTAGAAGAGGAGGCGACTACAGCCTTTTTAACTTTAGATTTCCAGAAAGATATGCTAAAAGGTGGCCATTAATAACTCAAGTATCTTGGAAAAATCCAGAAAACGACCCGGCAGGCAATGGTCACTATTTTGCCAAATATGAAGAATTAGAAGAAGGTGGGGCTGCCCATCTTAAAGAGTTTTCTGTCAAAGCTGATTTACCCGAACATTTAAAACCCCCTCCCTCCCTAACACCACTCGGAGGACAAGAAGATCATTGGGATTATAAAGTAGAAGACGGCACTTGCGTGCTAGACGATAATTCAGCTCCCCTCGCGAGACAGCGCAGCCGTCAAAGAGCGGCTGAAAAGGAAAGGGGAAGAAGATTTTGGAGAAGAAGAAGGGTTGTCCCTCCACTAATTCCTCCAAGAACTGAACTTACCGAAAACGAAATCCTTGTCCATCAAGAAGGCAAGCAAACTGTCAAAATTCCCCTTACCAGACGACTAAGCGAATTTACCCCCGAAAGCTTATTGGAGTTATTCACCTCAAAAGCAAAACTTGCACCCTCAACCTAATTTGAAAAGATAGAACTGGCCCTAACTTTGCTAGCAGAGAAGGCAAAATTCGAATATCCCAAAAATCTTCCTACTAACTCTTTCTCTTTATCCTCAACCCCCCCAATCCAGGTTCGAACGTCGTTGCATAGGGGACCCCAGAAAATTAGTTGACCCAAGCGGTCAAGTAATTTTGTGGATGGCGGGTGAGAACCCGCAGGATTCGTAAGAATCTGTAAAGCGCCACAAGAGAACAAATCTCATCTTGCGTTGGTGAATGTCCTAGATGAAAAGGTGTTACTTCGTCGTCTTCAAATCCCGTCAGTCATCCAAAGAAGAAATTGCCTCTATTCCGGGGGCAATTTTTCTTTCGGCTGATGAGTGAATGAACCCGCCAAGGGTCGGCAACTTAAAAACACAGCAGGGTTTCTCAATTCAAAAGGAAGTTCGCAAACAATCTAAAGGACAAGCGGCGTCTTCAAATCCCTGCCCGCAACGCCAGCAAGCTGGCTTGCGGGGCGAGCGCGGCCGTCAGCCACCCTGGAATTTAGAGTGAAAAAACAAAAAAAGCTCCAGTAGAGATTTCTCAGAAGGCGTTCAGTAGTCAACCTTTTGAACTAACTTCCAAGTATCGCTTTTTTGATCATGGCTATAACGGCGGATGCTGGTTTCGCCAACAGCATGGTAGTGAGGATAGTGGGCTAACTTCTTTTTTCTTAAATCAGGATTTTTAAGATATTCGTTCATTCCCCCATGTCCATAACCCTGAAACATTGGCGCTGTTTGGCTTGGGCTAATTTCTCCTGCATAAAGACTCATTGCTTTGTCTGTTCCCTCAGCAGTTTCAACATCTCGCCAATCAACCATGTACCAAGACAGAAGCTGAGCTTGTTCCTCGGGTGGTAAATCAGAATTAATTAAGCCCTTTTCAACTAGGGCTGATTGTACCTTTTGAGTATATCCCTCCCAACTAGCCCAAACCGCAGCAGTTGGGCCCATGGCCAGCGCTTTTACTAAAGCCCACGCAGGAACTTGAGTAAACATCCCTTTTAGAATTTGTCTTCGGGTAAATCGTTTTTTAAACAAATCAGCTAGTAGTTTAGAAGCTTCTACAAGTCCGATTCCAGTCAGACCAACTGGAATCCCTCCAGCTAAATAAAATTCTAATAATTCGGAGGGTTTATTTTGGGGATTAGTAATAACAATATCTTTCCCCTGTTCTGCGCACATTTTCCCTAACCCCCCAAAAAAAGCTAAATGAAAGTTTTCAGGGGCTTTAAGCTGATCATAGGTAACTTCGAGACGAGCTACCCGCTGAACACCTGGACTAAAATACTCAGAGAAAACAAATGGTGCTTGAGCAACCTTTGCCCTCATTTCTTCTTGGTGAAGATGAAGGGTTTGGGCAGTATGAGAAACGCCAATCATTTCAAACTGTCCATCGTGAAGCTCAATTGGCTCAAATGGTTCATAAAGACTTGATCTTTCATCATCAAGATTGTCCCACCCCATCCATTCGGCAAATTGTCTTCTTCTTTGTTTAGCCACCTCATCATTTCCCTGAAATCTTGCGCAAAGGTCATAAGCCCAAAAAGTAGCCAGAACTGAGGCCGAAGCAAAGGCAGCAGTTTTAATAAATTCTCGCCTTGGGTTAAGAAATGGATCTTGATAATCAGTTTTTTCTTCCATAAAGCTAATTTTACGACATCATCAAGACTGGCTCAAGCCTTATCATAAATAGCTGAATTCAATGTTCAAATGCCCCAGCCTGTCTCCTTTTCAAATACTTCGCTTGGGGTATAATAGCCCAGTCTTTTTCTGGGACG
>JAFGMK010000011.1 GCA_016927565.1 Minisyncoccota bacterium | reverse complement strand
CTTTGGCAAACGATATCTGACTCTAGGAACGTCACTCGGCATTCTTATCCATTCCTATTTTCCGGAATGTATCGCGTCCTAGACAACAAGAGTCCCAGATCAATACTTTTAAGACAAATCCTCCTTTTGATAATACTGGAAAGACGTTAAATAGCCCAGATAACGATCCCGAATCGTCTGCGGATTCCGGTCCGAGATCGGGAAAGCTCCGGGTTGTCAAGGATGTCAAGGAATGAGTAGATACTTATTCCCTTTTATTCCCTCCCTTTTTTTGCTATCATCAAAAACGATGAGTTTAAGACAAAGAATTAAACAAGACCTGATTCGGGCCCTGAAACAAAAAGAGCCGGGCCGGGTTTCAATTTTGAGATTTGTTTTAGCGGAAATTAAAAACCTGGAAATCGATCAGAACCGTCAGGAGTTGGACGACCAAGATCTAATCAAGGTGCTAAACTCCCAAGTGAAAAAACTTTCCGAAAGCCTGGAGCTTTTTACCAAAGGTCGGCGGCAAGACTTGATTTTCCAGACTCAAGCCGAAATCAAAATCTTAAAAGAGTATCTGCCCGAACAAATAAGTGATGAGGAGCTGGAAAAAAGAGTTTCTGAGATTCTTGCCCAAAATCCCGCTGTTACCCGGCCAGGAGCCATAATCGGTTTGGTAATTAAACAGTTGGGAAATCAAGCTGAAGGAAGCAAGGTCGCTCAGATAGTGAGTCGAAAAATTACTCGTCTTTCTTAACTAACCAATTCGATCCCGGATCATCAGATATTGGCGATCCGGGATCGTAAAGTCTAAAAACATGACCAAACTAGCAAAAAAAACAACTGTCTCGGCGGTAGTCTGCGCCTACAATGAAGAAAGATATATCAAAAAAGTTATTCAGGGATTAGTTGACAGCCGACTTTTTAACCGGATTATTTGTGTTAATGACGGCTCAACTGATAATACCGAAAAAATTTTAAAAGGCTTTGGTAATAAAATCGAACTAATTTCTTTCCCTGAAAATAAAGGCAAGTCTTACGCCATGGTAGCCGGAGTTAGAACCGCCAAGAGCGAAATAATCTTTTTCTGTGATGGTGATTTGGTTGCCTTTAAAAAAAGTCACCTTCAGGCCGCCATTACCCCTCTTCAGACCGGCATCGCCGACCAAGTCCTTTTATTCCGGGAAAAAGAACCGATGTTGTTAAAAAAATTTACCGGCGAAAGAGCCTACCGCCGAACTGATCTCCTGCCTTACCTGAAACGTTTAGAAAAAACCAAATATGGCGCCGAAACCTTTCTTAATAATCTCTTCAAAAGCAAAAGGACTTTTTGGTTTATGCAGCCCGGTCTTTGTCAAGCCGGCAAATCAGGGAAACTCACCTCCCGAAGAGGCCTGATAAAGGAGGTGCTTTATGCCGACGAATACCTTAAAGAAGGTTATGAAATGTTAGCCGAAGCCTTCAGACAAAAAACACCGGCTGTTAAAAAAGAAATTCGGAGGGTTTTCAGACAAATCAGGCAAAACTACCAACTCCGCCGAAAACTTTTCCGGGAAATTTTAACCGAAAAAGACATTAGAGAAATAAAGCAGGCCGACATTAAAAAAATCTTCAAACCTTAGTTTTTAATCTGCTCTTTCACTCCCGATCCCGACTTAATCTTTTTTCCTGAATTCCGCTTCCGGATTTTAACTCCCTTTTCTTCTCCCTGCCTCCCCTTTTTTTGAACAGAAAGTGCGACAGAGAATTGCCGATCGGGAAAATCCTGTCGCACTTTATAAGAAAATCTTCAGCCGTCAGAGAGGTTTAGGAGGCTTTTTAAATAGGCTGATTTCTTGAAAAACTACAGATTGAGACTTTTGAGATACTCTTTAAAGTCCGGACCAATATCTTCACGGGCCAATGCATAAGCCACGGCAGTTTTCATATAACGCAAAGGATCGCCGGTGGTCATCCATCTGCCTCGAATCGGCTGAGCAATTACCTTATCAGTTCTGGCCAAATCATTAAGAATATCGGCCACCCAAAGCTCATTATCCTTGCCGAACTGTTTTCTGGCTACCCTGCTCTCGGCAATTTTGATCACTTTAGGCGTAAAGATAAACCGGCCGAATTGAGCCATGTCCGAAGGCGCCTGACCAGCCGGTAATTTTTCGTGGATCGCGGCGATCTGATTAATTTTAGTTCCCTTTTTATAGCGAACAGTAGCGTAACGATAAAGCTCTTCCTGAGGGGTTTTCTGAACTGCCAGCACCGCCGCCGGCCGGTATTTATAAAAAACATTTACCAGTTGGCGGGTGCAGGGAACTCTGCTTTGGACCATATCATCTCCGAAGTAATAAGCAAAAGGTTCGTTTTTGCCGATTAAATTTTTAACCACCAACAGCGGAGTTCCGTTGCCATAGGGCAAATGACGGCCCTGGCGGACATAAACAAAATTCGCCATTTTGTAAACTTCCTGAACTTTTTCCAAAGCCTCTTTCTTACCGTTTTTCTCCAATTGAATCTCTAACTCCAGATTGGTGTCAAAGTGGTTTTCCATGCTTGATTGGCCCACCCGCGTCACCAGAATAACATCCTTAATCCCCGAGGCCACCGCCTCTTCAACCAAATACTGGACAATCGGCTTATCAATTACCGGCAACATCTCTTTGGGTTGGTTTTTCGTTACCGGCAGAAAACGGGTACCGTAACCGGCCACTGCGATAACCGCCTTCCGAACCGGAATCTTTTTTTTGACCATAAATCCCCGCCTTTCTCTTTCTCGCTCAGACTGGTTGACAGTCAATTATTTTTTACCAAAAAGAGCAAGCAATTAATCTTCCTTAAATTGATTGATCTATCCTAACACATGTGATAGAATCAAAACAAGTTTTCAAAAAAAAGATGAGCAATATTAAAGGATTCTTAAAAAAACCGCTGATTTTTTTAAGCGAAACCAAGCAGGAGCTTAAAAAAGCCAGCTGGCCCACCCGCCAGGAAACAATGCGGCTAACCGGAATTGTTGTTTTTGTTTCAGTCATCACCGCAGCCCTGATTGGTTTTTTGGACTTTAGCTTTACCAAGCTGGTCGAGCTTATTGTCCGGCGATAGTAACAAAGAAACAGAGAATCAAAGGAGAAAAGATGGTTAAAAAACCAAAAACAAAACCGAGGAAAAAAACCGCCAGAAAAACTGTCAAGGCAAAAGTTAGAAAAGCCGCCCCCGGGCACATTGTAATCAATAAGAGCGATGATAAACGGGCCAGATGGTATGTAGTTCACACCTACTCCGGCTACGAGAACAAAGTTTCAGAGCAGTTGCGTCAAAGAATTGTTTCAATGGGTTTAACCGATAAAGTTTTAGAGGTTTTAGTTCCCACTCAGGAGAAAATTGAGATTAAACAAAAAGAGAAGAAAAAACTCAGAGAAAAAATCTTTCCCGGCTACCTGATGATCAGACTGATTCTGACCGATGAATCCTGGCTGGCCGTCAGAACCACCCCGGGCATTACCGGCTTTGTCGGCATCGGCAGCCAGCCCACTCCTTTACCGCCGGAAGAAGTCGGGGCAATTTTAAAATTCATAAAAACCGAAGCGCCTAAATTTAAAGCCAAATTCACCGAAGGCGAGGCAATCAAAATTGTGGACGGGCCGTTTGCTGAATTTTTAGGCACAGTTGAAAGTCTCGATGATACCAAAGGCAAGGTAAGAGTACTGGTTTCTATTTTCGGCCGGGAAACTCCGGTCGAGCTGGATTTTTTACAAGTAGCCAAAATTTAGAAGAAAAAGAAGAAACTATTCTTCAGTTGATTCCGGACTTGGGGCAGACTAAAATTCGTCCGGACCTGCCTGCGGCGGAGGAAAAATCCCCGCCGGGGAAACTCCTTCGCTTGGCTCAGGATAACGGTGAGGAAATTTTTATTCAACAATCTCCTTTTTTTCATCTTTGATTTAAAAAAATTTCTATTGTATAATCCCGGACAAGAGTTAAAAAAATTTTTAAATTCTAATTATGGCTGGGAAAAAGGTCAAAACCATTATCAAACTAAATCTTGCCGCCGGCGAAGCGACCCCGGCACCTCCGGTCGGACCGGCTTTGGGCCAGCACGGCCTGAATATCATGGAATTTGTCAAAGCTTACAATAGCCAGACCGAGGCTAAAAAAGGCGAGGTTATTCCGGCGGTGATTACCGTTTACGAGGATCGGACCTTTACCTTTGTAACCAAACTTCCACCGGTTTCGGCAATGATCAAAAAAATTCTTAATCTGGAAAAGGCCTCAGCCAAAGCCGGCCGAGAAGAAGCCGGATCTCTCGCTAAAAGCCAGGTAGAACAGATTGCCAAAGATAAACTGCCGGATTTGAACACTAACGATCTGGAACAGGCCAAAAGAATTGTCGAGGGCAGCGCCCGCTCAATGGGAATTAAAATCAAATAAAATATATGGGTAAAAAAAGGATCAGGCTGGTTGGCGAAGAAGCTCAGCCTAAGAAACAAGCCAAAGAACAGCAGGTTGTCAAAACCGGCAAAGAGCATGGCCGGATTGTCGATATGGGCCAGGCCGCTTTGGAAGAAGCTCAAAGAATCGCTGATAAGGAGAAAAAACTGGAGGAAGAGGCGCAGGAACTGATCAGTCAGGAAACTTCAAAAAGGATTTCCCCAAAAAATAAAAAGGTCAAGGTCAGCGGCAAAAAATATCTGGCTGCCTGCAAAAAAGTCGACCGAAGGAAAAAATACCCCCTTAAAGAAGCCGTTCTATTAATTAAACAAGCCTGCTTCACTCGGTTTGACAGTTCAATCGAGCTTCATCTTTGTGTAGAAAAAACCGGTCTTTCCGGAACGGTCAGTTTCCCTCACCCCACCGGCAAAGAAACCAAAATAAAGATCGCCGATGACAAGCTCTTGAAAGAAATCAAAAAGGGTAATATTGATTTTGACATTCTAATAGCCCCGCCGGCAATGATGGCCAAACTGGCTCCGCTGGCCAAAATTTTAGGCCCCAAAGGCCTGATGCCTAACCCGAAAAAAGGGACGATCAGCGATAATCCCCGGGAACTTAAGAAGAACCTGTTGGGCAAAACCCAATACCAGACGGAAAAAAAGAATCCTCTGATCCATTTAGTTGTGGCCAAAACCAGCCAAACAGAAAAAGAAATTTTAGAAAACATTCAGGCCGCGCTGGAAAGCATCGGCCAGAGCAAAATTGCTAAAGCCATTCTTACCAGCACTATGGGTCCGGGCATTAAACTCAATCTTGAAGTTTAAGTTTGTTCTTGATTTTTATTAGAAGGCGGTTTAGAATAAATCAAAGCCAGAGACAGCTGGTCTTCCGGAACTCCGGAAGATAATTCCAGCCGAGGCAGCATTAAGAACTAGTTCCTTTTTAAAAACTAGTTGCCAACGCAGCCTCGCCGATAGCGGGGCTTTTTAATTTTTTAAAATCAAAGGGAAATCATGGTTGCCAGCAAAAAAATTTTTACGGTTGAGAACCTTCGGGAAAAAATAAAAGGCGCGGCCGCTTTTTACCTGGTCAATTATCAGGGCCTGAATGTTGCCCAATTGACCAGACTGCGCCAGGAGGTTAGAGAAACCGGCGGCGAATTGGAAGTAGTCAAGAACCGCCTGGCAAAACGCGCTCTGGCTGAAACCGATACCAAAAATGACCAACTAGAAGCTTTCAGCGGACCGACTGCCATCCTTTGGGCCAACCAGGACGAAGTTGCCCCGCTTAAAACTCTGGTCAGCTTTGCTTCGGAAACCGGCCTGCCGGAAATAAAAATTGGCTTTCTGGGCAAAGAATTGCTTGATCAGGCAAAAACAAAAGAACTTTCCCAAATTCCCAGCGGATTAGAGCTCAAAGCCAGACTAGTCGGTTCTTTAGCCGGCCCGCTTTACGGATTGACGAACGGCCTCGGCTACAATCTCCGGAAGCTGATTTTTATTTTAAAAAACATCGCCGAAAAAACTGATCACTAATTACTAAGTTTTTTTTCAAGGAGGTGAAAACTATGGCAGATGAAACCAAAAAAGAAACAAAATTAGAAAAAATCATTGAATCAATTGAAAAACTCTCCGTTTTGGAACTTAATGATCTGGTTAAAGCCCTTCAAGAAAAGTTTGATATTCAAACCGGACCAATGATGGCCGCCCCGGCGGTTGCCGGAAGCGAAACAGATGCCGGCAAAAAAGAAGAAGCCGAACAAACCGCTTTTACCGTTGTCTTAACCGAAGTTGGCGAACAAAGAATCTCGGTTATCCAGGCAGTTCGAAAAGTCAACCAGACTCTCGGACTGGGTGAAGCCAAGGCCCTAGTTGATGCCGCTCCTAAAGAGGTTGTCAGCGATGTCAATAAAGAAACCGCTGAGGAAGCCAAAAAAATGCTCGAAGAGGCCGGTGCCAAAGTGGAGCTTAAATAGCCTCCCGGTTCTTTTCAAACAGAAGAATTGCTTTTAATCCGACCCGCAAGGGTCGGATTATCTTTCTCTCCCCCGTTTCCCTCTTGACAATCAAAGCGATACTTTGATATCTTAAGATTAGGAAGTTAGCTGTTCAAGCCTAGAAATATCTCAAAGTATAAAAAAATGATAAACAATAGCCCTTTAGCGAGTGAAGAAAAAAGCAAAAAAACTCTTAAGCTTGAAGATCTGCCCGATCTTCTGACGGTTCGGGAAGTGGCTGAATTGTTACGGGTTTCCCCTCTGACAATCAAACGCTGGGGAAAAAGAGGCAAATTGCCCGCCATCAGAATCAATAGCCGCGGCGACCGGCGCTACCGCAAAGAAGCCGTTTTGTGGTTGCTTGGAATGCAAGCCAATTCATAGTTTCCCGTTTGGCGTTTGGCCGGTATTGAATTCACCGAAGTCTAACAATGAAAAAGCCTGATCGCTCAAAAGGCAGGACAATTCTTAAGAAACTTTAAGACTTGAAATCTTCCCTGTCTCCTGTCAAACTGAAAATCAAATGACTGCCAAAGAAACATCTTTAGTTTTTTTCAAAGATAACCCTCAGGACAAAAAGACCAAAGTCAGTTTAATTATTTTCTCTTCTCTTTTTCTTTTGACTTGGATTATTATTATCCTTCTTAACCCAAAACTTGATAAAAAATCTTCCCTTTCGCTAAAAGAAAAAATGGCCCGGACATCTGTTTCCAAAATTCCTCAGCAGTCACAAACCGAATATGAAAACCGGGATTTCGGTTTCCGCATCAGCTATCCCCAGGAATGGGGCGAGGTAACCACTGAAACAGTTGCCAATCGCCAAATTTTTTGGCTGGGGGATAACACCCGCTTCAGTTTGGTAATCGGTTCTTTTCTTGATGCCTCCAGTCAACCTCTCCTTCCCGAAGACCTTGCCCGCGATATGATTAAGAGCGGCTGCCGCCAATGGTCAATTGACCGGCAAAGACAGTCAATTTTAAGAGTTGCCTGCCCCAAACTAAAAGATTCTTCAGAGCAGGCTTACCTCCGGCAAGAAGAAACTATTTACATTCTTAATTACCGTTATGATTCCGGAAAAACCAGTCCGGATGAAGCTGAAGCCGTTTTCGAATCCGTTCTCGATCGCTTCGAGCTGATCTAAAACCCTCCTAAATTAGGGAGCCAATTCCTGCCACATTTGCGGCGTCCGCCAAAGAATCATCGGCGAGTTGATAATCAAGTCCGGCCGGAACAAAAAGACTTCTGCCGGAGAATCGTTGTCCGGAAGACTCCGGCCGAGATTAAAAACAGGCGCTACCAAAGCCCCTTCGGCCACCAGTTGAACTGTCGCCTCTTCTTCCCCACAGGGCGCGCTGGAACAAGTGTCAATTACGCTTCCCAAGCCACCGGCAAAATAGAGCCCTTCAACTTGAGCCGCGGCGCCCGAAATATTAATGTTTCCGGCAACAAAAACTCCCAAAAAGCCGTCAATTTCAACATTAATATCGCCGCTAATCGTCAAATCGCCATTAATCAGCAATATTATCTCTCGGTTATCAGGAATGTCACCGCCGGTGAGATTGACATTGTCAGCCGAATAATAAACCGCCAACTCATCAGTCACCGGAAGCGGGATACTTCCGTTTCCGAGATTATCAATCGTCGGCGAACCCAGCTTCTGATAAAAATAAGCAAAATCGTAATGGCTGATCAGATCATCCGAAACCAACCAGTCCCGGTCGGAAACAGCGCCGGCACCGAAATCCGCTGATACCCCTCCGTAAGAAACCACTCCCTCATCGCCGACGGCTGATGGCTCCGATAAGGAAAAAAAGTCCGAGGGGGCAGCGGCTGAAGGAATGTTGGAATCAATCACGCCCTCAGCGTGAATGTCGCCGCCAATAGTCTGAAACCAAGCGTCAGCGTTAATTTTAATCATAAAAGTAAGCACGCCCGATCTGGCCGAACAGGGCTGATCTGCCGAAAAACCGCATTGGTTGCCGCAATTATGAGCCTCAATCTGCCAAACATACCGCTTCCGGTCATCAGCCGGCAAAAAACTGTAATCGCAATCAGTTTGCCCGGCAGAAAGATCAGAACAGATACCCAGCGGCGTCAGCACCCGGGTATCGCCGGGATGGCTTTCATAAGTCGCCTGATCCTCAAGATAAACCGTAAAAGACGGTGAGCAGGTGTCGCAACTCTCACCCCAAACACCGGTATGATTCCAGTCAAAGGTAACTTCGAGACCCTGATCGGTATCCGGTGAAATTGAAACCGGCGCCTCAGGCTCAGTTGCCACACATGGAACAGGAGCCGGCTGAAAACCTCCTCCGGCATGCCAAGCCATACTCTCGCCAAAAGAATTTATCGGTTCTTCAGGTGAAGAGACACCGTCCCCAACCGCCCGCAACCGGAAGGCAATCCATTCATTCCCCGCCGGAATAGTCAAAGAATTGATTATTCCCTTAGAAACGGAAATTGAATCCCAGGCCTCTCCATCCCGGGCTTCAACAAAATAGCCGGTCGTTTTATCAGGAGGAGACAAAGCACCGGTCAAAGGAACATCACTCCAGCTGTAACCGCCGCTCAAAGGCAATCCGGTTCCGGTTGCCCACTGCAAATAATTAGGCTTCCAAAGGCCGTAATTAGCATCATAGCCGTCCGCTTGCCCCCCGGATCCGAAAAAGAAAGGAAAAAACTCTCTTTCCCCGGCAGGAGCAAACTGAAAGCTAATCGGATCGCCCACGCAAGGATAAACCTCTCCCTCAATTAAATTATTCCTGACCAACTGGCCCCAAGGTTGAAAAAAAACCGAGCCATCGGGCAAAGACAAATCCTGATAAGGAACCCACAAGCCAAAACCCCGAACCGCCATCCGGCTGTTATTAAAATCCAAAATTCCCGTCACATTGAAATCGTAGTCGTTACCCGCTCCTGACAGAGCTCCGGCCGGAACCTGAACCCAATGAGTTTTATGGCCATAACTAAAAACCAAATTGCTCTCCGGAGCAGTCACCGCCACTCCGTTAATCCGGACCGTCGCTTCATCGTCCCGATAAAGAGCCATCTGACTCTCGCCTTCCCAAAAAAGATAAACATCATCCGCCCTAATCGTTCCTCCTGCCGGAATAGTCACCCTCACTGTTTCTCCCAAATCCGCCAGATTGTCTGTTTGGTACCAGGTATATTGAAGCCCCTTACCGGTGGAACCGCCTCCCCAATCAGTCCTTATCCTGGCGTTAAGCCGATAATCGCCTGCCGCAGGAATGTTTACCTGGTAAACCGAGTGCCATTGAGAAGAATCTTTAAAAAAAAGACAATTCACCCCAAAATAAGCAGCCTCAAAAGCAGGCTTGCCATATTTAGCAATGTAATCCTCTGCCTGAGAACTAAAAACCGCTCCGCCGCCGCTATCAAGCAGGCTAAATTGATCCAAATAACTATCTCCTTTAGCCCCCATCCCTTCACCAATAACCAAATAGTGAATTCCTGCCTCAAGACTAAAAAAATCGCTTTCTCTCCAATTCCAGGCATTATCCGATTTGTTAAAGTTCCAATTTTTCTTAACTGCCATTTTATCAAAAAGACCCGTTCCTCCAATCACTGCCGAAACCCGGCCCGAAACCGTAATCGGCCCGCCGGGATAAGCCGGATAAGAAAAACAGGCTTCTTGCGCCCGAGACGGAAACGGCCAAATCAGGGCCAGAAATACGAAAAAAAGCCATTGGCGCCTATTGATCTTCATAAAATCCTCTCCAGGGATAACCGGCTGACTGCCAGTCGGCCACCGGTTTTTGCAAAACCATAACTCTTTTTGTTCTCTTCCATTTTATCCTTTTAAAATGGTCCAGAAAACCGTCAATCAGCTCTGTTTCACCGGCGACTACCAAAACCTCCTCATAGCGGTCAATTTTTTTCTGGATATGAGCAAAAGACAAGGACTCCGGCGAAAAAGAGATCGAAAAGGGGATATGACCTCCTTCCCACTCCGAACGACGGCGAAGATCAAGGATAATTACCTCATCCTGATCTTTGGCCGTCTGGTATTTATTTTCAAAACCGGCCAATGACTCATAGGCCACTAAAACCTGATTCTTCGAGCCGGAAAAACCGGCCAGCCATTGACTCGACTGATTTTTTTTATTTTGAAAAAATGACCAATCAATTACCTCAAACAACCAAAGCAGGCTGACTAAAAAAGCAAATCCGATAACCAGATACTTCCAATTTTTCATTTTACGGCGCTAGCTCCTGCCAGGTTTGAGGCGTCCGCCAGATAAAAACCGGCGCATTTATAACTAAATCCGGCCGAAAAGAAAAAAGTTCGGCCGGGTAGTCATTATCAGGCAAGCTTCGGCCCAGATCAAAATTTGAGGCAATATAGACTCCCTCGGCTACCAATTGAACAGTAGCCTCGTCTTCACCGCAAGGAGGGGTGGAACAAGTGTCAAAAACACTCCCCGGACCACCGGCAAAATAAATTCCCTCAATCCGGCTGACATTCCCCCGGATGTCAATTCCTCCTGAAGTAAAAACCCCAAAGAAACCGCCCGGGGCCACTTCAATGTTGCCGTCAATCGTCAAATCACCATCAATCAGCAACATCAGACTCTGATCTTCTGAAACATTGCCGCCCGTCAGGCTAAGATCATCGGCAGAGTAGTAAACGGTGGGTGTATTGTTCGGTGGTGCGGGCAAAGAAATGGGCATACTGCCGTTTCCAAGATTATCAACTGTCGGCGAGTCCAGTTTATCATAAAAATAAGCATAATCATAGAGATTCGCCAAACCGTCTGCAGCCAGCCATCTCCGATCGGAAACATCTCCGGTTCCGAAATCAGCCGAAGCCCCTCCGCAAGAAACCACTCCCTCATCACCGACAGGTAAAGCCGGCGCTGCTTCAGCCAAAGAAAAAAGGGCCGGCGGGACTGAAGTTATCGGAATGTCAGAATCAATTACTCCTCCGGCATGAACATCCCCGCTTTGAGTTTGAAACCAAGGATTAGGATTTAACTTAATTTCATAGGTCCAAACAGGCGATCGGCTGCCTAAATTACAATTATTTGCCTCGATTTGCCAGACAAATTGAATCCGATCGTCGCTCTCACCAAAATCATGGGTGCATTGGCACCGGCCGCCGCTGCAAACCGTTTCCGGGGAAAGATTCTCACAGCCGGACAACGGGGTTAACACTCCGCCGTCACCATGCCCCAAATAAACCGCCTGATCCTCCAGATAAAGGGTATAATAAGGCGAACAACCGGCGCAACTTTCACCCCAGTCAGCCACTTCGTTCCAAATAAAGGTAACCGCCAAGGATCCCAACTGAGTATTATTTGCCGGCGAAATCAAAATCGGCACTTCCGGCAAGGTGGCGTTACAACAACTAATGTTCTGAGTAGCCCAAAGGCCGGCTCCGCAACTATCGCTAATCGCCCTCACCGCCCAACGATAGCTTTTTCCGTCTACCACATCGACCTCCAGCCAGGTATTGATTGTCCGCGGATAATAAACCCAAGAACCGCCGATTTCCTGAGTTCGAACCTCATAACGATCAGCTCCGCTCACTGCATTCCAGGAAACTCTGACCTTTCCGGAAACACAACTTAGCTCCGGCGGGCTAACCGGAATCGGATTGGCTGGCACAGACGGAACCGGACAAGCGCAAGTATAGCTGAGATTGATAAAGTCAGACCAGCGTTCCAGGGTACAGGGACCCCGAGCACCGACATGGGAATGATAAACTTCTCCTGAAACCAGATCGCAGGTATTGTAATAAAGCTCGGTTCCGTCCCAACCAAACCAACCGGCATTCCGCCAACCGGTATTGACAATTCTAAACCAACTGTCATCATAAACCTCAACCCGATATTGAGTTGCCCCCGCTACCGGCTCCCAAGCCCAGTGATGGCAAACACTATGATTATCCGGATCGCACCAGGAAGAAGGCGGATCCCGCGGCCGGGGAATTTGAACACATTCCGGCAAAGTGGGAGTCGGTGTTACTCCCGGACCACTCGTCGGCGTGGCGCAAACGATTGAAACATGAACATAGTCCGACCACGAAGCCGCACCACAGTCCCCCCAAGCGCCGATTTGAGAATGATAGTTCCGGCCCGGCTGCAAACCGCAGGAAATATGAAAAAACTGAGACCCGTCCCAACCAAACCAGTCAGGACTCCGCCAGGTAGTATCTTCCGCTAAATCCCAATTTTCGTCATAAACCTGAACCCGATAGATAGTTGATTCCGGCACGGGATCCCAAGCCCACCGGAAACAGGCATCCGGCGTTTGACACCAGCTTTGAGGCGGATCCCGCGGTTTTGCCTGATCACATACAACAGCCGGAGTGGGGGTTGCGGTTGCCCCCGGACGCGGAGTGGGTGTGGAAGTTGCTCCCGGCCGGGGCGTCGGGGTCGAAGTCGGCGCCGAACAAGCCCCATCGGGCCGGCATTCAAACTCAAAATCACAACCCGCGGGAGTACAAGTTCTCTGCCAGCAGCGCTCATCAGCAGCACAACCAGTCCCGCCAACCCCCGCGCACCAGCCTCCACAAGCAGCTCTTGCCCAATTTGAACAATTACACGACACTGTCGGCGTCGCTGTTGCTCCCGGCCGGGGCGTCGGGGTCGAAGTCGGCCGCAGAGTGGGCGTCGCTGTCGGCCGGGGCGTCGGGGTCGAAGTCGGCCGCAGAGTGGG
>JAFGMK010000001.1 GCA_016927565.1 Minisyncoccota bacterium | reverse complement strand
GGGGCGGCGGTTTTCGCTGGCAAGCTTTGGACCTGATCGAAAAGGTCGCTAAAAAGACTTTTTTAGAGGATTCTGGGATACTTTTTTTAGTGATTGGTGATAATAAGTGGCACCAATTTACCTTCTTTAAAAATATTGTTTCTTTAGATTCTTTGCCTCATCAGGACTATCTTGGCTTGTTAAATCAGGCGGATCTTTGTTTAGCTTTGTATTATCAACAGGATAATTTTAACTTTACATTTGATTATTCTCCTCTGAAGCTTTATGAATACATGGCCTTGTCAAAGCCGGTGATTGCGACTGATGTCGGCCAGATTGGCCGGGTGATTAAAAATGGAGAGAACGGATTTTTAACCGATAATGATCCGGAAAAAATTGTCCGGCAAATTCTTTTTTTAAAAAAACACCCTTATTTAAGGAAAAAAATTGGCAAAAATGCCGAAGAAACAATTTCTAAGAATTACAGCTTAAAACGCGCCGTCTTGAAATATCAAAAAGCATTTTTTAGTTTAGGTCTTTTGTCGTGAAGATCTCAGTGGTTATTGCGACCCGCAATCGGGTTCGAAAATTAAGAGATTGTCTGGGGTCAATTCTTGGTTCTTCGTTTTCTAATTTTGAAATTATTTTGATTGATCAGGGTGTCGGTGATCGGGTAGCTGATTTGGTTAGGGTGTTGGGTCAGTCTAAAATCCATTATTTTCATCGGCCGGGCAAAGGCAAGTCAAGAGCGCTTAACTTTGGTCTGACCAGGGCTACGGGCGAGATAATAGTCTTTACCGACGATGACTGTCTGGCGGCAGCTGATTGGCTTTTAAAGATTAGCCGTTTTCTGAAGAAAAACCCCGGAGTTGCCGGTGTTTTTGGCCAAACCTTGCCTTATCAGCCTCAGAAACATCCGGCCCAATATTGTCCGGCGACTTTTATTGGTTTAAAAACTAAATTCATTTCGCGGCCTGATGTGGTCCATTATCAAGAGCTGGGTCAGGGGAACAATATGAGCTTCCGTCAGAAAGTTTTGGCTGAGGTTGGCGGATTTAAAACTTGGCTGGGGGTGGGGTCGGTTAGCCTTTCGGGGGGTGAGGAAAGCGAAATGATTTACCGGATTTTAAAAAAAGGCTTTCGGCTGGCTTTTGAACCGGGGATTAAGGTTTTTCACAACCGGTGGCTGAGCGATCGCCAGAGACGGCTGCTCGAAGGAAGGTATGCCTGCGGTTTAAGAGCTTTTCAGCTTTATTATCTTTTAAAGGGTGAGCTTTTAATGTGGTCGATGATTAAAACGAGGTTTAAAAAAAGATTTGTTGAGAAAATGGCTGTTCTGTTAAAAGAAGCTAAGAAATCAGGCTTGGCCCATTTTTGGAAGAATAAAAAGGACCTGATTTATCTTTTATGGGAGGGTGGTTGTAATCTTAGAGGATCCCTAATTGGTTCTTATTATTATTTGGAGTCTATTTGTCCCCTTAGTTCCGGATCGTCTACTTAAAAATGATCCCGGATCGTATTATCGTATTATTTCGGGGAATTCTTTTTGCAGGATCTGGCTGATTTTTTCGAGTTTTCTTTGCCAGGAGTTTTTTAAGGCCAGTCTTTTTTGTTTTCTGATCCTTCTTTTCGGCCAGCCTTTGTCTAAAATTGCTTGGATCCCTTTTTCAAATCCGGCGGCATTTCGGCCGGTGATAACCAGCGGCCGGAGAGGTTTCAGAGCTTCAATCGGAGTGGCAATAACCGGTTTGCCCCGGGCGAAAAGTTCAAAGACCTTCATCGGGTAACTATAGCGGACAAAGTCAAATTTGACTTGGTAGGGGATTATGCCGATTTCGAAATGATCAAGATAGCCGATCAAATCCGGCTTGTTTTTAAAGCCCAAAAAGTGAATATTTTGATGTTTTTTAAGAATCGACAGCTGTTTTTTAAAATTGATGGTTTTGTTGTTAATCGGGTTGCCCCAATCGGGACCGATAAATACCAATGACCAGTCCGGCCGGGCTGCTGCCAGGTTTCGGATAAGGTCAAAATCCAAACGATAATCAAGATTTCCGGAGAAGCCGATTCTCGGCGGTGGAATTCGAGCCAGATCCTGAGGAATGGGCTGGGGTTTTGTTTTAAGAAAAAGATCGGTATTACTGCCCTGGGGAACCAGAAAAACCTTCGAATGGAGTCTTTTCTTGAGTTTAAAAAGAGCCGGTGAATTGACGAAAACAATATCTGCTTTTTTGATCATAGCGGCTTCTCTTTTTTTTAAAAAATGGTTTTGTTCAGTATTAATCGAGCGATGATGGTCAACGCAATCATAAATAATCAGTTTTTCTCCCCACCGGCCGGCCAGATTTTCAAACTGGGGGTAAAAGGTCCAAAAAATCGGTTGGCGGCCGGAGAGAAAAATTTTTAGCTTGATTTTTAGAGTCTGGGGAGGATTTGTTTCCGGCCGGAGGATAATAACCCGGTTTTTTTTGGCTAATATCCGGGCGGTTTGACTTTCAAAGTCGGCCGGAAAGCCCGGGGGTAAAAAGTGAGGAAGAATAATTAATTGATTTCTGATCATTGTGATACAATAAGTTTTAATGGCCTTCTTCTCATTTTATCAAAAAAACAAAGCTCTAAAGGAACTGAAAAAGAAGCTGACAGTTTATGACCTGATTATTTTTTTACTCGCTTTGGCTTTTCTGGCTTTCCTGGCGGTTTATTTTCGTCAGAAACCGACCTGGGTCAAAGTGGGAGTGAAATATGCCTCGACTCAATGGTGGGTTAACAACCGGATTCCCCAGTACTGGCAGGCTGATGCTCTGAAGATCGGCTCCCGGGAAATTGGCCTTTTTAATCAGCCGATGGCAATTGTCAGAGACATCGAAACTTTTGATACCGGCAGCGAGCGGAAAGAAGTTTATTTGGCTGTTGACTTGCAGTGTAATTATCTCCGGCAAAAAGATCAGTATGTCTACCAGGGGCAATTGGTCGAAATCGGCGGTCCGATTGAACTTCATCTTAGCCGGGTTTATGTCCAGGGGCAGGTTATCTCCATTACCGGGGTTGACGAGAAAGAGGAAGAACTGCTGGTGACCGGGATGCTTTTGGATCGTTATCCTTGGCAGTTTGAGGTGCTTGAAGTTGGCGACGAGATGACGGACAGTGCCGGTCGTTTTCTGGGCCGGATTGAAGATAAACATGTTGAAGCGGCTGATTATCTGACTACTGATTGGCAGGGTCGGGTTCACCTCGAGAAAAATCCCCTGAAACAAAAAGGCATCTTCAAAGTCAGGATTAAAGTTACCAAAAGGAAGGGGATTTATTATTTCCGTCGGGTCCAGGTGGTAAAGGTCGCTCGTGAAATTGATCTTCATTTTGACCAGGGAGATTTGAACGGCTTTCAGATCATCAAAATTGAAAAATGATTGCCTATGTTGTTCCTTATCTTGATCAATACGGCGGGATCCAGAGCTTTGCCCGATCAGTTGGCCGAGCTTTATCCGGAAAAGAAGCAATCAGGTTTGTGGATTGGTCTTTCTGGTTCCCGGGAAAAATCGCGGAGAAATTATTTAACTTTTATCCTTCCCTGGCTGAATTTTGTTTAGGAAGCCGGATCTGCCGGCGCAAAAGGAAAATCCTGATGTCGGCCGACCTAGTTCACTTTTGGCAACCGTTGACAGCAATCGGTTTCGAAGGGTCTGGTTTTCTGGTTAGCTGTCACGGTAAGGAGATTTTGCCCGCCAATCTCGGACTCTACCAAAGGCGGTTGTTAAATCGGGTTTTTCAAAGAGCCGGCTTGATCCAGACTAATAGTCTCCGGGTCAAAAAACTCCTTCGGCAGTTTTTTCCGGCGGTGCCGGCCGGAAAAATCGTTGTTATCCGGCCGGGAGTTCATTTACCGGTCTTAGCCTCAAAAAAGAAAGACAAGAGGCTGGTAATCGGAACGCTGGCCCGAAATGAGAGCCGAAAAAATCTTCCCCAAATCCTTAAGGCGCTGGAAATTCTTTTCCGGCGAAAGGTTAAATTTCTTTTTCTTCTGGCTGGCGGCATCGGAGTTTCTGAGAAGGCCGGAAAATGGTTGAAAAAAGCGCCGTTTCCTTATCAAAATTGGGGTGAAATCTCGGAGAAACGAAAATCAATATTTTTTTCCCGGCTGGATGTCTTTGTCTTGCCTGTTCTTAGTTTGGCTGACAATATCGAAGGGTTCGGAATTGTTTACCTTGAGGCCAATAGCTATGGAGTCCCGGTGGTTGCCTCGCGGGTTGACGGGGTGGTTGAGGCGGTTAGCGATGGCGAATCCGGGGTTTTTGTCGATCCTAATGAGCCGGAGAGTATCGCTGAGGGAATTTTGAGACTTAACCGGCAAAGAGAAAAGTTCAGCCGTCAGGCACGGACCTGGGCAGAAAAATTTTCTCTGGAAAAGAAAGCCGGGGAGTTTCGGAATTTATACCGGAATCTGATGACCGGAACATTGTCTGGCGAGGAAGTGATGGCCAATGGTTAATTTTCTAAAAAAAAACAGTTTTGTTGCCAGCCTGAGCTTTTTTTATCTTTGTCTTTTGCTGGTTTTTAATAATGTTTCCCTTTTTTTGGCCGTTGGTTTTTTTGCCCTTTTGCTGGCTCTTTCCAAAAAAATTAAAACCATTGAAGAAGTTCTTTGGTTGACCTTGCTGGCAAGTTTTCCTTTTGACATCGGTAAAGGCTTCGCCTTCAATCTGGTTTCTCCGACTCCGGATCGGGAAACCGGCTATCGGGTTTGGCTGGTTTTTTCTCCAAGTTTAATTCTGGCAATCCTGCTGCTTTTGAAATTAATCTTTATCCGGAAAAAGCCGGCTTTGGCGGTTCGGAAATCAGATTTTTTTTGGTGGCTACTGGCTTTGTCCGCTTTGGGGTCTTGTTTGCCGGCCGCTTCAGCAGCAGCAGCTTTTTTTGGCTGGCTGGAACTAATAAAGAGTTTGGTGATTTATTTTGCCGCCCGTTATTTTTTAAAAAACCGGAGAATTTTTGAAAGAAGTTTGATGATAGTATTTTCCTGGCTGTTTTTTGAAGGGTTGATTGCCTTTTGGCAATTCGCCAAAAAAGGACCGGTTGGCTTTTATCTGGAAGAAGGACTGGTTTCTCTTCCTTTGGGGGTCACCACTCCTCAAATTTTCCGTCTTTTCAGGAGTTATGGCACTTTTTATGCTCCTAACCGGCTGGCGGCTTTTTTATTTATTGGTCTTCTTTTAATTTCAGCCGGCTGGTTTAAAAAGACGATTGTCAAAAATAGTTTTTTTCATTTGCTCGTTTATCTTGCCGGTTTCCTGGGATTGGTACTAAGTTTCAGCCGGACCAGCTGGTTGATTTACGGACTGATTTTCTCTCTTTCGAGCCGGTGCTTGCTTAAAAAAGGCTATCATCTGACAGCCCATGCCAAAAGATTTTCAGCCGCTGCCGCCTTTTTTATTCTGGCTTTGGCGCCGTTTTTATTTTTGCGGTTAAAGTCTTTGGCAACGGCTTTCGGTTATTACGGGGCAGGTTCGGTCAGGATGATGCTGGCAAAAGAGGCTTTAAACTTGATTTTCAGATATCCGGGGGGGGTTGGTTTTAATCATTTTACCCGGTCTCTGGTTTTGAACGCGGTGACGCCGGTTAGTTCTTTTTTTCTTCAGCCGGTCCATAACATCTATCTTCTGTTAGCCGCCGAAGCCGGTATTTTGAGTTTATTTTTTTTTCTTTTGGCGCTGATAAAAACTATTTATCCTTTTTTTAAAAAACCGCTCAACTTGAACCCGTCAGTTTATCCCCTGTTTGTCTTTGCCCGCGGCGCGGTGCTTGGTTTTTTGATAATCGGTTTTTTTGAGCCTTTTTTCATCCAGCCGGTTTTTGATTTTTTCATGCTTACTTTGGGGATGTTGGAGGCTATCAGTGAGACCTGAAAAAAAAATAGACTGGCCGCCGATTGTTTTTTTCTCCGATGGTTTTGATTGGCCTCTTAAAGGGAATCGTTATTGGTTCCCGTATTACTGGTCCAGGATTGCTCCGGTTTTAGTGGTGACGCCTCCGGTATCCTGGCGCGCGGCGGTTAGCCAAATTCTGGTTGGGAGAGATTCTCTGGAAGAAATCAGTCCGAATCTGTCTGTTTTCCGGCCGGCAAAGTTCAATTTCGGACTGGAAGAAGTGATCAGGAAGTTTTCGTGCTCAAAGCCGATATTCTGGCACTTCTACCCTGAAATTTTTTCTCGGGCGGTCAGATCGCCTCATTGTTTTGATGTTTATCACCTGGTTGATCTGATTTGGCAGTACCCTTTTTATTATCCCGCTCCTGATGACCGGCGGAAAGCCAAACAGCTAAACTATAAAGTTATTCGGCAGGCCGATTTGGTTTTGACGAGTTCTTTATATCTTAAAAAAATTTGCCGGAAGCTAAACAGCCGGACTTTTTTGGTGGGTAATGGCTCCCGGACAGAACTGATTGCTGATTTAATCGGGAAGGTCAGGTTGCGACCCCGGGATTTAACTGGAATTAAGCCGCCGGTGGTCGGTTTGGTAGGAAATATGACCGGTTTCCGTTTTGATTTTTCCCTGGTGGAGTTTTTGGCCCGTAAGATGCCTCAGCTGAATTTTGTTTTGATCGGGCCGACCGACCGGAAGCTGAGGCTTAATGAATTGGCAGTAAAGCTTGACAATTTCCATTGGTTGGGGCCAAAACCCTTCGAGGCTTTACCAGCTTATTTTAAGTCTTTTAATTTAGGCTTGGTGCCGTATAAGAGAAATGAGCATACCCGCGGGATTTTGCCGATTAAGCTTTTTGAGTTTCTGGCCGCTGGCTTGCCGGTGGTGGCGGCTGATCTTTATTCTCTGAGAGCTTACCGGAAATGGGTCTATTTGGCTGCCGATCGCCGGGAATTTGTCGAGCAGATCAGCCGGGCTTTGGCTGAAGAGAGGGGGGAGCTAAAAAATCAAAGAAAGGAATTTGCTCTGGATCATTCCTGGGAAAAGATAGTTGAAAAAAGCGCGGTGATGGTTAAATCCTTCTTGCCTTGATGTAATCCGATTAACCTTTCCTCTTATTTTGGCTTGGTTTGATTGATTCCTTTTCTGGCAATATTGAGTTAAATAAGGCCGGTCTTTAAATCCGGCGGGAAAAAAGGGCGACAGAGAACTGCCGATCGGTTTTTCTCTGTCGCCCTTTTTAAATCCCCGAAAAAAAATAACCGGGTCGCAGAGTTTCAGATTCGGTTAAAATTTCAGTTTTGGGAATTTTTTCGGATAAGAATGAGATTGTTTAATGCTTAAGAATATTCCGGGCGAGTTTAAAAAAAATCAGCTTGCTCTTAAAGCGGGGAATAGCCAGCTGAGCAGGCTGATAATGACAATAGTCTTTAATGTTGCTCAGATTTACCCGGGAATTTTTAAAAAGGGGATTTTGAAGGATTTTTTTGATTTCCAAGAGAATCTTGGGGTCCGGGAAAAGATTGATATTTTCTTCGATATTCTCAAGGTGGCGGAAACCGAAGATCCGATTGAAGCGGATCTGGTCACACCCGAATTTAAGTCCAAGACGGACAAAGTCAGCCATTTGGTGGTAGTTGGCTCTCATGACAGTAAAATTGATAATGAAACAGTCAATTCTCTTCCTCTTTCGCAAGGATGAAAAAAAGCGGAGGTTTTTTAACAAGACAGGCCATTGGCCCCCGCGCCTGATCTTTTGATAAACTTTTTGATCGGCAGCGTCAATTGAAATATCCAGACATTCGAAATGGTTGTGCTTGATTTTCGGCCATAATTTTGAGTCGAATAATAAACCATTGGTTAAAATCTGAAATCTAAGCCGGGGGTATTTTTCCGCCGGAAAGTTTTTTAAGAAAGCCAGTGTTTGGGGCTGGAAAAAAGGATCGCCGTTTCCTCCGAGTTTAATTACTTCTAACCCGGGCAGGAGCGAGGGAATGACCTGTTTAAAAATTAGCCGGTCAAGTTTCGGTTCCGGAGGGTTAAAATCACTATTGGAAAGACACATTTGACAGCGAAGATTACAAATGCCTGAATGAGCCAGAGAGATTTTCAGAGGGCCGTTCTTGAGAATGGTTTTTCTCTGCTTGATCTGATTGATAATTGTTTGTAAATCGGGGCTGGCTTTGGCAATTGTTTGATTAAAGTCAATCGGTTGGTGGAGAAAGGGACAGTAACCGGCCCGGCAAGTTGACCGGTATCGGTTATCGTAAATTTTTTTCCGGAGTTTTCTTATTCTAGCGCCATTCCAAATCTCTTCGATTGATTGGCGGTAAAGATTGCCGATCGGGCCAAAGCGGGTCCAGGCCGGACAGCAGGCAAAAACCTCGCCTCGGGCGTGAAACTCAAGAAAGATGAAAGGATAAAGGCATTTAGGATTCATCAGATAGACTGTTAACTTCCGGATGTTAGAATAAGTATAGCAAAACAAAAAACCGGAACACTCAAATGATCTCAAATTTAAAAAGACGAGCTCTCTTTTTCAAAAACTCGCTTTTGAGAAGTCTTTCCTTAAAAACTGGTTTGGTTTTGGCTCAGCCGACCTTTGTTTCGCTGGCGGTGGCTAACCGCTGCTGCCTGCGCTGTCAGCAGTGTGACCTTTGGCAAAAAGAGTCGCCCCGGACTTGTTTAAGCTTGGATCAGCAGAAAAAAGCGATTCTGGAATTTAAGAACTGGTTGGGGCCGTTTAAGCTCAACCTGACCGGCGGTGAGCCTTTTTTGAGCAGGTCTATCCTTTCGGTAATCAGTTATGCTTCCGGTCTGGGGATAGAAACATTTGTCAACAGCAACGGTTATCCGATTAATCCGGGATTGGCGGCAGGGATTGTTCGGAGCGGCCTGGGGCATTTAAGTATTTCTCTGGATAGTCATCGGATTAAGATTCATGACGAAATTAGAGGAGTGAAAGGAGCTTTTGAAAGAGCCCGGAAAGCAATTGATCTGGTTCAAAAATTCCGCGGAAACCGGGGAAAGCCGGTTTTAAGCCTGACGACAGTGGTGATGGAAAAAAATCTTGAAGATCTGGCTGAACTGGTCTTTCTGACCAGAAGACTTGGACTCAACGGCATCAACTTTCAACCACTCCAGTCTAAGTACAGCTTCGGGTTTCAAAAGTATTCCTCTGTCTGGTACCGGCGACACCCCCTTTGGCCGAAGAATTCTCCTGAGGTGAATCGGGTGATTGACCGGCTAATAGAGCTGAAAAAAGCCGGCTGGCCGATTTATAATCCCCTTTGGGAGCTTAAGCGGTTTAAGGCCTACTTTTATAACCCCAATTGCTTCAACAATGAACCCTGCCTGGTGGGTTTATCAAACCTTAGCGTGGATATCGGAGGTGAGGTCCGGCTTTGTTTTTCCCTACCGCCGATTGGCAACATTCTTCGGGAGGGTCCGGCGGCGATTTGGCGGGGAAAAGAGGCGGCCAAGAGAAGAGAGCAAATAAGAAAATGCACTAAAAACTGTCGCATCCTGCTTTGCAATCGAAAGCTGGGCCCGGGTCAAATTTTAAAAGAGGCTTTTTTTAGGCAATTTCGCCTAAAGATTAAGACATGAAGATTTTATTTTTAACTCAGTTATTGCCCTGGCCGACTAACCATGGGGGGAAGTTTAAGACTCTTCAGCTTTTAAAAAACCTGGCTTTAGAACACCGGATTTACCTGGCTTGTTTTATCAGTCAAAAAAGCGATCTTGAATATTTGTCTGAATTGAAACGCTATTGCCGGGAAATCAAGGTTATTCTGGTGCCGACCACAAACAGCCGTTATAAAGAAATTCCCGGTCAGGTTATGGCTTGGTTTTTTTCTCTTAAGCCGGTGATTGTTTGTCAATATCGGAATCAGGCAATGGCGGATTATCTTAAAAGATTGATTAATCGGGAGATATTTGATTTTGTTTATCTGGAACATCTTTCTCTGGTGCAATACGCTGATTGTTTTCCCGCTTCAAGAAACTTTAAGCTTGTTTACGGCGAGCATAATATTGCCTGGCTTTCCCGATGGCGATTGGCAAAAATCAGCCGGAATGTTTTTAAAAAGATTTTTTTTCTTGTTGAAACGGTTAAGCTTTATTTTTATGAAAAAAGAAAGCTTAAAGTTTTTGACTGCTGTCTTGCCATCAGTCAATTTGACCGGAAACGGTTGATGGAATTGGGGCTTAAAAATACTGAGGTAAAAGTCCTGCCGACAGCTTTCAAGATCCGGCCGGTCTGGCGGCCACAAAACTTTAGGCAGCCAAAAATTTTGTTTCTGGGCCTTTTGTCTTGGGAGCCGAATCGGGATGGTTTCTGGTGGTTCTACCGAGAGATTTGGCCTCTGGTTCTGGAAAAATTGCCCCAGGCAGTTTTTTGGGTAATCGGGGATGAGGCGACAACTAAAATGAAGGAAGCGGCTGCTGAAGACAGCCGGCTGGAATTATTCGGATTTGTTAAAAATTTGACTGTTTATCTGGCTCAATCTTCGGTTTTGGTGGCTCCGGTCCGGACCGGGAGCGGTTTGAGGATTAAAATTCTGACTGCTCTGGCTGCCGGAGTGCCGGTAGTTTCAACCCGGTTGGGAATTGAAGGCTTGGGATTAAAAGAAAACAAAACGATTCTTCTGGCTGAAGAAGCTGAAGATTTTGCTGAAAGTGTTGTCCGGTTGGCCGAAGATTCCTGTTTGGCTAAGGAGATCTCAACCAACGGAATTAAGTTCATTAATAAGAATTTTAATCCGGCAAAACAAAAAGAAACGCTGAAAAGAATTTTTTCCGAATCCAGGGTCGGTTCAAAGACCCGATTCAGGACCGGATCTGAAATTGGATTTGAAATTAAACATAAATTCAGGCATAAAACAGCATAAAATATGAACTTTGAACCCCCGATCGGCAATTTTCTGTCGCACTTTTTTAAAACGTGAGCTTAGGGTTAAAAGGAGGGTTGGATTAAGGAGGGTTGGATTAAAAGAGCTTAAAGAGGCTTGAAAATTTTAAGAGTTAAGATATTTTAATTTGATGAAACTTATAAGATTTCCGAAACTTTCAGTCGTGATTTGTACCAGGAAAAGATCAGGGTTGCTTAGATGTTGCCTGGCTTCGATTCGAGCGCAGGCGCGATTGCCTGATGAGGTGATTGTTGTCAGCAGCGGTTGTTTGGGAGAGGACCCGGCGGTTATCAAAGAATACCCCGATTTACCCATTAAGCACTTTTGGGAAAGCCAAAAAGGCATTCCTTTTGCCCGGAATCGCTGTTTGAAGGAGGCTCATGGAGAAATAATCGTTTTTATTGATGACGATTGTCTGATGGCGGCTGACCATCTGGAAAAAACGATCTTGGCCCACCGGCATTATCCTCAAGCGGCGGCAATTCAGGGTCAAAGTTTGAATGGTCGGCCTGAGAACATTTATGCCCGGATGCTTCATTTTTATTACCGAGCTTGGTTCGGGTCAGGTTTTTTAAAAAAAGGAAAAAAGGAAATGACGATCTTGGATACCAAGAATGTTTCTTTTAAGAAGAAATTGATCAGGGATTTGAAATTTGATTCTTTTTGGACACCTTATTTTTGCGGAGAAGATGTTGATTTTGCCTTTCGGATGCGTAAAAATAATCTGAAAGTAATTTATCAGCCGACGATTAAAGTCCGGCACCAAGAAAAAAATAATTTAATCGGCTTTCTGAAAAGCCGCTTCAAGCATGGCCGGGTCTCAGTGGCTCTTTCCCTGGTCTGGCCCGAAGAAAAAATTGTCAGGCAGGGTCGGGAGAAACTTTCTTTTTTAATCGGCTTCCTGAAAAAGTTTCCCCGGCATTGGCCCTGTTTTTTGTCAGGGAAAGCGGCTTACGCGCTGGGCCGGTTAAGAGAAAGACTGTTTATTAAGCAAAGGCTTTCCGTTCCGAACAAGCAGGATTTTTACCCTGTTCCGGTTTGTTCTCCCGGGAACGAAGTTTCCCGGGTGAGGATTTTGAATTTGGCCGTGGACCGGGTGACTACCAGTCAGGTTTTGGAAAGGGTTGAAAAAATAGTCAGCCGCAGAAAAGGCAAAAAAACTTTTTTAATTTTTACGCCCAATGTTGATCATTTGATGCTTCTAAGAAAAGATCAGGAGTTCTGTCGGGCTTATCAAAAAGCTGACTTGGTGGTAGCGGATGGAATGCCTTTGGTCTGGGCCTCCCGGTTTTTAAAGAGTTCTCTGCCGGAAAGAGTTAACGGCGCCAATTTAGCAGAAAGGATTTTGGCATTGGCGGCTGAAAAAGGCCGGCGGATCGGTTTGGCAGGGTCCAGTCCGGAAACAATCAGTCAGGCTATCGAAAACCTTTCAAAAAAATATCCCGGATTGAAGATCGGTTTTTATAGAGAAGGCGGGCAATTTGATATTCTTTTGGCCTGCCACGGCGGTTCAAAGCAGGAAAAATGGCTGGCGGCTCGAAAAAACAAACTTAAGATCAAGGTGGCTTTGGGTGTCGGGTCAGCGATTGAATTTTGGGCCGGCAATTTGAAAAGAGCGCCGGTTTGGTTGCAGAGAGTCGGTTTAGAATGGTTGTTTCGTCTGAAGCAGGAACCTCGAAGACTTTGGCGCCGTTATTTGATCCGGGATATTAAATTTCCTTTTCTGCTGACCAGGCAGATCTTAGGTCAGAATTGATGAGATCAACTTTTTTTAAAAAAACCAGCCTGATAATTTGTGTTAAAGACGAGGCTTTCACAATCGGTTCTGTCATCCGGGCGGGAAAAGCCGAAGTTAACGAAGTTTTAATAGTCGACGGTCATTCAACTGACCGGACCAGACAAATAGCGAGGAAGGAAGGCGCTCAGGTGGTGCTGGATGCCGGCTTGGGAAAAGGAGAGGCTATCAGAAGAGGAATTAAAAAAGCCCGAGGTGAAATCCTTGTTTTTATGGATGGTGACGGCTCCCATGAGGCGAAAGATATTCCTGAATTGATCAGACCAATTCAGGAAGAACAGGCTGATCTTGTCTTGGCTTCGAGGGGGAAGGGGGGAAGCGACGAATTGCATGGTAATTTTGAAAAAATGATGCGACTGATCGGCAGTTCGGTTATTACCCTGATTATTAATCTGCGATTTAATCAAACCTTGACTGATTCTCAAAATGGCTTCCGGGCAATTAAAAAAAATACCGCAGAGGAACTTAGTTTGAGGGAAAACAACTTTAGCATAGAGCAGGAGATGATTATGAAGGCTTTAAAAAAAAATTGCCGGATTGTGGAAATTCCCAGCCATGAATATGCCCGTCAGGCAGGCAAGTCTCATATTAACCTTTTATCAATGAGTTGGGATTACTTATGGTGTTTGCTTAAAAATATCCTTTAAAAGAATCAAAAAAACAATGAGCCGTTTTCTCAATTTTTCTAAAAATATCCTTGTTTCCAATTTCACCCGTTCCGACCGGCCTTACAAACTTACTTTGGCTCTTACCGACCGGTGTAATTCCCGGTGCCGTCTGTGCCGGATCTGGCAAAAAAAGTTCCAAAGGGAGATGGGTCTGGCTGAAATCAGCCGCTTTTTTCGGGAGAATGATTTTTTTAATTGGATTGATTTAACCGGCGGTGAAGTTTTCTTAAGAGAAGACCTTTTAGAAATTATCAAAGTGATTTTGCTGACTCAAAAAAAGCTTTATTTTTTACATCTGCCGACTAATGGCCGGCTGAGTAATAAAATTGAAACTGCGATCAGAGAAATTCTCGCTCTTGGGCCGCCCCGGTTGATTATCTCAATTGCCCTTGACGGTCCGCCTGAAATTCATGACCGGCTAAGAGGAGTGAAGGGAAGCTGGCGGGAAGCGGTTAGAACTTATCAGCTATTACAAAAAATCAAATCAAAAAGATTTAACTGCTGTTTTGGCATGACTTTGTGGGGTAAAAATGCCCATCTGATTGAAAAGACTTACCGGGCGTTGAAAAAAGAAATTCCGGCTTTAAGAAAGAAAGAGCTTCATTTTAATTTAGCCCATCGGTCGGAGCATTATTATGCCAATTCCCGGGTGGATCTTGGTCTGAATAAAACTTTGGTAAAAAATTTAAACGAGTTTAGAAAATGTCAGGGTTTTTCTTTTAAGCCGTTTTTTTTTATTGAGGCGCTTTATCAAAAAGGAATCGGAGATTATCTTAAAAACGGCCGGCCGCCATTGCCCTGCCGGGCTTTGGCGGCTTCGGTTTTTATTGATCCCCGAGGAGAAATTTTTCCCTGCAGTATTTGGAATAACCCGATTGGCAATCTGGCGCAAATCAATTATGATCTAAAAAGATTTTGGCAGACGCCGAAAGTTTTAAAAGTCAGGCGGCAGGCAAATAAATTAAAATGTCCCGGATGCTGGACACCATGCGAGGCTTACCAAAGTATTTTAGGCAATTTAAAAAAAAGCTTCTTTTAAGCGACCGGCTGGTGATGGCTGTTTTCTTTGCCGGCCTGGTTTTTCTTTTCAAAAAACCTTTCTGGAATTTGCCGTTTTGGTGGGATGAAGAAAATTACCTCGAAGGAAGTCTTAAAGTTTTGACTAATGGGTTTCGTCCTTTTGTCGAATGGTGGTCTTACAAACCGCCTTTCTTATATGAAATCACCGCCTTGTTTTTTCGACTCTTTGGTTTCTGCCGGGTTATTCCCCGGGCCCTGATTGCTTTTTTTTCCTTTTTGGCAGTTTATTTTACTTTTCTTTTGGGAGCCAAACTTTACGGCCGCCTTGCCGGCCTGGCGGCGGCTTTATGGCTGTTTTTTACTCCCTTGTTCTTTGCCCAAAGCGGCCTGTTTCAGGCAGACTTGCCTTTGACGGCGCTGTCCTTGATAACGATTTATTATTTTTTTTCCTCGGGGAAAATCGCTTATTTTTTTTCGGCGGCATTGTTAGTTTTAACCAAGGAGCCGGGAGTATTAGTGATTTTAAGTATAATTGCCTATGAATTATTACTAAATCCGGGGAAGGTTTCTTCAAAAAAGCTTTTCAGAAGGGTCTTGTTTTTAGCCAGTCCCTTGTTGATTTTTTTTATTTGGATGGTTCTGAATAGGGTTTTATTGGGTTGGTGGCTGTGGCCTTACAACTTGGATTATTTTAAGCATTCGGCCCCTCTATTGGCTAGCAAACTAAAAACCATTCTGTCATTTATTTTTTATCGTGATTTCCATATCTGGCTGAGTTTTTTGATCGGGGGGGCTTTTCTGTCAGCCTTTTTCTTTCCGGAATTCAAAGAAAAGTTGATCAAAAAAGAGCTGCTGCTATTTTTAATTTTGGCTTTAACTGAGACCCTTTTTTTCTGGAAAGGGGCTTTTTTGCCCCGCTATCTTCTTCCGGTTTATCCCTTGTTTTTTTTAACGGCGGCAGTTTCGATGACTTGTTTTTTTGAAAAAAAATTTTTTTCTTGGCTGATTTTGGGTCTTTTTATTGGTTTATTCATCTTCCGTTGGAAGACTGATCGGGTTATCTGGGCGGGAGAAATTTCTCTTGATTATCTCCGGGCAATCGGGGTTCATCAGGCCGCGGCTGACTATTTGGAAAACAATTTTTATGATTTTCCGATCTTCACTCTTTGGCCTCTTTATTCGGAATTGGCTAATCCGAATCTGGGTTATGTTAAAAAGCCGCTTAAAAATGTTTATTATTTGAAAGACATCGGCCAAAGAATTTTTGACGAAACCGGAACGGGCTTCATTTTAGTCAATCAGATTTTCAGGGGACGGGAAATAAGGGAAAAACTGGATCGGTTTCTGGCCGGGAACGAGCTGGTTCTGATCAGACAATTTGGATTCAGCGGCGAGAAGGTTTCTTTATATCAAACTGCCGACTTGCAGGACTTTCTTGGAAAATATCAATGAAAATTCTTTTTATCACTCAGTTTTTACCTTTTCCGCCGGATACCGGCGGAAAGGTTAAGACCTGGCGGATTTTAAATCTTTTGAGCCGGAGTCACGAGCTTTTTTTGATCTCCTTTATTGATCAAAAAAAAGATTTGGCTTTTGAGAAAAGACTTAAAAGAATTTGTCATTTAGGGATAAAAACTTTTTTAACTCCCCTGATAACCAGTCATTCGCCGGAACTTAAAGTTAAGGCTATTTTGGGGAATTTATCGCCAGTGCCCTTTCGGGTGAAAAAATATTATTTGCCCCAGGCGGCTGATTTTATCAGAAGATTGACCGGAAGAAAAAAATTTGAAGCGGTTTATTGCGATCATTTAACCAGCAGCCGATATCTTAGAGCAGTTAAGAACCTGGATAATCTGCTCAAGATTTATGATGAGCATAATATCTCTTCGGAAGCGTTTAAAAGCCAGTCTGAATCAGAAAGAAACATTTTAAAAAAAATTGCCTATAAAGGCGAATCGGCCAAATTTTTCCTTTTTGAAAGAGAGATGGTGGAAAAATTTGATTTAATTTTTACAATTTCCCGGCAAGACCGTCAGAAACTTGGAAAACTTTCCCGCCCTGAATCCCGGGTAGTTTATCTGCCGGTGCCCTTTGAAACCGAACCGCTTTTCCGATTCGGGCCGAAAGTGATTTTGTTTGTCGGTTTTTTGAGTTGGCGTCCCAACGAGGAAGCCGCTTTCTGGTTTGGAAAAAAAATTTTTCCTCTTGTTCTGAAACAGGTTCCCCGGAGTCGATTTTGGATTGTGGGCGAAGGAGTTTCGGACAGACTGAGGAAATTGGCGGCCGCCGATCCCAAAATAAAACTTTGGGGCCATCTTAAAAGTCTTAAAGCAGTTTATCGGCGGTCGGGAGTGGCAGTGGCTCCGATCCGAACCGGCGGCGGAGTAAAAATCAAAATTTTGACCGCCCTGGCTTACGGCCTGCCGGTGGTCGCGACTTCTTCTGCAGTTTCGGGGTTGGAATCCGGAGCGGCTTCGGCGGTTGTTTTGGCTGAGTCGCCGTCTGAGATAGCCCGGGCGGTGGTTGAAACAATTACCAATTCAAATAACTCCTGGCGGCTTTCTGAAAAAGGCCTCAATTCTATCCGGGCTTGCTATTCAGAAAAACAAAGCAGGCGGGTTTTAGATCAGATTGAGAAAGCTAGCCGTCATAATAAAAAGAAATTATCAAGAGTGGTGGAGAAGTTTTCTTCTCTGGTTTTGGCGTTGGCAACAACTGCCTGGTCGTACTGCGCTCTGAGGCTGTAAAGATTGGTTTCCGTTTGGACCAGAAGATATTCCGTGGCTGATTGGCCTTCTTCACAATAAATCATCAGGCCGGGATAATTGAGCCGGTTGTCTTCCTGACTGCCACAGCCGGCGGTTTTCAGGCTTTCGGCGGCAAGTTCCAGTTGATCTCTTGAGGCTGTTCCCGGATTATCCAAGGGCTCGACGGTTAAACTGAATTTATCTTCCGGCTTAAGGGTAAAAATAGTTTTTTTATCCGCCTCTTCCTTTTCCAAAGTTCCCCAGCTGGGATAATACTTAAAAGTAAAACCCAAATTTTCGTTTTCATATACAATTAACTCGGTTTTTTCGCTGGCTTTGGCCGGTTGGGGAGAGGGCAGAGCTTTGGTTGGCGATACTTTGATTGTCGGCCGGATTATTTTAATCGGCTTGGAGAAAGAAGGTTTTTCCTGGCTGGCATTCCTGACGCTGAAATAAAGATAAGCCAACCCGCCAAAAGTAACCAAGAGAACGACCGAAGCGATAATTAAAATCGTGTTGATTCCTTTGTTTTCGTTTTCGGGTTCATTAGTTACTACCTCAATGTCTTCAAATTTGGGTTGGGGCATTAATCATCAGTTAAACAAAACCTGCCCAGCTTGTCAAGATAGGTGAAAAAGCATTCTGGCCGTGCCGGTTAAAATTTTCCAATCAGATCTGAACGAGGTTTGGCGGATATCCAAAAGATCAAATTTCATCCAGGCGTCAAAATTATTATGGGGCGCGCCTTTGGCTGTCCAGGATGAGGCCAGTCCGGGTTTAACTTCAAGCCTTGCCCGTTGCCATTTTTTCAAGAACCGCGTCTCTTCAAGAGGAAGAGGCCGGGGTCCGACCAGGCTCATTTCTCCTTTTAAAATGTTTATAAGCTGAGGCAATTCATCCAGGCCGGTTTTGGCCAGCCAAAAACCGAATTTAGTAAAGCGGGGATCGTGTTTAATTTTAAAAACAGGCCCGTCGGCTTCATTCCGGTTTTTGATCTGTTTTTTTTCCTTTTCGGCGTTGCAGATCATTGTCCGGAATTTGTAAATAGTAAATGGCCGGCCATCCATGCCGGATCTGAGTTGCCTGAAAAAAACCGGCCCTGCAGAATCAATTTTTATTCCCAAGCCGAAAATCAGCCACAGCGGCCAGGAAACCAGCAGGCCCACCAGGCTGGCGGTGAAATCAAAAATTCTTTTGCCGAAACGGCGGTAAAAAGAATGGCTTTTTTTCATTTGTGTTATAGTGAAAATCAGAAATCAGATGTCAGAAAACAGAGGCGGACTGGCTGTTTCTTTGTTTTTTCTTATCTGTCTTCTGCTTTAATAGCATGAGCTTATCATTCCGGCCGGGTTTTTTCAAAACAGGCGAGTTTTGCTTTCAATTATCTTTTTGGCTATGTTTGCTTTTTTTGGGACTGCTGCCTTTTATGGCCGGTGGTTTTTCTCCGATTGCCGAACTGCTTATTCTGACCGGGCCGCTGGTTATTTTTCTTCTTTTTCCGCCGAAAAAATATGTTTTTAAAAAAATTCATTTTTTGTTTTTTATTTGGCTTTTAGTTCAGCTGTTTTCCTTGCCTGAAAGCGCCAGTTTCTCTCTGTCAATCAATTCTTGGTTTAAAAATCTGGCAATTTTTTTGTTTTTGTTAATTTTCAGCTGGCAACCGGCCGGGAATAAATTAAGACTGACGGCGGGAATGATTTTGACAACCGCTCTGATTTTGTCCGGCTGGCAGTTGCTGGCTTTGGTCTTGGGGCGGCCGCCCGGAACGACATTAAATCTGGTTTATGCCTATCATGGCCACAGTCATTTGGCGGCATATTTGTTGATTGCCCTGCCTTTGGCTGTGAGTCTTTTTTGGAATAATCAAGACGGGAAAAAGAACTGGCTTTGGTTCAGTTTGAGTTTTTTTTATTTTCTCAGTCTTTTATTGACCTTCAGCCGGGCCGCGCTGGCTTTCTGGCTTTTGGCGCTGATTTTTTTGTTTGCCTGGATTCGGCCTCGGAGCCGTTTCAAAAGAGCCGTTTTTTGGTTAATGTTTGGTTTTTCTCTGGCAACTCTGCTGGTGATTGTTTTTGTTTCTTTCAAATCCCAAGTTATTGCCGGGAATGCTTTCAATCAGCGGCTGGCCAGACAGTTGATCAAGCCGTTTTCGCTGGGGAGGCGTCTCTCTTACTGGCGTCAGGCATTAATGGTTGTCCGGGAAAAGCCATTTTTAGGCAGCGGCGCCGGGACTTTTGAAATTGCTTCTTCGGCTTATCTTGAAACTCCTTCCGATTGGTCCCGTTTTGCTCACAATTTTTACCTTCAGCAGCTTTCGGAAACCGGCCTGATCGGTTTTTTGGCTTTGATTTTTTTAACAATTTATGTTTTAAAAAAAAGTCTTTTGCTGGCTTTGAAGCGGAAAAAGCAATCACTGCTGGTTGGCTCGCTGGGAGCAATTTGGCTTTCGGCGGCGCTGGCTTTTTTTGATTTTGACTGGCATTTTACAGCAATTTTCTTAGTTTTTTTCAGTTTGTTTCTGGCTTTGGAAGAATCGGAAAAAGCCGGCTTTAAACCCGGAAAAAAGACCGGGCCGGTATTGGTTTTCATTTGCCTGGGCGGTATTAGTTTTATTTTTGGCGCTGGCCGGTTCTTGGCTCATTTATATTCCCGCCAGGCTTTAGTTTTCAGCCAAAGAAATGAAAAAAATAAGGCGGCTGATTTCTTTTCCCTGGCCCGATTCCTGGGGCCTTGGGAAAGAGATGTTTGGCTGGAAAGCGCTTTTTTAAAACCGGATCTTCACTTGTCTGATCGGGGAAATATCAGCAGGCGATTGTTTGCCGCCAACCGCCGTGACCCTTTTTTTTATTATCGGCTGGGCCAGCATTTTCAGTCAGTGAAAGACTGGCCCTCAGCCGCTGTTTTCTTTGAGGCGGGATTTAACTTAAGCCCTTTAAGGCCGCTTGATCAGGTTCTTTGTTTAGAGCAGATTTATGATCAATTGAAAGAGGATCAAAAGAAAGAAGAGCTTTATCTGCTTTTGGCCGGTCGATTTTTGTCTCACTGCCGGGCTTGGCTCGAAGAACCGCAATCTCAAATTGAAATTGCCCGGCGTTTTCTTTTTAATTGGGCCAAGGCTAAATTTGATCGGGGAGAATCGGCGGATGTCTTGACAATGATCGGGGAGACCGGGCCGGATTGCTGGGGGCGCTATCGGCCTTTCTTGGCTAAAGTTTATTATTGGGCCGGTTTAAAGTTTCCGGACCGGAAAAGCAAAGTAATTGTTTCTTATTGGCAGCGGGCGGCGGCGGCTTGTCCGGAAATAACTGCGTTTGCTCTCGAGCTGGGTCATCTTTATTTGGACAGGGGCGATTATTTTCAGGCGGAGATTGTTTTTAAGCAATGTCTTGCCCGTTATCCGGCTGATAGCGGCGGTTGCGATTCGGGTTTGGCTTTGGCAAAAAACCGGCAGGTTGGCAAGAAGCCCGGAGCTTGGGAGTGGTTTATTCTTAATCAGGCGCCTGATTATTTTTAGACGCCTTTTCCTTATTGCAATTGTTCAGCTTGCTTTTGTATAGTCAAAAAGAGGAAGAAAATTATCCTGCCGTAATTTCACCAAGGGGAAACTACGGCAGATGAACTGCCATGAAAGATCAACGCCGATGGCTTACGGGAGGTTTTATTTTGGTTTTGTTACTGATAGTTGCGGCTTTTTTGTGGCCGATTCCCTCGGAAAAACAAACTCTCAGGCGTCCGGTTCCTTTCCTTGAGCCGGAGACCGAGATCCGTCAGCTGATTATTCCCACTTTACCGCCGACAACCAGGCTGGATCAAAAAAGAATCAGCCGGATTGGGGACTATCTAATTCAGCCGGCCAATGACGAATTAAAGCTTGAAGAAAGAGCGGTTTTGTTTGGCCGGGTTTCGTCGGCGCCCGAATTTTTTAAGGAAGAAGGGCAATTAGTCTGCCGGATGATTTTTTCTCCTGTTAATAAAGACCGGATTGAGGTGGAGGTTTCGTTTGGTCAGACTGATCAGAACCTGGGAATCTTTTGGGCGCCTCAGGGAGACCTTGCCGTCAATCCTCAATGGAGCCTGGCCCCGGCCTATCAAATTGCGGAAAAAATAAAAACCGGCGACGAATTGATTATTCATCTTTCTCTAACCAGCGAAGTCCGGTCTCTTCTTGATGTTCTTGAGGAGAAGCCGTCTTCCCGGCCGCTGAAAAGAATTGGGCCGGTTATCCAGTTGATAGCCGGAAATTATGACTGAAAAACGAATATTTTTTATCAGATTGATTCTGAAATTAGCTTTTTTTGCTGGCTTTGAAGCAGCTCTATTTTTTTCCTTGCCGGCTAAAGCCCGGGCAGGATGCGGTGACTGGTATTCCCTTTCTTTTGTTGATGCCGAGTGTGTTTTGCAGGGCAGTTATTACGGTTGCAGTGGTTCAATGGGCAGTTATCAGGAGCAGTGTGTTCCGGTGGGAACGGTCAGCTGTTATTATCTTGCCCGGGCTAATGAGGCTTGTTCTTTTGTTGACGATGCTTATGGTAATCATATTGGCTGTTCGGTAGTTTCGGGTTCTTCTGTCAATACTTATTGCGGTGATCAATCGGCGCCGACTTCGACCCCGACGCCCCGGCCGACAGCGACGCCCACTCTGCGGCCGACTTCGACCCCG
>JAFGMK010000010.1 GCA_016927565.1 Minisyncoccota bacterium | reverse complement strand
TGTCAGCTAAGATATCCATTTATTAAAAATTATTTCACAAAAGAAAAACCCTGTCAAGCTTCGGATTTCTTTTTAAATTGTCTTATGCTAAAATCAGTTTATGAAGAAAAAATCCCGCTTTTTTCCCTCCGTGCTGATAATTCCGGTGATGTTTTTGGCCGGTTTTGCCTTTTTCCGATACCGCCAACCCCGTTTTTCCCCTGCTCCTTCCCGGCCGACGACAGCGGCTCAACTTGCCGAGGTGATTAAAGCTTCCGGCTGGATATATGATGTTAAAAACCCCGATCGGGAAAGAAATCATGTCACCGCCGCTCCGGCAGAGATAACCGAAAAATATCTGCCTCTCTGGAAAAAGTTATTTATGGAAAAAAATGACCTTAATCCGGATTATTTTGACCGGCATATTAAAGTTCTGGAAACAGGCATCAGCACCGACCGGAGTCGACAGCTGTCTTCTGAAAGAGGCCGGGAGTATTTTGAAGTTTTGTACCATTTAAAAATAGATTGGATCGAGCTGAATGAAAGCGACCATCTGGTAATTAGAAAAGAAGGCGAAGAAAGATACCTGAGTCCGGAGGAGTTTATTTCAGAAGAGAAAAACGCCCAGGAAAAATTCCGGCAGGTCAAAACCTTTACTCCTCTTGATCGAGCGCCGATCAGTTTTGAACAGGCCGTTTTAAAGCTTCAGCAATCCAGCGCTGACGCCAAATACCTCAAACCGAAAATCCTTTCGCTGGGGTTGGCTAATCCGGCAGCCGGCGAGGAGCAAGCCAGCAGCGGGATTTTGCTCTTTGGCGAAGGAATAATTGACTCCCGGAAAAATCAATGCGTCACGGGATACCTGAATCTTAATACCGGCAGAGCCGTTACCAGGAGAATCTTTTGCCAAATTGAATAAAAAAAATCAGGAAAGGAATTTTAAAATGAAAATCGCTCAAATTACTGCTTTCGAAGTGTTGGATTCCCGCGGCCGGCCGACAATCAATGCCCGGGTTTTTTTGAAAAACGGCCTTTCGGCTTCAGCGCTGGTTCCCTCCGGCGCTTCTACCGGCAGTCATGAAGCACTGGAATTGAGAGATAATAACCCTCAACGTTTTTTAGGCAAAGGCGTTTTAAGAGCAGTCGCCAATATCAGGGAAAAAATCGCCCCCGCTTTGAAAGGTTTTTCCGTAACCGATCAGGAAAAAATTGACCGGATAATGATAAGCCTTGACGGGACTGCCAATAAAAACATTCTCGGCGCCAACGCCATTCTGGCTGTTTCCATGGCCTGCGCCCGGCTCGGCGCTAAGGCAAACAAAGAACCACTCTGGCTGTATTTAAGCCGCTTGGCCGGCTTGAACCCGAAAAAAATTATTATGCCTCTGCCGCTGGTGAACATTTTAAACGGCGGCAAGCACGCCGCCGGCTCAACTGATATTCAGGAATATCTGATTTTAGCCGTCGGGGCCGCCGATTTTCCCCAAGCCATCCGCTGGAGCGCAGAAGTCTTTGCTCATTTGGGAAAGATTCTAAGCCAACAAGGCTTTCAAACCACCGTCGGCGACGAAGGCGGTTACGCCCCGCCCTTGAAAAGCAACGAAACTCCTTTCAAACTGATCCTCAAAGCCATCAGGCAGGCCGGACTGGTTCCGGGCCGGGAAATCGCTCTGGGAATTGACGCCGCCGCCACCGAATTCTTTACGGAGGGCCGGTACCATCTGAAAACTGACAACCGGATTTTAACTACTGCCGAACTGGTTACTCTTTATCAGAAATGGGCTCGAAAATATCCTCTCGTTTCACTTGAAGATCACTTTGCCGAAGATGACTGGGAAGGTTTCAGATCCCTGAATCAGAAAATGGGCCAAAAAATCCAGAATATCGGCGATGACCTTTATGTGACCAACACTAAAAGACTGGAAAAGGGAATCAAGGAAAAAGCCACTAATTCAATTTTGATAAAGCTCAATCAAATCGGTTCTGTTTCCGAAACCTTGGCCGCGGTTGCTCTCGCCCGGAAAGCCGGCTTGACAGCCGTTATTTCTCATCGCTCGGGGGAAACCGAAGACACCTTTATTGCCGATTTAGCCGTCGGACTGGGCACCGGCCAGATCAAAACCGGTTCCCTGAGCCGGAGCGAAAGAATCGCCAAATACAACCGGCTTTTGGAAATTGAAAACCAGAATCAGGGTCAAACCAGACTGGCCCGATTCCCTTTTGGCGGTTTGAGAGATAAGAATGGCCAAAAATAGAAAACTGCTTCTGATTATTCTCGACGGCTGGGGTTACCGCAAAGAAAAGAAAGGCAATGCTATCCTGGCGGCTAAAACTCCCCACTTTGACCGCTTGTGGCAAAAATACCCCCATGCCCTGCTTCAAGCCAGCGGCGAAGCAGTCGGCTTGCCGGCCGGACAGATGGGAACTTCAGAGGTTAACCATATGACAATCGGCGCCGGCCGGGTAATTTTCCAGGATCTGGTTAAAATTAACCGCGCCATTAAAGACGGATCACTGGAAACCAATCAGGCTGTTCTGGCCGCTCTGGAACATGTCAAAAAAAACCGTTCCACGCTTCATCTTCAAGGCTTGGTCAGCCCCGGCGGAGTTCACTCCCACCAAAAACATTTTTACGCCCTTTTGTCTTTGGCCAAAAGGGCCGGCATTTCCCGGGTTCTGGTCCATGTTTTCACTGACGGCCGGGACACTCTCCCCAAAAGCGCTCTAAGATATATCAGGGAACTGGAAGATTTTATGCAGAAACTAAATCTGGGAAAAATCGCTTCGGTCTGCGGCCGTTATTATGCGATGGATCGAGATGAAAACTGGGAGCGAACCGATTTAGCTCTCGGAGCCATGATCAAAGGTGAAGGCCGGAGTTACCACTCGGCCGTTGAGGCTATTGAAGCTGCCTACAACCTTGAAGAATCAGACGAATTTATCAGCCCGTCGGTGATCGAGATGGAACCGGGCGAAAGCGGCTGTGTTGAAAGCGAAGATGCGGTAATCTTTGTCAATTTCCGGTCTGACCGGGCGGTTCAGCTCTCGCGGAGAATGCTGGAAAAAAAACCCCCCCGCCTTCACTTTGCCACTATGAGCCAATACCGGGAGGAATTTGACTGCCAGGTTCTTTTCCCTCCTGAAAAAGTGGAAAATACTCTGGGGGAAATTATTGCCGCCGCCGGTTTAAAGCAATTGCGGATTACCGAAACCGAAAAATTTAACCATCTGACCTACTTCTTTAACTGCAAGCGCCTGGAATCTCTGGAAGGCGAAGACCGGATCATGCTTGACAGCTACTCAGACATCAAAACTCACGACGAACGGCCGGAAATGAGGACTTTAGACATTGCCCGGGAAATCACCCAGGCAATTCAGGCCGGTACCCATTCAGTGATAATTACCAATTTCTGCAATCCGGACATGGTGGGCCATTCAGCTAAAATGGGACCGGCAATCATCGGCGTGGAAACCGCTGATTCAGCCTTGGGGCAAGTGGTCAAAGCCGGATTGGCCAAGAATTTCGCAATTATTGTCACCGCGGATCATGGCAATGCCGAAGAACTGATTGATCAAAAAACCGGCCAGCCGATGACCAGCCACACAACTAATCCGGTTCCTTTTATTTTCGCCAGCCGGCAACCCTTAAAACTTCTTCGCAATCAGGCCAGTCTGATTGATATCGCCCCTACCGCCTTAAAAACTCTAGGTTTACCTCAGCCGGTGGAAATGACCGGCAGGAGCTTGATCTAGAAACATCAAAACAAGAAATTAAAAATTTGCTATAATCATTCCTGCTATTTATCTATGACCGACCAACTCTTACTCTTATTAAGTCAAAAAGCAATCAAAATCATCCTGCTGGTACTCGGCGGCGAGATCGCCAAGCAGACAATCCCTTTTACGATCATCAAAATCAGCCGGTTGCCCGGTAAACTACATCAGCAGACTACCCCCAAACAACTCCAGAGAGTCAAAACTCTCCGCCGGCTAACCATCAGCACCGTTAAGCTGACAGTTAATTTTATTATTTTTATTATGACTCTTTCCGAAGTCGGCCTGAATATCGCCCCGCTTCTGGCCGGAGCCGGAATTCTCGGTTTGGCAGTCGGTTTCGGCGCTAAAAGCCTGGTGGCTGATCTGATTGCCGGGTTTTTTATCATTCTGGAAAATCAGTTTAATGTCGGCGATCTGGTTCAGATTGCCAATCAGGAAGGCCGGGTTAAAAAAATCACTCTCCGGACCGTCATTCTAAAAGATAAAGAGAGAAAAACTTACATCATTCCCAACTCTGCCATCAAAGCCGTCATTAAACTTCCCCCTGGAAAAAGAAGAAGAAAAGCTCCGGTCAAAATCTGATTTGATTTTTTCCGACAAATACCCTATAATAATTCCATGCCCGTAGAAAAAAAAGGGGGGAGCCCCCCAAATCCAAAAGAACCGGCGTTTTCCTTAACCCAGAACGGAGCCACTGTCGACTTGGCCCAAGCGGTTGTCCAAACTCCGGTCGATTGGGAAAGAGTCGTCCAGCAAGCCCGGAAAGGCCCCTTTCTTCATAATTTAGAATCCTGCCATTTTCCCGGCGCCCTGGCCGAAGTCTGGCTCCGTTTGGCGCTGCAAAATTACGATAAAGCCAACCCCGGGATTTGCCAAATTGATCCGATTCCGCCCGGAACAAGAACAACTAATTTTGTTTTTTGCAATCGCCGGGGAAATCTCCTTGCCCGTAGTTTAAAAACCGGCCTAGACGAGGCTGAGTATGATCTTGTCTGCCTAGCCGAGCCAGGTGATTTCGGCGAGCAGACGCTCCTTGTCTGGGAAGTAAAGCTTATCAATCCTCAAAGCCACCTCAGCGATCGCATGCCTGACGAAAAAAAACGTCCCGCATCCTTTTTTAATCCCGGCAGGATCAGAAGATATCTGGAACCGATGGAAGAATACGCCGGAGAGGCAGGAATTGAGAATTTAGCTTTGGCAGTTATCCTTCCTCCGGGGCTGTTTTCTCCTGACAAAAGAACCCAAATTGCTTTCGCCCAAAAAGGAGGGATTATCCTTAAGTTTCCTGTCACCTATAAGGAATTCAAATCAATGTGCTCCCTCCACCGCCCGCTTTGACGGATTGCTCTGAGAGTCAGCTGAAAAACTTTTGAAACTCTAAATTGGTCTGAAGCCAGCGCTCGGGGTCACCGGTAGTCAACCATTTGCCTTTTTTGATCGGCCAGGCAATTACTACTCCCTCCTTAGCCAAAATTTTACCCGTATCGGTGAAAAGCAGTTCTTTTTTGGTAGAGGATGCGGCTGCCCGACGGGGAAACTGTTTTTCAAGAACCGGGATAACTCCGGGTGAAAGCACAAACCGGCCGAATTGGACCATATTAGAGGGAGCCCGGCCGGCCGGCAGACCTTCTTCAATCGTTTCAATCTGATAAGGAATCCGGCTGTTTTGCCGGTAACGGACCGAGCCATAGCGATTAACCTGATCCCAGGGAACTTCCTGAACCGCCATCACTTCATCCGCCTGATATCGTTCAAAAATCTTAATCAAAGAGCTCAAAAAAGAACCGCTTTTTCTTTCCAGTACCAAGTCATCACCGTAAAAATAAACAAAAGGATTTTTTTTGACAAAACCTTTTGCCAGTAAAACCGGCGTTCCGCTTCCATACTGAACTTTCCGGGATTGGGGAATAAAAGTCCATTTGATTTTCGCGGCCTGGATTTTTTCCAATTCGGCAATCCAGGCTAATTTACCGGCTTTCCTAAGAACCGCCTTAAAACTTTTATCAGGCAGAAAATAACGCTGAATGGAATCATTATCGGGCCGGTGAATTAAACAAATCTGATCGATTCCAGCCCCCAATAATTCTTCTACCAGATAATGAAGAATCGGTTTATTCAAAACCGGCAAAAGTTCTTTAGGATAGATCTTGGTAACCGGCAAAAAACGAGTACCGTTGCCGGCGGCAGCAATCACAGCTTTCCTGATCATCAACTCCAATAATATCTAATTTAAAGAGTTAACTCAAGGGCAAAACCTTGAGACTGTTAAACAATCTTTTGATCCATTGTCGTCCTGACCCATCATTCAGAGGCCGAAGGCCGAAGAATCCCTTTAGGTTCAAGCCGGAGATCCTTCGCTCCTTTCAGGATGACAGCGGGAAAATTTTTACTCAACAGCCTCAAACTTCATCTTGGAAAATAACCGGAAGATTCTTCAGGAACGCTCTGCTATAATAAATCAAGTCAGATGAAACCGATCAAATCCAGAATCCTTAGTCTTCTTCTTATTCTCTCTCTCTGCCTGACGCCGAAACCGGTCCGGGCTAAAACCAGAATTCTGGCAACTATCAAAGACACCTATGTCAACAGCCTCCATCCGGAAAAAACCCACGGCGCCGCCGGCTCTGTAAGCGTGTCCAACAAAATTGCCCGGCGCCTGGCCTATCTTTGGTTTGAAAACCCCAAGATTCCCTCAGGATCGGCTCTTGATCGGGCAATTCTAAAATTCAATATTTTTGAAGCCCCCAATGCCGGTTTAGCCAGGCTGAAAATAGGCCGGACAAGCAGCGACTGGAATGAACTCCATCTGGACTTTAACAATCAACCCGGTTTGGATCTGTCCCAAATCATTGAAGTCGAAATTGACTCTCATCGCGGTCTTAAAGAAATTGATATCACCGCCTTGGCACAAGAATGGATTGGAGATAAAACCGGCAATCAGGGACTTTTTATCCATCCGGCCATTCCCCCGAACGGCGGGCCGGAAACGGAATTTGTCTTTTCTTTTTTTTCCAGAGAATCCGCCGATGAGCCGCCGACAGTAGCCATCGAGTATCACTTCGAGGGCCTGCCGCCAGCTAACCCCTCGCCGACACCGACTGTTTCCCCGCAACTGACCCCGCCGACGGAGAAAACCCTCCCGACCCCTTTTTTGTCTAAACCGGTTTCCGGCGAAACTTCCGGTTTTGGAAAGACCGGCTTAAACCAAGATCCCTCCAAATCAGCCGGAACAGAAATAACCCTGAGTTTTAAACAGGAAATTAAAAAATTAAACTTAAAACCGCTGGAAATAGCATTAGGAGGAATGGTTCTGCTCTCGGGAATAAGCAGCGGCGTTTTCCTGGTTCTGGCCTTTGTTAAAAAAGAAAAAAATACCCCGGAGCAAAACAATCCGCCGGCTACCTCTCAAAAAAAAACTCCGGCTGAAGATTAGGCGGTAACTTTTTTCAACTCGTCAACGATTTGGTTTACTTCGTCGGGTTGGCAGTTTTCTTCCAGTTCCGTTAAAAACTCATCTGCCTTGGTTTTCATCATTTCGTCCAATCGTCCGGCCAGCTCTTTTTTTTCTTTATCATTTAAAACCTGATGAAACGAAGCAATCAATTCTTTAAGGCCTCTTAAAAAATCAGTTTTGTTCTTTTCCGCCGCAAAAGCAATCACCACGCTAATTGTCTGTAAAGTCAAACCAAAATCTAAAATGTCCCGGGCAACTTCAAACCCCGGTTTTTTGGGCACGGCCATTTTTTTAAATCCTTTTTATTAAAAATAAATATTATTCAAAGCCTAATTATTTCTTAGCATCTTCTCGAGTATTAACCTGCCAGGCAGCCCAAAGCGATGGCGGAACCCCTTCTGGCGGGCCATCTTTACCTTTTTCATGGGCCCGATACATCTCTCCTATCATCACCTGCAAACGCTTTGCCCTTTCTGACAACTCTTTTTTCTTAGCTAAATTCCAAGCTTCAAGAGAAATTTCGTCTGGCCTCTTGTCTCCTTCAATCAAAGTTGCGGCTACAAAATCATGATAAAGATTAACTAGAGCCGCCACATCTCTCCTTCTAAACGAAGCATCCCAAATATAATCCGGACAGTCAGCCGGTTGTCCGCTTCCTTGTTCTATGCCTATCTTCGCCTGAGCCAAAATTCTTATAAGTTCTTCACCCTCCGGAGACTCAAGATCCTGACCATTATGAATCCTCACAGCCTCAGCCGGATAGTCTGCGAAATCAAGCGAACCATCCTCCGCCCAAGGAACATTCAAACCTTTCACCGCTTCAAATAATTTCCTCATCTTTTCCCCATCAACCTCCCCCTGACTTTCGACCGCTTCTTCTTTAACCTCCTGAGCCTCTGCCAAGGCATGCTCCCAATCACGGTCTGAAATACCTTGCGACCTTGCTCCGCTTCCACTTAAAAAATCAAGAGCTTTATTAATCAATTCTGCCCTTTCTTGCACCCCAACCCCAGAATCTGGCTCGGCATCTTTAGGCTTCCCTTCTGCCGATTCTCCCGCCGACCCCTCCCGGCCAGAACCCTGAATCGGCCGCCTCAGCCAATCCGGCAGTTCTGACTCATCATCCTCGACGGATTGACCGGGGTCTCGAAGATCAGCTAACCAATCAGGCACTTCTTCCTTTTCAGAAACTGGAGGTTCCGGCGCTAGGGGCTGACTGGCAGCTGAACTAGGAACATCCGCCCTTTTCAATTCAAAAGGATTTGACTGAGACCAATCCAGAGTCGGACCCAACGGACCATCGCCAAAATAACCCCCGTCAGGCTGCGAAGCTGGAGGTTCCGGCGCTGAGGGCTGACTGG
>JAFGMK010000009.1 GCA_016927565.1 Minisyncoccota bacterium | reverse complement strand
GGGAACAGTCGATCACTCCAATTCTGTCAGATTCAAAACCGATATCCCTCAGAAGGTGTATGAGGGGATTTACTTCTATGACCGGTCATCATAGTCCTGATGTCTTCAGATGGCGGGTTTTCATGAGCGGACGGGTTTTTTGGAAAAGTTTACCGGTGGATCAGAATCAGGGGGAGACTGGCAGCTGTTTTTCAATTCCGGTTTTGCCTATTTGCCAAACAGTTGTTGTTTCGCCGAAATTTGACCGCCATTGATGAAACCATTTTCCCTGACTTTCCGGCGGTTCGATGATTAAGTAGGTTTGGGTCGAGAGAGGTGCTTTTAACAGGCTGTCGGCCGCTTTTTTGGCCGGCACATATTCCGGCTGGCCGGGAAGATAAGCGTATTCTTCGGGAAGGTAGCCATATCTTTGCCTTGCCTGGTACCAGATGAGGTATTGGTAGGGATAGTCATAAACATTGGGGGCAAAGGTAAAAATTTTCATTCCCTGTCCCTGATTGTCATGGTAAATTTGATTTATTACTCTCAGTCTCAGTCTTAGGTTTGAGGGATCGTTGAGACGGTTGGGTCGGAAAGGATAAAGATCAAGTTTAACCAGGCCCCAGACCAGCCAGCCGGTAAAAAGAATTAAGGAAATTCTGGTCAGGAAAAGATTATTTTTAACCTGCCAATAGACAGCGGTCGTAAAGAGGAAAAAAAGACCTGCCCGGATTGAACTGATATACCAGGGCCAAATTGCCAAAGGGCTTAAAAAAACACCGGTCAGGACTATCAGATTAACCCGGAAACTGACCAGAAAAAGATAGTCAGGCTTTTTTCTTAACCTTTTCTTCTTTTTAATTTTAACAATTGTAAAAAAAACCAAAAGCAAAAAAGCCAAAGACCAAAAAGCAGCTTCGAAACCCTGATTAATTTTGAAAATTTCCGCAAGATTTAAAAGACGCCGGCCTAATTGGGTCGAGAAACTTCCCCGGGTCAGGCTAATGGAGCCGCTGTTTCCCCGAAGGAGTTTGAGCAGGGTTTTGGTTTGCAAAAAACCATGGCGGAATTCGAATAATATTTGAGGCAAAAAAGGGATTAAAAAACCGGGACAGGCTTTTAAAACCGGTTTGACTGCCCGTTTTTTCATAAAAATTAAAAGAGTAATCAAAATGGCCAAAAGGACAAGACTGGCAACAACAACGTTAAAATGAAAACCGGTGCTGATCAGAAAAAAGGCCGTCCAAAGATGGGCAGGCCTTGATTTTAGGAAGAACAGGGAAATCAGCAAAAGGATTAGAGGGTAGAGATAAATCATGGGGTGGGAGTTGAGAGCGTGGTTGGCGGCCAGCAAAAAAGGTTGTGTCAGGGAAAAAACGGCGGTAAACAAAAGTCCGTTTTTCTCATCATCCAGTAACAACCAGAACACAACCGGCATAACAGCGGCCAAAAACCAAAGTGGCCCCAGGCTGCTTAGAGGATTACCTTGAGTGAGGAGGAAAAAAGGGAAGATTGACCAATACCAAAAAGGGCCGCAGAATACTCCATGCAGTGAAGTGGTTGGTCCAATTAGACTTGGCTTCTTAAGAAGCCAAGTCTGGCGGACGGCCAAAAGATCCCGGCCCTGATCGTAAGTGAAGGGGGTGGAATATAAGCCCAGATGAAGCAGGCGGAAAAAAAATCCGAAAATGATCAGAAAAAGCAAAAACAAAATCCGGCGGTTCGGTTTGGCAGAAAAGTGTAGGTTACGCGTGTTCCCCCGGAGAAAACTAGTTTTTATTAATGATCCGGCGCTTGGCTTGAGCCCAATGCTTTTCCTGCCGCAGCTGCCTGACCGGCATTAGCGGTATCTATACCGGCTTTCTGGACTTGAGCGCCTTTATTGATCATTTGCCAGCCTTTTTCTTGTGAGCCTCCGCCTATCTCTGTTGCAATTTCGGTCATTCTAGCGGTATTTTTCTGAACCATATCTCTTAATTCTTCCGCAAGTTCTTCCTGTTTTTCTGTTTCATTTTCTGCCATCTGAACTTCCTTTCTAGAAACTGTAATAATTGCTATTTTAGCTTTTTTAGGATCCGGATTCAATTATCGGGAAATGATTCCGCCGGAAAATAAAGGTTTGATTTTTCTCAGCAGTATAAAGCAGCATAAATAGGAACTTTCAGCCCCCGATCGGGGTGTGATTTGTCGCACTTGCACTTATCGATTAACTTTTTTCTTCCGCCAGAGGCGGGTAATCAGCCACAGGACCGGTGCCCAGATTACCCCGTAAACCATGATCCAAATCAGTTTTTCGGCGAGGCCTCTCAAGGTAAGAATCAGAGAGCGCATTGCTTGTTTAAAGATTACTTTCGGACGGAAGGGTTTGGCTGGGGTGTAGGGCAAAACCCATTCGTCGGTTGAAAGATAAAGGGTTATTTTTGCCAGTTTGGCGGTTTGGCTCAAGTATTTTTGGCGGCCAACCAGGGCATCAATCTGGTGCTGAAGATTGATCAGTTCCCGATTTACCTGGAGAATGTCGGGAATTTCAATTGCCTGGTTTAGAATTTCTTCAAATTTGGCTTTGGTTTTTTGGTGAGTTTCGATTCTGGCTTCTAAGTTTTCAAACTCGGCGGTGACATCGGTTCCCCGGATATTTTCCGAAGCGACCCTGACGGCTAAATTCCTGAAATATTCCAGGGTTTCGTGAAGTTTTTCCGAGGGAACCCGGACAACTAAGCTGGCATAGGGAGCTTCTTGAGGATGAGTAAGAGAGCTGGTGACCATAAAGCCTCCCGCGTTTTGGACGCGGGCGATAATTTCATCGGTTGTCCGGGGAACTTCGGAGACGACCATCGATATGGTTGATTCTTCAATCACCAGCCGGTCTTGAGATTCGTTGGGAGCATAGTTTCTTTGGGGTATGGCGGGGACGGAATAGCCTTCCGGCTGGCCGGCTGAATAAAGATCATTTTGATTGTCAGTCAGGCGGGGGGCTTTTACGCTGGTCTGGAGGAGTTTGGCCCCGAGAAAAGTTTGCCGGATATTTTGGCCGAACCAAAAAATAAAAAGACCGATAAACAGGCCGATAATTAATTTTTTATTTTCTTTAAGCCGATCCATCTGTTTAATTATCTCTTAAGAGGCGGACGAAGTCAAACTTTTGCGGATAAAATTTTCCCCTTGTTTCAGGGGTCAAATTGAGCTATAATCCGTTTTGAGAAAAGCTGAACGGGAAAGCGGGAAACAAAGTTAAGCATATTTTAAGATTAAGTGGACTAAAAGATAGGGAGGGTTAAAACACGGGGCTTTTCTTCATTCTAAGCCTCTAAAAAGGGTTCTTTCTCGACAAAGTCTCGGTTCACTTACGGCTTCAGCTTAAAGGAAGCAGTTTGGCTGCAGCCGGCTGTCTTCTTAAAGGTTAAGGAAGGAATAACTGGTGACAAGATCCCAGCAGAAAAACAAAAAATATTTCCGGAAATTTAAAGTCAGACAATTGTTCGAAGAGTGTCAATTTTGCCGGGGGAAAAAAGAGCCTGACTACAAAGGCTTTGAAGATCTGGAAAAATATCTGAGCCGGACGGGCAAAATTACCTCCCGGAAAGTTAACAGCAATTGCGCTAAACACCAGCGGAGGCTGGCTAAAGCTATCAAAAGGGCCCGTTTTTTGGCCTTACTGCCGTTTGTTTAAGAGATTTCTTCAAAAAATGAAAGATAATAAACAATCCCGGGGCGATTCATTTAGAGTCGGTGATAAAATTGTTGACCTCGGTAAAGTTTTTCGGATTTTCAAGGTTGAAAAAAGGAAAACAATTGAGGGTAAAGAAGAAAGGGCAATTTATTTCCGGCCCTATTTCAAAACAACTCAAAGCGATGATCTGATCTGCTCGATCCCGATTAAGAACATTAACCTGACCCAGATCAGGAAGCCGATGTCCAAAAAAAGGCTGGAGAAATTGCTGAAAAAAGTTTTTGAAGATGAGAGTCCGGAAAAGCCGGTCAATACAAATCAAATCAAAGAAAAGCTTAAATCAAATAAATTGGAAATAGCGGTCCGGGTGCTGAAGAAACTTTGGCTTGATAAGCAGGACGAATCAACTAATTTTAGCGCCACGAAGCGGGATCTTCTTAATCTGGTAATGAAGCGGTTGGAAGAAGAGGCCGCGCTTGCTCTCGACATTCCTGTTTCCCGGGCAAGGGAAGAAATTAAAAAAAGATTGGAAAAGCTAAGTCCTTCTACTTTTTTGCCTGCTGCCGCCGGCCGCTAAATTCGCTTTTTTCAATGGCCGACGGGTTGATAGGGTTCAGGGAAGATAAAAACGCAGTTTTGGTGGACGCATTGGCTCCGATAGCCTTTAAGGATTTTTCCGGGACTGATTCTCAGAAGGCAGTCAAGATGGTTGGCGCAGGGTATTTCCAAAGACGCGTCTTTCCAGAACCGCGCGTATAAAAAGCAATAAGCCAGGCCGATGAGCAGGAAACAGAGTGAAAAGATGATGACGACAAGCTTCCGGTTGGTTTTTTTAAAAAAGTTCATTAGTTAAATGATAAAACTTCCGCTCTTTTTTTCAAAGGGCCAAAAAGTTGAAAATCAGCCTGAAAAATGGTAGATTTAATTCTGCGCTGTTTTATTAAAAACAAAAAAATGGACTCGAAAGAATTTGCCAACCGGCCCGGTGCCAGAGCCTGGCGAGCGAGGCGGCAGAGAGGAAAAACCGTTGAAGGTTACGGCAATGTAAATTCTCGTCCCGGAGTAAAAATCCATTATGTTGTCTCGAGAAAATTGCTTGAAGCGGCCGCTTTGGATATTAGGTACGAAGATGGGGAAACCTGCGAGGCTGATGTGCTATGCAGATGGCGCGATACTTTTGTTTCTATGGAAGGCCTCTTCGAAATAGTAAATGATGATGGCTGGCTTTGATTCGGGGGTTGGCGGTAGGCGGCCGGTATGGGCGGTTAAGCTTCCTGGCGGTAATTTTTCAAGACGGTTCTGAAGAAAATAAAATCCGTTTTCGGTTTAACTTTTCTCCCGTTTTTGCAGTCTTTTTTTCTTCCTATAGTTTGAAATTTGAGGCTGTTTGGGGTATAATAGAAACCGGCTTTGGGGATCATTAGACGGTTTCTGTTTTGCTGAACTTCTCTGATGCTTCCCTTTTTTTCAAAAAAAAGCCAAAGGATTATCGGTTCCGGCTGGGTTGGCCAAAAATAGCTTTGGTAGGAGATTTGCTAGAACCGGCCGGTAACCTCGGCACCTTAACATTTTCTGTCAGTTCATTTTTCCCTTTGAAACGGACTTTGGCCAATGGCCGGCCGGGTGAGAGAAGGCGGTTTTTTCACTTCTTTTTTCCGGCCGGCTGTTGCCAAAGCCGTTTTTTCCGGGAAGGGCCGGAAGAAACTAGCCCCGCTTGGCGGGGAAGGAGATGATGGTGAAGAAGAAGAAGGCTTGTCTTCTATTTGCCGTTCTCTTTCTCTCCCTGGTTTCGGCCAGGGCCGAGGACGGCTGGCACCAGGTCGTAGACCTAAAGTGCCAGATGCCGGATGTGGTCTATTTAATAGACACATCCGGGTCCGCTGCGGACTATCTGGATGAGTCAATCCGGATGGTTCATGAGGCTCTCAGGGCTTCAGACGGCAACCATGTTGCCGTAGCAGCGTTCGCCGGGTCAGATAACCTTCGGGTTATTTGTCCGCTCGAGCGGGCAACCGCTTGTCTGCCATATTTGGCAGAGGCAAACCTCGAGGCCGAGGGAGATACTTATCTCTCTCCGGCGCTCGAGTGGGCTGGGGATCAGCTGGCGGGAAGTGTATCTTCTCACCGCGCTGTGGTAATCCTCAGCGACGGGCAGGTCAGAGAGGCGGATCAGGAAGCCTCTCTGCGGGCAGCTTATGAGCTGCTTGGGGACAAGGTTATCTTGTCCGACCTGCGGATGGGAGATTATTCTCCCGTCTACTGGCCTTTGGTGGAGGCGGCCACCCTCCACCCGGGGTATTATGGTACCCCTCTGCCCTTCAACGGGCAGGTGTTGGTCGAGAGTTTGCTCCTGTGTGTCAGGGGCATTCTGGCGGTTCGGGGGCCGAACCCGGATCAGCCATCTCAGTTGGTGGCGGGTTATCCCGTCAGATTGCAGACGACCCTGCAGTCCTACACCAGCTGGGATCTCAGAGGAGCTGTCGGGATTTATTTCCCCGGCGGCTTCGATAGTTTTCCCATTGACCTCGGTCCTTGGGGAAACTGGACCAGCGAGATTAACTTGCTGGCTCCGGAGGGAGGCTTCCAAGCCACCCTGCAGTATGCAATTATGCATGCTGACTGGGTCGGCGAAGCGAAGCTATCGCTTCCGGTGAATCCCTTGCCCGGGGTAAGTTTCGATTTGCCCCGGTATCAGGGAAAGGAGGGTGAAAACCTTCTGGTCGGGGTGAGTCTTGGCTCTTCCCCGATTGTTACCGCCACTGTAGGTTGGGTGGCGGATGTTCCCCCGGAGATCATGGAGCCCGCTTGGGGCGAAATGATCTTCTTGCCCGGCCAGCAGAGCCAGGCAATAGACCTGCTTCTCGTTGATGACGGGAAGCCGGTTCCGGGTGGAGAGCGGAGCGTTAAGCTCCGCTTGACAGGGGCCACAGGGGCCACTGTCAGTTTGGGGGAGGCTGAGGTCGTTGTCATTGACAACGACGGGTGGTTCATTCTGAGCCTCCCCATGGTTTTCGCGAACTGACAGCCGAGTGTTCAGGTCACCCTCCCTTCAGGGTGACCTGAACCAAATTAAAGACCTTGGTTCTTTATCAGCCTTGCCAGCTGACAATCGGTTATTTTTTTAAAGCAGCAATGTTAAAAAAATAAATAACTAATCGTGAATCAGGGTCTTTTTTCTTTTCTTTAAAAGAAAGCAAATAGGGAAATAGAAATCGGAAATAAGTTTTAAGAAGCGTTTTCCAGGGTTAGTTTTGAAATATCTTTCTCTTTTAGCGGTCGACGGCCTTTGGTTGGAAATACTTTACTTTTAGGGGATAGTACATGAGCTAATTTTAGCAAAGACACACCATGAGGCTAGGCGCCCTGAAGCATCTAAACTTCAAGGGTAAGAGCGCCTACTTCGTTAGAACCTGGTATTAGTGGCTTGAAAGTCTCTTTTGCCCACAATTTTGCTTTAGTCGAAGCCTGATTGATATAATTAAGTTATGCCAGAGAACGAAATGGTGGATGAAACAGGAGATGTTGATGTCTCGCCAGATCCGGAAGTCGTAAGGCCGAGGGTGGAAGTAGGTGAGATAGCCCGACAATATAAAGCTTTGGTTTTGCATGGGATCAGAGCTTCTTTCCAGCCGGGGGAAAATTCTTTGCTCAGAAAAAGAGTCGGCTGGCGAACGAAATTGGATATTGCTTTGGTTTTACAGCCAACTTTGTCGACCTCGACAGTCTTTGTAGGAGACGAGGCTTCGGAAAACAGGTTCTGCAGTCGGGCGGGAATTGTCTTGTCGGGTGGAGAAGTAGTTGCTGCTTCAAGTCGAGATGGAGGTACTCAGGCAAAAGGATTAAAAAGAAGAACTATTCCCCGGGGAATGGATGATTTCCAAATTGATCAGGTGATGAGGGCTGAGCGGACCGGAGTCGGCCAGCGTCGCGGCTATAATGAGCTGGCAGTAGAGAACCCAGAAACTGCCTACTTGTATTATTGTGTAGATGATATCGGCGGACAAATCCGACCCGACCTGCCGGAAACAGAAGAAGTTGTACAGGCCTCCAGGGACTACAATCTGCCGATTTGCGTCTTAGTGAGCGGGTCTTTATATCAGTTGCCTGAGGTTGATGAGGGAACTATTGATAGTTTGGCGATTCAGGTTAAAACCCGGGGAGCCGAGTCGGCATTAGAATCAATCAGGGAACTGGGAGGCAGGCAATTGTCTTATGAAGAAGTTGCCAGCACGAGACACAGAATATCTCCCCAGCAAAGGACAGATAAAACTCAAGAATTGTTGGCCGGCCATTATTTTGATGAATTAAGATTGGCAGATCGGGTTCCTGAAGTGATGTTGTTTCACTCCTTTGGTTGTGGAAGGCAGGCCTATATGGATTTGGTTGATCCGGTGAGACTGACTACCTCCATTCAAGAGGGCAGGGCGGTTGAGTATGATGTTGAGGTTGACAGGGGAGTGTATTTACCTGACGGTTTGCGAAAAGGAGCGGAGATTGTTGAAGTAGATTCTTTTTCCACGATCACCCGGCGTTTGCGGTATTTCCATTATCAGGGCCGGTTTTGGCAGGAAACTAATGACCGGCAGACAGGCGAAATCACCGTCCGCCCATTCAGGGAAAAGGAAAACCAGAGTAAATTTATTCAGATAGGGCTAAGAACGCTGGACTTGGGCCGACATTTACATTCTGCTGAAGACTACTTTTCGGGGGTTCGCCAACAAATTAATGAACTGAAAGAGGCGGGTGCGCCAGATTGGATTTTAAAAGCAATTGCCTCTCATCTTTATGGTTTTGCCAGGCAAGCGGAGGCTCTTGGTGATGAGCAGGCAGCAGAAAGGGCGATCAAAATGGCAGCTGGAATAATCCCCCGTGAAGAATTTGAGAGTCTTGAAAAAGAGAGATTGGATGAGCAAGGCGAATTTAAGCTTACTCTTGAGGATATTAGCTAAGAATAAGATTTCACCTTAGTATTTGAGCCTACGCAGCAGACCGCTGTGGAAAAGGTGCGAACCTCGATTTCAGGTCATACTTTGTTTGAAACTCCCGCTTTAGCGCTAGCTGAGGCTTAAAAGCCCCTTTTTGTGGTAGAATAAGTTAATTAAGAAGTAATAAGTGTGGCAGGAAGGGAGTCTGTATGTCAGAAAGCCAAGAAAGTTTTGATCCTCAGGAGATGAGGATACATTATCGGGATCATATTTTCCATTTTCCTGGAGCTTGGTCGCAACAGTATGCGGAAGATGTTGGTCGGTTTATCCACTCTCATCCCGATCACACCTTTCCTCGTCATACTGAGCCTCTGGCTCGATTAGCAGCAGAGGGAGCTGATTTTACAACTGGCAAGGCTCCTTTGCCGATCCTTGACAGACTCCATTTGACTGAGGCTGAGTTAAGAGGGATAACTCCAGGAGTATTTCAAAGAGTTATCTTTATGCAGGATCAGCTTTATAATTCTGGGTATAGGCCTGATTCTTGGGTATCCCAGAGGACAGAGATTGTTGACTTTCTTGGTTTATCTGAGGCAGAGGCCGAAGATTTAACAGCCTCAGGGGTAAAGGCGGCTGGTTTAGAACTATCGGTTCGGCATGTTTGGGATATTAAAGAAGTTAATCCTGAAGCAGCTAAAAGACTAATGCAAGAGGTGACTGATCTTTCTGGGAGGGATTATTATCAATCTCAGCTTGATTGGGCTCGGGCCAATACTGGACAAAGCTTGGAAGAACAAACTGCTGCCAGCGAAAGGATGAGTGAGGCGGCTGGAAAAGCTTTTGCTCACTGTGCTGATTTTTATCGCCAACTCTCACCAAGAGAGAATAGGCGAATTGCTTTTAATCAGGCAAAAAGGCTTACTAAGATTGCCCAAGAGGGAATTGTCAGATTGGCTGAGAGAGTAAGCCAGCCATTCAAAAGATCTGAGCGAGTAAAGAAGGAGCCCTAAGTTTTACCCCGAAAATTAGTGCTTGAATTAAGCTAGGTGGTTTCTTAAGAAGTTTTGGAACTCTTCATCACTCAAATCAACCAGTTTTGAGTCTCGGGAGACTATCGAATCGGTAATTTCTTCTCCAAACCAGTCAGGGACTTTAAAAGCTTTGGCTTCTTCTTCTGATTTAAACTCAACCTCGACCTTTTTTAAACCCTCATGGCGGCCATGATAAATCTTGATGGAAATATCAGGATCAGAGCTTAGGAAAAAGCCTTCTCTTAAAATCGCTTTACCACCAATTTTTTTAAGTCTTTCAAATTCACCTTTGGAGATAGTAAGTTTGGTTTTTTTAGCGGTTAAGGGATTAACCATTTCTTTGCGCTCAATTTCATACTTGGAGCCCTTTTTTTGGACTCTTAACTCACAGGTTGAGTTTCGGTAAAGGTAATAGCGCTCATAAGCGACTGGTTCAAAGCCACTTAAATCAGGCATTTTTTTGATCAGGAATTTTCTTTCGATTTCATCAGCCATGGTGTTCCTTTTTTATTCTTTATAACTTTCTGACTGGATTCTGAAAAGCTTGGCATAGAGTCCGTTTTCTTTCATCAGTTCCTGATGACTGCCCTCTTCTACTAATTGGCCGGACTCAATGACTAGAATTCGGTCGGCTCTTTTAACCGTCGAGAAACGATGGGAAATAAGGAACATAACTCGGTTTTTGACAATTCTCATCAGTTTATTGAAAATTTTTTCTTCACTCTCAGGATCTATGTTGCTGGTGGGTTCATCCAAAATAATCATTTTCGATCTTTTAAATAGACTTCTGGCCAGAGCGACCTTTTGCCACTGGCCGATTGATAAATTAACTCCGCCCTCAAGTTCTTGGATTAAGGGAGTGTCATAGCCTGACTCTAGCCCTGCCAAGTGTTTGTCAATCCCCGTCAACCTGGCTGCCTGACGGATGGCTTTTTTTTGATTGATTCTTTTGGTGTCGCCATAGCCGATGCTTTCCCAGGCAGAAATACCATAGCTTTCAAAATCCTGGAACAAAGCGCTGATTTGTCGCCACCAGGAGACAATATTTAATTTTTCAAGATTATGGCCATTAATTAAGATTTGGCCGGAGTTGGGGGTATAAAAGCGACAGAGAAGTTTGACCAAAGTGGATTTGCCAGCCCCATTATGGCCGACAATGGCGATATTTTCGCCTGAGTCTATCTTAAAGCTAATATCCTTCAAGGCAGGTTTGTTAGCATTGGGATAGGCAAAACTAACATTTTTAAACTCAATTGAATTGATTTTGGCAAAGTCGGCTTTTTTACCTTTAGCGACTTCTTCTTTTTTATTGAGGACTTCCAGAAGTTTGTCAATGTAGACTGAGGCTTCATGGAGTTGGCCGAGATTGTCGATCGCACTTTTCGATTGATCAACAAACTTTAAAGAAATGTTTAAAACCAGTTGCCAGTTGCCAATGGTAACCAGGCCCTTGATGACTTCCCTTAAAAGCAGGTAGCTGATAGAAAAAACTCCTGCCATAGGGATAATGGCGGTAGTAATTTTCCCCCAAAGAAGATCATTCTGAGTTTTTTCAAAAATTCCGACGGTGGCTTTGTGAATTTTTAAAAGGCGCTTTTTAATAAAGTCTTTAACTTGCAGGATTCTTGATTCGCAAGTACTTCGCCCGCTTTCCAAGAAGTAAAGATAAATGCCTCTAATTCGAGAGTATTTGGCTTCTTTTGCTGAGGCCTCGACTGACTTATTGATGGCTGGTTTAAGTAAAAAAAGGCGGGGAATTTGGATTCCCAGAAGGATCAGTAGATAAAGTGGGCTAAATCTGGTAATAACCAGGGCGGCAATTACTAGGGAAATAACTGAAGAGATAAGGCCGACTGCCTCATCGACAATGGGGTAAATTCGAAAGCCACTTTCTCTTTTAACTAAAACATATTGGTCTTTAAATTCCGAATCCTCAACTGTTTTGACTGGCAAAGAAGCATGTTTGTAAGCCAGATCGATTTCAATAGCCGAAAGTAGTTTTTGCCTTAAGGTTCTGGAAATGACTAACTTATGGCGAAAAACAAACTGATCCCAGCTATCGACTAAAAAATGAAGAAGGACAATTAGACCTACATACTGACCAACTCTGTTTGCGCCTAGCTCATTAACCCGAGTTAAGCTGTCGATGATGAGTTTTAAAAAATAAGCATTAATCAAGGGGTGGATGTTAATGTAAACATTATAGAAAGAAAGCAACCAAATTTGAGAGCCAACAATTTTTTGACTGTAACTCCAGCAAAAGTGAATGACCCGGAAGAGGGCTTTAGTGATCTTAATTAATTTTATCATCTGAAATCATTATATAAAGAAATAAGGGAGAAAATAAAGAACAGGGAATTGTCTTGGCGGTGGTTATTTTGTTAAAGGTTTTTGAAGTGCCTAATGAAAGCTTGTTTTGAGAGTAAGTAACTTACTCAGTTTAGGCAAATATACTCATGATAGCGAGTATGCCTCACAAATTATTAGCTTTTTATTAGGAAAGCAAATCACAAACTCGCGGAGTTAAAAGCAAAAGGGCTTGAACCTGAAAAAAGTATCATAATATACCCCAAAACTGGCGTTGCGGATGAGGTTATTTCCACTTTGCAGGGGCTAGTCCTTTGGTCTTACTCAGGATAAATTAACTTTGATTGTATGAAAAAGTTGGTCGCTTTACGATAGTCTTAAAGAGACTATTAAAAAGGGAGGTGATCAGCAAATAAATAGTTATCAATATTATCTGGGGATTGATTTTCACAAAAGGTATTTCCAAGTTTGCGCGGTAGATATTTCCGGCCAGGTGATTGAAAATACCAAGCTGGAGAACCAAGGCGGGGTATTATTTCCTTTCTTTTCCCAGTACCAGGGCCGAAGCTAGGCAGTGGTAGAGGCGATGGGTTTTAACGGCTGGTTGATTGATCTTCTGGAGAAAAGGTTTAGGATTCCAACGATTATCGCCAACCCAATCAAAGTCAAGGCGATTGCTTCAGCCAAGATCAAAACCGACAAGATTGACTCAGAAACTCTAGCCCAGCTTTTAAGAGGGAATCTGATTCCTTCAGTCTACCGGCCGGTGCCAAAGGATCAAAAAATCAAGGATTTACTCAGGTATCGTTTTCGTCTGGTCCGCTACCAGACTAGTCTCAAAAACACCATTCACACTTTGTTAAGAAGAGAAAGGGTTGACCATCCAAGATAAAGTCAAAGGGCTTGATGCCAAGATTACTGAGATTGCCAAGAAAGATAAGCGGGCGGCAAGGTTGACCCATGTTCCCGGGATTGGTTATTTAGCGGCTTTAATCATTGCCTCTGAGATTGGGGATGTTCATCGTTTCCCCTCAGCCAAACACCTGGTAGCTTATGCCGGACTGGTTCCCTCGGTTCACTCGTCAGGAGGAACTACCTATCAAGGCAGGATTACCAAGACCGGTTCTAAGATCTTAAGATGGGCTTTGGTAGAAGCCGCCCGTCGAACCGTTAACTCAAGTACTTGTTCGCCAAGACTAAGAAAGTGGTACGAGGAAGTCTGCAAACGAGGAGGCAAGAAGAAAGCGATTGTGGCTTTAGCCAGAAAGCTATTAACTCTAGCTTATTATCTTTGGAAGAGGAAAGAGGAATATCTTTCAAACTACCCAAAAGCAGGGAAGCCTGAGGTTCGAAGTGGGGGAGAATCTCCCCCGTGACTTTGATTAGGTTCCCTGCTTAATGGGCGTGAATAACAATATTGGGTGATTAAAGGATCAACCCGGATAGGTGTTTACTTGAAATATTTCTCTTTGCTATCCAAAACCAGCATACTATGGATTAACAACCAGAAGGAACCAGCTTTTTCATAGGTGTTGGAACCTGGTTTTGGGAACAAGCGACTGGTTTGTCAACTTCATTTGATCCTGACTTTGCTTTTGCCTGATTTTAGTTGATATAATCATAACGATATGATGGATTTTGGTTTTGATCAGAGCCGGAGTGATTTATTGAGAGCAGCTGGTCAGGGTATGGTTGAAAGAACCTGCGAAAACCGGGGGGAAAGGAGTTGGAGCGAGGGTCAATTTAGGCAAGTTATAGTTGCCTGCGCTACTTTTGATCAGTATCCAGCGGCTCGTTTCCGTCCAGACGAGGTGGATTTAGGGCGGCTGAATCGTCACACCAATGATTTACAGAGAAGGAGTGATGAAACAGGACTTGAGTTTGGCCGTACTTTTCTGGTAGATATTGGGCAAAAAAAACTTCTTTACGGTCGGACTTATGAGGGGGGGGAGACGGGGGTTAGAGGAACGAGGTTAAAACAGCCGGGCAGGGCTCATTTGCAAAGATTGGTTGCCTCGGTTCATGTTCATCCGCGGCAACACTTAATGGAAGGCAGGGTTAACCCATTTAGTAGTACTGATTTTAAGAGCTTGGTTACTCGTGAGGAGCAAATCTTTGATCTGCTCTCGATGGGTGACCATACTTTAATGACGCTGAAAACTTCGGTTACGCCCAGAAATCCTCCGACGGCAATGGTTAAGGAGCTAACTGATGGTATTGTCCAGGAATTTACTATTTCGCATGGCGGGAATTTTTTCTGGAGGGGTATCAGAGGGGCAATAAGGGCTAACAAGGAGATATGTTTAGCTTTGGGATTGATGTTTATCTTGGAAAAACTGGAGAACCATTAAAAAGAGTACCTTTGGTTAGTCAATCAGAGGTGGGTAAGTAAAGGCTGCTATAACTTTTTTTAAAAGCCTGATAACAGGAGCTTTATAAAGTGACACCTGCCTTCAAGGTGCTTTGTCCCTTGCGCCCTTGGGAGACTTTCCATTTTTTGAGCCTATGCAGCAGGGGCGGAGGGATTCACATTCACTTCGTCGAACTCAGTGTAAACGACTTTGCTCAGTGTAAACGAAGACGCCGCGGTTGTCTTTATTCTTTGAGCGTCTTTGAATCCGCTATCCAAGTATCTCTGAAACATCTTGAAAGTCAACTTTGCTTTTGTGGGGGTTCTCGCCCTCACACCCGTCGAAATAAAAAAGACCCATGATGGGGTTTTTTTGTTCGAAGCAGGGGCTGGTGAACTTTGTTGGAACCTGGTTTAGAGAAAATTTAACCCCAGATTTGTCGCTATCCTATAATGTGAGGTATAATTAGGCATATGGGAAAAGAACAAGAGCTATTAGTTGAAGTTTCAACTTCTCTAATGAACTATTTTTCAGCCGCGACTTTTTATACTGCTTTTTGGCCAGTTTCCAGGCAGCTAGAAAAAGCTCGCCAGGCTGGCTACTCTGGTTTAGAGTGGCATCCAACCCGGCTTGGATCTTTGCAGGTTAAACTGGGAGTTTTAAAAGAAAGAGATAAGGACTATATACAATGTGGCCACCAGGGGTTTGGAGCAGGATTTAGTGATATTTTTACTCGTTCAAAGTCTGCTTTTTTCTTTTTTCAATTTTGTCTTTTGCCACAATCGATAGATTCATTAGCTGACTTAAGAGATCTTCAGAAGGTTATCGGTAGGGATTTGCCAGTGGTTTTATACCCTTCGGGAGATTTAAAGAAAGATTCTGTTTCCCAAAAGCTCTTTGCTGAAAAGACATTTCAGCCTTCTCCCGAATTGATGAGCGCTTGGGGTATTAGAACTATAGATGAGCTAGAAGAAGCCATGGCGGTGCTTGGTTATGAGGGGTTTTGTCTTGATACTCACCACTTTAGAGATAACAGTGAGGAGGGATTAAATCCTTGGAGTAAAACTATTGAAAGGCTCTTGAGGAATACCAGAGAGATTCATATTTCGGTCGGGAGAATTGATGCTCCAAAGCCTGGAGTGGATACTCTTGAAGAATTAAAAGACTTGCTTAGTGGCTCGGGTGAAAGTCAGGTAAGTAAAATATTGACGGCAATAAAAGATCTTGGCTGGCAAGGAAGGGTAGTGACCGAAATTCCCACAACTGCCTTATTGACAGTTCGCCAGCAGGATTTGGGCTATCAAGAATCTTTTCTAAGGCCAAACGACTTAGTCTCTGATCATCAGAGGATTGTCGCTAGTATTTCTAAATTACTTTCTTCTTAAGTTTTTTTGTTTTTGAAGCTACGCAGCAGGGGCTAGTGAATTGAAAATCTCTTCGAGCCTGAGCCTTTGAGCCGAAGGCCTGAGCGGATTCGACAGGCTTATCGTCGAAGACTTGTCGGACCACTTTGTTAGAACCTGGTTTATCAACCAGATTGCCCTAAGGCCTTGTCTCGCTTGAGGGAATAGGCACTTGTGCTGTGGGTCTAGAAAAGGTATTTTGGCGAGTTTCAGTTACAGGTTTTTAATTCTATTTATCAAAAGTGTTGTCGAGACTGTTTGACTTTGACGGGGAACTCTGACGATATTAATTTCAGGCATTTTTGATTTAATAAAAGTGATTTCTTTATTGCTAACTAGGGGCTGTTTGTCCCCAAGGGAAAAAACAACTACCTTAGGTTTTATTCTTCTCAATACATAGCCGTTTTTATCTATGTAAAAGTAGGGGGTAACAAAAACATAATCGACATGAATGATATTACTAACAATCATGGCTCTATCCTGCTCGCTAATAATCGGTCGAGAAGGGCCTTTAGTTCGGCGGCAAGCAGTGTCGGAGAGGATCCCGATTACTAGGGGATTGCCAATCTCTTTAAATTTTATAAAAGCTTTGAGGTGGCCGATATGAAAGAGGTCCCAAAACCCTGAGACCAGAGTAACAGCATGGGGTTTAAAAGGAATATTTTTTAAGTTAAAGAGCTGAGCCATTTAAAATCTGTTAGTTTGATTATTATATTTTCATCCTCTAGCTACTCGAGTATATATTAGGTGATCCTAAGGACACAACTATAAGAATTAATTGAAAGATTGGCATTCTCACCTTCATTCTCACCCATTCTCACACCCATTCTCACCTTGGAGGTGTCTTCTCCATTCTCACCTTGGAGGTGTCTTCTCCTTGACACCCTGGAATCGAATGATTAATATCTGATTAATATGCCAGGCAGAAAAACAGTTTTAGCAACTGGTGAGATTTACCATCTTTTTAACCGAGGGGTTGAGTATCGCCCAATTTTTTCCGGTAAACGAGATCGCCAGAGGTTTTTAAGAACAATTTCTTTTTATCAGTTTTTATCTCCTTCGCTAAGACTTTCTAAGTTTTTGATTCTTTCAAGAAAGAAAAGAGATGAGTTTTTAAACGAGCTTACTCAGAAAAAAAAGCATTTAGTAGAGATAATTTGTTTTTGCCTAATGCCTAATCATTTCCACTTTCTTCTTACACAGTCGACAGAAGAGGGAATATCTAAGTTTATGGGCCTGATCCAAAACAGCTATACTAAATACTTCAATCTTAGGAAAAAAAGAGTTGGTTCTTTATTCCAAGGCCAGTTTAAAGCTAAAAGAGTCGAAACAAACGAGCAGCTCTTACATCTTTCAAGATACATCCATCTTAATCCTTACTCATCTTTCGTGGTAAAGACCCTAGAAGACCTAAAAGAATATCCCTGGTCATCTTTGCCAAATTATCTTGGAATCAACCAGAATGGATTCTTGAAAAAAAGCCTTGTTCTTGATTCTTTTATGGATGAAAAGGATTACCAGAGGTTTGTTTTTAATCAAGCTGACTATCAAAGAGAGTTGGAGAAAATCAAGCATCTGACTTGGAAAGATTAGCCTAGCTTTTTATTACCGAGGTGTCCTACCTAAGACACCTCCAAGGTGAGTTAATGGCAAAACAACAGCTGGTGGGGAGGAAGTAACACTTACCCCTAATGAGGGGGATGCTGTTGATAATGCAGAATATGGTTTAAAATCTGCGCTTAGGTTTTTAAAAGACTAGTTGAAAAAGAGCAAGCCTTTTTAATTAATTAGTTCTTCTAATTGTGCCTCTGTTTTGCCTTTGCCTGATTTCGGTTGATATAATGGTGATCATATGGTTAAACCTCCGGGAAGATTCCAGGTTTCGATGGGGGCCATTATTGAGCATCCAACCGAAGACAAGATCCTTCTTTTAAAACGTAATCTAAAAGCAGATTTTAGCCCCGGTATTTGGGAAGAAATTACCGGAAGGATTGATCAGCACGAGGATCCTTATGAGGGGTTAAAACGAGAAGTGATGGAGGAAGCTGGGATTGAAATTGAAGTAATCAAACCTCTGACCATCTTTCATCTTTATCGAGGCAAAAAGATTCCCGAAAATGAACTTGTAGGGATTATCTTTTGGTGCAAGGCTAAAAGTGAGAAGGTTGAAATTTCTGGAGAACATACTGAGTTTAGATGGTTAAGTCCAGAAGAAGCCCTGAGGTTGGTAGATCATGAGGGAGTAAAGAACGATATTGAAGCTTATATCAGAGAAAAAGCCTGATAACAAGGGCTTTTTTAGGCATAAAGCAGGGGCGGAGGGAATCGAACCCCCAGTCCGGGTTTTGGAGACCCGTGGTTTGCCGTTAACCGACGCCCCTATTTCCGGCTATTTCAGCTTGCTGACTTCTTTATGGAGGGTTACTTTCCGGCATTTCCGGCAAAATTTTCTAAATTCCACCTTGTCCGGCGTATTAACCTTGTTTTTTTGACTGATATAGTTTTGTGATTTGCACGTTTCACAAACTAAGCCAAATGGTTGCCGGGGTCCTTTTTTAGCCATTTTCAACTCCTTAAATTGTTTTAAGATAAGGGCATTTTATCATATTTAAATCTTTTGCTTAAGCGGGAGTTATTCCCGCTGGGAGGGGTTAACTTCAAGTGGGAGAAAAGATTAAGTTTTAAAACCAGCTTTTTTGTTGGCCTGAGAGTAATTTTCTGGGGGTTAATTTTGAGCTTGGATTGTGGTAGGATGTTTAACTATGCCTAAAAATGCTCGGTTTCGAAAAATAGAGCATCCGGAGATAAAAAAGATTCTGGTTTATCCGGACAACGAGCAGTTGGCTCGGGCGGCGGCAGAATTTTTGACAGGTTTAGTTTCTAGAAATACCACTGCGGTAGTTTCTTATGCTACCGGTAATAGCCCGGTTCTTTTTTACCAAAAGGTAGGTCAGTTAGTAGCTGAGGGTAAGGCAGACTTTTCTCAAACCAAAGCTTTTCATTTGGACGAGTACTATCCTTGTGGGCCCGAAAAGGAATACAGCTTTGTAAATTATCTTAACCGATTGGTTTTTAAGCCCTTTAGAATTAGGTCGGAGAATACCTTTCCGCTTAATGGGTTAGCCCCGGATCCGGATAAAGAAGCAGATCGTTACGAGCGACTGCTAAAAAAATACCCGGTTGATTTATCAATTTTGGGAATTGGGCCGGGCGGTCACATTGCGTTTGACGAACCGGGGACGCCTTTTGATAGCTTGACTCATGTGGTGAAACTCTCAAAAGAGACGATTAAACGGGATCGAGAGGAAAGGGGTCAGGACTCGCCGGGTCAGGCTTTAACCCAAGGAATCGGAACGATATTAAGATCGAAAAAGATTTTACAAGTTGCCCAGGGGTCTGGTAAATATACTGAGCGTTTTAAATTAGCCCTTTGGGGTCCAATCGAACCAGCTTGTCCGTCTTCGGTCTTAAGGACAGTTGGGGAGAGAGTGACGATTATGATAGATGAGGTGGTGGCAAAGGGGTTAAGGGGAAACTAAGTTCTTCGCTAAACTTTAATCCGGTAGGGTTTGCGGACAGTAATGCCTGATTTCAGCTTGCTGCTGATGACTAATCTGGCGTTTTGGATGTTTTGGTGCCAGCGGCAGATTCCGGAAGAGCAGGTGGCAAAAAGAAGCTCTCTTTCTTCATTTCCTGGTCCTGAGGTGATCGTGCCGCCGATTCCTTCAGGAACTCCGTTGCTGGTATAGCTGAGGCTGTAGGTAACCGAACTGACTCTTTCAAAACCCGAAAATGCGACCAATAGCCCGAGGCGGTCGGGTCTGAATCTGACTTTAGTTCTGATTCCTTGAGTCGAAGTGGTTAGATTGGCAGAGGTTGTTTTGGAGGCAGCTTGAACAGTATTTCTTGAGCCTCGGGGAGGCCGTTTTTTGGCGGCTAAGGCTGACCGGGGGAAAAGATAAGAAAAGGCAAGCAGGCAAAAAACGCTGATTAAGAATCTGGTAAATTTCATTTGGTTTAACAATATCTTTTTTAAACCGGCTTGACAAGTGTTTGTTTTTAATTCTATGATCGGTTTAGTGACTAAAAACTTCCGCAACTGGCTGTTGATTTTCCTGTTGATCTTCCTGGTTTTAGGAGGGGTTGTTTATTGGCTGGTCCGGCCTGAAAAAGAAGGCAGCCAATTTGATTTGCCGGCCGGAAAACCGGAAGGGCAGGTTTTGTCTGAAGAGCCGGTTTTAAGTTGGGAAGATCCGGCCGGTTTTGTCTTCACTTATCCCAAATCAGTTTTAATCGATCCCCATGAAGAAGATCAGGAAAGTTATGCCCATTTGGATTTGAGCCGCTTGGGGCAAGAGGGGGGGGTAACAATTCTGGTTCAGGAGACTGATTTTACTGACATTGAAGACTGGGCAGCTGAAGAGTTGAGTGCCGGTCAGATTCTCAACAGCCGGCTTGACGGCCGGCCAGCTAAAAAAATTGCCTATCAAGACCCCAAAAGATTGGTCACGGCAATTATTGATGTGGATGCCCTGGTTCTGATTAAGCTGACACCTGATGAGAAGGGCGATTGGGAATCGATTTATCAGCAGGTGCTTTCCAGTTTTAGATTCGTTCCTCTTGAGAATGAGGTCGCGGAAGGATTTGCTGCTCCTTACGACTCGGGCGCCAGCGGTCCGGTTAGTAATGATCGGGTAATCGAAGAGCCGGAAGAAGTGATTGAATAGAAAGATTTAAAGCCCGGAACCGGCCGATCTTTTCTTCATTTTTAAGACAGACCGTGATTAACCGGTTTAAAACCTACTATATCAAAACCTTTGGCTGTCGAGCAAATCAGGCTGAATCAATCGAAATTGAAAAAGGGCTTCAAAATGCCGGCTGCCAGCCGGCCGGGGAAGGAAACTTTCCCGATCTGGCGGTGATTAACAGCTGTATGGTGACTAAAAAGGCGGAAAAAGAAGTTAAGCAGCTGGCCCGGTCTTTGAGACAAAGATTTCCTGAGGCTTTTTTGGCAATTGTTGGTTGCGGGCCGGCTTTCTGGCGGCTTAAAAAAGAAAAGTTTATTTCTGCCGACCGATTGTTTGACAATCGGCAAAAGAGCCGTTTAATTTCATTGCTGGGAAGAAAATTTTTCTGCTACTGTGATTCGAATCATAGCAGCAGAAAAATGTTTCTTTCTCCGCTTACTTCAGCCAGAGTGCCGGTTAAAATCCAGGATGGTTGTGATCAATTCTGTGCTTATTGCCTGGTGCCTTATCTAAGATCCAAAAAAATTTCAAAGCCAATTGAAGAAGTCGTGGCTGAAATTAATGCCTGGATGAATCGGGGAATCAAAGAAGTAGTTTTAACCGGAATAAATCTCAGTTTATATCAATCCGGCATCGCACCGCTGGTAAGAGAGGTTTTGAGCCATACAAAGATCGCCAGAATCCGCTTCGGCTCGATCGGAATAAAAGTAATTGATGATAAATTGGCCGGTCTTTATGCCGAAGAATATCAGAAGAGTCGGGAAAAAACCAGGCTCTGCCGCCATTTTCATATCCCGCTTCAGTCGGGTTCAGAAAGAATTTTGCAGAAAATGGGTAGAAAATATACCCCGGAAGAGTTTAAAAAAAAGATCACGAAAATAAGACGAACAATTCCGGGAGTGACGATTAGCACGGATTTGATTGTGGGTTTTCCGGGAGAGACCAGAAAAGATTTTTTGGCCTCGCTTGGATTAATTAAAAAAATGGCCTTTATTAAGGTTCATGTTTTTCGTTTCAGCGCTCGGGAAAAAACCCTCGCCTGGGAGATGTTAAAGACGAAAAAATGGCAACCAGTGAGTCCGGCAGAGATTAGAAAAAGGGCTCTTCAGGCCAGGGGGCTAGCCAGTCAGATCCGGCGAAAAGAAATCCAAAAGTTTGAAGGTCATAAATTGACGGTTTTGTTTGAAAAAGAAATCAGGCGCGGAATCTTTGACGGTTATACGGATAATTTTATAAAACTTCAAAAGAGATCAAAGAAGAATTTATTCGGGGAAATCGGCTCAGTTATTCTGAAATGAAGCGACTTTTTAAAAAAGAATGAATAGTTTTTTTGGACTCCGCCGGATTGCAAATTCCCCGGGGAAGTTTTAGAATGGCAAATTAGCTGATGGAAAAAAATGAAGATTCTTCTGACCACCGATGTTTTTCCTCCTTATGTTAGCGGGGTGGCGTTTTATACCCGGGATGTTGCCTCGGCTTTGTTAAAAAAGGGGATCGAAGTAAGAATTCTGGCGCCGGATTATAAAACCGGCAATTCTCCCCTTGAAGAAAAATTGTTTGCTGCTTTTTCAATTAATTTACCGTTTTATCCTTTAATGAGAGTCGGCTTTCCGGCCAGAAAGATTTTTTCGCTAACGGAGAAATTCAATCCGGACATCATTCATGCTCAGACCCAGGGATCAATTGGCTGGTGGTCTTTAAAAGCGGCGAAGAGGATGAAAAAACCTCTGATCGGAACTTATCATACCTATTTTCTTTATCAGAACAATTTTGAAAAAGCCGGCTTGGCCTTTCTTTATCCTTCATTTGATCGTTGGGTTTGGCGTTATCAGCGATGGTTTTATAATCAGTTTGACGGTTTGATCAGCCCTTCGGAACATCTGATCGGTTATTTGAAAGACCAGCGTCTTGAGGTGCCGATTACTCATATTCCGAACCCGGTGGATTTAAAAAAGATAAAACCTGGGCGGGTGAATAAAAAAAAGTTAGGGATCAAATATAAACTGGGTGAAAAAAACATTCTTTATGTCGGTCGGGTGGCAGGAGAGAAGAATCTTGATAATTTAATTCGGGCGTTTAAACTGGTTCGGAAATCATGTCCGGCAGCTAAACTGATTGTTGTTGGCGGCGGGCCGGCGATGGCTCTTCTTAAAAAAATGGCTCGACAATTAATGCTTAGAGAGGGCATTGTTTTTACCGGTTTTATTAAAAGAGAGAAGCTTTTTGATTCGGGATTGTTTGAGGCAGCTGATTTTTTTGCCACTGCCAGCGAATCGGAAAATCAGCCAATTTCGCTTTTGGAAGCCATGGCTTTTGGCTTGCCGATTGTTGGGGTTGCGGCGATGGGAGTTTCTGAGCTAGTGACTAATAACGGCCTTTTATCTCCGCCCGGAGACATCGAGAAGTTGGCCGGTAATATGAGTCTCTTGCTGAAAAATGAGAGTTTGAGAAGAAAACTGGGTAAAAATTCCCGGCAAAATGCTCTTGATTATGATTTGGATCAAGTAGTTGACCGCCTGACTGATTATTATCGGGGATTTCTGAGCTGACGCTGGGGCTCGAAGACGCCAAAGAAGCGCTTTGTAATCTTGCCTTTCAAAGACTCCAGGGAAGTTTGATGTATCTT
>JAFGMK010000008.1 GCA_016927565.1 Minisyncoccota bacterium | reverse complement strand
GGGAGCCACCTCAGGCAAAAAGCGCCGGTACCGATAAGAAAGACAAAAAGCAGATCCTTAAGCTTTTTCCTTCCCGGCAACGATTCCTGATCGAGGGCTTCTTCCGATCCGGAATTGAGGGTTTTTTGTTTCATATCAAGGTTCCTTTTCAAATAAGCATTCACCCCGGGGGTGAATTTACTTCGTAAATGACAAACTCCTCGTTTTCATAAAGCAGGTTTAAGTTTTCCACCGCTGCCAGATTGGCGGATCGGGCTTGGAGGTGAGTCAGAAAAATATAATTGACTCCTTCTTCGATAAAATAGTCAACCAGATTATCGGGATTAACCCGACCCGATAAAATTGATACTTGCTTAAGAACTCCGGCTTTATAATCCGGGGTTTCGCTTTTAAGCCCAATTAAGCTCCGGCAGCCGGTTTTGGCGGGCAGATATATTCCTCGCAGCCAGTCGGCGTAAATCACTTGAGAGAAATCGCAGCGTTTTTTGAGAAATTGCCAGGCCTGAGCCTCACTTTGAGTAACGTATAAAAACGGATTGTCATCACGAATCCAACTAATTTCGGACAGCAATAAATAAAAGCTGTCAACAAAACAATAGGCAAGCAAAAAAATAAAAAGAACTTTTTTAACAGTCTTATTCCCGGACAATTGATGACCAATAAGCTGGCTGACAGCAATCAATAAAAAGGAAGTGGGGATCAATAAACTGTTAAACAATCGCAAACGCCAAACAAAGGGACAACTAAGAATTAACAGCAATTGAAAAATCGGCGCCAGCGAAAAAAATAACAACCAGGGCCTTTTTTTGCCTTGCACTAAAAAAAGGAGGGCGAGGAGGACGAAAAAAACCAGCGGCCAGATTAAATTTTTAAGTCCGAATGTGCCGGCAGCCGAGCTGGTCAACTCTAACCCATAATAGCTTTTTAAAAGTGTCGGGAACGATAAAAGAGTCATCGTTAAAACCGCCGCCAAAACAACCAAGATCAATAGGAGGTTTTTTCTTTTCCTGAAAGCCGGCAGGACTACCATTGTCGCGGCCAATAAAAAAAGGACTAGCCAACCCATAAAAAAGTGTCCCAGGCCAAGTAAAAAACCAGCCAGGAGTCCCCAAATTAACAATTTTTTGCTTGGCTGGTTTTCTCTTAAGAAGAGGTAAATGATAGTTACTATTCCTAAATGGTCAAAAATATAATGGGGAAAATTTAGGATAAAAAATGAGGCCGCCGAATAAGCCTCATCTGGAAGGCGGAGCAGAAATGGCTTTCCTGCCAGAGCGACCAAAAAAGCCAAATGGCGCCAGAAGGTATCCCGAAAAAGGAGGGAGGATAATTTATAATAAGCATAGGCCAAAAGGAGTGTCCCTAAATAAGATCCTACTAGATAGGCAACCTCAACTTTCAGATTTAAGAAGCGGCCTAAGTGGCCAAAGCTGAGGTAAAACATCTTCAAAAGAAGGCCCTCTTGTCCCCGGGAACCGTAGATATCAGCGGAGAGAAAATAACCAACTTTACCCTGGAGAACCCCTCCCCAATAAACCCAGATATCAACCGGATTAATCAGCGAGTTAGCTCCCAGAAAAATCTTATCTCCCCTTTTCAGCCAGGCTAAAAAAGTCGGTAGCCAGCGCAAGCTAAAAGCGCCGGTACCGACAAGAAAGACAAAAAGCAGATCCTTGAGCTTTTTTCTTCCCGGCAAAGATCCCTGATCGAGGGCTTCTTCCGATCCGGAATTGAGGGTTTTTTGTTCCATATCAAGGCTTCTTTTCAAATAAGCATTCACCCCTGGGGTGAAAGATAAAGACGCCCCGGGGGTGAATTTACTTCGTAAATGACAAACTCCTCGTTTCCGTAAATTTCTCTAAAACCCCCTACCGGCTCCATCCCCGCTGATTCGTTTTCCCGACTGGAGAAGAAAATATAATCAATTTTCTTTTCTTTAAAATAATCAGCTAACTGATCCGGTCCAACCTCACCGGCCAAAATCGATTTCTGTTTAAAGAATTCAGTTTTATAGTTCGGAGTTTCGCTCCGCTGGCCGATAAAACTCCGGCAGCCGGTCTTTGAAGGAAGATAAATCCCCCGCGGCAAACTGGCGTAAACCACCTGAGAAAAATCACATCGCGCTTCTAAAAATTGCCAGGCCAAGGCTTCAGCCCGAGTGGCATAGAGCCGGACATTTTCTGGTCTGATCCAACCCAACTCAGCCGAAAGAACGCCTAAATTACCGCTTAAAAAAAGGGGGGAACAGATCAAAAAAACAATTTTTAGATAAACCGGCTGAATCCCTTTTCGGAGTTGCTGCCAAAGGGAATAAAACCCGATTAGAGAAAGAAGATTAACCCAGATCCAGGCCCCTTCGAAAAAGCGCTGGCGGCTTCTGATTTGAGCCGCCGGAACCGGCAATAAAAGGCAAAGCCCGGCTTGAGTTAAAAAAGTTAAAACCAAAAAGGCGATCTTAGGGTCTTTTTTAGCCGGTTTAAAAGAAAGGCCAAGCAGGGGAATAAAAGGAATCAGATTGTAAAGCAATTCTGAGAAAGTGACCCGATACCCCTCATCCCAGCCACCAAAAAAAGAATTATTTATCAAAGTCGGCATAATAAGGATAAAAAAAGGCAGAAAGACTAAGAAGAGAAGGCCTGATAAGTAAATATTTTCTTTTTTTCTGAAAATCGGCCAAAAAATCATCCCTAAAACAAAGATAAAAATAACCAACCCGGTCATAAAAAAATGGACCAAGGAAAGAAAAAAACCTGCCAGGAAGCCAAAAAAATAAAAAAAGGCCCTTGGTTTTGGCCAGGTTTTTAGTAAAAAAAGATAAATGAGTAGAATTAGGCAAAGGTGGACCAAGACAAAATGAGGCATCAGCAAAGAAAGGTAGGTTGAGGCCTCCGCTTGAAAAAAACCTTCAAAAGGGGCGATTAGCAAAACCATAGCCACAGCTAAAAAACGCCAACCATTTTTTGAAAAAAATAAGCGGCTAAAAATATAAAGAAATAAGGCCAAAAGAATAGTCAGGAAAAAAGAGGCTAAAATCATCACCGGCTCGGGAGACAGTTTTAGAAACCGAGCCAAGTGTCCGAGGTAGACATATTGGAGCTTAACCCAAAGCGGCTTTGATAAACCGGAGCCAAAAAGGGGCCTCAAAAGGAGGTGGCCCTTTTTACCCACCATAATGTCGCCCAGGTAAACCCAAACATCCTCCTGGGTCAAAAGCGAGTTGGTTCCGATGAAAACTTTTTCACCTCTCTTTAACCAGGCCAGAAAGGTGGGAAAGAATCTAAGAGCAAAAGCCAGGAAGCCAATTAAAAAACATATCAGGGCATTTTTAATCGAAATTACCTTACCCGCCAATCTGACTTGTCTTTCCGCGTAATTACTCATATTCTTTGACAAAGGTAACGACCCCCGACCGTCTGCAGATTTCGATCCGGAATCGAATAACCCCGGATTGCCAAAGAAACTGAGTAAACGCCTTTTTGCCTTCATCTTGACATCCCAATCAAACCAGTATTTAATGGATATAATCTAACCTAATTTGATTTAAAGGAGAGGAAATGAAATTTAAACTGCCCGTTGTTTTCAGTTTTCTTTTGATTAATTTCCTGATTTTCACTTCCCCGATTTGCGCCGCCGAGTTTAAACTTAACTCAATTGGCGCCCTTGATGTTTCTTCGCAAATTTATTCGCAAATGTGGTACACCGGCAATCAACCAACCTTTTCCGGAACCGGTACCAATGGCGCCAGCGTGAGTGTCACCCTTGACGGCACCTCTTATTCTACAACAGTCAATGCCAGCGAACAATGGAGCTGGCTACCACCCGAAGCTTTGGCTAATGCTGACCATAATCTGATCTTTACCTCAGAAGGAACAACGATTTCTTTCACTCTAACCACCGGATCAAGCGGCCCTTCCGAATTGGGAGCACCTGTCAGTAGTGAAACAGGCACTCCGGCGGCAATGCCGACAAGCGGTTTCTTGATTCCCACCCTGGGGGTCCTGGGAATCGGCTTGGGCCTGATCATTTGTCCGGCTTTAAGAAAACCAGCCCTCTTCAGGGAAGTTTAAAACTGAAATAATTCACCACAACTTCAGTTGGCCGGAGACTGCCTTGAAGTTTTGCTTGCCGGTTTAATCGCTACTTTCAGAACTTGATCCATGTGGGAAACATAAATAAACTTAATATCCTTTAAGACTTTTTTGGGAACATCTTCCAGATCTTTCTTGTTTTCCTTCGGCAAAATCACCGTTTTCAGACCGGCCCGATGAGCGGCAATGACCTTTTCTTTAATCCCTCCCACCTCCAGAACCCGGCCTCTAAGGGTAATCTCTCCGGTTAAACCAACATCTTTAAAAGTCGGCTGTTTTGTAAAAGCCGAAATCAGAGCCGAAGCAATCGCAATCCCGGCCGAAGGCCCGTCTTTAGGAGTCGCTCCTTCAGGAACATGAATGTGGATATCCAAGCTTTTGTAAAAATCCTTTTTCAGCCCCAACTCCTGCCAGCGGCTTCTGACATAGGAAAAAGCCGCTTTGGCCGATTCCTTCATTACCTTGCCCAATTTGCCCGTCAAAAGCAAACTTCCTTTTCCCGGCATCAAAGCTACTTCAATAAACAAAACATCACCGCCGGCCTCAGTATAGGCCAAGCCAGTCGCCATTCCCACCTCATCCTTTTTTTCCGCCAGAACCGGAGTAAACTTAGTCGGGCCCAGGAACTTTCTCATATCAGTTCTGGCAACTGCTTTAATCATTTTCTTTCCCTCAGCCGTCTTCCGTGCCAGCTTCCGACAAATAGCAGCCAAATTTCTTTCCAAATCTCTTACCCCCGCCTCCCGGGTATAACGGGAAATTATCTCTTTTAAAACCTCATCTAAGATCGCCACTTCTTTTTCCCCCAAACCATTGGCTTTCAGCTGTTTGGTCCACAGAAATTTCTTGGCGATAAAAAATTTCTCGTCTTCGGTATAGCCGGGAAAACGGATCACCTCCATCCGGTCTCTCAAAGCCGGCGGAATTGTATGAAGAACATTCGCCGTGGTAATAAACATCACTCCGGTCAAATCAAAGGGCACCTCAAGATAATGATCGGAAAATTCAAAATTTTGTTCCGGATCCAAAGCCTCAAGCAAGGCCGCCGAAGGATCACCCCGAAAATCAGCCCCCACTTTATCGATCTCATCAAGCATAAAGACAGGATTGCGAGTGCCGACATTTTTAATTCCCTGAATAATTCGGCCCGGCATGGCACCGACATAGGTCCGGCGATGGCCTCTGATTTCCGCTTCGTCTCTGATTCCACCCAAACTCATCCGGACAAATTTCCTCCCTAAAGCCCGGGCAATTGACTTTCCGATTGAGGTTTTACCCACTCCCGGCGGGCCGACAAAACAAAGGATAGTCGGGCCACCCACTTCTTTCCTTTGTCCAGAAGATAATTTCTTTTTCACTTGTTTGGACTGCTTCCCTGTCTCATTCCGGCTTTTCAGCTTCATTACCGCCAGATATTCGATAATTCTCTCTTTTATTTTATCCAAACCATAATGGTCTTCATCCAAAATTTTAGCCGCCTTTTCAATCCGGGTCTTATTGGGAGTTGACTTAGACCAGGGTAATTCGACCAGCCAATCAAGATAGGTTCTGATGTAGCCTTTCTCGGGATGATTGGGCGAAAGGCGAGAAAGCCTTTTCAATTCTTTTTTAGCTTTGACTACTACTTCCCGAGGCATCATTGCTTTTCTGATCTTAAGTCTCAATTCTTTGGTTTCCTGCTCCTCTTCATCTGCCTCGCCCAATTCTTTTTCGATTACCTTCTTCCTTTCTCTCAACATTGCCTCTCGGGCTGATTTCTCAAACTTATCTTTAGTCTTGGTCGCGATCTTTTGCTCCAGCCTTAAAACTTTAAGTTCATGGGAAATAAGACTAACTACTTTTTCCAGTCTTTTTTTAACCTGAAGCGTTTCTAAAAGGACTTGTTTCTCCTCAGTTGAAACATCCAATGCTAACGCAATCTGATCAGCCAATTCCGATAAATCAATCTCTGAAGTCATTAACTTCATTACTGTCGTTAACTCAACTGATTTGCCTAAATTAACCGCCTTCCTGAAGCTTCTCTTCAAATAAGCCGCCAGAGCCTGAGTTTCGTTATCAGCCGTTAAAATCTCCGGCAGGATTTTCACTTTGACCCGAAAAAAAGGCTGATCCTGAGTAAACTCCCGAATCTCCACCCGGCTTAAGCCTTTAACCAGAGCGTAAACCGCTTCTTCAGCCGGGTAAAGCCTGATGATTTTGGCCAGAGTTCCAATCGAATAAAGATCTTTTTCTCCCGGTCGATCAATCTGGGCGTCTTTCTGACTTACCAGACAAAGAAGGTTATTTTTCTTAGAAGCCGCCTCAACTGCAGCAATTGACCGCGGCCGGCCAAAAGTTAAAGCCAGCTCCGTATGGGGAAAAATCACGGTTCCTCTTACCGGCACCAAAGGCAGATCCGAGAAATGATTAGAACTAATTTTTTGCCGCCCGCGTTTTTTTGAAGAATCCTTCAAATCCGATTTGTTTTTTCCTAGCAATAAAGCCATGATTAAAAAATCCTAACAACAAATAACTGATTCCATAATTTGGCAGTCTAGCATATAGTCTGCTAGCTGTCAATCACTAATCATGAATAACCACCCTCATTCCCGGATTATCCTTAGTAGCACGGACAGACTTCTTACCCGGAGGTAAAACCGGCGAGCTCCAATAAAATATTTTTTCTACTTCCGGAGTCGCCATGTTGACACAACCGTGACTCATCGGCTCGCCAAAATTTTGATGCCAGTAAGTTCCGTGCAATCCATATCCCTGATAAAAATACATCACATAGGGGACATTCGGCAGATAGTAATAGGTTCTTTTCTCTTTTGAACCGCCACTCATCTTAGTATATTTTAATTTCAGCCAAACCCGAAAATCTCCCGTCGGAGTTTTTGCCCATTTTCCAGTCGAAACGGCAAAATCCCAAACCAATTGATCACCCTCATAGGCAAAAAGCCGTTGCTCAGAGAGATCAACCTCTACCCACCGCTCAGGCGCAGAAGTTCCCAAAACAGCACCTTTTTTAAATGCCAGACTTTGAGAGGTCGGAAAAATTTCTTCAAAATCAAAATGTCTTAATTCGTTTTGAAAGTAAGCAATTTTTGCCTCAGGATCAAATTCGCCTAAGAGAGCAGTTTCTTTTACCCAGCGATCGCTTTCCCGATTAACCGATCTGATTGAAGATCCCAGCACTAAACCGGCCAAAACCAAAGCCGGCAGCAGACCCCAAAAAAAGAGTCTTTTAAACCCGGATTTATTTGTTTTTTTCTTTTTAGCCATTCAGTTCTTCCTTTAATAAATTTTTTTTAAGACAGCCGGAGACTTGACAAAATCGCTTCAGGTAGCTCCTGCTCCTCAGGTCCGGGGCTAAAACTAAAATGATAAATTCTTTCCGGCGTGGCAATCACAAAAAAAAACTCCGTTTCGGTCCCCGGCGGTTGGATCCTTACTAATTTTAGTGCCGGGAGATGATTGAACTCCAGCTCCAAAAGCTGATGATTTTTTACAATTTCCTGCCGGCATTCATCACACAGACTTTCAAGCCACTGCTTCGGATTAAGTTGATGTTCATTCTCTATTATCTTTACATAAAGCAGGGTCGGCAATCCCTCTTGACCCAGATAAATTCCCCCGCCTCCCGGAGTTACCACATACTCTTTCGGGTAATTGAATTTAAGACCAGCCTCCGGATGCCGATATGTCCGCCAGTCACCCGAATCTTGTCTTTTCCCCCTCAGTGAGAAAAAAAAGACTAAGATTAAGAGTAAAAAAGTAATCCCGAAAAGCCTTCCCGGCCGGACTGTTTGTTTTGACTGGTTTTTCTTTTTCATTTTAAAAAATCAAGCGCTGAAAAGTCTGCCCTGTTCTTGTTTTGACAACGGTAATTTTAAATGTTTAAAAGCCCTGGGAGTAGCCACCCGGCCTTTCCGGGTTCTTTTCAAAAAACCCCGCTGCATTAAAAAGGGCTCAATTACCTCTTCAACTGTCCCTGTATCTTCGGAAATTGTTACCGCCAAAGTTTCCACCCCAACCGGGCCGCCCTGATGGTCCAGACAAAGTGCTGTCAGATAATCCCGATCAGCTTTGTCAAGACCAAACTCGTCTATCTCCAAAACTGACAATGCCTCATTAAGAATCGGCCGGTCGATCACTCCCTGATTTTTGATTTGAGCAAAATCCCTGACTCTTTTTAAAATCCGATTGGCAATTCTGGGTGTTCCCCGGGAACGGCCGGCCAGAATTAAAGCCGATTCGGACTCTAAGGAAACCTTCAGAATTTTAGCGGATCGCTCCAGAATCTTAGCCAAAGCCTCATTTGAATAAAATTCCATTCTAAAAATGGCTCCGAACCGATCCCGCATCGGCGAAGATAACAGCCCAATCCGGGTTGTCGCCGCTACAATAGTGAACTTAGGCAATTCCAGCCGGACCGTCCTGGCTGAAGGACCCTTGCCGAGAATTATATCCAGACAATAATCTTCCATGGCCGGATATAAAGACTCCTCAACCGGCTTGTTCAAACGATGAACCTCATCAATAAAAAGAATCTCTCCTTCAGAAAGATTGGTAAGAATACTGGCCAGATCTCCACTCCGCTCAATTGCCGGGCCTGAAGTTACCCGAATATTAACCCCCAGCTCAGCCGCAACCAAATGTGCAAGAGTGCTTTTGCCTAAACCCGGCGGCCCGTATAAAAGGAGATGATCAAGCGGCTCCTTTCTTTTTTGTGTTGCCTGAATAAAAATTCCCAATTTCTGCTTAATTTTCTCCTGTCCCAAAAACTGATCCATCTTTTTGGGTCTCAAACTTTCTTCAAAAACTTCTTCCTGATTGATTGTTTCAAGCGGCATCTTTTTACTCATGTGACTGCTTTAAGGCTCGACGGAGTTTTTCCTCCAGAGGCAATTCTCTGCTGATTCCCTTTATTGATTTTTTAATCTCTTCTTTGGAGAAACCAAGCCCCTTCAAAGCCTCAAGAAGATCCTGATCTTGCTCGGTTTCAAATTCCAATTCTTTCAAGCCGCCTATTTGCTCTTTTAAATCAACGATCAACCTTTGGGCGCTTTTTTTGCCCAACCCCTTGACCGCTACAAAAAAGTCAACTTCCGCCTCGCTGATAGCTTTGATAATCCGCTGAGACCCACGGCCGGATGAGAGAATCGCCAAACCTAAACGAGGCCCGATGCCGGAAACCGAAATCATTTTTACAAAGATCTCTTTGTCGGCCGGCTTCAAAAAACCGTAAAGAGAAATTTCATCCTGGCGAAGATGAGTATAAACCAAAAAGGCTTTTTCCTCGCCTTTAACACTCTTCTGCCAAACATAATCCGGCACAGCCATTAAAAAACCCACTCCGGCCACGTCTACCAACAGCAAAAGCCTTTCCGGATCCTTTTCCAGAATTTTTCCTTTTAAATAACCAATCATCGCTCTTTCTCATTTTTCCAAATTTGGGTGATAAAAGCAATAAGTTAAAGCAACCGCCAGCGCATCCGCCGCATCATCCGGCTGGGGAATCTCAGAAAGCCCAAGCAAAATCTTGACCATTGCCTGAATCTGCTTTTTTTCCGCCCGACCGTACCCGGTCAGACTGTTTTTAACCTGAAGGGGAGTAAACTCTACCAGAGGAAGGCGGTTTCTGACTGCACAAATCTTTATCACTCCTCTGGCTTCACCGACCGCTAAAGCAGTTTTAGCATTAGTGTTAAAAAAAAGTTTTTCCGCTACCATTATCTTCGGCCGATAGTCTTTGATAATCTTTTCCAAATCTTCAAAAATTTTAAAAAGCCTTTCCTGGGAAGGAACTTCAGGCAGAGTTTTAATACAGCCAAAGTTAATCAGTTCGGGATTTGCTTTTTTTCTGACTAATCCCCAGCCGGTCAGAGCAATCCCCGGATCAATCCCCAAAACAATCATCTTCTCATTCTACCATAGGTTTTTAAATATTCCCCGGGTGTTATAATTCAGGTAATGGCTCAGTTTCTTTGACAACCGGATTCCCGCCGGTTCCAAAAGAGAAATCCGCGAGCGTGAATAATTACTAATCTATTTAAATCATGAAATTTAAACTTGAAAAAAAGAACTGGTTTATTCTGGGACCGCTGCTGATCGGTCTTTTGACAGCCGGTCTTTTTGCCCTTTTTTACCGGCCCGAATCAAAAGAACCGCTTTCGCCGATTCCCCCTTTAAATTTAACCGCCACTCCCTATTCAGTCCCGACTGAACCGATCCCGCCCGCTCCTGATATTTACGAAAAGGGCTTTATAAACACCCTCCTGATCGGCTATGGCGGGCCCGGACACTCAGGCAGTCATCTGGCTGACACCCTGCAATTAATTCAGCTTAATTATGAAACCAAAAAAGCTTTCTTAATCTCGATTCCCCGCGATCTCTGGGTCAATCTGGCCGCCGATTTCCAAACCGAACATTGGGAAAAAATCAACGAATCCTTTGCTCAGGGCGGCGGATCTTTAAGCAAAAAAGTGGTTAATGAGGTTACGGGATTGCCGGTTGATTTTTTTGCCGCAATAAATTTTGGCGGTTTTACCAGCCTGATCGACCGGTTGGGCGGCATTGAGGTAAATGTTCCGATTGCCTTTGATGATCCTTTTTATCCGATTAAGGGCCGGGAAAATGACGCCTGCGGTCTGTCGGATGAAGAATTTGGCAAGGTTTTGGCAACCAAAAATAAAACAGAAATTGATCGGGCTCTTTCCTGCCGATTTGACCACCTCTACTTTGAAGCCGGCCTTCAAGTGATGGACGGAGAAACAGCTTTAAAATTTGTCCGCTCCCGTCGCTCCAGCCAACACGGAGGCGATTTTGCCCGAAGCCAGCGTCAGCAGGCAGTTTTGATTGGCTTGAAAAATAAGCTTTTAGGCCTGGAAATTTTTAAAAACCCCCTGGATTTCTACCGCCAGGCCATTTCCTTAGTCCAAACCGATATCAATCAAGAAACTATTCCTCAATTTTTAAAGCTGGGGATTGATCCGGGGGAATATGAGATTAAAAAAATCAATTTGACCGATCAGAATGTCTTAACCGCCTCGACTTCCCCCATCGGCCAGTTCATCCTTATTCCCAAATCGGGAGCAGGCAACTGGCAAGAAATCCAGGATTATCTTAAAGAAGAAATGAGTTCGTAAGTCAAAAAGGATAGAGAGGCTCAATCTTCAACTCCGGCTGTTGGTTTTTAAGTTTGGCAAGAATTTTTTTATGCTTTAAATAGGCTAAAAAGGGAATTCTGATCTTAGCAAAATCATTAACACCGACTCCTCCCAGAAATTTAGCCTCAATATAGGTGACAAAAAAACTAAAAAACTTATGCTTAAAATGAATTTTCAAAAAATGCTTATCCAGGGCAATGCGAAGCTTTTTGGCCTCCTCATAGGCAACGTGTTTTTCCCGATGAGAATAAACCGCATCTAAAAGAGAAAAAATCGTCCTCCGGCAAACTTCTTTTTTCAGGATAACCGTCGTGCTGCCGTAAAGCCGAATCATTTGTTTATTTAGGATATTGGCATATCTTTCCTGAGCCGGAAAATTTAAGCTACTTCTGGCAAGATAACCGTAAATAGGCTGTTGGTAAGAACGATTCGGCTGCCTGATTAAAGCGGCTGTTTCTTTAAATGAATTTAGCCGGGGCAGCATGATCACCGGCTCTAAAAGCTTGGAAATTTGCGCCCGGGGTTTTTCCTCTCTCATCTTGTTAAAAAAATTAAAAAACCTTTGCTCCTTCTGGATAATTTCAGCTAAGATATCGCTCGGCAGATTAATACAAAGCTCAAAATCAGATCCTGCCACTTTTGCCCTGGAAATTCTTTTCAGACCTAATTTTCGCATAGTCTGGCGGTAATTCTGGTCCGATCTTTTTCCGATGTACTCGATGATCGTCTCGTAGTACGGCTCCTTTTTGCGACGGTTTTTAAGCTCTGCCCGGACAAGAAAAAGCCATTTATTTTCCAAACTCTCCGACCCTAAAAGTTTAACAGTCTTTTTCAGCACAGCCAAATTACCCAGGGATCGATTGAGGAGAATCGGCAGAAGTTGGCGATTCCAGAATTTTAGGTTCGGCCCCAACAGATACCAAAATGTCCTTATTAACAAAACCACCTCCTGCTGATGTTCCTTTTGCTGATCAAAAAAGAAAGTAAAATAGGGATTAATCTCTTCGGTTAAAGTTTCTATTCCCTTTTCTACGACCAAATCGGCAGCTATTTTGTTTTTAATCACCATTAATCCAAGACAATGCTTTTTAGCCTCCGGCTTTAAAGCCTTTTTCTGGCCCAAACCAATAAGCAGCCGGTAAACCGCCAGACGATTAGGCTGACCGCGAAGAAAATTGCGATTGATAAGAAAGATTGCCGTGGATGCCCGGCAAGAATCACCTTTTCTAAGCTGGCAACTAGCCAAAAAAAGCTTAGTTAAACGACTCAGTTTCTTTGATTTAAGATAAGCGGCCGGATTAATTTTTTCTCTGGCCAAGTGGGAATTCTTTAAAAAAAGATTCGAAAGTGATTGGTTTTTGTCCGCCGCCAGACGCACGTGATGGTTTAAAAAAGCCCGGTGGAGCCGGCCAATCTTCTTAATTTCCCGAAACCTGTTTTTCAGCAGGCGGAGAGTAGAGATAATTTGCCCTTCATTCTGATCGAGTTTCCTGGTAAAAATTTCCTGCTGAGTTTTAATCTCTTTTGATAAATCAATCAGTTTTCTTTCCGTCTGGCAAATCTCTGACTTTTCAAACGCCCGGGCAATAATCTCTTTTCTTTGCTTTTTTCTGGCGCTGATTTTTTTTCTCAAACAAAGCCAAAGGCCAAGCAGTTCGATCTCCGCTGGGGAAAAAAATTTTTTGGCTTCCGCCCGACTCTCTCTTTTGCCTAAGTGGTTAAGGATTTTTTTGATCTCCTCTTTAGTCAATCTTAGAAGCGGATTAAGCGGCAACCTGACCGGCAGTCCCAGCTTCAAAACCGCCCGGCAAAGCCCTTGATACCCCTTCTCGGGATAAAGTTCACATTTATATCCCCCGCTGGCCTTGATAAGTTTCTGCGGAATTCTCCGGCTCAGAATCCGGCGAGCCGCCGCTGTTCTCAAAAAACCCTTTTTCAATCGGGAAAAAACAAAAAAGCGAACCCTGTCTAAAGCATCCGCATCTTTCAAAACTTGAAGTTCGGGATCAGCAGCAATCCCGGGTTCGTCTTCCCGGCTATGCTGCTGACAAAGCCGGGCAATTTTTTCCCGCTTTTCCCTGCCTATTTCAGGATGAAAGCTGGCAAGATTTTCCCTAACCCAACGAGCCGAGGCCTCCCCGTGTTCTTGATTATCAAAATCGCTTTTTCGGCCAATATCGTGATATAGGGCCGCTAAAACAACTGATTCTAAATCTACCGCTTTCTCAAACTCTTCGGCAATCAGCACTGCCAAAATTAAAACCCGCAAACGATGGCTTAAACCATGGCGAAAGAAACCTCCCCCATTACGGTTAACTATTTCCTCGTGAGTAATAATTCGGGAAAGATCTAATTTCTTTTTCATCCAAGACTGCCTGCCTTTAAAAATAAGCAGGTTGAAGAAAACAAGTCAAGTCCCAGTCAAAATTATTTTTTCCCAATTAAGTTGCGGTTTTGATAAAGGTTAAAAAAAGAAAACAACGCCAGATTGAGCAGGGCATAAAAAGGAAACCATAAGGCAGATAAAACATCATTGGGATTGAAGAAGTCCCAGAAAAACAGAAAACTCATTACCGGCAAACTGACAATCAGAGTTAAAAATGAAGCCCGGCCAACATCCTGAAACTGTTTTTCATCAAGCCATGCACCCTTTTCCCTAATTTTGATCAAAAGCCAAAAACCAACAGTTAAAACATAAGGCATCAGAAAAAAAATCGAAGTTAAACTCACATGAAGCTTGATCATCCATAACGGCCGAGGGAAAAAGAAATTCAAAACGATAAAACAAAATCCAATGGTACCGCAAAACAGACCGAGATACTGAGCTATCATAAAAACATTAATATCTTTTTCTACCTTGGCAGTCCTTTTTTTCCTAAAGGCCAAAAGATGAGCAATTGTCAGAATCAAGACGCTGATTAACTGCCCGCCCATTACTAAATACAAAACCGGCCACTCCGGCTGAGCCAGACCATGCCGGTATTGCTTGTTAATATCGCTTAAAAGAGCGAAATCTCCAAAAACAAAGATAAAGGCCAAGACTGAAAGGGCTAATAAAAAAAGCCGGGCAAAAGAGATCCTTTTGGCATCCTTTAAAAATTCCAGGACCCGAAAAAAAGAAATCAGAAAAAATGCCAAAAGAAACAACAGGCCGACGCCAACATAATTTAAGGAAAATTCTTCGCTCGGAGTCAGGGTTTCAAAAAGAATCATTCTGGGCCGGAAGGTTTCCAAAAAGAAATAACCGCCGAGAATTAAAAAAGAAGAGCACAAGCCCCCAAAAACGCTTAAAATTTTAACCGTCCCGGCCAGTTTTTTCATCTTCGCCTCCCGAATTCTTTTTCTTAATAAAAAAAATGTCTTCGACCCTGACTTTAAAAAATCGGGCGATTTTCAAAGACAGAAGGGTCGAGGGAATAAATTTGCCGGTTTCAACCGAATGGATCGTCAACCGGGTAACTCCAACCGCATTAGCCAGAGCTTGTTGGGAAATTTTTCTATGCCTAAGCCGATATTGACGTAAATGATTAGCCAGCTCCAAAATTAACTCCTGAAAAGATTGTATAGTAAACTATACACCTTGTCAAGGGTGGTTAAAGGTAGAAAATCGCTAGGCTTTGAGCTGTTCTTAGGAAAGTAATTTCGTTGGTGGCAGTTTTTTAAACAAAGGAAAATGGCATTTACCAGAAAGGCCCTCAAAAAAATGGCTTAAAAATCCAAAAAACTCCAAGCCACTAAGCTAGTGTCGGTTGAAGGCAATCATAACCGGGCAATCTTTCGACCCATACTACTTGTCATTTCTTAAAAATAACTTGTCTTATTAGTTCTTAACTACTTAAATGATTCAAATCATCTAAGCAATGATCGGGGAAGGTTTTTTATTTTAACCTTCAGGTCTTTTATCCCCCGATAAAGGATGGTGACCAAGCCTGCTTTTTTGGCGGCCTCGATATATTTTTCCTGGTCATCGATAAACAAAATCTCCTTTAGCTTTAAGTTTAATTTTTCTGCTACCAAAGTAAATGAGGCCGGATCAGTTTTACCGGCCCCCAAAACTTCGGCTGAAAAGATATAACCAAAGATCGGTTTTAAGACCTTTTTGACTTGGGAATGGTTTTGAACCTGACCGCTGGTGAAGATATTGAGCGAATCTAGGTTTAAAGATTGGTAAAAATCTAGAAGTTTTTGATCAAGCCGGAAATAGTCAAAAAACTGGTAATCCGGGCCGTGCTTTTTTAGAAGCTGGTCATGAAGGCTATTTAAAGTCCCCTGATAATTTTTGTCTTTGGGAAACAAAATTGTCCAGGAAAAATCTGAAAGAAGGCTTTTAATCATCACGAGTCAGTAATCTTCCACCTTTATAATTAGTTCAATGATTCAGTTCATTGAACTATAACAAGGGCAAATCAAATTTCAGTAATTTCTAGTTAAAAAAACCTCCAAATTTGTTTTGCGGGAATTATAATCAGGGTTTGGATTTTGGGATTTTTCAGTTTTCAATTATTTCAATGGTTCTCACCGTAATCGGATTAACGGGAATTGAATTTTCTCCAGAAGGGCTCGGTTTGGTTGGCGCCTCGGCAATCCGGTCAACTACTTCCATCCCCTCAGCTACCCGGCCAAAGATAACATAATTCTTGGGCAAAGGATAGTCCTGATGAATGATAAAGAACTGGCTGCCGTTAGTGTTCGGGCCGGCGTTAGCCATTGCCAGAGTCCCTCGAGTATATTCACTCTCGAAAGGCTCGTCGTCAAACCGATAACCCGGGCCGCCACTGCCATCACCCTGAGGGTCCCCCCCCTGAATCATGAAATCTTTGATGACCCGATGAAAAATCGTCCCGTTATAAAATCCCTTTCTGGCCAGAGAGATAAAGTTATTAGCCGTAATCGGCGTTTGATCGGTAAAAAGGTCAATTTTGACCTGTCCCTCTGAAGTAGTTAAGACTGCTTGGTATTTTTTCGCTTGGTCTATTTCCATTACCGGTGATGATAAACCTTCTTCTTCTACAAAATCAAGCGATTTGTTTTCCGTTTCTCCACCGGCTGAATCCTGATCAGGCGGCAAGACTTGGCCTTGCCTCTTATCTAAAGGGACAATGGCCAAAACGAACACTCCCAAGACAAGTAGCACCAGCATAATCCAAAAACTTTTTTCTTTGTTCATTTTTTTCTCCTGATTGATTTTGTTAATTCTCAAGCTAAGAATCAGACATTATCCTACCAAATTAAATAAGTCGTTCTTTTTGCCCGGCTTTCTGCAGGAAGTAAATACAGGACTCGGTAATAAGCTTAATTGTCGGATTTATTTCGGCCATTTTAAAATTTAACCCCGGACAGAGCTCGGCAGTCTTGTGGTCAGAAAAAATTTACGGCCTTCACTTCAATTAATTGAATATTCTGCTTATCCAGAAAAGAGATTAAAGCTTGTTTGAATTTTTTTTCTTTAATTGGACTACAGGCAACCAGATCAATATGAATGGTGCCTGACTCGGGCCAGGTATGAATCACCAGGTGGGATTGGGCCAAAACAAATCCCAAGGTAATTCCATCGGGTTTAAAGGTATGCTCAAATTTTTGGACTACTTTTAAATCCAAACTCCCGATCACCTTTTGAGCCAGGCTCTCAATAAATCTCCCGGAAGAGTCGAAAGGATCCATCTTGATCAAAGCAACGAAATGTTTAATTAGTGGTATAGATCGATCCATTGAATTCTCCTTTGATTAGCGGTTTAGTCTTAGGTGTTACCTCAGCAACAATCAAAAAACTGGTGCTGCCGATTGATTCCGCCCCCCGGTAACGGTTAAATTTATCAAAAATCCAGCGAGTCATCAAGCCGGATTCAATCAGGATTTGATAAATTGGCAAAACCCTTTCTTTGGCCCGGTCGCTGGCACCGAAGCATAAATAAATTCGAGCCGCCTGATTTTTGGGATCAAGGGCCTGAATCGCCCTGGACAAAAATAGTTTGATTCCGGCCGGGGTATAGGGCGGATCAGTTAAAACGATATCAAAATGATTGCGGCAAGACTCTGGCAACGGTTGTCGGGCATCATAGATTTGGGCCTTAATCTCAAGATTTTCTTTTAATGTAACAAAACTGACTCCCTTGATAATCCGGGAATCAATCTCTAAAACCACCACCTCCAAGGCACTTCCAAAACTGGCCAAGGCGACAGAGGTAAAGTCATCATCGCCCAAAACTAAAATTTTTTTGTCGGCGATATCTTCAAAGAAATCCAGCAAACAAGCCCGCCGAGCAACGGTTTCGGGTGTTGCCGTAAATTGGTCCAGCTCTCTTCGAGAAGCCGGTTGTTGATTTTGATATTGGTTAAACAACTTAACAATTCTTGAGTAATCCTGGTTCTTTAAAAAGGACCAAACATTTTCTTCGGGAAAATAATCGGCTTCAAAGAGCGACTGGAGCATTACCAAATAATCAGATCTAACTTGAGTTTGGGATGAAGAAGGGATCAAAAGAAAAGAAAGGCTTTTTTTGATTTGGTTCAGGGGTTTCCGGGCTATTCCAACCCGGCGCAGAAGTTCATTGTTAAGAACGGGCTTGCCTGAAGAAAGAATCAATAAACAGTCTTTAATCTTTTTCAAAGAGATCCCGGTTTGGCGGGAAATCCGGGTTAGTTTTTTTTGCAAAAACTGGATATTTGTCATCACTTTCTTATTTTACCAGCTAGAAGGGAGTTTTAAAAACAAAAGACGGAAAAGAGAATGGGAAAAGAACGGACCCTTAAAGCCGGCAAAATTTTACTGGCAATTCCTACCAATATTTCTCGGCCTCTTCTTCCATTTGGCTAAGCCGGGTGTAATAGTCGGGAAACTCGTTAAGATGAGCCAAGGCAATTTTGCCGGTGATTAAGGGGTCGTCATTGGAGACATTGGTATTGGAATCAACCAAACCATGCTCCAGCTCTATATCCATCCCCATCCGGAATTGCTCAACGTCAAATTTATCCCACTTAATTCCAAGCTGCTCACCAATTTCTTTGGCCTTTTCGGTGGTAAAATTTTTTTTGGCAGTCATAAATTTTCACCTCCTTTTTTTTAAAAAAGACTTTTGTTACACCTTTCGGGGTGTAATAAAAAGACACCCCGCAGGAGCGGTTTTACTCATTTCTTTTTGTCCAATTTCTCTAAACCCAAAGCTTTAACACCATAATAAACCACCAAGGCAATTACCAAAAAGTCAATTACCACCCCGACAAAATTTCCCAATTTTATTTCCACCGGGCCAAGCTTAAGCACAGCGGTTTCCAATCCCCCTGCCGCCCCCAAAACTACCCCCAGGATCGGATTGATAATGTCCTCAACCAGCGAGGCGACAACCTTAGAAACAGCACCGCCAAGAATAAAACCAACTGCCAAACCAACCACTCCCTGTTCGCGAATAAAATTCAGAAATCCTTTCATGAAATCTCACCCCCTCTCGGCATCTTGTTTACTATCATAATCTACTTGACCGGTTATTACAAAAAAATTAATTGCCCTCTGATTCATGTCGATCTGCGGTGAGGGCAAATACTATTAACCGAAGTATGGCGAGGCCAGTACAAAATCAGAAAATAAAGAATGATTAATCAGGAAAAAGCCGGCCGAAGAAGACCCGGCTAAATAGTTGCCTCTGCCAATTAATTTCAGCCGAGAAAAGCCCGGCTAAAATTAACAAAAAACTTCTTGCCGTTTTGATATTGGTTAAAAATTAAAAAATCAACGCCGGCATTTTGAGCAAAGAGTTGGTCCTTTTGACTGTCACCGAGATATAAAAAGCTTTTTTTATTCTGGTTAGTTTTTTTGATCAGTTTGATTAGGCACTTCGGATGAGGTTTGGCGAAGCCTTCATCAAGGCAGGAAATTACTTCGTCAAAAAAACCCCATACCTGATGGTGTTTAAGGAGGGGAATTAAGCTTTTCAAACTCCGATTGGTGCAGATATAAAGAAATTTGTCTTTTTCTTTTAGAAATTGAAGAGAGTCTTTCGCCCCCTCAAAAAGACTTATCCGCCGATATTGGCCGGCCATAATTTCGGCATCTTTTTGAAGCAATTCATCTATTGGAGTTTTGAGGTTAAACTTTTTAATAGCAGAACGATAGAGCTCCACAATCGACCGGCCTCTTTCCGAGTAATGATGTCGAATTATTGATCGAGGGTCAATTTGACTCTCAAAAAAAATGACCGTTTGGGCCATCGTTTGGCCGCAAAAGACCTGACCATCAGCCAGAGTATCGTCAAAGTCGAAGACAAGGCGATTTTTTTTAGCCATGTTTACACAAAAATTTGGCCTTTTAGTTAAGAAATCCTGCGCTCCGGGGAGTCACCCTCACTGTTGACGAGACCCCGTTTCACAGGAGGGATTCTGCTTCCAGGCCACAATTAAACCGGAAACACCCTCAGGACAGCTACGAATTTCACCTTGAAGGCGAATTGCGCGCTGATTTTTAATCCAAAAATGTCTGAATGATAATTTCATAAAAACTTTTTTGATTTAGATAATGATCAATAATAATGGCGTCAACACCGGCGTTGTCGGCGAACTGAAAATCAACATTTGAGTCGCCAAAGTAGATAAAATTTTCTTTAGATTGGCCCGTTTTTTTGACCAGCTTTAAAAGGCAAAAAGGGTCAGGTTTTTCCCGACCGGCATCCTTACAGGAAACGACTTCGCTAAAAAGCTTTTTAAGATGATATTTTTTTAAAATTAATTCGGCTGAGTGGACATCACGATTAGTGCAAATAAAAAGTTCCTTTTGTTGTTTTTTCAAAAGTCTGACAAATTTGACGACAGCGGGAAAAAGCTTGATTTGGCCAAAGTTCTTCTGATGAAGTTGATCATTCTTCCGGACCAAGATTTCAGGGCTTACCTTAAGACTAAATTTTTTTTGCGCCTTTTCAAAGATTTTAATCATCGCCGCTCCCCGATTTTTAAAGTGTAGCCCGCGCAGATAGGCTTGGGCTCTTTCGTGTGAAAGTTCAAGATAAGGATCAAAGGTCTCGACAAACATTTGCTGATTAAAACTATAGGAGTCGGCCAGCGTGTCATCGAAATCAAAAACAAAATGAGATTTGGCTTTTTTATTCATGGGGAAAATATATTCTTTCTAAGCCTTTTTTGCTTGACATGGCCTGTCAGAAATTTGACTAACCTGACAATAAAAGCTATAATCCTGACCATATTATGGGACTTTCTAAAATCGACTCTCTGATTACGAAAAACTATGCCAGAAACCTTCTGGAACCGATTAAATACGGAGAAAATGGGATCTTTTTTTGGTTTCCCGGCAGCGGGATGACAACGGTAAACATTGATCTTTTTAAAAGCCGGGCGATTTTAAAAGAAAACTTGGGAGGGTTAATTAGTCATCTGCAAATAATCCAGCTTTGGGGTCACCTGACGCTTAAAAGAACCGCTTCAGCTTTAATTTCTTTGTCGGGCTATCAGAATTCTGAAAAGTTAGAGAAAGCTTGCCTAAGTTTTTTAAACAAGGGTAAAGAAGTGGTTTTAGTCGTAGGCCGGATTGATAATTTTCCTCAAAAAGAAAGAATGGCGGTTTTGAAACTGCTTTTGGCTTTAAACACTATTAACCGCCGTCGGATTCACATTATCTTTAATACTGCTGATAAACCCTGGTTTGAAAAAATCCTTAAAAAACATCCAGAGATGATAACACTAGCTAACCGGCTGAAGATGATGCCGGTAATTAGGGGCAACCTTTTAAAAAAATACCTTGAAGCAAGATTGGTCCAATATGGATTCAAACTAACTCCCAAAACTGAAAAAGAAATTGTTAAAAACTATGGCGGGATCCTGCAAGTAACCAAGGAATGTTTAAGAAGCGGAGGAGAGAGCCCAAATGTCGAGTTGAAGCTAGTCAATATTTGGAATTGTTTGCCGAAAAGTTACCAAGCAGCGATTGAGACTAGAGCGGCAACGGCAGCCAGTAAAGTTAAATCACCGACTCAAAAGGATTTGGAGGATCTAGGAGTTTGGGATTTAGACTTTTTTGCCAAACATCGCCTTTCTTTGAGCAAAAACCCCCAAAAAGTCTTGCCCAAAATCCTATCTTCTCAGGAAAAAAATCTTTGGCGCTATTTTTCAAAACATCGGCAGCAATTAATCACCAAGAATGATTTGATAAAACTTCTTTGGCCCAAAAAATCAAATGAGGTGAGTCTATGGATGATAGATCAGGCTATTTCTCGCTTCCGCAAGAAACTAGCCCAAGCCGGTATCGATCCTGCCCTTTTAGTCACACTTAAGAAAAGGGGCTATCAATGGAAAGGGTAGAAAGAAGGAGAAGTCCAGAAACTGATGAGTTTTATTGGATTGGGATTGGCAAAAATCCGCCTTATGATGAAAGAGCCTGTCAGGAAAAGCCCGAACTGTGGGTAAGAGAGGAAAGAGAAATTAGTTTGGCGGAAGTTTTAAGGGTAGTTTTTGCGGCTGACGAGGCGGCTTGCTTGAGCGAAACTCTGCTGGAAACAGTTAGTCAGGGCGGGCAAATTAAAATGGGCGGGCGGCAGGTTAGAAACGAGATGTTCGGCTGTAAAACCAACAACATTCAGGTAATTGGAGAATTAAACAGCCTCTTTGTTCATGACCGATTAAGATTGGGCCCTCTGGTTCGTTTTTTAAGAAAATATCCGGTAGAGAAATCCCGGCCGGACATTGACTTTTTTACCAGCGGGGTTGATTTGCGGCAATTGGGCTATCAGTTGGAAATGGCAGGCTTAGAAATTGAACCCTGCCAAGTTTCAGGAGGAGCTGAATTAGTGGCGGTTAAAAGCAAAAAGGGAATGGCCACCTTTATTGACGCGGCTGACTCCTGGCAAACCCAGGGAGAACTATGGCCCATGTATGGGGGCGTTTTTGCAAGTCTGGATCCCAACGGAAAGATGACCGCCGCCGCTAGTCCAGCCCGATGGCGGCTTTACCCCACGGCAATTCCCAAAATCGAGTCTTACCCACCTGACCACCCGCAGCGAATGGCAGCTGCTTTTCGAGCCCTTTTATGGCTTGAGTATTCAACTGACGATCAGGGACATCCGCTAATGTTACCGCCCGGCAATCAATTTATTGGCTTTTTCCAAACTGTAGGAGCAGTAAGGTGGGTCTTAAATGAAATCGAAGGAGGAAGATATAATCCTCAGGAGTACAAGACGGCTTTTCGAGATCTTTCCCTGGCGCTGCTATCGATGACGGGAAGAAGCTGGGGCGGTTTCAGTACTGAAGGCAGGTATTTTTTTGGGCAAATGCAGGTGATTTTAGCCGCTGACCCCGAGGTAGACCCGAAGGAGAATTGGAGCAGAGAATCGACGGAACTAGACAGGACCTTAAATCTTTGGGCGATCGAAGCGGAAAGAAAGCAAGAGATCGAAGAATTAAAAAGAGTTTTGGCGGAGAGGCGATTGAGTCAGGAAACAGCAAGGATTTAATAAAATCGTTTCACGATAAAACTTGTTTTGGGGAATGTTAATGGTTTTAAGTTTCATCCTCGAGACGAATAATACGGGACACCCCCGGATAGCTCTTACAACAACTGACTTTCGCCGATCTTATCACTAGCGGCCTTTTTCAAAGTATAAACGTTTTGACCAAAGTCATTAACACCAACTAGGCTGGCCTCGCCGGTAAGGATTTTTTCAAGAGGCAGACAATAGCGGCAACCTTCTTTTCCCTGGGGACAATCAAATTTGGAAAGTTGGCGAGCGAGCTTGATTCTTCTGGCAATTTTTAAGACTTTTTGAAAGGACTCGTCAAGGTCAGGGAGAGCTTGTTCAACCGGCTCATTTTCCAGTTCAAGATACCAATAACTGGCTTTGGCAACCCCCCTTTCCTGACAATTGGCCGCCAAGAGACGATAAATCGGTAATTGAAGCGACTCATTCTTGGTTGCACTCTTGCCGGTTTTAAAGTCAATAATGTGGACCTGATCGGTTTCGGGTAAATATTCCAGCCAATCAATTTTGCCGCAAAGAATCAGATTGTCTTTTTCGGAAAGCCAGAAATAGGGCAGGTCTTTATTAATCTTGACCGCCAGTTTTTTTAAAGGCCCGGGATTTTTAATCACCCGGCGCAGCATCTCCCGTCCCCGATTGAGATATTTTTCTTCCTGGGCCTCACTTTCAAAACCACCCCTTTCTCCGGCCACCTTTAACCAGGCCCGGTCAAAACGCTCCAGCAAAGGGATATCAAACCGTTTTTCAAGCGGTAAAACCGATAACGATTCCAAAACTTCGTGGATGATCTGGCCCAAAGCCAGAGACGGATTAATCAAAGATACTTTCCGGTTAGTCAGGGGATCTTTATAGACATTTCTTAAAAAATACGACCGCGGACAATTAAGATAGTCGGTAATTGAGGAATGAGAAACCCAAACAGCAGTAAATTTATCCAGCTCAGCATCTTTACCTGGCGTAGTCATGATTTTATTTTAGCACAATCAACGATTCAATCCCGGATCGAAAAAAGCTGAGGATCCGGGATCGTGTTTGTGAATTAGTTCCCAAAGATATAAAGCTCCTCTTCGGCACGAGTAACAGCGGTATAAAGCCAGCGGCGCCAGTCATCATTGGTCATCTGAGGAAATCTCTCCTCAAACAAAATCACTCTTTTGGCCTGGGAACCCTGGGCCTTATGAACCGTCAAGGCATAACCAAAGTCAAACAAGTCACCCGCCATAATTTGAGCTCTTTTTTGAGTAAAATTTAAAGAGTCGCGCTCGTTGAACTGATTAGCTGAAATCAAGCCCCGGTAAGGCTTGTTTTCCCCATCCATCTTGATCTGGCTTTTATACCATTCTTGACCTCTCTCCTCTAAGCCAATGATTGTTCCCAACATACCGTTGTAGATTTTTTTTTGGTGATTGTTCCGCAAACAAATTACCCGATCGTTAATCTGAGGTAAGGAGCCGGAAAAACCAAGCGCCTGACGGATAAAGTTGTTGAGTTTTTTTCGGGTATGATTGTAACCGCAAAGAATTAAAGTTTCCCGATTATAACCGCCTAAAAAGTCCTTAACCGTTGTTTCGATATCTTCTTCTTCTTTTGAATATTTTTTCACTTGGTCGGAATAAAAACCGGGTTTAATCCGGCCTTTTTCCCGAGCCTGGATTGAAAGATCAACAATCGGATTTTCGGCGGCTTGGCGATGGATTTTAGTCAAATAAAAATCCGGCTTTTTCATCAGATTAAAATTGCCGCGGATTGGCGGAAGCTGGCCATGATCGCCGACAGCAATAATCGGCACGCTGTAGCCGAGTAGATCTTGCCAAATAAGGCCGTCAACCATGGAAGCCTCGTCAATGATAATCAAACTCCGATCAATGGACTTCTTTTTCTCCCAGCCAATTATTTCCTCTTTTTCGTTGGTGACGGGGGAATAGATCAGGGAATGAATCGTGCCAACCATGTCTTGGGAATAAACTGCCTTCCCCTCTTTTAATCTGAGGCGCAAAACCCGAGCCGCTTTGCCGGTAAAGCTGGCAAAGCCGACTTTTAGCTTTGGATCAATTTTTTTCAAGTCTTTTCTCAAAGCGGCAATCAGGGTAGTTTTACCAGTACCGGCATACCCGCCCAAGGTAACAAAAGCCCTTTTTTTATTTTTGGCTTTAAACCAGCTAATCATTTTTTTGATCGCAGTTTTCTTGTCACTTGAGAGAATCATTTTAACACCCTTATCGCTAAGCCTAATCCAAAAAAAATAAAGATAAAGAAAATCACTGCCCCGGTAGTAAAAACAAAATAGCGGAGAAAAACTTGGTAGCTAATGGATATTTTTGTCCGGCTTGATTTTGAAGTTATCTTTAAATAAAGCATTTTAGTTAAGAAATAACCCAGGGTTAAAGCAGAAATTGCCACCCAAGATCCCGATCCTTTTTGGATTTCCCGGTCAAATAAAATCTTAGTCACCTCGATTCCGGAATTTAAAAGAAGGGCATAATAAATAAAAAGTCCGCCGACAGCCAATAAGGTTTTAAAAGAAATTTTAACTTTCTTTTTATCTCCCCGGATAAATTCAAAGGTGTCTGCCAAAAGGGTTAACAGCAGAACTAATTGAGGGAGATAATCCAGGAAACTGCTTGGCCTTGGAAAAAAAGTAAAGATCATGCTGGTTAAAGGATTTTAACATAGCTTGGTAATTTCGCTTACAGAAAAAAGAGATAGAAAAAATTAGAATTCAAACAATGATAAGTAACTTAAATATGACCCAAACAAATAACAAATCTCAAAATGTCCTTAGCTATTTATTTACCAGGGCCCTAGCTCCTCCAAAACCTTTGAGGGATCATCTAAAAAACCAAGGCCCAATTTTAGGGTCTTGGTTTTTTGTTTCAGCTTCCTAAGCATAAAACAACCAAGACATTATTAAAACTGGATTTTACCTTCAACTTAATCCAGTTCAATGAACTGAATCATTGAACTATTAAACCCTTGGGGTAAAATTTCTTACAGGAATAATTTTCTTGTTGTTGGGAAAAAAGCCAAAATTCGATTCTCACTCCCAAATCATGAGCTTTTGGTTAAGCTTAGCATCAATAATCGCTGATTTTTGGCTCTTTTGAGCTTTTAGAAAAGCTCTCTCGAACTCTTGACTGGTTTCAACCCGAAATCCTTCCATCTCATAGCTCTTGGCCAAGTCGGCATAGTCTGGATTTTTAAAGTCTGCCGCGCAATAATGACCGTAAGTTTTGGTGTGAAAATTGACAATTGAGGCGCAGCCACCATTGTTTTCGATTATATAAATGACCTTCAGATTATAATTCATAGCTGTCCCCAACTCATTTAAGGTCATCTGAAAACCACCATCGCCAACAAAACAAATTGTCTCTTTGCCGGTAGCCAGGGCAACTCCCAAAGCAGCCGGAACTGAATAACCCATTGGTCCGTTTTTATCAGCCGTAATAAAGGATTGGTTAAGCCGGGTACGGTATTTTAGAATCGCCATTGACTTTGCGTAACCGGTATCACAAACAATTGAGGCGTCTTTGCTTGCCCTCTCTTCAACAATGTTATTAAGATTAAGAGGGCTAATACCATCTTTATCGGGAATTCTTTTAATCCGGGGATACTTTTGCCGGAGAGTGCGGACCAGTTTTTTTAGTTTATCGGCTTTAGGGTGACTTTTTTCTGGGGCTTGGATTAAAAAACTGGCGATACTGCCAACAACAGACAGGTTAACCGGAAAAACCCGGCCAATTTCCTGATAATCACTTTCAACCTGAGCCAAGACTGCCTTTTTGATAAGGGATTGGTTATACCAGTCAGTTTCCCACTCCTGCATCCGATCGCCTAAAAAAAGAATAAAGTCTGATTGCTTCATATATTCATAAATCTTTTGAGTTTTACCGATCGAGCGAGCAACACCTAAATACAAATAATCATATTCGTCAATGGCATTTTTTCCCATTGGTGAAACTCCAAAAGGCACACCAGTGTTATTAAGGAATTTCTTTAAAGCCTTTTGAATATCTGGCTCCAGGGCACCCTCACCAATAATTACTAAGGGTTTTTGGGCTTTAAAAAGTCTTTGATAAATTTTTTGAGAGTCTTTTGAAGGACAATCAGGCAGATTTGAATTTTTATACCGATCTGGTTTTATTCTTTGGTAGTCTATCTTTTCTTTCCAAAAATCAACCGGAATCTCGATATAAACCGGGCCGGGCCGGCCAGAAACAGCTGTCCGGAAGGCTTCTTGAACCATAAGAGGCACTGCCTGGGGGCTCGGCGCCAGCATGGCTTGTTTACAAACCGCTTTGAAAACTAAACGCTGTTCGATAGCTCGACCCCGGCCGGAACTATCCTGGAGGGCATTGCGGCCAAAGGAGGAAGTGGAGACATTGGCACCAATGGCTATTAAGGGAATGGAATCGAGATAAGCGGTTGCCAAGCCAGTTGTCATATTAGTTGATCCCGGACCGGCTGTGGCTAAGATAACTGATGGTTTTTTGGTAATCCGGGCAAAACCGTCGGCCATGTAAACGGCATTACCTTCTTGTTTGTTGAGGATTAATTTTAAACCCGCCTGATTAACTGCTTCCCAAAGATGCATGATGTGACCACCGGTGTAGCCGAAAATATATTCAATCTCCTCATTTTTAATAATGTCAGCCATGGCTGATTTAACGTCAGTTTTCATTTTTTAAAATTCTCCTTTGGCAAACTCGATTTATGTTTGATTTCAACTTTTAATTTTCCGAAACTAAATGACTAGTATAACCGGCTTTGACTAATTCTTGATAGGCCTGCCAGACATCAGACGGAATTTTTTGATAGATCTGAAAGCCTTTCTGGGGATAAAGCTTGATCCGTTGAAGATCGCCAACAATGATGTTGATAACCTCTTCTTGGCTAATCTCTTTATTAGGATAATCGGCAAAGGAAATCCGCGGCGAAGTCACTATCAGCTTAACTTCCGGCCATCTTTTTTTAAAAGTGGCGTAAGCTCTTCTTTCCATATAGGGCTTTTGGACCAGAATCAGACTTTTGGGTTTAATTCTCCTTTCTTTTAATAGCTTTCTGGTAAGAATTATATTTTCACCAGTATTAGTTGACTGGTTTTCGATTAGGATTTTGCTTTTAGGGACTCCCATCTTAAGGGCAATCTGGGCAAACTTATTCGCTTCAGACTCGCGCCACTTACCCTTGGTTAAGTTACCCAAGCCACCGGAAAAAACAATCAATGGGGCATATTTTTTTAAAAAAATTTCAGCGCCTCTCTCAGCCACTCTCGTGTCATGACTACCCATGACCATAATTAAGTCGGCCTTTTTAAGCTTGTGACCGACCCGGTGATAGCACCAGATTTTTAAGGCTAATTTATTTATTTCCCTTTCATTCATTCTTTTAATAATATTTTTGTTTTATTATAAATCATCTTATTTAAGCCTTGTTAACGGTCAGACTCTAAAGAGACCGACCTTTTTGGGACCTCCTGGGATCTCCATTAGTTATTAATCTTTTAATACTAGATTAGCTAAATCGGCCCGAAGTTGGTTGATGTTTTTTGAATAAACTTGCCTTGGTTTTCTCTTGGGATAGGTGGCGTTGCAGAGAAAAACAAAGGCGACTTGTTTTTTAATATCACCCAGGCAGAAACAACCGGTGAAACCGGTTTTGCCAAACGTTTTTTCGCCGCAATAATGACCCATGAATTTTGGTTGATTAATTTCCCAGCCCAGACCAGTACTTAGGCCAAGACCGTTAATTTGATTAGTAATCATTTTCTGAATCGTTTCTTTTTTAAAGTATTTTTTCCCGGCCAAGGTCCCGTAGTTTAAAATCATTTTCAAAAAAATCAGCAGGTCACCGGCAGTGGAAAAAAGGCCCGCGGAACCGGCAATAATCCTGGGCCTCAAAGCCCAGGCACTTTCATCATGAATCTCGCCCTGAATCACCCGGCCGCGCCAGGGATCGATTTCAGTGGGAACGATTTCGTCTCGGCTAAAAAGCTTTAAGGGATGAAAAGCTGTTTTCTTCATTCCCAGCGGTTTAAAGAATTTTTTTTGAGCGATTTTATCTAGGCTTTGGCCAAAGATCTTTTCAACCACCAGACCCAACAAAACGCTGTTGGCGTTAGCATAATAAAAGTTTTGGCCCGGTTTGGTTTGGAACTCGGTAGTGTAAATAGCTTCAAGAATCTGAGCCGGTTTCTTGTTTTTTAAAGCAGACAACCGGAACGAGCGGTTAAAATCAAGAGTGTGGGTAAGAAGATGGCGGATCAGGACAAGCTTCCGATCTGAGTTTTTGAATTCGGGAAGATACTTAATTAATTGGTCATCAAGGCCTAGTTTTCCCTCTTCAATTAATAAAAGCGCTAAGCAGGCAGTGGGAACGGATTTAGTGATTGAGGCAAGATCAAAGACTGAACCATTTTTAACTTCGGCGGAATCTTTCGCATAGGTAAAATGACCGCAGGAAAAAATTGTTTGGTGGTTGTTTTTAACTAATCCGAAAACACAGCCGGGAAAAAGTTTTTTTCTAATCTCTTTTTGGAGTCTTTTCTTAATAGTGACAAGACGAGATTCGCTCATTCTTCGGTTGTTTTAGGCTTCAACCTTATTATTCGGAACGCTGGGAACTCTGATACTGATAATGGTAGTGGGCTCATAAACTTCAACAATCATTTCGCGGACTCTTTCTTTAAGATAAGCAAAATCGTTTTTTCCTAAGACATACTCCTGACCATCAAAGCGCCATTTCATTTTACCCTTGACAATAAAAATGACGGTTTTACCCCGGGGGTGAAAATGTTCAGGCTCGGTTTCGCCTGGTTTGAGGGTATTGACCTTGACCTCGAGGGCAGAAGTTTTATTAACCATTCCTTCGGGCAGAAAATGGCCGCAAATCCAACCTTTGTATTTTTGGTAGTTTTTAAGATTGTCAATCTGATATTTTTTCATCTCATCTATGGAACGATTGCCTTCACTGGTCATAGTTTAATCGCAATTCCAAAGAAGAAGTTTCTTTTACCAACTACTTTTTTTGGTCTGTTGGGTTTAATTATCCCACTCTAAAGCTTTGACGTCAAAACCAAAAATCTAATTGTAATTACTCACACTTTTAAAACAAAGACAAGGACCCCGGATTGTCAAAGAGAGTAAGCAGTTACATCTAATTAATTCTTTCCCCCAAGATAATTTTTGGCGGCTTGATTAAACAGCGGGCAAACTCTTTAAAAAAGTGCTTAAGGCCGGACTGAGTTGCCTTAGCGTGGACAGCAGGATTATCTAACTCCCAGCACAGAACATAGGTCACGGATTGGGGTTTTCTGGTTAATTTAATCGCTGGCTCGGCCCGTTTGGCGCCGCTAAAACTAACCGGCCGATAAGTTCTTTTAAGATAACGGACATCTTTTACTCCAGGAAATTCCTGGTGGTGTTTTAGTACTTTTTTGATCAGCATTTCAAATTCTTCGGTTCTGTCTGGCCTAACTTCATAAAGACAAACTTCGATAAAACTAGTTTTGGTCATTTTTCCTCCTCTGCTTAAGCGATTTTTTTATAATTCAACCGGCTAAAGACTTTCTTTAATTGCCTGAACAGATTTTTGCTTAATTTCACAAACTTAATTGCCAGCCGGATCGGGCCAGATCAACTTTTTTGTTTTTAAAAATTACTCCTTCCTGAAGGAGTAATTTCTTTTTAGTCTTAATCCCTTTCCCGCCGGAAAAACCAACCAGTTTTCCGTTCCAACCAACCACCCGGTGACAGGGCACCATTGGAGCATAGGGATTATTTTTCATTAACCTGCCGACGACTCGAGCCGCTTTTGGCCTGCCGGCCAGCCGGGCAATTCGACCGTAAGTAGTTACCTTCCCCAGGGGAATTTTTTTAGCCATTTGGTAAACCCGTCTCTCAAAAGTCATTTTTTTCTTCGCAATGATCATCAGGCGGTTGCTGATAGCCAAAACACAAGACCCTATTTTTTAACAAACGGCCGGACAAATCACTCAAGCAGGCCAGTTTTAAATAATTATCTTCAATTTAAAATCAGCCCTGATGGTGTTTTTCGGCTTCTTTTAATTTGTGTTTGATTATTCCTTTGGAATCAAAACTCTAATTTCAGGCAAAATCTGTTCCGCTTCTTGGAATTTATTTTGAAAAGAACTTTTTCAAAGCTTGGGGAACAAATCCCCCTTTTGCAGTATAAGCATAGTCAACAACTTGGCCTGTTTAAATTTCATCATAATCCTATTATATCAGCTGCCGAAATTAATTTTTAATACAAAGAATCAGATATGCCAGAAACTGCTAGGATCGGGAACTGCGAATACCTTAATCATTGAATCACTACTCTTAAGATAAGCCTGGCGAACCAGTGCTGACCAACGATCTTTTAGATCGGGCGGCAAGAATCTAACCAGCCGAATTAATTCGAGTTCAATTTCGGTCATAATCCCCAAAGTAGTTCAATGATCTGAATCATTGAACTATTTATTCCTCTTTTTTTATAATCTTTTCTGTTAGTTTTTTAGGGAAATCGGGCCATCATTGGCAGTTTTTTCATGTTTCTGATGGCAGGCAACTCTTTGTTCAAAGGCGGGGTTTTGAGACATTTAATTTTTTAAATGCCAAGTCTTGCTGAAATTCGCAATCATAGGATCATTATAACTGCTGAATCATAAATATCTGAAAATCGGAAATGAAGCCCTAGGTCGCTAGGAGTTCCTTAAACTTTGCTAAGATAAGCCGATGGTTTTTTTGACTGCGAAACCATTTTTCCTTTTTGGTTAACTCGCTATGAGGCTTGCCGAATTCTGGCGGGCCGGCTAAACTACTGATCGGCCAGCCGGGAATTCTTATTCCCGAAGGAGGCGAGAAAAAGACAATCGGCCAGTCAATCGCAAAAGTTTTCGCCTCTTTATCCGGAATCAGGAAGGTGTAAGCAATGTGCCAATGACCGGTCCGTTTACTTCTGGAAACTGAGTTGATTATTTTTTCCCAATAGGCAAAAAGTTCATCGTCATCAACCTCAGTTTTTCCATCAATCCGCCTGATATGAACCCCAGGCTGTTGGTCCTCAGGCAAGAAATCCACATAAAGCGCTTCGTCCTCAGCAAAAACAGGCAAATGGCATTTTTGACTATAAAATTTAGCCTTGATTTCGGCATTTGCCTCAGCGGTCTGGCCGTCTTCCCGAGGTTTTTCCTTAATCTCCAAATCGGCCAAGCCAAAAACCCGGACGGCAATCTTTGTTAAAAGCTGATAATATCTTTTAACCTTAGCCGGATTGTGGCTGGCAACAATCAGTTTTTCCAGTTTTTTCATTGGGTCTCAGTTTACAAAATTGGCCTTGTCTTTGTAAATGCACATCTTGCACATAAAAAGCACATTGCTTATAATTAAATAATGAAGATTTATTTCACTTGTTCGACAGCTGAATTTAAAAAATATCGGCACAGCTATTTTTCTATCCGTGACTTTTTAGTCAGTCAAAAGCACTTACTTACCCGTGACTGGTTGCCGCACACTGAAAAAAAAATCCTTAACGGCAAAACCAATATCCGCGATATCAAAGAGATCTATCAGGAATGTATTAAAGCAATCTACGAAGCCGATGTGGTAATAGTTGAAGATACTGTTTCCAATTTTAGCACCGGCCATCAGATTACCCGAGCTTTGCAATTCCGGAAACCAACCCTGGTCCTTTGGCAGGGTCAAAAACACCGCCATTTCAAGCAGATGTTTATCCACGGAATTGAGTCGGATATTTTGCAGATTTCGGAATATACCGGACAAAACTTAAAGTCAACTTTAAAAGCTTTCTTGAAAAAATACGAAAATGCCACTGAAACCAACCGCTTCCACCTCGTTCTAAACCGGACCGAGAGGGCTTATCTGGACTGGGCTCAATTCAACCTGAACAAAAGCCGGACCAAGATCATCCGGTCGGCCCTGAGGAAAGCGATCGAAGCGGATAAAAAATATCTTAATTATCTCAGCCGCAATTAAAGATATCCCGTTCAAAAATTTATTTTGTCGCAATAATGATTGACCGTTTTTCGGCGGGATCTTCAAGGCCAATATCGGGAAGCTTTCTTACTTCGGAAAAATAGATTGAAAAGCCGGTTTTCTTCAAAGCTTTTACCAGCCAATCGACCGGCTTAAAGTTCCGGAAAATTGTTTTACTCGGCGCCAAAAAATCTCTTCTTTCTCCCTCAAAATCACCGTCGCAGGAAATCAATAAAAAAGGAGCGCTATTTTTTAAAACCCGGAAAATTTCACTGAAGGATTTTAAAAGCCGGGGAGTCGGCAGATGATCTAAAACATAAAGAGAGATCGCCCCGTCAAAATAGTTATTGGGAAAATTAAGCCGGGAAGCATCCATTTGATAAACTTTGGCCGCCGGATTATTTTTGATTGCTATTTGAAGCATCTTTTCTGAGGCGTCAATCCCCACCGCCCAATAACCGGCACAAATTAATTTCCGGAGTTCTCTGCCCGGGCCGCAACCGATATCCAAAATTAAGCCCGGTTTTCTGATTCTTCTTAAAAACTTATCCAGGTAAACCTGATCAGAATGATCATCCCAGTATATCCGGACATATTCTTCGGCATAAGAACTGTATCTTTCGCCCGCCTTTTTGGCAATATCGGTCAGTTCAACCGCCATTAGCCGCCCTCCCCAGCCGAAATTCGCCTGAAATCATTTCTGAGCGCTTTTAGTTTTTTTTAAAACCGCAATCTCTTTCTTGTCTTCAGAATCAGGGTCTAAATCCTCAAATTCCTCTTTAATTTTTACAATTTCGTTTTCAACTTGGCTTAGTCTTTTTTTCAGACTTCGCGCCAATCCAAGGCCTTTTTTAAATTTGATCATCCCCTGCTCAATATCAATTTCTCCTTTTTCAAATTCCTCAACCAGTTTTTCAAGTTCTTTAAAATCAGTCGCAAATGAAGATTTGGTCATTTTTACTTCCTGGCAACATCTAATATCTCTGAGGTTATTCTACCACTAAATAAAATCGTTTTTATTTTGCCCCCTTTCCTAACCATCAAGCTGTTTTTTAAAACCTTTCCCCGATGATCAAAAGTAACACTGAAACCTCTCCGTAAAGTTTTTAAAACATTAAACGATTTCAGTAGACGAGTCAGATTTTCCAGCTTGTTTTTTTTGTTTTCAAGCCAAAAATCAACTACTTGATAAAGTTTCTCCTGGTCGCTGGCCAGAGCGCGCTTAAAATTTTCCAAGCTTTTTTTCAAAAAGAAGAATTGATAAAAAAAACGGACAATAACGCGATGAGCAGTTTCGGCCTGCCTGGCGATTTGGTTTCCTAATAACTGAATACTCCCCGCCAATCTTAAATTATCCTTTTTAATAATATTTTCCAGCTGAGTGTCCATTGTCTTGACCTGATAATTTACTTGGCCCAAAACTTCAGCTCTGTCTCTGACCATTAATTCGGCGGCATTTGAGGGAGTCGAGGCCCGCAAGTCAGCCACCAGATCAGCAATGGATAGATCATCTTCATGACCGACCCCGCAAACTACCGGAGCTCTGCTTGAGAAAATCGCCCTCGCCATCTTCTCGTCATTAAAGGATTTCAAATCTTCTAAAGAACCACCTCCCCGAATCAAAGCAATCGCTTCCAAACCCGGCTTTTTTTTATTAAAATAACTGAAAGCCCTGACAATAGATTCAACCGAATTTTCTCCCTGAACATTAACCGGATAAAAAAATATCTTCAGCCCTCCCATCCGATGTTTTAAAACTTTAATAAAATCTCCGTAGGCACGAGAGTCAGGAGCCGTGATTAGACCGATTCTTTGAGGAAATTCGGGAATCTGCCTTTTCCTTTCCGGATTAAAAAGGCCGTCTTTTCCCAGTTTCTCTTTAAGCTTTTCGAAAATTATTCCTAAGGCACCCTCACCCGCAGGGGTGATTTTTTTGGCAAAAAGGCTGAATCGGCCGGTTTTTGCATAGAGCCGGGGACGGCCGGTGACATGAACCAACATTCCCGGTTCAAGCAAGTCATAACCGCCGATTTTGAAAACAAGTCCGAAAACATCAACACTGGCTTCTTTATCTTTGACGGTAGCAAAAACCCATTTACCCTGGTTAACTCTGATTTGACTTAACTCTCCCTCAACAACAACTTCACCCACCTGCTCAAGGTAAACGCTGATAAATTCATTAAACTCGCTGACCTGAAAAATCTTTCTTTTTTGCATTTTACCGAGCAAAATCAAGTCTAAAACCGCTAGACTTTAACTATCCGGCCATTTTTTTTAAGGCTATTAATAATTGCCAAACCAATTCTTAGAGTTTGGAAAGCATCTTCCTGGTTAAAAATCAGGTCTTTTTCGGAAATATCACCTTTGATAAACTTTACAAACTCGGCCAGGCCGGCCACAAATGACTGTCGAATATCCAAATCAAAAGAATTGAAAAACTGCCACTTGCCTTTTTGATCAATCAAATACACTCCTTGCCTGATTGAACTTCTGTTCTTTTCGGAAAATAGCAGGCCATGACCGCCGTAAATTTTAATAACTCCCCCAGTGCCGACAATTTCTATTTCCTCATCACAGGGATAAAAGTGATGAGGAATCCTCATCTTGGTATTAATAGTGTTAAAAAGTCCATAAGCATCTCTGTCGGTAAAATATTCAACTGCGGCCGGACTGTCAATTTTTAAGCCGGGAAGGATGTTTTTATAACCGCACCACGACCTCACTCTAGTTATTTTTTGGCCCAGAAAAAACTCGACCAAGCTATGTTTATGATAGCCATCATCAAACAAGACTGGATGGGAGTAGTTTTCTTTTTGAGTAATCCGCCATTTCCGCGCCCGGAGCCAATGATATTGATAGTTTTGTGACCATTTAGAACCGCCGATTTTATTTATTTGCACCCTCTCAGCCTGACCAATCCTGCTTTTATCAATCAGTTTTTTGGCAAATCGGTAAGGCTGATAATATCTAAAGTTCTCAAAAACTCTCAGTCTGGCTTTTTTTTTCTCACAAATCCTTAGCATTTCCTTATAGTCTTTGGCAGTAACTGTCTGGACTTTTTGCAAGTTGACGGACAAGCCTTTTTTGACGATTTCTTTAACTATCTCCAGATGAGTCGAGTGGGGAGTCAAAACTTCAACAAAATCCAGATTATTTACTTCTTTCAGCATCTTTTTATAATCAGTAAAAATTTGACAGTTTTTCGCCAAGGAGGCGATTTTTCTGGCCCGGTGAAGATTTTTATCGCACACGGCAACCAGTCGGACTTTCTCTACCTGCGGATAAGCCCGGGCATGGAAAAATGCTATATTGCCGCAACCGATAATGGCGCCATTCATTTGTTCTTCTTTTTTAAAAATATGCAAAAATCTTCTTTTCCTTAGTCAAGGAGCCGATGTTTTGAGAGCTTAAAAAAACAAATCGGCGGATATTTGGAAAATATTTTCTAAGTTGACTTTAATGATCTCGGGTTTCATTTGGTTAGTTCCTGGTTTTAATTTTTATAAATCGGGGAAATCGGCCGGAAACTCTCTTTTTAAAAAATTACGCGCATCTCTGATTGACCAACGATTTTTTTCTTGACCGTCAAAAGTTAATCTCTCCCGAGTCATCCCCTCAATTAACTGATGCCATTGAGGTTCTAAGTTGGTCGGTAAACGACTAAGATCCCGATAAGGACTGGTTAAATCACTGCTTAAGAGTTGATAGATTATCATTCCCAAACCATAGGAGTCAGTCAAGGGACTAATATAAGGCTTGGCCGGATCGATGTCCGGGAGGCCCGTAACCTTAGTAGCCTGCCGTGCTTCCGGAGGGCTAAACGGCGGAGTACCCTCAGCGGCCTGACCCACTCCACGAGAACGGCTTATTCCCCAATCAACAACTTTAACTCCTTTGGAGGTAAGAATGATGTTGGCTGGCTTGACATCTCGATGAACGACGCCGATTTGAGAATGGGCATGATCAAGAGCCAAAACTGTCCCCTGGATAGCAGCCATTATTTCTCCACGGGACAGATCGCCCGCCTCCATTCTTTGTTGAAGAGTTGGCCCCTCACACCATTCCTGTTCGACAAAACGTTCCCCTTTTATACTAGTGGGGGCTCCGGAAATAGAAACGATATTTGGATGTTCCTGGCCTCTTAGTTTTATTAGGGTGTGAATTTCAGCTGCAGCTTGATCTTGTTCAGCCTGATCACTGCTTCCAAAAGTTATTTGTTTTAGACAAGTCGGAGTACCAATCTCGCCCTTTTGGCAGTTTAATTTTCGGGCTTGATAAACAATGGCTTTTCCTCCCAAGCGAACTCGTAATACCCGATACCAACCCTCGTTATGAGCCAGCTCGATCACATCTCCAGCAGAATAACCTTCCTCAGCTGACACCGGTTTTAATTCTGTGCAACCGCCCAGAGGTGCAGTTGGAAAATTTTCTAAAACTCTTTTTTTGTACCTTTCATAGTCTTCTGGAGAAAAGTCTCTCATGGAAGCAAGAAATAAAGGATCAAGAATAAGCTTTCCCCTGGTAATCTGGGGCATTCCCAGGCAATTACGGGTACTGGCGTTGTTCAACACCAATTCGGCTCTTATCCCAGGGATCCGACTCGGCGCTCTTAACCGGATATCTCGGCCGGAAAATCTTCCTTGACTAGCCCCGGTCTGCGGATGAAACTCGGTTACCTCGACTGGTTCAGTGCTGTATTGAGCAGCTGCTTGTTCAACTAATCCGACTAAGACTTCATTAATCTTTTGGATTTTGCCCCTACCTGGCTTTAAATAGGTTTGACCGGCATTGGGGTGGGGCGGCTTGACAGTTAATAATAAGGTTTGATCAATTCCGAAAAGGCTCTTAATCAAGTTCCATTGATCTTGACGAGCCAGACCTGACCTCTGACCGTAGCTGAGAATCCCAGTACCGTCTTTGCAATCAAAAAGGACAAGTTCGTCTCTTAAGACATCAAATGACCAATTGTTTCCCCTGTCATTATCGATACCCCTTATTATTGCTTGAGACAGAGCTTCCGGAGTGGATGGTGTTTCGAGAGTATCCACTTCGTCAACCCTAATAGCAGTTCGAATCGCAAAATCAGCGACTCTGCTGCGAGCATAAGCAAAATTGGTTGTGGCGGATATCCCCCCCCCACCCGGGATGGCAAAACCAGTTCCAGAAAAATTAAGAGTTTCTTCTAAAACTTGAACTATGGCTAGGGCGCCATTTTCACTTCTCACTTGTTCTAGAAGAGGCGGTTGTTCGACCGGACCTTCTGACATAGGCCTATTTTATCTTAAATCGGAACTAATTATTATTGATGATAGCCGACTCGCTGGTAATAACCCTGAGGCTTGCCGCAAGCCGGGCAAACGGCCGGAGCGCTTTTGCCGTTGTGGACATAACCACAATTTAAACACTTCCAAGCAATTTTTTCTTCGGCTTTATAAAGCTCACCCCTTTTAAGAAGTCCAGCTAATTTAAGATATCTTTCTTCATGTTTTTCTTCAACTTCTGAAATTTCTTGAAAAACAATGGCGATTGTTTCCTGACCTTCTTGTTCGGCAATTTTTTTAAACTCCGGGTACATCGTTCCCCACTCATAGTTTTCCCCGGCAGCAGCAGCTTTTAAGTTATCCAGAGTGGAGCCAATTGGACCAAGATCAAACTCTCCAGTGACAACGGTTTTATCCTTTAAAAACTGGTATTCTCTTTCGGCGTGAGCTCGTTCATTATCGGCGGTTTCTTCAAAAACTCGGGCAATCCACTCCAGGCCTTCCAACCGAGCCTTTAAAGCAAAAAAAGTATATTTATTCCGAGCCATCGACTCGCCGATAAAAGCTTTTAAAAGGTTTTCCCGGGTTTTTTCCATCTTTCTCCTTTCATTTTTATACTATTATAATCCAACCCGCCAGACAAAATAGCAATAATATTCCCGTCAAATCCTTCGACCCGAAACTCTTGAACCAAAATTTTCCCGCCGTCATCCTGAGTAAAACGAAGGATCCCCGGCTTGAACCCAAAGGAATTCTTCGGCCTCTGAATGATGGGGCGAGGATTTTTCCCCCGCCGTTGGCGGGGTCAGAATGACCATGAATCAGGGCGCCATTTAACAGTCTTCCGATCTTTCTTTTAACGGTTAAATTATACCTATTTCTTTTCAGCCGGAATAGTCCCGTCGATAATTAAGTCGTTTAAGAATCGATTAAATTCCGTCGCATCTGTCCCCCGGCATGACTAACGACAGATCATAATCCAACTGATATAATCAAAGCATCCTATGCTGATTACCCAGATAAACATCACTCTTAAAGCCGGTGACGGCGGCGATGGAAAGGCTTCTTTTTACAAAACGAGAAGAGGTCCCGACGGCGGCAATGGTGGCCGCGGCGGCAGTATTTATATCCGGGCCACTTCAGATATTTATGCCCTTTCTCGCCTCTCGAAAAGCTCTAAAATCGAAGCTAAAAGCGGACAACCCGGCATGGCCAATAAAAAACACGGCCGATTTGCCGAAGATTTAGAAATCAAACTTCCCATTGGCGCCGTAATCAGGGATAAGAATTCTCAAGAGCTTTTTGAGATAATAAGTAAAGATGACCGTTTTCTTTTATGCCGGGGAGGCGAGGGCGGAAAAGGCAACTGGGAATTCCGATCTTCTACCAACACCACCCCGATGTTTGCCGAAAAAGGCTCTGACGGTCAAACCAGAGACTTATTCATTAATCTTAAACTCATCGCTGATTGCGGGCTTATCGGCTTTCCCAATGCCGGCAAAAGCAGCTTGCTTAAAGAAATAACCAACGCCAACCCCAAAATCGGCGCCTACCCTTTCACTACTCTGGAACCCAACCTTGGCGAGCTTCAGGGTAAAATTATCGCTGATATCCCCGGACTTATCAGAGGAGCTTCTAAGGGAAAAGGTTTGGGAATCAAATTTCTAAAGCATATTGAAAGAGTTTCCCTTTTATTTCATTGTCTTTCCTGTGAGCTTGAAAACCCGGAAAAAAGTTACCGTCAAATCAGGCAGGAACTTGAGAATTACAACCCGAAGCTCTTAAAAATCCCGGAAATTATCCTGCTTACCAAAACAGACCTGATATCAAAAAAGAGAGTCAAACTGAAAATTAAAACCTTGAAAAGCATAAGAAAAGCAATCCTGCCGATTTCAATTCTCGATCAGGGAAGTCTGGAAAAACTTAAAACCTGTATTCTAAAAGCCAAATAAAAATGATGAAGCTGAAAACTCTAAGAGAAGCAGATGTCAGCGACAAAACCATCCTCTACCGCTCGCCTTATGATATTGGCGTCAGGGAAAAAGACGGCCGGTTGGTCCTCAAGGATGAATCAAGAATCAAAGCCACTCTTCCCACCCTTAGGTATCTACTAGAAAAAAGAGCCAAGGTGGTAGTAATGACTTGGGTGAAACGGCCGGAAGGTCGGGTGGTAGAAAAATTAAGAACGGATCCTCACGCTCGGTCACTAGCAAGACTACTTAAGCAACCGGTTAAAAAAACAGATGATTGTATTGGCCCGGAAGTTCTGGCAAAAATTAAAAAATTAAAACCTGCTGAGATACTAATGCTGGAAAATACCCGGTTTCACCCGGGCGAAACAACTGATGACGATCATCTGGCCCGGCAAATGACCGAAGGCAAAGACCTGATTGTTTTTGACGGTTTTCCCCAAGCCCATCGAATCCACGCCTCAACTACCGGCATCTTAAGACATCTGCCGGCTTATGCCGGTTTTTATCTGGAAAAAGAAGTTAAAAACCTTTCCGGATTAATTTCCAGTCCCAAAAAACCTTTCGGAATTATTATCGGCGGCGCCAAAATTTCGGATAAAATCGATGCCATTAGTAATTTTTTGACCCGAGCTGATTTTATTTTAACCGGAGGTGGGGTAGCCAATGTCTTTTTAAAAGCCGAGGGTTGCAAGATGGGCCATTCTTTTATTGAAGATGTTTTTGTTGATAAGGCAAAGAGACAAAAAAAAGACTGGGTCGCTTATGCCCGGAAAATTTTAGCAAAGTCAGGCAGTAAAATTATTTTACCGGTTGACTTGGTTATTGGCGATTCTTTAGAAAATCCCCAAAGGACTAAAACCGTGAGGTTGGGTTTGGGAAAAAAACTGGTTCCTGATAAGTGGGCGGCTTTGGACATCGGACCGGAAACTCAAAAACTTTACCAGAAAAAAATCGCTGAAACCAAAACTGCTTTTTTAAATGGCCCCATGGGGCTTTTTGAAAATGGGCGTTTTGCTCAAGGATCAATAGCAGTTGTTAAAGCTTTGGCTAAATCAAGGGGGCGGACAGTAATTGCCGGCGGCGATACAATTGAAATTGCCAGAAAGGCGGCTTCCTTAACCGATTTTTCCTTTGTCAGTCTGGCTGGCGGAGCGAGTCTGGAATTTTTGGCTGGCAAGACCCTCCCGGCTCTAGAGCCGCTTTTAAAAACTGCCCCATCCAATTTGAGTTAAAAAAAGTGCAATTATCTCAGTTGCTTTTCAAATTTCGGACCGCTAAAGTCACCGTCCCGACTGTACCCGGCTGATTCCCAATAACCTTTATAATCGGTATTATCTGAAAGTTCAATTTTAGTTACCCATTTAACCCACTTGTAACCCCACTTATCCTCAGCGACAACTTGGAAAGGAAAACCCCGCTCCGGCGGCAGGATTACACCATTCATTTTATAAGCCAGAAGAATGTTTTTGGCCTGAACAAAATCAAGTGACAAGGAAGTAGTATAACCATCATAGGCGTGAAAGATAATAGTATCAGCTTCTGGTTTGACTTGGACTTTTTGAAGCAAATCGCTAATTACGACTCCCTCCCATAATATTTTACTGCTCCAACCCTCAACGCAATTCAGAGTAACTACTTTGTTATAAACAGGCAGATTTAAAACTTCTTCATAGGTTAGCGAGGCCGGCTTTCCAACTAATCCGGTAATTTCAAACCGGTACTTGTCAATATCAATTTTTTGCGGCCCTTTAATCGAGTTTTCCCGAAAGCTTTTAATGGAAGACAGGTTTTCCCCCTCATATTGACGGACCTCAACCGCCGCTAACTGGTTTAGAGTTCGGCTACTATTTGAAAAGGGAAACAGCTGTCTGACAAATAAATATCGAGCAATTAAGAATAGCAAAAGAAAAAGTAAAAAAAACATAAACAATGATTGGGTTTTGGGATCGGAAAAAAAGCGCTGATAAAACTGCTTAAACCAGGCTCTCTGGATTAATAAATGAGTCAAAACCAAAAAGATTAAGACCAAGGCGGAAAATTCATGAAGCTTAGTTATCCTGGCTAAAAACAGATCCGGCAGGGAGGAAGCCGGTAAAAATGAATAAACTTTTTTGAATTTCAGGATTCCGGTAAAAGCCAAAACGCAAAAAGAAACCACCAGCAGTAAGATTACCAAATCTTTAAAGATTAATCTTTTTTTCATCAACTCTGTTTTGTTCCGCCTCTCAATTACCTCAATAAATCAAGATTAATAAGGCCAATCCCGAAAACAACAAGGAAAGTAAATAAGACCACTGTCTCTGAAATCACTATTTTTAAGAGGCTGCTCTTTCTGATAATCGGGAAAAACAATAAGGCAGCTAGAACAGCCGCCAAAAAAAGTTCCAGCGAATAAAAGAGATTTTGCCTAACCACCAGGATTCCCAACAAGGAAATGCTTATACAGAAAACAGCGATGGTTTTATAGCCAAAAAAAACCGCTGAGGTGTTTGTTCCCTCCATTTTGTCAGGTTCAATATCGAGGGCGGCCCCGACCAAATGGATGGCTGTTCCAGCAACAAAGAGAACAAAAAAACCAATGGGAAAAGAAGTCAAGAGAGAGCTAATTGTTTGTCCGAACATTAAGTATCCCAAAAGACCGCCTGAAGTTAAAAAAAACCCGCCGCCAATTAAACCATCCAAAACCGGAATCCCTTTAAAACGGATTGGCCTGGCCGAATAAAAATATAAAAACAGACTCGTAACAAAATAAACAGCAATCACCTCTTTGCCAAAAAAAAGCAAGCCGACTAGAGTGGTAATAAATCCCAAAAATGACAACCTCGGCAATAGTCTGACAAATTCTGTTTCGTGTTTCGGTCCCAAAGCCGTTCCCTTGCGGGGATTCAGCCAGTCTGACTTGACATCATAATAATCATTGATACTGTAAACAAAAAGGGCATAAGGAAAACCCAGTAAAAAAGCGGCGGCAAAGAATCCGGGACAGAACAACTTCGATTCTCCGGCGGCGGCAACACCAATGATTAAAGAAGTCCAATTAGCCAGCCATAAGATAGGCCGGCTGGTCTTAATAATCCGGGCAAGCATAAATTCTAAAAATTAATAGTGAAAATATACTATCATTCTTTTCACTTTCTGGTAAGTATCATCTCAGGCTTTTGAAACAGACTGACAAAACATTTCCGCAAGTACGAATTGCGTTGTGAAGCTGTTGAACAGCGTCTTGATCCATTGTCATTCTGACCCCGCCAACGGCAGGGGAAAAATCCCCGCCCCGTTATTCAGAGGCTGAAAGCCGAAGAATCCCTTTGGGTTCAAGCCGGGAACCCCTCCCTTTACTCAGGGTAACGGTGTGTTTTTGATTCTGGTTTTTTTTGGCGGGTCGTGTTATCCTATTATTATAGAAATGAGTAAAAGAATCAGACAGTTTCTATTTTTGCCATTAAGGCAAGTTAATTTAGGGTTAATTTTTAAAAACCCCGCTAGTTGAAGCGGGGTTTTTTCGTTATCAAAAAAAGACTAATTTACCAGTAACAGGAAACAAAACTTGACAACTAAAAACAATAATATTATTATAGGATTACTTTTTTATATTAAGATTTAACAAGGAGTTAAAGAAATGGCAACTGTTGAGGCCATCGCTTCAGAACAACCACGAGCTGGAAAGCAAGACAGAACACCTCCAGTCACACTGACAAGAGAAAATAATACCACCGAAGCTCTCTTTGCGAGATACAGACAAGGGGAGCCACTTCGACCGGGGCCTTTGGCAAAAATTCTCCATTGTCTTCCAGATGATGAGGCGGCTCAGGCTAGAGATGTGATCAGACTAGCTCAGGAAAATTTTTGGGCTGATTGGGCCCCTTGGCGTTGTGGCTTAGCGGGAGAAGGAAAACCAGGATTTGACGACGTGATGCGCTTTTTGCCTGGAACTGGGCCTTTTGCCCGAGACTTTGTAAATCCCCAAAAAGGAGATCTTGTGGTCGATCTTTTTGGTGGGACCGGAACTCTGGCAACTTACTTTACAGCAGAACAAAGAAGAACCATGGCGGGCTACATAACAATAGATCAAAACGGTCAATTAAAACAAACAGCCGAGGCGATCATTGGCAAGGCCGGAGTTAGAAACGGCCATTTTCTGGCTCAAGATTTGGGCAGGGGCCTTCCCTCTGAAATTAGAAACGTGATTAGAAAAATTGATCCAGATCAAGTCTTGTTTGTATCAAACTTCGGAATGACTTATTTACCCGCCCAAGAGTTTCAGCAACTTGCCGGAGACTGCTTTTCCCCGGAATTTACCCTAGGCCGCCCAACTACCCTTAATATTCATATGCTCAGAGACGGCCGGTTTGATCCCGTTTCATGTAAAGAACACTTTATGAGTGAGATTGTACCGAGAAATATCTTGAAAAGTCCCGCAGCAGTGGTCAGAGCTATCAGGGCCGTTAAAAGAATGACTCAATTTGGTTTTGATGTTCAAGATGTTAACCCGGTTTGGTATCCGAGAGAGACAACGAGGTTTTTAACAGAGATCGGCCTGAGTGTTATTAGACGAGATGAGACCTTAGTCTGGGGACAATCAATCGCGATGGAAGCTGTTCCAGCTTGACCTTGATTTAATTCGGAGGTTATACTTCAGACAGTTTAAAGCCATCCTTTTTTTATGGATTTTATTAATCTGCTCCTTTATCTACTGTCTTTTTTATCTTTGGTTTTGGCTTATTTTATTTATTCCAAGTCACCCAAAAAACAAACTCATCAATCGTTTTCTCTTTTAACTCTGGCCGGCGCTTTCTGGGCTTTTTCGATTGCGAGTTTCAGAGACGCAGACGGATTCTTTAATGCTTATTTTTGGTGTTGGCTGATTTATGTCAGCGGCCTGATTTCAGCACCAGCCTTTTTATGGTTTACCCAAGTTTTCCCTTTTCAGGAAATTAATATTTCCCTTAAGAAGCAGGTCTCTTTGTTTTTACCTCTTCTTTTACTCAGCCCGATAATCAGCACCTCTTTTTTTATCGGGGAGATTGACCTGACTACCCACCACGCCACCCTGGGTCCGGCTTACATTGTCTGGATGGTGGCCTTTTTTATTTATTATGGCCTTTCCTTTAAAAATTTAGTCTTAGGCTATAAAAAAGCGTCTGGGCTGAAAAGACTCCAGCTAAAATATATCCTTTTTTCTTTATCTCTGCCGGGAGTTTTTTCCAGTCTTTATAATGTTATCCTGCCTTTTTTCGGAGAATTTCGCTTTATCTGGATCGGCCCCTTTTTTATGATGGCAATGACGGCCATTATCGGGTTTGCCATTATTCGTTATCGATTGATGGACCTGAGGATTGTGGCCCGCGACTTGGTCAGCAAACTGATCACTACCCTGGCATTTTCAACTGTTTGCGGTTTGGCAGCCGTCGCTTACGGAATTATTTCCGGTTATCCGGTTCATAAAGAAGTTATTTTCCCCATTGCCGGAGCAATGATCTTCGTTTCTTTTAGCTTCTTGGGAATTTATAAAAGAGTTGAAACTTTTACCCGCCATTATCTGCTCAGAACAGGTTATGATCCCGAGATTTTGTTAAAAAGGCTGGTTAAGATTTTCTCTTCAACTGTCGGCTTCGATCAAATGATCAAAAGTCTTTTAAAAGAACTCAGGCGCGGTTTAAATATCAGCTTCGCTGCCTTTGTGCTCCTGCCGAAAAAAAGACCGAAAAAATCTAGCCTTAAATCTATCGGTTCGCCACCAAGAAGATTTAGTCAGCAAAACCTTAATTTTTTTATCCACTGTGTTGAAAAAAATGACAGCCCGATAATCAGAGAGGAAACGGAAAAAAGAAGCAATGTTCCGGGAGATAACCTTTTGCCCGAAATTGTTAAAAAAATGAAGGAGAATGATGTTTCGATTATTTACCCTCTCAGAATTAAACAGGAGCTGATCGGCCTTCTGATCTTGGGCGAGAAACCACCATCCGACGCGATGACTGTCAGCGATATTAACCTGCTCGAAGCCTTTACTTCTCAAGCCTCTTTCGCGATTGAAAATGCCAGGCTTTTCTCTGAGGTCAGATTTTTTAATCAAAAACTAACTCAGGAAATTAAAAAAGCTACTTCCGAACTCAGGGAGCAAAACCGTTTTTTGGCGGCTTTGCGGCGATTGGATTTAATCATTATGCAAACATTTAATCTTGAAACCCTTTGCCAAAAAATTGTCGATGCGCTCTCGGCTGAACTTAAATGCCAGTTTGGATTAATTAGCCTCATCAATGAAAAACAAAACCGCCTTTATTATCAGGCAGTAACCAGCCAATCAAATCTTGATCTTCTCTTGATTAGGAAAAGAATCAAAGTCAAAGATATTTATCTCCCAATTGATCAGGAAAATGGACTGCTGACCAAAGCCATTTTTACCAAAAGAGAATTTTTAACCCAAGATCTGGCTGAAATCTTTTCCCCGGCAATTAATCCCAAAAAACTTACAGGCTGGCAAGCCTCCCTTCAGACTAAAACCTACTGGATTTACCCGATTATCAGCAAAGATAAGGTTTTAGGCTTATTGATCTTCGGCTGGGAAAAAGCCGAGCGGGAAATTTTCTCCCGGGAAAGAGATCTAATGCAAAGCGTCATTGACCAGACCGGCATTGCTTTGGAAAACACCCTTTTATATATCCAGCTTCAGGAAAGCATCAATAAATTAAAAAGGGCCAATGCCAAATTACGAGAATTGGATCAGATGAAAGACGAATTTGTTTCTATTGCCTCCCACGAACTAAGGACTCCCATGACTGCCACCAACAACTATATCTGGATGGTGCTTCATAACAGGGCCGGAAAAATCACTCAAAAACAACATTTCTATCTCGACCGGGCGGCGACCTCAATCAAAAGATTGATTAATTTGGTTGAGGATATGCTGACTGTTTCCCGAATTGAAGGAGGAAAGTTATCGCTTAACACCGCTCCCGGCTCAATAGCCAAAATCGTCAAGACAACGATCGAAGAATTGAAAATCAAAGCCCAAAACAAAAAAATCAAACTGTTTTTAGAACTGCCGAAAAAAAACCTGCCCCTGGTTATGATGGATCCGGACAAAATCAGAGAAGTTTTAACTAATCTGATCGGCAATGCGATAAAGTTTACCGACTCTGGAGGCCAGATTGTGATCACCTTCCACAAAAAAGGCAAGATGCTCTCAACCCGAGTAACTGACACCGGCCGGGGAATCGCCAAAGCCGACATCCCCAAACTGTTTCGGAAATTCGGCCGGCTGGACCGATCCTTTGCTACAGTAGCCGAAACCGGCGGTACCGGCCTGGGGCTTTATATCTGCAAACAAATTATTGATCTTCATCACGGTCGGATCGGGGTTGATTCAAACCTGGGCAAGGGTACTGTCTTCTATTTTGATTTAAGAATCGTCAAAGAAAAAACAAAAGAAGAAAAAACCGAATAGTAGTTAAAAAATAGCCGGATGGATATTGACATTCCGCCGTGTTATAATATCTTAATTCCCCTTTTAAAGGGGGAAAATTAAATAAGTGTTTCTTCTATTTAGGTGAGAAGACATCCTGAAAAGATTTTTTCTACCCTTCAGACAGAGACCAATTTTTTTTAAAAAGAAGGGTGGTGAAAATTTATGGCTAAAAAACTATATGTTGGCGGGTTGCCTTACAGTGTAACCAATGCCCAACTTGAGGAAATTTTTTCCAAATTCGGCAAAATCGTTTCCTGTGCGGTTATTACTGATCGTTACAGCGGCCAGAGCAAGGGATTCGGTTTTGTAGAAATGGAAAATGACGCCGAAGCCGACGAAGCAATCGCTAAGCTAAATGACACTGAGGTTGAGGGTAGAAAGATCATTGTTAATGTTGCCAGGCCGAAAGAAGACAGACCAAGATTTGACAATCGGCAGGGGGGCTTTGGAGGAGACAGCCGGGGTTCAAGAAGAAGTTTCCACTAACTCCTGATTCAATTTCTCTAACAGAAATTAAGAGCCAAGTTATACCTGGAACCAACAAAGTTTCGGGTAGATTTGGCGTCAAAAAAATTATTGTCACCCCAGAAAAGCCTTGAGAATTGCTTCACGGATATTCCGGCCGCCAAACCAGCCGTTAAGATAAACAAGCGAAGGTTTGCTCTTCCTGCCCTGGAGGTAAAATTCGTTAATCCGGCCGCCTTTTTTATAAAAAGCAGCTAGTAATTCTTCGGTTGTTTTTGGATTGTTGATTTATTTATTGTAACACATTTCAACCGACATAAAAAGTTTCATTTTTAAAGAAAATCTGCCCTGCTTTATTCGCCTTTTCGTCCTGTCTAAGCCAGGCAATCCGACAAGTTCTATCCCTAATCCTCTACCAACTTCTCAATCCGCGGCAAATCCCAAGCGGTAATTATTCCTAATATTTTTTCCTTTTTATCACCATGTTCGGTAACAAAAACCGCCCCCAGTCGTTTTTTTTGAACTGTCAAAGCTAGAAACTCGTTTCTGATATCATAAGCACTGACACTTCTGGCAGTAAATTTGTAACTGCCGAATTTGCCTTCCGGAGAGTCAAAATACTTTCTTAATTCATCTATCTTAGTCCGATCAAGAATAAAACCGCCCTTTTCACCCGAATCCCCCAGCCACCTAACCACTGAAGACTCGGAAAAAACACCAACAAATTGACCTGATGACAAAACAGGGATATTGGTAAAATCCTTACTGACCATTTTTTGGACCACTTCCAGAATTGAAGAATTCAAATCGCAGGTTTCAACCGGTTGCGTGGCAATATCAAAAGCTGTCGGCGGTCTGGTCAGAAGCTTATAAATATATCTCAGCTTTTCCACTGATTTTTCTGAAGGATTGGCTAAAAACCGGCCGTCAACAGCATGGACAATGGCATTTCTTAAATCGCCGAACTGCTTTAAGTCTCTTTCGAAAGTCCTGACAAGCCCATCTTGAACACTGGCAAGATCAACCAACCGGGCAAAACCGACATTAGCCTCAGAATCGGTAATCTTTCTGAGATGATCCTCAATTTGGTTAAAAACTGATCTGAAATCTTCAGTATTATCCATTATCCGTCAGCTGACTTTATGATTATATTAATCATTATCAATGCCGGAATGCAAGAAGCGGCCGTTAGAACCCGGCTTAACTAAAAGACAAGCACCCTTTTTTAGCGGCGATAAAGCCTAACCTCATCCCTTACCTTTTCCGGCCGCCAATCGGGAAACCGAAAATAATTGGAAACCACTCTTGCTCCCGGTTTCAATTCGGCAAGCATTTTCTTTTCCAACCTTTTCATTACGTGCTTCATTCCATAAAGAAAAACTAGATCATAAGAAGAGAAATCACTTTTCCAGAAGTTGGCCCGCCTGACAGCTGCCCATTGCTCTAATCTCAGCTTCCGCAGATTCTTTCTGGACCGTCTTACCAAAATCGGATTTATTTCCATTCCCTCTGATTGATAACCCTTTCTGGCTAATTCAACCAAAATTTTTCCGTCTCCAGAGCCAAGATCAACGATTTTTTCACCTGGTTTGGGTTCGGCCAATTCCAGCATCAATTTCAACTTATCCTCAGCGCTGGGAACAAAAACGGGACCGAAAAAAATCGTTCCGCTAAACAAAAGATCCTTACCGATAACGACCAGCAAAAAACACGATAACAAAATCATTATCAGTAAAACAAAGCAATTACCCAGCATCTTAAAAAGAATTCCGGCTATTTACTGATATCGAAAACTGCTTCATGTCCGCAAGGCTCTTCCCAAAACCGAAGACATTTTTGTTTTGGTTCGCACCAGGCATAACCGGCGGAACCGATACAACCGTGTTCGTCCCGGTCATCGCCGACAAATTGATCAGCCTCCTCAATAAAACTCTGGCCATCAGGCCCGGTACACCGGCGAGGCCGGCTCTCCTCAATCGGGCAGCCGGCAATCGCACATTCTTCAAAATTGGAAATCTGAAGATTTAATAGCTCAGACTGATTTTCCCGGGCTCTGAACCGGATCAGAGAAAAAACAATCAAAACTATCAGCAAAACCGGAAAGATAATAATTAAATAATTCTTAATTGCGGGCTTCATCTTTATTTACCAGACCCGACTATTTATAAAATAACTGATCGGGCAAGTCAAGCCAATGCGCAAAACAAAAACTCCCAGACAGGATTTAACTTCATTGACAGGCTAAGTATAATAAACTTGGTTACCAATGAAAAAAGTTATTAATTATCTTCTGATTGTCCCGGTTTTGATTTTTAGTTTTTTACTCTTCTTTCTCCAAACAGCCCTGGCTGACGGCATAATTTTAGAAAAATATCCCCTAGACCGATGGGATTTTTTAAGCGAAACCAGCCAGCAGGCCTTTATAAACTACGAAGATGGTTTAGAAAAGATGATTATCGGCGTCGGGCTGGAAAAAAGTGATGTTGCCGCCGTTTGGATTTTTCCGATTCCGGCAGAGCCGGAAAAAACCAGTATTGATGTGGTCAGAAATTTTCCTGATTTTAAAGGTGAAGACATCTTCGAAAAAGCTAAAATTAATCTTAAAGACATCGGCAACAGCCTAAGAGAAACTCAGGTTTATTACCCCTTGGTTCATGCCTTAATAATGCCCTCCAAAAGCTTAAACCCATGGGGTTTGGATCTGGGCCTTAATAACCCCTTCGGCAGTCTTTCAGCGGAAACAGAACCGGATGTGATTATTCATGAACAACTGGATAAGGCAGGTTTGACCACTCAAATAATTACAGCTAAAACTGCCGTTGGACTTTACGATTACTTAAAAGAAAAAGGTTTGGCAATTGAAAGCGGCGCAATCCCCGTGTTGAATTATTACATCGGTAAAGAATTTTCCTTTGTTGTTTCCTGGATTAACCCGAAGGAACCGGAAATCGACATCAGCCTTGCTGAGATAAAAAAAGACGTCCGATCAAATTTCTTCGGCCGCAATCAGTTTGGCAACCAATACCCGAAATACCAGAAATTGGTTTCGGAAATCAAGGAAAAATATTTTTCCGGGGTTTTTGACTATATCAAAAAAAACAACCTCGAATTAATTAGTTCTCAAAACGAAGCTTTTGAGGAATTGGCCAACGGCATATTTGACAATAAAGAGATCCTGATTGAGCTCTATCCTTCAAAAAAGACCAAACAATCCGGACACCGGGGAGTCTTAGTCACTTTTCCCACTGCCAAAATCTATTTCCCGCTCTTGCCGACCAGCGTCTACGAAAGCCAAACAATTCCGGTCACTATCCGGGTGCTCGGTTATGTTTCGCCGGAAATCCCTAGCAAGATTAAGTCTTATACCAACACCGCTTATTACTTTGCCAAAAATCCTCTTTTTAACGAGGAATTAAAAAATTTTTATGAACCAAGTGATTATATTAAATACACCAAGATTAAAATTAATGCCCCGTCAAGATATTTTACTGATGATCTCTGGATAGGCCGGCAGACACCGATTAAAACTCATTTCGCTTTTTTAGCTTCGGAAAACCCAGTAGTTATCTTTTTGATTCTACTGGTTTTGATCTCGTTTACAACTGGCGCTCTGATCGGACCCTTGATTTTTAAAACAAAGTTTTTAAATGCCGGAAAATATGGTCTGCTGGCATTGGCCAATTGCTTCTCTCTCCTGGGACTGACGGCCGTGATGATCCTGATTAATCCCAAATCGGGCAAAAATTTTTCCAAAGAAAAAAAACTTTGGTTTGTTTTTCTTTTTTCAATTTCTTTTTTGTTCTTTTCCTGGCTGGTCATTAAGCTGATAACCAGTTGCCTCTAATGATAAAACTGGGAACAAAGACTTCTGTCACCGCTTTGGTTCTGACCAATCTAATTCCGGTTTTTGGCGTTCTATTTTTTAATTGGGACTTGTCAAGCATTTTGTTTCTTTACTGGTTCGAAAATATTGTCATCGGCTTTTACAATAGTTTGAAAATGATAAAGGCGGAAAAGCCTAATCAGAACGGAGTTCAAAAAACGGTTTTCGGCAAAACAACCGTCAATAAAACCAGAGAAGAGCTGGTCGGCTTTTTTATTCTTCATTACGGAATGTTTACCCTCGTTCACGGATTTTTTCTTTTTGGCCGGTTAATTAATAATTTACAAATCAATCCAATCCTCATTTTGAATACCGGCTTTTTATTTTTAACTCATGGCCTGTCCTATTTTCAAAATTATCTGGAAAAAAAGGAATATCAACGCCTAAGTCCCGAACAACTGATATCAGCCCCGTATAAAAGGGTTATAACAATGCATCTGGTGGTTTTAGCGGGAAGCAGGCTGATTTTGAAAATCAATGGCCAGGCAATCGGACCTCTGATTGTTCTGGTTCTGGTCAAAACAACGATTGATTTTTTCTCGCACAATCTGGAACACAACAAAATAATCCCTGTTTTTAAAACTCAGATTAAAACTGCCCGGAAAGAATATTTTTTCAAGCCAAAACTGACAAAGTTAATTTCCCCCCGATATGAAAATGTTATTGCCGGGGTTTTTAAAAAAGCGATCGAAACCGGCCAATGGGAAAAAATAAAAGAACAAATAAGTCCCCAGTCAGTCAAAATCATTGAAAACTACTGGAGGGAACACCCGGAACCAAACAATTCTTCTTTACCGGAAGTAAGTCCAACCCAAAATAAAACCCGGAAACGGCAGTCTTGAAAGATGTTATCCGTTCGATTTTTTCCCGCTTTTTGACGATTTTTTTTCTTTTGTTTTTGCCAGCCAGTTTTTAGCCCGCTGTCGTTTTTCTTTGTCAAAAAATAAAACACCGATCACCGCCAAGCCAACGCCAAGCAGCAGTTTGGTTAAAAAACCGTGGCGGTTTTTGGTTTTACATTCCATTTGTTCCTCCTCTTTTTAACTATTAAATCAAGTTCCGTTAATATAATATAATCCATCCGGGGCTAAAAGCAATATCATGCGCAACCGGCTTATTCCGCCTCTCCGAATTCAACCGCAAGCATTTCCTGAAGTTTTTTGCCGAAAAGGGTCAAATTGACTTTAGTTCGGGGCGTATAGCCGGTAAGAAGTTCTTTAAATCTTAATTTCCGGGCAACTTTTTCTTTCCTGATCCCGTCAATCTCACTGATAAAATAACCGATTTCTTTCAGGTCTTTCGGAGCGAGCTGCCAATTTTCATTCGGCCGGGGCCAATCCGCCAAGTGCAAACTGATCTTTTTTTCATTTTCCCGGAATAATCGCTGATAAATCTCTTCTGTAATAAAAGGGAGGATCGGGGCGTAAAGCTTTAAAATAGTCAAAAGACAACGGTAGAGAACATATCTGACCGAAGCTTCATCAGCCCGATGTTTAATCATCTCCAGATAATAGTCGCAAAAAGTCGCCCAAAATAATTTATCGAGATCATTTCTGGCCTTAGCATATTCGTATTTTTCGAAGGCAAGAGTCACCTCTTTAACAGTTTGGTTCAGTTCGTGCAGAATCCAGTCATCTTCCGGCTCCAGCCGATAATTATCTTCAGGCCGGGATTTAAATCCGGAAAGATAGTTAGCACAAAATCTTGAAGCATTAAAAAGCTTGGTGACTAAATATTTCCCTTTTTCCACTTCTTTAAGATTAAACCGGTGGCTGGATCCCAAAGTCGCGCCGGTGGCCCAATATCTGATGGCATCAGCCCCGTATTCTTTTAAAAGGATGCTTGGCTTAATATAATTCCCCAGCCTTTTAGAGATTTTTTTTCCTTTCTCGTCTAAACCGTGACCGGAAATCATGACATCTTTAAAGGGCAGTTTGTTAAAATGATGATGTGCCTTGACAATCGTATAAAACAACCAGGTGCGGATAATTTCAAAGGCCTGCGGTCTTAAGGAATTAGGAAAAATTTTAGCCCTGATTTTTTTGTTTTTTACCAGTTCCGGAATGATAAACGGACTGCAGGACGAAGTCGCCCAAGTGTCCATCACGTCTTTCTCGGGAATAAATCTGACCGACCGGCAGTTAGGACAATTTGAAACCGGCGGTTTGACTTCGGCCGGATTTAAAGGCAGGTCTTTTTCCAAAGCGGGAATGACTTCGCCGCAATCTTGACAATACCAAACCGGAAAAGGAACACCGTAATATCTTTGCCGGGAAATACACCAGTCCCATTTAAGACCTTTAATCCAGCTCTCATAGCGGTGTCTCATGTGTCCGGGGTACCAATTCAGTTTTTTGCCTTTTTCCAAAAGCTCTTTTTTAGACTCAAGAACCTTAATGAACCACTGTTTGGCCAAAACAAACTCCACCGGAGTACCGCATCTCTCATGAGTGTTAATGACGTGCTTTATTTTCTCCTGCCTGACTAAAAGATTCTCTTTTAAAAGATCGTCAAGAATCTTTTTTCTGGCAGCGGTAATTCCTAAACCTTTTAATCTCCCCCCCAGGTCATTAAATTCGCCCGCCTGATTAAGCACTTCCCGGATCGGCAGTTTAAATTCCTTGAATTTTTTAATATCTTCAAAGTCTCCCCAGGTACAAACCATCACCAGACCAGTGCCAAACTTCGGGTCAACTTCCGGGCTGAAATATACCGGCACCGAGTAGTCAAACAAAGGAATTGCTGCCTTCTTGTTTTTCAAAGAAAAATAGCGCTGATCTTGAGGATTGGCAAAAATTGCAACGCAGGCCGGAATTAATTCCGGTCTGGTTGTCGCAATGGGATACTTTTTATTATCGACTGAGAAACTGATATAATTCAGACTGGAGTTAACGGTTTCGTCTTCCAGATCAGCTTGAGCCAGGGCGCTTTGACAAAAAGGACACCAAAGAACCGGTTCTTCCTGCCGGTAAACCTTACCTTTCCGGAAAAGATCAATAAAAGACCACTGGGAAACTTTCTGGCACAGGGCGTTAATCGTGCTGTAGATTTTGGTCCAATCAACGGAAATGCCCAAGCTGGTCCACAAATCCCGATAGTTTTGAGCACCGGTTTTGGTTTCTTTAAGGCAAAGCTTAATAAAATCACTCCGGCTGATTTTTGATTTGTCGAGGTTATATTTCTTTTCGACAAACCGCTCGGTAGGAAGGCCGTTGTCATCAAACCCCATGGGATAAAAAATGTTGAAGCCCTTCATTCGTTTGTATCTGACAACAAACTCCGCCTGGGAATAACTCATAATATGCCCGGCATGAAGATGGGCGGCAGAGACGTAAGGAGGAGGAGTGTCAACTGAATAGATCGGCCGAGAAGACTGGTTGTCAAACCGGTAAATTTTGTTTTTTTTCCAAAAAGCCAGCCAATGCTTTTCCTGTTTGTTGAAGTCATATTTTTTAGGGAAAATCTCTTTCACTAAATGTCCTCCGCCCGACTAATTAAGTTTAGGGTGATTCTATCAGGGAAAAGTGCTTTTTTCAAACCTAATCTTTCGATTGGAGTTCATTTCCGTCAGGCAGGATGCCTGAGAAAGATAAAACTATCTCTGCCCAAACAATCTGAAAGAGGATATAATGTTTAAAATATGTCTCACATCAAGCCGATTATCAAAGTCAGACATCTGACCAAAAAATTCAAGGGCCTAACTGCAGTTGACGATATCTCCTTTGAAATAAAAAAGGGTGAAATAGCCGCTTTTTTAGGTCCCAACGGCGCCGGCAAAACAACGACCATCAGAATGCTGACTACTCTGCTCGGACCAACCGAAGGAGAAATTCTGATTAACGGATTCAACCCCTTAAGCCAGCAAGACCAGGTCAGAAAATCTTTCGGAATTGTTTTTCAAGATTCAAGTCTGGATGAAGAACTGACCGCCCTGGAAAACATGGAATTTCACGGCATCCTTTACAAAATTCCCAAAGAAATGAGAAAGAAAAGGGTCAAAAATCTTCTGGAAATTGTTGATCTCTGGGAACGCCGGAATAGTCTGGTAAAAACCTTTTCCGGAGGAATGAGAAGACGCCTGGAAATTGCCCGGGGTTTACTTCATCATCCGAAAATTTTTTTTCTGGACGAACCGACCTTAGGCTTGGACACCCAAACCAGGAACAAAATTTGGGAACATATTCACCAATTAAATCAGAAATACCAAACAACCATTTTTTTTACCACTCATTATTTAGAAGAAGCAGAAAAAATGGCTAACCGGATAGCCATTATTGACAAAGGAAAAATTGTCGCTCTGGGAACTGTTGACCGGTTGAAAAGAGAAACGAAAACAGAATCGCTGGAGGCGGCTTATTTAGCAATTACGGGAAAAGATATCAGAGAAGAAAACGCCGGCAGTTTGGAAAAAATGAGAATGAGAATGAACCGGATGAGAAAAAGATAAAATGTTTAACACGATTTACATCATGTGGTTGCGCCAGATCAAAAGATATTGGCGTTCAAAGTCAAGAATTATCGGCTCAATCGGTCAGCCGCTTTTATTTTTGATTGCCCTGGGATTTGGTCTGGGACCGGTTTTTGAAAGAGCCGGTCAGGGAAATTATCTTAACTTCCTGGCTCCGGGGGTAATGGGCCAGACAATTTTATTTATGGCCATTTTTAACGGTGTTGAGTTAATTTGGGACCGTCAATTCGGTTTTTTAAAAGAAACCCTGGTCGCTCCCATTTCCAGATTGGAAATCGTCTTAGGGCGGGTTTTAGGCGGAGCTACGATTGCCACTTTTCAGGGAGTGCTTGTTTTCTGCTTAACCCTGCCTTTGGGTTTTCGGCCCGAAATCAGCCTTCTTTCAGTCTCAGCACCGGGATTAATGTTTCTAATTGCTCTGGTTTACACCGCTCTGGGAACAGCTATCGCCTCACTAATGAAAGATTTTCATGGTTTCCAGCTAATTATGAATTTCCTGGTAATGCCGACTTATTTTCTTTCCGGGGCAATCTTTCCCCTGGAAAGCGCTCCTCCTGTCCTCAAATCAATTTCCCGAGTCAATCCCTTGACCTACGGGATTGATGGCTTACGGCAGGTTCTGACCGGAACAAGCCGGTTGGGACTGGCAACAGACATCCTGGTTTTAATTGCCATCTCTTTTATTCTGCTTCTCGTCAGCAGTTATCTTTTCTCCAAAATCGAAGCTTAAATTTTTTTCGGCCTGAATGGTGATAAAACAAGCCCCAGCTAAAGATTCAAGAATAGAGCTTGGCGTTCTTAAAAACATCGCCGGCTTTCCTTCTTAATAAAAAAAAGAGGGGGGGTACTTCTAAATCGGCCATCAGGGGAAAGCCTCAAAGCTGAACACCAGAGTTTTTTTGTTGCTAAAACCAGCGCCTGACTCGGCTTTTATATTCCCGATATTGCTTTCCAAAGATTTTTTCCAAAGACTTTTCTTCCTTGGAGATGAATAATTTTGCCAAAATAAAAAACATCGCAACCGGCCCGATGAAAGAAATTAAACTGCCTAAAACTATCGCCAATCCCAAGAGGATCAAAACAAAACCCAAATACATCGGATGACGGCTGATAAAAAAAGGCCCATGAGTAATTAAAACAGAAGGTTTTTCAAAGGGTTTGACAGTCGTTTTTCTTTTCTTAAATAAAATGTCCGTCCAAATGTTTAAACCGAGACCGAGGAGAATTAATAAAAATCCAAAATAATTTAAAGACTTACCGATAATCCTGACAACCGGAAAAAGAAAATGCAAAACTATCTCAAATAAAAGGCAAATTTGAAAATAAGCCGGCGGAAGAAGCTGGTAATTTATGTCTTCGGTCATTCTCATTTTATCCGAACATTAACCATTCGGGTTTAAAAAGCAGAAGCGCGCCGATGATCAGCATTAAAATTCCGCCAATAAGATGAGAAAAGCGCGAATATTTGCTTTGGACTCCAACCGCCCGAAGCGTAGTCATTGCCGTAAAAAAAACAAATAAATCATCCAGCATAAAAATTATGATATAAAAAACAAGATATAAGTAATATCGCCAGGCCGGCAATTTGGCCAAGCTCAAAACTTTGGTATAGATTGTGGGCAAACCGGCAGAACAGATCAATTCGATTAAATTAACGGCAAAAGCCAGAAGAATCATTCCTCCCAGAGCAGTCAGAAATTGCTTTTTTTGAGCGATGTTCCTGAGTTTTTCAAAAACCCTTTGTCTTTTTTTATCTCCCATAACCTTGCAGCCACCTTTTTTATTAACCTGGTAATCTCTTAAGTAATATCCTCCGGCGGCTAAGGCCAGTAATCCGATTCCCAGTCTTACATAAAAAACATAACCCAGGAACAAAAACAGGTTTAGCCAGGCCGTTAAAAATAGAAAGTAGGCCAAAGCCGAAGCAACAATAAAAGCAGTTCCCAAAATCCACATTCTTTTCCGATCTTTCATTCCCAAAAGCAAACTAATCAAAAAAAGGAGTATCCACATCGCGCAGGGATTGAAACCATCCAGTAAAGCCAGAACAAATGTCAGAACCGGCAGTGAAAGATTTTTGATTTCCAGCTCTCCGATAATCGGCAGCCGAACCGATTTTAGAACAGTTTTTTGCTCTGGTTGTTGATCTCCTGCGGTGGTAAGATCAACTACCAAATCTTCGCAACCGTTTCTCACGGCACACTCAACCGCTTCTTCGATTTTCTTTCCCGTCGTTTCGTCATTGTAATAACCGGCAAAATCCTGTTTGCCGATAACCGTGAACGGAACTCCGGAAACATTAACGGATAATTCTTGGCCGATCTTTTTCAGGAGCTCAAGGTTTTTTTTGTTTCCGGTCACCTCATAATCATTAATTGTCAGTTGAGGATATTTTTTTCCCAATGATTCAAGAAAAGTTTTCTCATTGGCGCAATGAGGGCACCCGTAAGCCCAGAAAAAATAAAGATTGACTTTCCCGTTTTCTGCCCGTATCGGTAAAGCTAAAAAGAGGAAAAAAAACAGCCCTCCAAGTGACGCCAACAATTTCTTCAGCATTGCTTATTCACCTTTATTTTCGCTAATTATTTTTAATAATTCCTTTTTCTCGATTTCCCCCTCAAGTCTGAACATTTCTTTTTCCCTCCTGTCCAAAAAAATAAAAACGGGTAATTTTCCGCCTTCTATCCTGTATTTTTTTATGACTGTTTTATCCTGATCAAAATCATAATATTCTGTTTTTAACCAGGGATTTTCCTTTTCTATCTCCTGCCAGCGAGGCCGCATCACCAAACACCCATTGCACCAAACAGCTCCTATCTTTAAAACCTTCACCGAATTCACCTCCTTTTTTGATTAAATGCAAAAACAGCGATTAAGGTCGTTATCGGAACAGCCAGAACCAGACCGATACTGCCAACTAAAGTCCTGACCACCTCGTCAGCAATTATTTCATAATTAACTACTTCTGAAAAGGAGTGAGAACTGTCAAGGAAAAGAAGCAGCAGGGGCAAAGCCGCTCCGGTATAAACTAAGATCAAAGTATTAACCATTGAGGCAATATGATCCCGACCAACCTTCATAGCTCTTTGATAAAGCTCTCCCGGCTTAAGTTTCGGATTGGCGATATTCAACTGCTGAACAATGGCTGATTGGGAAATAGTGATATCGTCCAAAACACCCAAAACACCGATAATAATTCCTGCCAAAAGAAGACCCTTAATGTTAATTACTCCCGGTTTGTAAGCTTGAAGAAAACCAGCTTCCTCGGAGGCAAAGCCGGTCAAGCGGGAAGCATTAACAAAAAAACCGGCCAAAACACCGGTAATGACCAGAGAGATAATCGTTCCCGTAACGGCAATCCCGGTTTTCCTATTTATCCCGTGAGATAAAAGAAAAGTAGCCGGAATTATCACCAGCGAACCCAAAACAGCAATCAAAACCGGATCGCTTCCGGCATAAATTCTAGGCAGAATGAACTTGAAGATAATCAAAAAAGAAATCGCCATTCCCGCCAGAGAAGTCACCCCCTGCCACCGGCCAATTACCACTGCCATGATCACAAAAACCAGAAACAACCAGAGCAGGACGTTTCGTCTGATAAAGTCGGTAATATAAAAAATGCGGCGGCCTTCAAAATCCCGGCTGGAACTGACCATAACCCGATCGCCGATTTTGTATTTAACAAGATTGGCCATCGGCAAATCCCCGTTTTCGACCGTGATTTTTTGGCCTTTAAATGAACCTCTGGTAACCAGAAGCTCCAATTTCTGATAAAGCTGAAAACCTTCCGAGCCCGGCAACTTTATTTGTTTTTCCTCCAGTATTTTCTCTATGCTTGCTTCAAATGTTTCTTCTCGGGACAGTTCATCGGCTGTTTCTGTCTGGGCAAAAGCGAAAACATTCAAAGAAAAAAAAGTCACCGACAACAATAAGATCAGGTAAAATGCCTTTTTCACACTCTTCTTTAATTTTGAAACTTAAAATAATAATCCCAACCGATAAAACAAACCGCCGTATATTATAGCAAAAATGATCTTAAAAGAAGCCACCCCAATCGCCTCTTTTAAACCGAATTCCTTCCTGAAAGCAGCAAAAGTGGCCAGACAAGGAAAGTAAAACATGCTAACCAGCGCTAAAGTAACCATCTGTCTGGGGGATAAAATTTGGGAGAAATCAGCGGTCCCCAATAAAGCAGCCAACATCACCAAAATCAGCTCTTTTCTTAAAATCCCAAAAATAAGTAAAACTCCGGTAATTGCCGGCAGCCCTAACCAGTTCACGGTAATCGGACTTAACCAATCAGCAACGGCCGTCAGCCAGTCCGTAAAGCGAATCATCCTGATAACTATTCCGGAAATTATTACCACAGGACCGGCAATAACAATAAATTCTTTTAACCTAAACCAGGTCTGCAAGATCACAGTCCTAAAGTGAGGAATTTTGTAGTCCGGCATTTCCATAATCAGTTCAGTGGCCTCTCCGGGTAAAATTTTAGAAACCAATTTTCCTAAAACAAAAATTGTTAAAAAAGCTATCCCATACAATCCTAACGCCCAACTTAAACCGATAAATTTACCGACTAACCCGATAATGATGACGCTCACAGCCGAACAAGGAATAAAAGTAGTCAAAACTCCAGTGATAAATCTTTCCCTCCGGGTTTCCATAATCCGGCAGGCAAGACAAGCCGGAACATTACAACCAAACCCGAGCATCAAAGGAATACAAGCTTTGCCGTGAACGCCGACTTTATGCATGAAATTATCCATCAAAAAAGCAACCCGAGCTAAGTAACCCCAATCTTCTAAAAAAAATAAGAGGAAGTAGAAAGGAAAAATATAAGGCAGGGCAATCTGAATTAAAGCAAAAGCGCTTTCTGCCACCGACCAACCTAGATAAGTCCAGAGAGAAACCCCAAACATTCCTTCGTACCATTTCTCCCAGCCAAAAGAAAGCTTTTCAAGCAGATAAGAAAGCCGGTTGCCAAATTGAAAAACGCTCAGAAAAACCAGACCCAAGATAAAAATCATGGTCGGAAAACCTAGAATTTTATGACAAGTTATGTTGTCCAGCCGTTCATTAAGTCCAGTCGCCTGCGGCTCTGTCACCCGCACCGCCTCTTTTACTACCTGAGAAACCAAATGGCATCTCTCGTCAGCAATCATTATTGACGGATCATGTCCGTGAACCTTTTTAAGTTCCGAACGGAAAATTTTGGCTTGCTCCAAAATCTCCGAATTTTTCTTTTCAAATAATTTTTCGATGATTTTATCTTTTTCCAGAAGTTTTATTGCTAACCATCTTTTAGGATAAACCGAGCTAATCTCCGCCATCCTTTCGGTCAACCAGCCAATCTTTTCTTCCATCTCTTTCCCGTATTTTATGGGATCGGTAGTTGCTCTTTTTCTTTTAATTGACCTAATCCCCTGGTTCAAAATCTCGGTTATTCCTTTTCCGTAAATGGCAGCCGTCGGGACAACAGGAATCTTCAGGGCTTTTTCCAGTTTCTTGATGTCAATCTCTATCCCTTTTTCTTTTAACAAATTAACCATATTAAGAGCGAGCACCATCGGTTTTTTCAATTCCAGAAGCTGCCAAGTAAAAATTAAATTTCTCTCCAGATGAGTCGCATCAACGACATTGATAATAAAATCAGGCTTCTGAGAAGCAATGTAGTCGCGGGCAATTATCTCTTCAGTTGAATATGTTGATAAAGAATAAATTCCCGGCAAGTCCAGAACATTAATCGTATATCCCCGGTAATGCAAAGTGCCCTCGGCCTTTTCGATCGTTTTTCCGGGCCAATTGCCAATATGCTGATGAAGACCGGTGAGATGATTGAAGATAACTGATTTACCCACATTGGCATTGCCGGCCAAAACAATATTTAATTCTTTGTTTTCTTTCATTCGCCTCTTCTCACCAGAATCTTTGCCGCCAATCCCTGGCCCAAGACTAAAGCTGAACCCCTGAGCTCAATTTCCACCGGACCAAAAAGAGGCGCTTTTTTTAAAATTTTTACCCTGGTTCCCGCGGTTAAGCCTAAATCAACCAATCTTTTAGTGGCCATTTGACCGCCAAGAATAGAGACAACTTCTGCCTTTTCCTTCTCATTCAGTTTTACCAAAGAAACAGTCTTCACTTTGACCTTCTTTCTTCTATTCTGATGGCCTTGCCCTCGATTAGAGCTTGAGCGATTTTTTTATAAGCATTATTCAAGATTCTGGCAAAAGTCGGCTGGGAAACTTGCATTCCCTTTGAAGCTTCAATTTGTTCTAAGCTATCGATCTCGTGTAATTTCAAAGCCTCCAACTCATCCGGCAGCAAAACCACCTCCTCAAGTTCCCTCAAAGGAATTCCCTGAGGCTTAAAATAATAGACATCCGGATTAAACCGGATACGGCGGGGTATTTTCGGTCTGGGCATTTTAATTTACTGCGAATTTATCTCCGGGCTATCTTCTTTCTAAATCGATTTTACAGTTCGGGCATTGAAAAGCCGAGCAGGGCGTGCCCCTCTGATGAGGAATTTTATAACCACACTTCAAACAAACACAATCACCGCCCGGTCCCCGGCCTTCTGCTTTCCGGATATTCGCTTTAAACCTGCCTCGTCTTTGCCAACCGAAACCCTTACCGAAAGCAGGCTTGTAAAACCCCGTCTCCACTTGGTGGCTTTTGATTTGAACAGCCACATAGGAAAGATTCTCAATTTTTTCTATCAGCTTCTCCCTCAGACTATCAGAAAGCCTGGCCGCCTCCTCCACACTCAGACTGCTCGAAAGTTTTATTTCTAAATTAGCGGTTGCCGTTGAACCTTTTTTCTGGGTTTTTAAAGAGTCTATTTCAATGTTCTGACTCTGGGCAATCGCTTTTATCTTTTTTTCCATCTCGTCGCCAGCAGAAACATCAAGCAAAGAATCAATCGCCTCTTTGCCTAAAGAAAAAGATTCTTTAATAATAAAAAAGCCGACTGCCAGAGCCATAAATGAATCAATATAAAACCAATACTTGGTCAAAAACAAACCTGCAAAAACCGCCAATGAAGCATAAACATCAACTCTGGAATGCACTCCGTCAGAAAGCAAAGAAACTGAATTCTCCTTTTTGCCATAGTGGATTTTTAATCTGGCCATTGCCTCATTGACCGCCGCTGAGACCAGCATCACTCCTAAAGCCAGGCAACCGATATTCGCCGGAGAAGGATCACTAAATTCACGAATTGCTTCAATGGCGATAAACAAACCAGTTAAAAACAAAATTGCCGTGATTATCAATCCGGCCAGAACTTCAAATTTATAATGGCCGTAGGGGTGTTTTTCATCGACGGGTTTTTTAGCAATTTTGATGCCAAAAAAACTGATTGCAGAAGATAAGATATCCATCCCCGAATGCAAACCTTCGGCAAAAACAGCGCCGGAACCGGCAATTGATCCGACCACCAGCTTGCCTCCGGCTAAAACAACATTGGCCGCAATTGAAATTGCGGCTATTCTCTCTTTCATAATAGTTTAAGATTTCATTTCTTTAATAATTTTTCTGAAAACTCCCCGGTGTTCGGGATTCATCTCCAACGCCGGCCTCATTTTAATAGCGGCCTCAACAAAATCTTTCCGATAAGGAATCTTTCCGATAACGGCAATTTTACTTTCCTCCGCAAATTTTTCTATTTTTTTGTAAAAATTTTTAGCCAGGTCAAACTTATTAATAACAATTCCGCAGCCTATTCCAAAATGATCGGCTAAATAAAGAACCCGTTTTAAATCGTGCAAAGCCGAAGGAGTCGGCTCGGTAACGGCCACAATATAATCAGTCCCGACCAAAGAAGCAATCACCGGACAACCGATTCCGGGAGAAGAATCGATAATGGTTATTTTTGCCTTTACCGCCTGGTTAATTTCCTCAGCATATTTTCTCACCTCGGCCACGACCTCTCCTGATGCCAATTCTCCCAATTTAAGCTCTCCCGAAACTAAATCAATCCCGTAGTTTCTTCCGGTGTAGATCGTGCCAATTACTTTCTTCGTCGCCGTTATCGCCCCGGCCGGACAGGCAACGATGCAGGCCTTGCAACCAATGCAAATATCTTTCACAAAAGCCGGATACTTGTTCTTCACGAAAACAATCGCGTTTTGTTTGCAAACGGCGGCACATTTGCCACACTTAACGCATTTGTTAAAGTTCCATTTCGGTATCGGCTGATAAACGAAAGTGTATTTTTTTCTTTTTATCGAAAGCAAAAGATGGTCGTTGGGGCATTCTGCATCCGCATCAATCAGTATTGTTTTATCATTTCTGGCAAATTCAACCGCCAAAGAGGTAGCGACCATCGATTTTCCGACCCCCCCTTTTCCGCCGGTTACAGCAATTTTCATATTAAATCCAAAATCATAACTATTTAACGTATAAAATCGGGAAAGGCTTAAAAGGCAATTTTTTAATTTTTATTTTCGGACCAAAGGACAGTTTCCCGTTGGACAGGCAGGCTTTTTATTAATAATTGAAAACGGGCTTTTAAAAATTTGTTTTAAGCCCTTCCGGCCGCATTCCGGGCAAACCACTTTCTTGCCGTCAAAATCTTTCATCGGGAAAATGCCCGTCAGCTCTTTTTTACATTGCGGACAGCGAAAAGTATAGGTTGGCATAATTTAATACCGTCTGCCTTTCCCCCGTTGATTCTCCGTCTCATTCAGTCGGGATTAAAATCATCTTCATTCGGGCAGAATAACCAGAGTATTATTGAAACGATTAATATAATTAAAGAGGCCAATAACTGAAACGAGCTCAACAATTTGAGAAGAATTGAATTTGGCTTTTAATTTCTCAAAAATCTTTGGCTGATCCAGATGGCCGTCTATTGTCACATCTTTTACTAATTCCAAAATCTCTTTTTCTGTTTCTGACAAACCTCTCATCTCTTTAATATTCCCAATTACCCGGTCGTCAGCGCCAAATGTTTTTAACATCATAATAGTAACACTGACACAAAAACGGCATTTCAGGGTTTCGGAAACAACATAAGCCATTTTCCATTTTAAATATGGCTTTATCCTGCCCTCACCCATGATTGCCTTAAAAAGCTCGACAAATTCTTTCAAAATTTTTGGGTTATGAGCCATTACTTTTACCCACTGCGGTACTTTCCCGCCTTCTTTTTCAAATTTTTTATAAATCTCTTCGGCAATTTCTCCGACTTGATTTTTTTCCAGGGAAGGAATTAAAGCCATAGGTTTATATGAAAAAAATTATAATCAGTAAAAATCAACATCGCTTTTTTTATCCGGGTTTGTCTTCCTGGCAAACATCTTTAAACCCGGCCTTTTCTATTTTGTTATTTTTCCAGATTGTAAATATTTCCCTGACAGTTTCTGCTTTGATGACATAAACATCTATGCCTAATTCTTGACATAAATCTAGTGCTCTAGACCCCAATCCCTTACATAACAGAATATCTGCCTGGTGTTTTTTCATCAGCTCCGGCGGCAAACCTTCACCGCCTAGATGTTCGCTGGTGTTATCTATTATTTCGACAACTCTGCCTTTTCCGTCAAGAAAGGTATAAGCGGCACATCTGCCGAAATGTTCCGCCACTTTGTCGGCTAAACCTTTCCGGCCATTGGTAGGAATTACTACTCGCATCATTTATTTACTGGATCTTCTTGAGCTTTCCCTGGATAAATTTTTGACTAACTTCATTTATTGAACCGGCGCCGGTATAAGCTTCAATATTAAACTGCTTTAACACTGTTAGAGCCCTCGGGCCAAAAGCTCCAGCTATCACCGCATCGACATTTTTTCCGGCTATCGTTCGGACGGCAGAAATCCCCGCCCCTCCCATTTGATTCTGACTGGTGTTTTCAATGGCTTCAAATCCCTTCACTTTTTTATCTTCAATTTCCATAATAAAAAAACAGGGACACCTGCCGAAGACTTTACTAAGATCACTATTAATGTCTTTTCCCAGAGAACTTAAGGCTATTTTCATTTTTTCTTTTTTACCTCCTTTATAGTAAACATTTTGAATATATATTCATATATACCATCGAATTTCATCGTTTGTCAAATGGCTAATAGATATTCCTCCTTTTTTCGGATAGCCTTCGGTAAACGATCGGGATAAGAAACATCTCAAATTTCGCCCTTTTTTGTTTTATTTTGCATAAGCGATAATTAAAGGACCGACAGTCATCGGTAATGATCCAAGAGCTACCCGGGCATTGATTTTTTCCTTTAAAATAATTCCGGCAATTGTTATTGTTAAAATCAAACTTAATTTATCTATTGGACACCGCTCTGTTTGCCTCTCCGACTTTAAAAGCATAAAAGTAAAAAAGCCAAGATAATCCGGTGGCTACCGGAAGAACGGCGGCTATATACCAGCTCATAAAAATATGATACTCCCTTTCTTCCCCTTGCTAAAGACCCCATCCCCGGTAAAACAAGAGATTCGAATTACCCTACAGAAAAGTCCGCAATGCTTGTTTTAATCCGGACTTAGGATATGGAAAGAGCAGAACTCGGCTTGGGCTAACAGTCATGTAAAGCACTTCTCCCTCTTTACAAACGGAATTATGAGAAGAAGGAGCCAGGCTGACAGTAATAGATTGCTGATTGACCAGCCGCACGGTGAAGCAAAGCCTTCCCTGAAGAAATCTTTTTTTTATCAGAGAACCTTTAAGGCAGGGATCATTCGGAAGTCTTTGGTGAATTTTGACTTCCTCAGGACGAAAAGAAACAACCACTTTCTGTTTGAGTTTAAAGTTTTTGTGTAAACTTTGAAGCCGGCTGTCCGGACAGATGCCAATAGTAAGATGCTGATTTTTGATATTCTCAATGGTACCAGTCAGAAAATTCGACTCGCTAATGAAATCAGCAACAAAAATACTATTGGGGTTTTTATAGATTTCTTCCGGTGGGCCGGATTGGATAATACGGCCCTTATCCATAATAACGAGACGATCAGAAACCTCCATGGCTTCTAGCTGACTGTGACCAACATGGATCGCAGTTAAGCCTAACTCCTTAACCCAGTTTCTAAGTTCCGTTTTTAAAGTTCGCTTAATACGGGCATCAAGCGATCCTAAGGGCTCATCCATGAGTAAAATTTTAGACCCCGATGCCATAGCTCTGGCTAAACCAACTCGCTGTTTCATGCCTCCGGAAAGCTCGTGGGGAAAACTATCTTTACGAGAAAAAAGTCCAACAATCTCAAGAGTCTGACGGCCAATAGCATTAACCTGTTCTCGTCCCAGACCTTTGATTTTCGGGCCATAAGCGACATTTTCCCAAACCGATAAATGAGGAAAAAGGGCAAAATCTTGGAAGACAAAGCCAATATTTCTTTTCTCTGGGGGGAATAAGCTTACGTCCTGACCGTCAAAAAAAACTTTTCCCGTTTCCGGCGACTCAAAACCAGCAATAATTCGTAAGAGAGTCGTCTTTCCCGAACCGCTAGTACCGAGAATTGAAACATATTCCCGATCTTCAATACTCAGGCTGATGTTGTCAAGAGCAACAATAGTCTGGTTAAAAACCTTTTTAATATTTTCAAGAACTATTCTGGCCATGATTACCTTCGGGCAAAGGCCGATCTTCTAAGTAAGGCGAAAACTCCAAAAGAAAGAGTAATTAACAAAGCCGAAGCAATCCCGGCTTGCCTAATTTGATATTCATTGACTAAATCAACGATGTAAACCGGAGCGGTAATCACTTCGGAAGAAACTGCCATAGTGGCACCAGTCTCTCCTAACGATCTGGCAACTACCAACACCGCTGCCGTGGCAAACGACGGCGAGAGAAGAGGCAAAACAACAGAGCGGAGGACCATAATCGGCGAGGCTCCGAAACTACGCGCCGCATCAATAAATTCTTGACTCAGACCTGTAAAAGCATCGCAAAGAGTTCGCACGGCATACGGGTAGGTAAAGGTCAAATGGGCCAAAATAACCAACGGCAAATCGGAGCTAATCAAAGTTTGGCCTCGCCAATACAGGGCCAAAGAGAATCCCAGAGCAACCGTCGGCACTACCAAAGGAATATCAACTAAAAAATTCATCAATCTCTTCAGTTTTCGAGAGTTGGTATGAGCCAAAAAATAAGCCATGGGAGTGCCAATTATCAAATTAATAAGAATGGTTGAAAAAGCAATTAAAAGTGAATTAAAAAGATAAGTCATTAGCAGTCGAATGTTAAGAGTTTGAACTTTTAAAACCTGATTCAAAATAAAAAAAGGCGGAATAAGAATAATAAAAACAAGAAATCCGAAAAGAAAAAAATTCTTTACTCTTTTCAATAAAACGGAATCCATTCCGGCCTCAAAACTAACTAACTTAGAAAAAACAGGCAAGGATCTTTTTCCCACCAGCAATTGAACGATCGAGAACAATGTCAGACTGATTAAGATCAGAACCCCACTGATAAGAGCCGCCAAAAGCAACCGCTCGTTATAAGAAATTTGACCCTCCCCGCCATTACTGAACTGGGAAATTAATACCGGTGCAGTTGCTTGGCTTAAACCAAAGACAGTCAAAGCGACAATGGTAGCTCCGGTTTCGCTTAAAGAGCGGGCAAAAGAGAAAAAAACAGCGGTTGTCAATTCCAGCTTAATTTGGGGCAGGACAATAGTTCTGATAACGGTCAGTTTGGGAGCGCCAAGAATCGTTGCCGCCTGTTCCAAACTGCCGGTTCCCCTTTTAAGCGCCGGGGTCAAAATCCCAACGACAAAGGGAAAAGTGAAAGAAAGATGGACCAAAACCAAAAACCAAAAAGCGGAAAGGGGAATTTTAGAAAAAGTCCAAAAAACAGCGGCGGAAAAACCCAGCGCTGAGGTCGGCAAAGCCAAGGGCAGGCTGGTAATATTTTCCAGTAAACGGCTGGCCGGCAAACGCTCTTTGGCCAAAAGCCAGGCAAAGGGCAAACCAAAAACAAGATCCACTGAGGCCACCGTTAGGGCAATTTTTAAAGAAAAAACCAGCGCCTCGGTAACTAAAAAAATTCTTGACGACTCAGAGAAAAAACCAACTACTTCCCGGCTGTGTTTAAAAAGAAAAATTAAAACAAACGAAGAAGGGAAAAGAATAAATATCAGTAGAAACCCCAGCATCAAGATCTTGACTAAAACACCATCCCATCTCAGGATATTCAATTTAAAAGGCAACAATAACACCTTTGACAACCATTCTCTTATTGACTGCTTCTGATTTCAAAAGAAAACCCCAGTGTCTTAAAAGGGTTTAATCTTCTTCAATCTTTACAGCTTAAAAGATATTTTTCAATAATCTCTGATCTATGATAGGTCTTGCTGCGCCTGACTGTTTTTATCTTTATCAGCTAATTTTTGGGCCCAATAAGCTGCCCTTTTTAAATCTCGCCGGCGGTTATAAACCAGCGTCTTAACTCCGAGATGGCCACCGGGTCCTGTGGCCGACAAAGCGTTTTCCAAAAACCGCCCTCCGGCTGATATAACCTTTTTTCTAGTTGATAATGCGTAAATGTAACCGGAATCCATATAATTCAAAAGAGCCTGCCAATCAGATTTTTGGATATATAAACGGGCAAATCCTTTTATTGCTGTCGGGCAGGAGTCATAAAGAACATCATAAGCCCCATAACTGCCGGGGATAGAAATACCCTCAAAGCTTTTTCCTCCTGTTTCCAAACCAGCAGGAAACAGCTCTCGAAACTCATCAGCGAATCTAAAAATCGGGTCCCTTTCCAGCTGCCGGTATTCCAGTCTGATCATCGACTCTAAGAAAATCCGCATATCCGATAAAGTGCTCTGGCCATTGTGGGTTAAATCCGCCGTTGGATCGGTGAAAACTGCAACCGCCGCCCGGCTGACTAAAGCATCTCTCCAATCGGCACCACGGTGATTAAGCCAACGGGAAAAAAGGATTCGCCGAGACAAATCGCCAATTTTGATTTTTCTTCTAATCTCTCCTGTTCCCGATAGCCCCAAAAGATGTCTGACGGAGCTATTATATTGATTAACTAAAGGTTTGGGGGAGGCAAACCCCTCTTCTGCCAAAAAGAATCCAACCGTATGATCTCTGGCATAGGCTTGCGCCAATTCCAGAGAGACCGGCATTTTTACCAGATGGTTTCTCACCCGAGGTTCAGCAATAATCCTCTCCATTCTTTCTGTCATGGCCTGGAGTTTTTCCAATCGATCGTAGTACTGCTTTCCCCGGTTTCCCAAACCTTCTTTTCGCCTATTTCCTCCCTGAAGATGATCAGTTGCCCAAGCTAAGGAAGCTCTAGCTTTAATCTCAACTGTTTCAATAGTTGTTTCCGAAACCCCGGACTGAAGCGCGATTCCGGCTCGGGAAAGATGAGGACGAAGATCATAAATCGCTAAAACCTGCTCCGGCAGAATTACCGATCGGCCTGCGGAAGTAGTTGCCGCCAAGCGAACCAGACCCAATCGAGCCAAATTCCTCACCTCGATCTGCCCTTCCGGTTTTTCTAACACTTCGGAACAACTACCCGAAAGCCCGTTCTCCTGAATAAAAGCCTCTTCTGTCATTTTTCCCACCGCCGGATTTTCCGAATCAGATAATTAACTCCTTTCTGATCTTTTTAATAATTAATCCGCGTCTTTCATTGGAATGGAAAATCATAAATTTCTTCGTTCTCGCAACTTTCCCGTTCAAGAAAGATTATAGCAAAAGCCAAAAAAGAATTCTTTTTGACTATCCGGACAAAATAAACTTTTTTTGAAAAGGCTGAAAGCGCCCAAGACAGGCTTGAGCGCTCGACAAACCCAATTCATCACTTGAGAAATTTCGAAACAAAGGGTGATGTTTCTCCCCGGCGGAGGAAATGACCCGAAGGCCCCTCGCCCAGAAATTCAGAAAACCACGATTCGTGTTCAATTTCTTCGTTTAGAATCGCCAAAACCAAATCGTATGTCCGATGATCTTTACCGGCGGTCATATTGCAGATTTGGGTATAGCCATAAACCGCACATCTTTCCGCCTCAACTAACACTTTAAGCAGAGCTTTAGTATCGTTCGGTTTTTCGGGAAGACTGGCCGGCGGACAAGCTGACAAATCATGAAACTCTTTCATATCGGCCGGCAATCTGCCTCCCAACTCATAAATACGAGGCATTAGGGCCTCAAAATGATTGCGGTCTTCAATCCTCGCTGTTTCGGCAATTTCCTTTACACCTTCTCCCTCTAAACCGATTAAATTAGCCCTGAGAATGGTGTAATAATAGTACGTTGTCAATTCAGCAGAAGCATTTTTGATCAACAGTTTCAACAATTTGCCAACATCAACGCCGGATTTTTTAACAACATCAATTGCTACTTTAGCCATTTTTTTCACCTCCTTTCTGAATAAATCAAAACTATTTATCAAAGATAGTCAAAATTCCGAAAGAAGTCTGTAAGAAAGATTACTTTTTAATTTTTGCCTCTACGCCCGGCGTGGGTTTATTTCAGCACATCGGAAAAAGTTAAGTTTTTCGAAAATTTTTGGTTTTTTGTCCAAGAAATCGGGCAATTACTCAAAAAAAGAGGATTGTCTAAAAATAAATAATGAACTACAATCTCTTAAAAGATGAAGTTATCAGTAAATTACAATTATAATCAAGCGAGATCAAAAATCTTCATTATCTTATTTTCCTGCTTCTCCATTGCTTCTTTTTTCTTTCCGGCTTCCGTCTTGGCAGCACCATCACTTACCAACCTTAAAGCAGAGACTCCCGGCAAGATAGAAAAATTTAATAAGTTCGAAATCAGCTTCAATCTTGAAAACACTGATTTTACTAATCCTTATTTCCCTTATGATCCTCACCCGGCAGCCGGAATAGAACCCGGCATCGGAGTCAGTGTTGATGCCTTATTCTTGCCACCCGGAGAGGTTAACTGGCAAAACGCCAAAAAAACGCCCTGTTTTTATTATCAACCGGTTCGGGAAGTAGGAAGTGGCAGCAATATCAGTTTACTCCCGGAAGGGCCGGCTGATTGGCGTTGCCGCTTTTCCCCGGAAGAAGAAGGCAGCTGGAAATACCAAGTTAAAGTAACTGAGGCTGCCGGCAGCGCTCAATCAGCAATCGGCAGTTTTGAAACGATAGCCTGCACCAGCCAGGAACATCTTTGCAAGGGCTATCTTAAAGTCTCCCAGGCTGATTCCCGTTTTTTTGAATTTTCCAATGGCGAACCGTTTGTCAGTCCCCTTCTGAATATGGAAGAGGGCAACCCTTTCAATGACCTCAGTGATCTCCGGCAAAACATCGCCAAATTAGGCAACAACGGAGCCCGTTTTATCCGCTGGTTTCCCACCGGTGAAGGCGCCAATTTTATGATCGCTCCTTACGGCGATTGGATCAGAATTGCCTGGGGTTTTAGCGAAGGCCGGGAACGATTTGATATCGTCGACACTGCCAGCGGCAAAAAAGTCAGCTTCCGGCCTTATTATTATTCGACCCAGCAGATTCCGGCAGAACGGAGCCAATACCGCTTTAGCTTCCGAGGCCGGGTTGAAGGGCAGAAGGTAATGAGGCTCCAATTAGGCAATTCTTACTTGGACATCTGCTCGGAAACCAACACAATCCATAAAGCCAATGGTTTCCAGTGTGCCTATCAGCAAAGCGGCTGGCATGACTACTCATTAACGATAAACAATTCAAACAGCAGTCTGACAGCCGGAGTCCGCGGTCTTTATGTTTCCGCAGAAGCACCTTCACCTTTTAACGCCTCTGCCGAGGGTTCAATCAGGCTCCACTCAATGGTCCTTCAACGCGACGAAACCGGCCGCGGCGATTGGGGACCGAACCTGTTAACCAGAGGCGACCCGGACACTCATTTATATGTTGATCAACCCAGTGCCGCCAGACTGGATGAAGCTCTGAAACTTTCCGAAAGATACGGGGTTTACCATAAATTGACTGTTTTCGAAAAAAACGATCGGGTTCTGAACCATTTTCAGCCCGACGGAAGTTTCGGTGATTCCTACCGCTGTGACTGGGGAGAATGCCCGGTGAATTTTTACTCTGCCGACGGCCAAGCAGCCCGCTGGTACGAAGACGCTTATGCCCGCTACTTTATCGGCCGCTGGTCATACTCCCCCTCAATCCATTCTCTGGAATTATGCAATGAAAGCGGCTGGTATGAAGACCCTCGGGGATCCGGCAGGATCCTTTCTTTTGACTCAGCCTGGCACTTGGCCGGTCTTGTTCATGATTTATCACCCCGTCATGTAATGATGACCAACTCTTTTTGGGGCTATTGGATTGGGGATTTTTTCAACAATCCGGAAAAAAAATACCTGATTGATTACTCAGATCAGCATTTATACAGCCAGCAAAACGGCTCATCCGGAGCCATCAGCAATATTTGGCAAGATTCAGCTGCCTATGTAAGAGAATGTTTCAATCTTTTCCGGGGCTATAGAAATTCAGGCTATTTAAAACCAATTATAAAAGGGGAAGGCGGAGTAGCCGCTTCCGGAACTGACCCGCAGCACCCCGAAGTCCAGAAAGAACCTCAAGGTCTCTGGTATCATAAAAAACTTTGGGCTCACATCGGTATTCTGGGATCCAGCTGTGACGGAGAATGGTATCCCAGAATGTTTAAGGATTGTAGCAGCTGGGATGCCGAAGCCGGCTGCCAATACCCCAACACCCAAGCTAATACTTTCAAAATGTTCCAGGCTTACGAAACTTTTATGAAAGGCGAGCCGGTCAATAATGGCAGTTTTACTGAAATAGGCACTGATTTAGAAAACGGTCAACAGATCAATACCAGCAACTCAAACATCAGGGCCTGGGGAGTTAAAAGCAACCGTGACGGCCGGATGCTGTTATGGATAGATAATCGCAATCATACCTGGACCAATCCTCAGTCTTCACCAGTCAGCAGCACTTTAACCATTAGCGGGCTTCTTAGTGGTGAATACGACTTGGAATGGTGGAATACCCGAACCGGCCAAAAAACCAATCAGGAAACAAAATCAATTTCCAACTCAGGCCAAATAAGCCTCGCTATTAATAATCTTGAGGCTGATCTGGCAATTAAACTGATTCCCAAGGCAATATTTCCGACAAATCCTGTCTGCCGCGGTGACGTAGATAATAATGGCCAGGTTAATGCCGATGATTTTTATCAGATTATTTCTTCTTGGGGCCGAGAAGGGGTTGACTTAAAAGAAAATTTAAACGATGATGGAAAAGTAAACGGTTTTGATTTGATAATTGCGATTGGCGATTGGGGTTGCGGGAGTTAGGCCCTATGAAAATTAGAATTTGTTTAATAACAGCCGTTCTGTTTGTCGCTTTTTCCAATCAAGCCGCAGCTCAAAGTTCTTCCTGGTGGGAACAGAATTGGGCCATGTCCGGCGCCAATCCGCAAAGAATATCCTGGACAGCCGAAGAGGTGAGAGGCACATTATCCCCTGTTTGGTATCGGCCAATTAATCCCTATGTTAATGGGAAGATACAGGTAATCGCCGCTAATGATTTGGTTTATCTGTCTACAGCAAGAGGGCTTTACGCTCTGAATGCCAGTAATGGCGATATCGCCTGGGTTTATCCCACCGAACTGCCTCTCGGCCAATCACCCACCGTTGTTGAGGGCAGGCTGTATGTGGGAGGATATGACAAAAAGGTTCACGCCATTGAAGCCAAACCCAGCCTTTCTTCATTGCCAGTAGACAGCGAAACCGGCTATCGCATTAACAACAAGATCATTTGGATCTTTGATCAAGCTGAAGCAGGTTTCGAAACTAATCCCCTGGTGGTTAATAATATCGTCTATGTCGGAAACCGCGACGGCAAAATGTATGCCTTAAACAGCACAACCGGCAGTTTGCTCTGGTCGCACCAAACCGGCGGACCGATTCTCTTTTCTGCGGCTTACGCAGATAATGTCATCTACTTTGCCGCTAATGATGCTCATGCTTATGCTTTAAATGCAACTACCGGAGCCAGAGTCTGGAAATCACCAAAATTACCCGGAGCAGGATTTCATTCTTTCTGGCCGGTAATTTACCAAAATTATGTCATTTTTGGCGGGAGCCACAATTATCTGATAGACTTTGCCGACTTAACGCTGCAATATAGTGATCTTAGAAGTAAATTTGACGGTACTGAACTTAGAGAAGTTTTTACCGCAAATAATATCCCCAACGGGCAATTAGTCAGTTACCCTCAAGGAAACGGAACCCAACCGGGCGATTGGGTTAGCGGGACACAAACTGTCGATGTCCAAAGAATAGTCGATCATTACGAGCAGCCAACTGCCCAGGAAGCCGATTCCGACCCCGCCGGCCTGGAAAGAAACGATCATAAGCCGTGGAAAAGAACTTATTTTGTCATAAACAGAGCCAACGGGAATGAAGTTACTTTTGACGCAGACTCAGACGGATTGCCCGATTATGCCCCTTTTCTCTGGGGGGGGTGGAGCCATGGAGGCAATAGATATCCGCCGGTGATCGGCAGCGACGGCGTTTTATATCAGTTTAACAACTATATCTCTGACCCATGGATCGGACGGGGACATGTGGTCGGTTGGAAGTTTGGGACAAAATATATCAGCAATCTGAAAAGCGGAATGCCCAATGATGAATTCCACACCTTCTCTGCCGGAGGAAATTTGATTTACTTCCAGCATTGGGAAAGCGAAGCTGGAGCAATCGATATATCGACTACTTCCGGAGAAAGAGTATGGAATTATTATACTTATAATCTGTATTCTCTTGCTCCGGGATATTCATCCAGCGAAACACACAGAAGTCAAAACAGAATCTACGGTGAACCTAAAAACCCGCCAATTCCTTATAAAGGAAAAGTTTTTTACCATGTTTATAACGGCTTATTGGCCTTTGGGCCGAACGGGAACGCTCACAATCCCCTGCCGAATGCCCGGCCAGTCAATGTCCGGCAAAACCAACCGCCAATTGCCGTTTTCCGGCTAAAAGAAAAATTAGAGACGGAGGTGCAAAAAATGATTGAAGCCGGTCATTTGCGGCCCGGATATCACAGCGGCGGGATACCTGACCCCAGTATGGGTCCGCGTAACCTTATCCACTATTTCCATAATCCAGCCGAAACCATAGAAACTCTAATCAGGACTCTGCCTCATTTATCTCCCTCACTGCAACAGCAGGCCCGCTCATACATCCAACAGGAATATGAAGACTACCCTCCCTACCAGATTGCTCAAATCGGCTGGGCAACCGGCTCCAAAAGAGAGGCTTTTGAGACTTTGCCGGAGATTCAACTGGGAATGAACAGCTACGGATCCAAAACTTCCAGTTATTACTATGAACCTGCTATAAACGTGTCGGATTGGTCTTGGGACTTTCCTCAATATAACTTTTATGCATTATGGAAATATGCAGAGGAATTTGGCGGAGCAAGCACCGTCTTTAACCAGATTAAAAACAAACTTGAATCCCCGCCTTCCAATAATCTTCTCACCGATTACCCTTATATGCACAACGCTTACATTGCCGGATATATTGGCTATTGCAAGCTTGAAGAACTGGTTAATACCGGAAGTAATAATCAGGGAATTCCCCAGAGCTGCTCCAGACAATCAACCTTAAACAGCTTATTGCAGGCAAGAATCGGAAATTTTTCAAAAGACAATGAGTTTGGCGGTGGCGGCCCTCAGGATTCTGTTTATCTTTTGGTTATGAATACTGCCAGAAATTTCTTGTATCTTGTCCCCGAACTGGGAGATTATCTGAACCAACATGCATTGTCAAAAGTCCAGGAAGCGGTTGATGAATATAACTATGTTACTCCGGGCTGGTTTGTGTCCAAATTTGATGACGGCAACAACGAATCCGGTCTGCAGCACCTGCTTGATGTTCCCGCTGTTTTCCAAGCTAAAGCTTTGATTCTTAAAGAATCTTACGAGGAGCTGGTTAAATATCTGGATGTCCCCGGGTTCGAAAAAGGAGACCTTTTTTATATCCAAAACCTAGTGGCAACGATTGAAGCAAATTCTTCAGGACCGGTTGTTACTCCCACTCCCGCTCTTTGTTTGGCCAACGTCAATAACGACGGGTCGGTAGGATTGGCTGATTTTCTCCAAGTAATCGGCGCCTGGGGAAAAACAGGGTCGGGGTTGGCCGAAGACATTAACAATGATCGCAAAGTTAACGGGATTGACCTGGGAGAAGTGATAAGGGAATGGGGAAAGAATTGTCAGTAAAGACAGTAAAAACAATCCGCCCCAGCCAGCTTGTTCCTTCTTTTTTGGACCGCCCTCTGTTTTGAATTCTTACATCATCAAGGCCATGATAGCTTTTTGGATATGAAGCCGATTTTCGGCCTGGTCAAAAACAACCGACTGAGGTCCATCCATAACTTCGTTTGTTAACTCCTCTCCTCTGTGAGCCGGCAGGCAATGCATAATGATAGCGTGCCGAGCCGCCCTCTTAATCAAGAAGTTATTTACCTGATAGGGCTTGAGAGCTTTGAGCCGCTCTTCTTTATCTTCGCGCCCCATACTAACCCAAACATCGGTGTAAATAACATTAGCCAGGGCAACAGCTTTTTCAGGATCCGGGGTAACGGTAATTTTTGCTCCTGTTTTGTTAGCTTCCTTTTTAGCTACAGCCAAGACCTCGTCCTTAACATTGTATTTCGGGGGGCAACCAACACTGATGTCAATTCCCAGCCTGGCACACAAATACATGAGCGAGTAGGTCACATTATTATCGCCATCCCCGACAAAGCCGACCTTCAAACCATCAAATGATTGATATTTCTCCAAAATAGTAAAAAGGTCAGTCAGCGCCTGACAGGGATGAAACCTGTCGGACAGGCCATTTATAACCGGTACCGTCGAATTTTCTGCCAGACTGACAATATCATTATGCGAAAAAACCCGGGCCATTATCCCATCAACATAACGGGAAAGGACTTTGGCTGTATCAGCAATAGTTTCTCCGCGGTTTAACTGCAGATCATTGGGTCCCAAGTAAAGAGCATGGCCGCCAAGCTGGGTCATACCTACCTCAAAACTCACCCGGGTTCTGGTGGAAGGTTTCTGAAAAATCATGCCCAAAGATTTTCCTTTTAACAACTGATGAGGCTGGCCGATTTTCTGTCTTCGTTTTAAATCTTTGGCAGTTTCGAAAATAAGCTCTATCTGTTCACGATTTAAATCGAAAACATTGGTTAGATGATTGCCTTTAAGACTCATAAATCCTCCTTTTTTTGTTATTTTTTTTATTTAATAACTCTGGTGCCTGTTTTGCCATTGAGCGCATCTGAAATTTTAAACGGATGAGTGATCAGGACCGGATTATTCGTATTTGAAACAAATCTGGTCGCTGCTCTAACTTTCGGAGCCATAGAGCCGGGCGCAAAGTGTCCTTCCTGTTGGTATTTTTCTGCCTCGGCCAAAGTAAGTTCACTTAAGTCCTGCTGATTTTCAGTATTGAAATTTAAAGATACTTTTTCTACATCAGTCAGAATAATGTAGAGACAGGCCTTCAATTCTTCGGCCAGCAACTCACCGGCCAAATCTTTATCAATAACCGCTTCTGTGCCCTGATATTCCCCTTCTCTCTTAATTACCGGCACCCCTCCGCCTCCGGAGGCAATTACAACCGCTCCTGATTTTACTAAACATTTAATAGCATCTATTTCAACAATGCGCTTGGGTTGCGGAGAGGGAACAACCCGACGGTAGCCCCGGCCGGCATCCTCAATAACGGTAAAACCCCTGGTTTTAAGCTTTTGGCCGTTTTTTCTGTCATAAAAAGGACCTACCGGCTTGGTGGGATTGCCAAAAGCCGGATCATTCTTATCGACTTCAACCTGGGTGACAACAGCAGCAACCGGATTATTTACGGCCAATTTTTTCAGATGGTTGCCCAAGGTTTGGGAAATCATATAGCCAATTTGTCCCTGACTCTGAGCACCGCAAACATCCATCGGCAACGCCGGTACTTTATCTTTGGCGGCATCATGCTGGATAAGTAAATTTCCCACCTGAGGACCATTGCCATGAGTGATAACTAACCGGTATCCTTCCTTTACCAACTTTGCCAAGTGTTCGGTGGTTTTACTGACATTGAAGAATTGTTCTTGATTGGTGCCTTTTTGCTTCGCACTCTTAATGGCATTGCCTCCAAGAGCGACAACAATTAGTTTGTTCATATTTTTTTAAGCTGATGAATCAGTAAAAATGGAATAGTCGTTTATTATCTCACACTTGGAGGGATTATCTCAAGGCATATCGAACAGAACCGCCTCCTATTAACTATTATTGTAATCATTCTTACAGCTTCCCTAACTTTTAAAAAGTAATATTTTTTTAGATTAAAAAAATGAAAGGAGGTGAAAAAAAATGAATGAAAAAAGTAAAATTAATAATTCCGTGATTTTTGTCGGGATTGCCTTGATCGGTATTCTTGCTTTAGGAGGATTTTTTCTCTTCAAAACAATGAATCCAGTTAATCAAATTATTACCGACGAAAACAACAAAATCAGTTATCAGGAATCTTCAGACTCCGGAAAGGAGGAAATGGAAATGGAAATGGAAGGAAAAGATAAAAACATCGTCACTACTGCAATTGAGGCCGGCTCATTTAAGACTCTGATTGCCGCGGTTCAGGCAGCCGGCTTGGAAAAAACCTTAGCCGAAGGCGGACCGTTTACGGTTCTGGCTCCGACTGACGAGGCTTTTGCCAAGTTACCGGAAGGGACAGTAGAATCACTGCTTAAGGACACAGAAAAGCTGGCTTCAATCTTGACCTATCATGTCTTTGACGGCAGGGTAGATTCAAACCAGGTTGTTAATTTAACCTCAGCCAAAACCTTAAATGGTCAAGAAGTTAAGATCAAGGTTGAAAATGGCAAGGTAACGATTAATGACTCGACAGTTGTCCAACCCGACATTGAGGCCGGAAACGGCTTAATCCATGTGATTGACGCCGTCTTGTTACCGTCCTAGCCCTTCAGGAGATTAATAAAAACCAGGGCCCAGACTTTAGGGGGCCTTGGTTTTTTTATTTTCAGATTTGGCGACTGTCATAGGCCCAGTGAAGCAAAACCTGCCTTTGTTTCGGTCGACAACTTAAATCGCCCGGTTGACAATTTTTCTTAATTGCCCCCAGGTGGCGGCGGACTGCCCGCCATCTTTTTATTTGTCTCTTGTCTTCTTCAGGAATTCTTCGGCCCATGAAATAACGACAATACCACTGAAACCAGCCTCTGGGGTCTTGATAATAAATCCAGCCTTTTTTAACCCAAACCGATAAGGGTAAAGAGGCGTCAACTTTAAAAAAATTAAGTTCCGGGCTGTGACCCGGCCTTCCCTGAGGATGGAACTTGGCTCCCAGGAACCAATCCCGGGGAAACTCTCGGGCACAATCACGCAGATAGCGGCCGCCGAAAACGCCCAAGGACAACATTTGTCTGGGAGTCAGCTGCGGCTTAAAATCAAAATCAAAGTTTTTGCCAATCGGCTCGACTAATTGGTAACAATAATCCCGCTGCATCTTATCATTAACAACGATTATCTTTTTCATCTCCCGGGAAGTATTAACAGATTGAATTAGCGGAATATTTTAGTAGATATCAGATAGCTAATTAAAGAAACTGAGGCCCCCAAAACTGTTCCCCAAATCAGATCAACAATGGTAATCAAAAGCGGCCAATCTTTGATTGTCGCTAAATTTGTGAGATCGTAGGTAGCATAGGAGATCAAGCCGAATAAGGCGCCATAAAGCAGAGCTTGTACCCATGATTTTTTTTCAAGAGAGGGAATGAGAACAAAAATTACCAAACCAATGATAAATAAAAGATAAAAAAGAAGCGCCGCCGTCAAATCTGGCTTGGCTTTCATTAAAAAGCCAATCTGCTTGCTATAAAAATTTTTGGCAATCAGTCCCAGCCAAACCAGATCAACCGCTAAAAAAACAGGCAAAGTAATAAGGTAGAGTTTTAAAAACATCTTACCAGTTTAAATAAGTAATGGTTAACTGCAAAACCGTGGCGAAGCTTACCCACAATAAATAGGGTATTTGGATAAATGAAAGCCATCTTTGCTGGGGATAAATGGCAATCATTGCCCAAATAAGAGTCGCCAAAACAAGAAGAATGTCAATCGCCGCCAGAAGATTGTTTCTCAACCCAAACTGCAAAGGAGTAAAGGCAAAATTAAAGACAAGATTAAGGATAAAGGGAAGAGCAACGAAAAAGGAAATCTTTTTTTGAAAAGCAAACTGAAACACTCTAAAAAAAGAAATACCGATTAGAATATACAAAAAGGTCCAAACCGGACCAAAAAGCCAACTGGGCGGTGACCATGAGGGCCTGATCAGTTGCTGATACCATTGACTGCTTTGCATCTTCTGTGATTAATCATAGCAGAATTAAGTTCAGAAAAAAAGCATGGTATATTCGGTTCAAGATATTTAATTAATGAATAAGTCGCGATACATTCCGGAATCTTAAGTTGTTTAGAGAGAGGAAATTCTGGATGCCCAGCGATGCTCATCGGGATATATATCGTCTTCCCAAATGGAGCCGAAGAGATTATCTTCAGCTCATAAAGACTATTCAAAACTCATTCCCTTTAGAGTCATCAGATATTGCTCGTTTCAGACTCCATGTTCGATCACTACTATAAATATGGCCTGGCCTCTACCCTGGATGCTTTCCGGGTCAAAAAAAGCACTTTTTATGACTGGAAGAAAAGGTATGAAAAATCAGGAAAAAAGACTTTCAGCTTGGTTCCCAGGTCAACCCGACCAGAGCATGTTCGGAGGATGCAAACAGATTGGCGCTTAGTCGAGTTTATCAAACAGATGAGAAAGGAATACGGCAATGTCGGAAAAAACATCATCAAGCCCTTTCTTGATGCTTATGCTAAGAGGCTGGGGCTACCCACCATTGAATTAACCACCATTGGCAAAATTATCAAAAGAAGAAAAGATCAAGCATAAGTTTATCTATCCTCGACTGGTTAAAGTTAATGCCTTTATCGAGAGATTTAACCGAACTATCCAGGAAGAATTTATTAAAAGAAACGATGAGATCTACTATGATTTAAAAGCTTTTCAAGTTAAACTAGACAAGTATTTATATTGAGACCACACAGCTCTTTGGGGTACTTGTAACCAATGGCTTTCATTGAAGCCAAACTTCCGGAAAGTGGGTGACTTATACATTAATCCTTATTAGCTGATGATCATGGTATACTTAGTTTATGGACTCAATTCCTGCCAAACTTAACCGCTTTTTCGGCCGTTTCCCAAAAAAAACATTTTTAAAGTATCAAACAATCATTCAACCAGATCAACCCCCGGCCGGGATTTACTTTTTGAAAAAGGGTTATGTCCGGCTTTTTACCTCTTCAGCTCAAGGCCAAGAATTGACTCTCAATCTCTTTAAGCCGGGCTCTTTTTTTTCTATGATTTGGGCTTTGAGCGATGAAACTAATCATTTCTTTTTTGAGAGCTTTACCCCAACAGTTACCTACCGCGCCCCAAAAGAAGAGGTGCTTCTTTTCCTAAAAAAGGAGCCGGGTATTTTCTTTGACCTTAACCGCCGAATGTTAACCGGCATCAATGGCTTGCTTAACCGGATCGAATATTTAGTTTTCGGCAAAGCAAAAAATAAATTAGCCTCCCACCTGATAATTTTAGCCAAGCGTTTTGGCCAGGAGGTTGGTTCGGGGAGTTTCAAGATTTGTCTTCCGCTTAGCCATCAGGACTTGGCTCATCTGAACGGCTTAACCCGGGAGACAACGAGCTCGTTGATGAAGAGATTAGCCGATAAAAAAATTATTGACTATAAGCAAAAAACAGTCACCGTTCTGAACATTGAAAAGCTTAAAGAAGAATCATTGATTTTTGACCAAACAAGATCTCTGCCGACGATTTTATGAAGATCAATTCCAAATGAAAGAGGATAGCCAATTTTCAGTTTAATTTAGATCTCTCGGAGGATCTATTGATATCTTAGGGCTTCAACCGGCGGAAGCCGAGCCGCCCGACGGGCCGGCCAAACTCCAAAAATTACTCCAGTCAGGACTGAGACCACAAAAGCGATTATTACTGAAGCCGGATTAACGGCAATTGGGAAAAAATTTCCTACAATTAAAGCCAGACCCAACCCTAGGCCAATTCCCAAAACACCCCCAAACAAACTTAAGGCAGACGCCTCGACTAAGAACTGAATCAGGATAATTTTTTCTTTGGCACCGACAGCCTTCCGCAAGCCAATTTCCCTGGTTCTTTCGGTGACAGTTGCCAGCATCACATTCATAATTCCAATTCCGCCTACCAAAAGAGAGATGGCCGCGATTCCCAGCAGAGCAATTGTTACTGTTTGAAAAATCTGGTCAATGGTCGAAAGCAGCTCGCCTTGATCAAAAACAGAAAAATCATCTTCATCCAACCTTTTTAGCAGAGCGTTTCTCAGTTTTTCCTTGGCTTGGGGAATATTCTCTTGGGCATCGACCTGAACGAGAATTGTGCTTAGATTTTCCAGTTCCAAAAGATTTTGAGCAGTTGAAGCCGGCAGGTAAACCTGGCTGTCAATGTCGGGTCCGCCAAAACCACCGCCACCCTTTTTCTCTACCACCCCAATAACCGTAAAACGAATCCCGTTTAAAGTTACCTTTTGACCGACTGATTCCTGGTCAGGAAAAATTTCCTCAGCCACTTTTGGCCCCAAAACAACTACCTTTTTAGCGGCTGACTGATCAGTTTTGGTAAAAAAACGGCCACTAGCAGTATCAGTGTTTCTGACCGAAGAATAGTCCGGCAAAGTGCCAATAATGCTCACTGTTTTTTGCTCGCCATTAGCGGCCACCTTTCCCTGACCCTGAAAAAGAGGAATGGCGGCTTTTATTGGTACTCCGATTCGTAAAATTAAAGAAATATCGCTTTCTTTCAACTGGCTGTTTGAAACAGCTTGCGCCTGCCGGCTGAAACCGCCATCTTCTCCCAACACTTCCCCGGGGGAGACATAAATAGTGTTGGCCCCCAAACTGTCAAACTGATCGGCAATAAACTTCCGAATCCCTCCGCCAATAGCAGTTAGAACAACGACGGCAAAAACACCAATGACCACTCCCAGAATGGTTAAAAATGAGCGGGTTTTATTCCTAGAGATGGAAAAAAAAGCACTTTGATAAATCCGGGACCATTTAATTTTCATAGTTAAAATCTCTTTTTATTCAACAGTCTCCTTTATTCTTTTAGTTGATTTTTGTAATCTTCCCGTCCTGAAGATAAACCTGGCGGCTGGTTTGCCGGGCCAAGTCAGAATCATGAGTAACCAGGATAATTGTCTTCCCTTCCAAATTAAGGTTTTTTAAAATAGAAAAAACTTCTTTTCCGGACTGAGTGTCTAGATTCCCAGTGGGTTCATCCGCAAAAATTATCTTCGGCCGGTTAATTAAAGCCCGGGCCACAGCCACCCGTTGCTGCTGACCACCGGAAAGCTGATTGGAATAGTTATTTAATTTTTTTCCTAAACCCAAATCTTCAAGCAGTCTAACGGCTCTTTGTCTAGCTTCTTCAGGATTATTATCTCCATAAAGAGTTGGCAGCAAAACGTTTTCTAAAGCCCCGGTCCGGGGAAGAAGATTAAATTGTTGAAAAACAAAGCCAATTGCCCGATTGCGAAGATCAGCTAATTGATCATCCGTTAATAAACTAATGTTTTTATTTAAAAACAAAAAATCGCCCCGGCTGTGACGATCGAGCAGTCCTAAAATGTGAAGCAGAGTTGACTTGCCTGATCCTGACGGACCAACAATAGCTAAAAAATCTCCTTCGTTTATTTCGAGATTAATATCTTTTAAAGCCGGAACAACCACCCCGTCAAGTTGATATTCTCTAGTTATTTGATTAAGTTGAATTATTTTCTTTGGTTTCATTTTCATCCTTTAAAAAATATCTTAATCATTACCCGGCAGCAAAGCTGTAAGCCAGCTTACAGTCAGAGACAATAAATAAAGATATCTTATGGGAATTGGTCTTTTAGTTTTTTGGCAAAAAATGAACCCAGCTGATTATTTATCTTTTTAATATCTTTCTAAAAAGTTATAATACTTTTAGGGGAGTTGATTTTATGAATATCTACTTTTTTACTTTCCTGATCAGTTTGGCCATTAATTTGGGATTCTTTACTTTTGCCAGTCTTTTTAAAACCGACAAACTGACCGATTTCACTTATGGCTTGACTTTTATTTCTCTAACCTTTTTTTTGCTTTTCCGCAATCAGACCTTTTACCTTTACCAATTAATTTTGGCCTTGATGATCGTTCTCTGGGGAATCAGGTTAATAGGCTATCTTTTTTCCCGGATCTTAAAGATTAAGAAAGACAGCCGCTTTGACAAGATCAGAGAAAAGCCGCTGGATTTTTTAAAATTTTGGCTTTTCCAGGCTTTGGCTGTTTGGACAATTATGTTGCCCGGCATTCACCTTCTGAACCAGCCTGAAGACCGGGCCCTTTCTTTCCTGATGGTTTCGGGAATAGTCATTTGGGCGATCGGCCTGACAATTGAAACAGCGGCTGACCAACAGAAGTTTGTTTTCAAAAATAAACCGGAAAATCAAGGAAAATGGATCGGGAACGGGCTATGGAAATATTCCCGCCATCCGAATTATTTTGGAGAAATGCTTTGCTGGTGGGGAATTTTCATTTTCTCTTTAACCTTCATTCAAGGCCCAGCTTGGTTAACGATCATTAGCCCGATTTTTATTACCTTTATACTTTTATTTGTCAGCGGCATTCCCCCGCTCGAGAAAAGATATAACTCAAGATACGCCACCAATCAAAAATATCAGGAGTACAAAAGAAAGACCAGTTTGCTTATTCCCCTCCTGCCTAAAAAATAAAAAAAGACCGCCAGTCAGAAAGTCAAAAAGCCGAGTTGCTTAAACTATTGCCAATCAGCCAAAAAGGTGCTTATATTAGTCTAGACTAAAATGGCAGAACTAACCGAAGCTTCCCAACACCCAGACAAATTAGCGGAACCAACAATCTGCTCGGATGAACTAAAAGTAGTCGACCGCGTTCCGCCGGAAAGCCTTTTTCCCAACCCCAGAAGCAGACTTCAGGTTTTAAGACGCGATCGGCCGCCGGCACCGGATGGAATTGAAGGACTTTCGGCCGAAATCCCGCCAGAATTAAGACAACAAGAAGTTACGGGTGAACAAATCGGCACACAGGCACAAGCACTCCTTCAAACTCCATTTCTTCAAGCAGTGAGAAAAGCATCGGTTGACAATCCTGCTTTTGTTGTTCAAAAAAGAATAATACTCGCCACAATGCAGTATCTCAGCCGGCAACCTGGGAATAAAAATCTTTGTCTTCCTCACGGCAGCCCGGCCGGAATTGAACTCAGCCACTTGATGTTCGCCCGCCTCTGGCCACCGATGAATATCTACGCCATTCTTGGTCCAAGCTATCCCGCTTTTCACGCCCAAGCCACCGGGAGAGTACCCGAAAGCCTGGCTGATTCTGAAGGATTGGATAAAATTTTAGAGAAACACACGCCTGATTCCGGGCACAAGCTCCAGCCTGCTTTACCAATAGTTGATGGTAAATTAGCCGGATTATACCCGCTAATTACCGCAGATCGAAAAACCCTCGAACCAGACGCTCCCTGGGTATCCCAGGATCAGATCGGCCGGCGGCAAACGGCTGATATGATGATCGAGCAGATCAGATCCTCTGCCAGGAAAGATCCGGAAATCCCTATCCTGGTAGAAGATGCGGCCGGCGGTGTCGGCAATATGACTGAATTAATCCTCAAAAGAATCTGGGATTTGCCCCCGGAAGATCAGGCAGAACTGCTCAGAAACACCCGCTTTGTTGTCCGCGAATATAACGAAGGCCAAATCGTTGGCGGAAAGTCAAGATTTGCTGCTCTGGCCAAAAAACATCCGGAAATCAGCCGGTTAACCTGTTTCACCCAAAGCGATGTCACCAGACCTATTGCCGATAAAGAAATAGCCGAAATGAAAGCAGTTTTTGGGGATGATTTTGATCCCGGAAAATGCCGGCGTTTAGGAATGAGCACCTACACTGCCGGAGCAATGCCGTCATCAATCTTGGGATCTTGGGCCGACCAAATAATAAATCATGATTTTTTCGTTGCAGTTGATTTTTCCAACCCGGATTTTGCCTCCAGAAATGAAAGCCTCGCTACAACAGAGTACCAGCGACTCCTTCATGGCCGGGGTTTGCCTCAGGTAATAAAACCGTTTTCCCTTGGGATTGGCTTAGCCGACCATTACCACACTGTTTGGCCCAATGAATTAGGACATGTTGCCGGTTACAGCCTCACTGACGCAGGACAGCTAGCAAAACCGAATATCATTACATTGGGTCAATCAATCCAACAAAGCGGAGGGGCCGTCGAGATTAAATCCGCTGTCAGACTTTACTCTCTAACTTATGCCGGAGAAATCAAAAACGATCCCGATAGAGTACTGCTTGCAGCTATTCCCGGCTGGTGGTCAGACCAGATTACCTACAAGAAACCTAAAAAATAATTATAAAGCAATTAACAATTGCTCCCCCACTCTTTTATCACTCTTCCCAAATCAATTATGTTCACTTTGCCGTCATTATTGATATCTTCAACCAGTCGGGCTCCCCTGTTTCCCCAAACGCCAATTACTTGAAGAAAATCAAGCATTCCGACCGAACCGTCATTGTTGACATTGGCTGAACATGAACTGGGGGTAGGAGTGACTGGCGGTGACGATGAACTTGCTTTAATCGCCGCTATGAGGTTTTGAATATAGAAGAGATCTCCTCTTTCAAATGCCGGGACATCCAGATACTTGCTTAATTCCTCTCGAGATTGTTTAAGAATGTAGGCTTTGGCCTGAAAAAGAGCGGGATAATCATAAAGGTACTGAATCATACCCTCTTCAAAAGTACTGTCATATTTAGAAACAAACCAGCCGGGAATATAGTAATTATACTCATCAACAGCTTCATTGACTTTGCCAAGAATATGCTGATTCATATAATCTGCCAGCTCCGGCACCATGAACATAAAATTTCTTGAACCGGTGAAGGCGCGAAAATAATCGTGCCATCCTGTAAGATGATTATTCTTATCAAAACCGCTGACTCTTGAGCTTAAAAGATTATTGAGAGTGCTTTGCTTCGAACATCCTTGGGGAATTCCCTGATTATTGCTGCCCGTGTTGGCTAGTTCTTCCAGCTTGCAATAACCGATGTAGCCGGCAATATAAGCATTGTGGACAAAAGGATAGTTTGCAAAGTCATTGGTCGGAGGTGAATCAAGCTTATTCTGAACCTGATTTAAAATTTGATTGGCATTGCCGAATTCTCTGGCGTATAACCAAAGAGCATACACTGAAAACGGAGGAAGCCTCCAATGATTACCTGTAGAACTCAAAGATCCAAAATTATTCATCGCCGATTGAACATTGGGAAGCGTATCATAGGCTTCTCTTTTCGCTCCGGAATTCCAGCCGATGTGGGCAATACTATGGGGCGGATAAGCATTATATTCCTGCTGAATGTAATTCCTAAGATTATTGGCAATCGGCTTGCTTCTTAAAACATCCAAAGCTAAAAGCAGGGTATAGATAGTTTCCCCGGGGTTGGAAAAATAATGATTAAGATAGTCATGCTCACTTGCCATCATCCAGTCGCCCTGAGTAGAACCATGATAGCCCGGCCTCAAGTGACCGGAATCAATCATTTTTTGAATTTCATTTGTGAGTTTTTGTTCAAGCACGGCATCATTAAATACAAGCCCGTCCTGCTCACTCTCAACCGGCTGAATCGTCGCTAGAGGGGAGTTGGCCGAACCGCCTCTCTCCAGAGCCAAAAGACAATTGCTATTAAATAAATAAACCTTCCCATTGTAAGGAATCGGCGGACTTTGCGGGCCGCCATAAACTCCATTAATCGCTCCATCTTCATTCTCCTTGCCATAAGCAACCCAATCCGGATACATTCTGCCGCACCCTGAGGGAAAATTATCACCATATTGATAGTAGATTTCTTCTCCGCCATTGACATAATTGAAGGCACCCGCCTCGCTTTCCCAATGTTGAAAATAAGACAAATCACCGCCGCCAGCGACCGAATAAAGTTCGTCAATAGCGCTACTTGACTGGGCAATTCTACTGACAATTGAAGTCCCAAATTTCCAGCCTACCGTCCGGCCCTCAGCAATATATTGATCACCCAGATAGTTAGCATATTGGTATAAGACATTATCTGATCCCACCATTGGAGGATACTTGCTGCCGCTATGAGTACTGCCACCCCAAAGAAACGGCGGTTGCCGGTATCCATCTGCAGTATAATCAGCCCCGTCACTTACACGAAGAACCAAATAAGTTCTCCTGTAAGGCTTTTGAGTAAAATAATCACTGACGAAACCCAAGTCCATAGTTTGCGTGCCGCTAACCCAACCACCGGGATACGGCTCATTACGCAGGGGACTGCAAAGCTGATTTTCTTGAGTACAACCGTGGGCGTGAAAAACTTCAACTAATTCGGTATAATCAAATTTAACTTCGTTGATTCGCAGGAAACCGTCGGCCAAGTAATTGTGGGCAGAAGTAAAAATAACATAATCCCGGCCGCTTTGATGGTCAGTATAAACTACCGGCCAAAATGAATAAAATCCGGCAATTGGCAGCTTGGCAGATTTCCATTTTAAGCTTCCGTTAGTATTCAAAGCATACGCATGAGCATCGTTTGAGGCCAGGTAAATCACCCCATCTTTATAGGCGGCAGAAAAGAGAATCGGACCATTAGTTTTATACTTCCATTTCAAGTTTCCGTTTGAAGCATTCAAAGCATAAAAATAGCCATCACGATTGCCCGCATAAACTGACCCGTCAACTACCAGGGGATTAGTTTCAAAACCCGCCTCTCCGCCATTAAAAATCCAAACAATCTGATTATTGATCCGGTAGCCGGTTTTACTGTCGACAGGCAAAGAACTGGTATTAGGATTCGCTCTGATCGCATGGATCTTCTTATCATAACCGCCGACATACAAGACATCGCCCACAATTGTCGGTGAATGGCCTAACGCCATCTCGGTCGGATAAACCCAAGCGACATTCCCGTTGTTAGCATTCAGAGCGTAAAGCCCTCTTGCAGTAGAAACATAAATCAAACCGTGAGAACCAATCGGCTGAATTTTGGTGTTGATCCAGGGGTGAAAATTCACATACCAGCGGGGTGATAAAAATCCCTTTACCTCTTCAGAAACCCAGCTGGTCCTTTGCTGATTAGCCCCGGCCATATACCAATCAGAAGAAGCTTGAGCGGAAACAGATTCGACAAAGGTAAAAAAACTTGTTAAGAAGATGATTAAAAGTATTATTTTCCTCTTGGTTAAATCCATACCCTTTTCTTTTATACATCATAGTATGACTATTAGTCCATTAGCAAATTCTCCGACAATTACTTACCATATCAATGGTATCTTACGCCGGTGTCCGAATTCTGGAATCCATTATAGACTTCGCGACCATCTCGCAGGAGTGATTTGCGCTAACTAAAAAATCAGAATGTCCGGGATACCAAAAGTAGGGCCCGAATGTTTGAGTGATAAATCAGCAGTTTAAAGCAAGTATCACGAGCGCAATCGAGGCAGCTGGGCCACCGGGGCGCCCAATGTGGCTGGCGAGTATAAGCGCTATTCGAAATTATTTTTTAAATTGTAAAGATGACTATAATTTTTTCCTGAGCAAGACCACATCAGGCTCACTCCAGCCGGAGTTTTCATAAAACCTTTTAGCGCCCTTCCAAACATCAGAGATTAAAACACAGCATCCTCTTTTATTAAGTTCGCTTTCTACTTTTACTAGCAGTTTTTTCCCTATTCCTTGATGTTGTTTTCCGGAAGCCACGATTAATTCGCTCAAATAGCCTCTGAAACCCAAATCGTGTGCGCAAATAAAACCTAAGATGTTGCCATTTTCCTCATAAACAAAAGATAAGCCGTTTGAAGCTTTTATTCCCGATTGAATGACATTATTCCGCCACGATTTATCCCAAAAACCCCTAACCGATTTCATTAGGGACTCAATTTTTTTGGAATCAGATGCTTTGGCTTTTCTTATCATATAGTGCCGATCTTCATGGTCTGGTGTCCAATTGCCCTTATAACTTTTAACGTCGTAACCTCAGCCCGGCTTCTGAAAAATTGACTAAGCTAGACTCTTTACACTACTCCCCTAAACTTTCCAGTGTACTTTAATATATTTATGCGCCTCTTTAATCTTCATTGGTTGCGTTAGGTTTTAATAACGAACAAAAAATTCTTCTGCCTTTTTTTGAGCAGATCGGTCTGGGACCTTTTAGTCATTATAACTCACAATTCCCAATGTTTTATTCTGAGGCTAAATGTTATAACACTGAGCGAAGTCGAAGTGAGACAAATGGAACACTATAAAAAGGGAATATCTCGTTTTTTGAGTGATATACTTTGATATACATCACTTCGAGAGGCCAATAGATTGATTAAAATCCTCCTAGTCTCCGAAATTGGCTTTTCGTTTATCACAATAGCTTTTCTTCGCTGGGTGAATTCAAAATTTGTATGGTAAAATGTTTTCGATGGAAATATTTGGTAAGTTGTTTGGAAAAACAAAGACCAGAAACCAAATAAACGGCTTAACCGCAAGAGAATGGCATGACAAAGGATTTTCTCTATATAAGGAACATAAATTTGAGGAAGCGCTGGAATGTTACGAGAAAGTACTAAAGTTAAACCCAGATAATGCTTTGGCTCTAAGTCAAAAGGGGTATTGCTTGGCAAATTTGGGTAGACATGAAGAGGCGCTAGCCTGTTGTGAGAAGGTTATTGAGAAGAATCCGGAACTGACTCGGAAAGACGACATCATTTGGTACACTAAAGGGCATTCCCTATTCAACCTCAGGAGGCCTCAGGAATCTGTAGAGTGTTTTAATAAAGCACTGGAAATAAAATCGGGGACATTCGAAAAACTTGCTTGGTGGGATAAGGGGCAAGCCCTGGCAGAATTAAACAACCACGAAGAAGGTTTAAAATGTTTCGATAATGCTTTGAAAATAGATCCCGACTTCGGTGAAGCTAAAGAAAGCAGAAAATTGTGTTTAAGATATATTAAGCCACTAATTGGCGCTACCCAAATTGATACTTATTGGTGGATGTGGATCCCTATCATTGGCTGGCTCCCGTTTTTTCTTTCGTTTCTCCTTCCCCTGCCCCTGGGTCCTTTTGTCCTTGGTTTTGGCAAAAGGGCACGGTTCAATTTTTTAGATGAGGCCTATCTGCATAGTAACGAGATTGAGTCTTTAGGATGGGCCTCAGGATTTATGAATTGCTGGACTAGTTACTTTACTCTTGGCTATGACGTTGTTTGCCGCACCTATAAGATTTTGAAAAAAATGAGGGGCCAACATCAGCTTGAGGAAGAGAAAGGGCATTTCAAATGGAATCCTGTCTGGTTATTAATTTATCCTTTTTGTCCGGCCTTAGTCTTTATGCCGTTAATTAAAGCCATGGATGATCACTGGCAACGGCATATCCAACGTAATTCTTTTTCTTTGCTGGCACGAAATGACAAGACTATGGCAAACCTTGACCTCTCTGATGCTTTCAGAACACCCTTCGGAACAAAACTTATGATAATAAAGGGCGTATTTACTGTCCGGTTTGAACATCCCAACCTAGAAGTGGTTAGAGAAGAAGACGGACAAATATTTTTTGTTAAACTGCGCAACTTGCCCGAAAAAAAGCAACCGGATTTACCAGATTTCTATATAGAAGAAAAAGGCAATAAAATCGGTTTATACCTGTGTACAGGTCACCAAGATATTTTTTGGAAATCTGTGCAATCAAAAAAGAAACAATAAGTTATGGGAAAAAATACCAAAAATTTAGGGATATTGATATTTTTAATAATTTTGATAACCGGAGCTTTTTTAGCAGTTAGATTCGTGCGAAAATCAGACAAAACTCCCGCCGCGGAAGAACCAGGAGTGATTGGCTCTATTAAGCAACAGATAGCTAATGTACATCCTTCTGGTGAGGTTGGAGTATTAACCGGCGGTGGGTTTTCAAGCGAATTCTCAATGGCACTTGACTCAAATGACAATGTTTACATAGTGGCAACAAATAGTATTCCCGAACTGGCAGGAGTTTATTACAAAAAATTAGATAATAACGGCAATCCCTTAGTGGATAATGTTAGAGTCACAACCGATAAGGCCTATGACATTTCAATGGTGATTGATCCAAATACCAATATCCATATCGCGTGGCAAGGTTTGTCAAATGAGGTAATGGGAATTTACTACAAGAAGCTGGACAATAACGGCAATAGCCTGGGTAGCGAGATCAAGGTGGCAACTACCACCAGTATTATACAACCACCTTCTATTGCAGTTAACTCACATGATAATGTTTACATTGCTTGGGTGGATAATTCCAGTGAGGAGGCTTGCTACAAGAAGTTGGATAATAATGGTAACGACTTAAGTGGTGAAATCAGAATAGGAAAGGCTGGTGGGAGGAGCAGCGAAAGGCCTTTAATTGCCATTGATTCAAACAATAATATCCACCTCGTTTGGGGAAACGACGATGTTATCTATTATAAAAAGCAGGATCAGAATGGAGATAGCCTGACTGATGACATCAAAATATCGGAAGGATTTTCTGCCGTAAGCCCTTCAATTGCTCTTGATTCCAGCGATAATGTTCATATTGCCTGGCAGGATAATAGAAGACCCAAAAAATGGGATATTTACTATAAAAAACTAGGCAAGGACGGAGTTGATTTGACGGGCGAGATTAAATTAGTTGAGGCAAAGATTTATTGCGGAGATCCTTCGATTGCGATTGATTCAAACGATAATGTCTGCCTGGCGTGGAGAGATGATAGAAACGAAGAGGAATTTAAGTCAGGGGCGACTAACTACGAGATTTATTACAAGAAGCTTGATAATAACGGAAAGGCTCTAAACGATGATATTAGAGTAACCAATGCTAAATACGGTTCTATATTTCCTTTAATAGCGATTGATTCAGAAAATAATGTTCATCTTGTTTGGGACGATGAGAGATATAAGAATACTAAGGATTCAGAGAAATGCGGAATTTATTATAAAAAATTACGCCCGTGATGCGATAGGAGGTGATATATTATAGAGAAAATCGAAACTCCCGCATGGGTCGAAAAACAATTGCCAGAGAGAGAAAAAACTATTTCAAAGCTCTCCTGCGGAAAGGCAGACTATTACGCAACTGACAAACGCCTACTCAAGTTTAAAAACAAATTTAGCCTCTCTGCGGGAAAAATCCCACCTTTACTGGCGCGTTTTTTACCGGCCTTGGCGCAATGTGGATCGTATTAGCCCTTCAAGCTCGTTATGGCTATTACCGAATCAAAACCGTTGATCTTGACAACCAAGAGCTTAAAAAATGGCGAATTGAAAGAAATCGCTGAAGCAGTAAGAAAGCACTGGATAAAGTCAACCCGAGAGAAAGTGAAAAATGAAACAAGTATCTGTTTCTAACAATACTAATAGTCACAATCTATCCGAAGAAAAAGTAGTTAAGAACGCCCTGTTTAAACAAGCAGATTATCTTCCCTTTATGCTTGGCATTTTTATTATCGGAGGATTGTTAGTAATTCCATTCTTTTGGGGCATGGTCGGATTAGAATTATCATACTTAGAAGCGGTTCCTTGGTCTCTGGCTTCGTGTGTTGTTTTTCTGATTGCTTTTCGGCGGAGTGGCGATATCTCTTGGGCTCGGGCAATCCCGGCGCTTATTGGCCTGATGATAATTGGCGAAACCTACAGTGCCATGACCGAAAAACCTGCTTTTGGGGCGGGTGGTATTTTAGGATTCTTTGCCGTTGTTATCTGTGGCTATACTGGCATTGGAATAGGCAAACTTATTCGTCATAGAAATCGACCGGTGAGGATCGGTGCAATTCTGACTATTCCTTTTTTAGTTCTTTTGTTCTGGTTGTTCTTTGGAAGAGATTTTAGGTTGAAAAGTCAACGAGCTTCTTCTATAAAACCTTCGCCTTTTCCAACTATTGAAGAAAAGATTGATTCCTCTTTATGGCAAACCTACAAGAATAACAGTTGCTCTTTTTCCTTCCGATATCCAGAAGATAAATATCAAGTAGCACCTGATGATGAAATAATCTATGGTCGAGAAGGCAATTTAGATAGTAGCATCAAGGTCCATTTTATAAATTTAATGGGTTATGAACCACCCAAGTTTCTATATGGGATCAAACTAGTTGATAAAAATAAAAGAACTCACATGAGAATTTGGTTATTCGATAACTCCAATATGATAAGTATTGATTCGTGGTATAGCCAATATGGTTTTTACCCAGATAACTTCGGGCCATCAATTGGCACACGTCCTGAACAAGAGCAACCAACTCAAGACTTTCCAATTAAAAATGCCATAGGCAGGCAAGTTACTCTGCCAGAAATGAACGGAGAAGGCCATTACGTTTATATACTAAAAGGAGACCGGATGTATTTTGTTTATTTAGGAGAAACAAGTATTGAAGGTAGTCGAATTCTGGAAAGCCTTACAATAAAATAACTTGTGGATATGATAAATTCTGACGCTAAAAAATTAGCACAAATGGTTAAGAAAGCCAAAGAATGGGTGCCAGAACATGAGTTTAACAAACTACTGGAAAAAACGCGTAAATTATTAGAAGAAAGTCCAAATAAAAATTACGGTCGGATTAAAGTAAAAAAATGTTGTTGGGAATGTATCTTTCGGAATCCAAACGACACCTGCGAAAATTTCATATCTCCGATGGGTCTCCGCGAGCGTCAACAAAGTGAATGGATACCAATACCCAGAGACTTAGCAGAGTTAATGTTTTGTAAGGCCTGGATTGATAAACATCTGGCTAGATTACTCCTAAGGGGGTACCGCCCATCAAATATTAGTCATGATCGGCTTCATCCTAAAATTAAGCTTCCATGGAACGGACTTTGGAAGTTTTCTAAACATCTTATAGCACAGAGGCGCGGTAAACAACCGACTAAGCATAAAAACGCCTCCGATTCACAAGGGATAAAATGGCCTGAAATGAATAGTCGCCTCAAAGAAATTCTCGTGAATGTGGGACAAGGGGGAAATAAAGAGATGTGGTCTCAATACCAAGGCACCCTGTTTTTAATGAACCACCTTGAATATATTGCCTCAATTTTAAACTGCTTGTTATGTAATCCTAATTCGAGAATTGCTGAATTCTTCCAGTACGTAATAGAAACACATGGCTATCACTACAGACTTAAATTCGGAGAAGATGGCGCGACAGGATCTGAATTATACAGTCATATTTTAAAACTTCTGACTCATAATTCCGATGTCATTCGGCAAATGGCCCTTTCAGTATTAGAAGCTATTGCTAAAGGAAAACACGGACAGGAAGAAGCGCCCAAAGGATCAAGCGATCCAGAAGCATGGAAAAAATGGGCAAAAAAGGAATTTAAATACAGTTGGGGCTCAAAATAATAGAGAATAAACTAAATTACTGCTTTGTGCTTACTCTTCTCTTCCGGCTCCCCACTTGGGACCTCCGCCAAAATGAGAAGATCTAACCTGAAAACCATGACTGGCAGACCAATTTTCTCCAGCTTCTTCTAATTGAGTATTCCCACAATTTATGAAATGCTCAGCCATCTCCGGATGCCCGTGGTTTTCAAGAGCCTTAATAAGGATAGGTTCTGTGCCAACTTCACCTCGCAAGATAAAAAAACCATAAGCCCCGGCTACCACTGAGATATCTTTTTTATCCAAAGCTTCAAGAAATGCTTCAGCTGCCCGTTCAACCTTATGCCGATCCCACAACCAGTATAAAGTCCATGCCGTTTGTCTTCTATAGAGTGGATTCTTGTCTCCTAAGGCAATAACCAAAAACTGAACTGCCGGCTTGCCTATTTTCATTAGGGCCAATCTTGCTTTTCTTCGGACACGCAAATCTCCGTCTTGGTTTGAAACAGCAATTAGAGGTTGAATTGCATACTCGCTAGGATGACTAGTACCTAATGCTTCTGCCGCTTTTGCCCTAACCGCTGTATTTTTATCTTTCAACGCAAGAACTAAAGGTTTTTCATCACCGTGAATTATTTTAGAAAGTGCCTTCTTGGCTGCAGCGAAAGCTGCTTTATCAATATACTTCCTGGCCGAATATTGCGGAAAAGAGCCAGGAAGAGAGAGGCTCATTCTCCCTAGTGTGGCCGACACATGCGTATCATCAATGCTTTTTTCTCCAACCACACGATCCAGTGCCGGCAGGGCTCTTGGGTCATTTATCTCTCCCAAAAGGTTGGCCGCTCGCGCTACCATTTGTGAGTTTTTTGATTCCAGTTGAGCAATAAGCCGAGGCACGACTCTTTCGTCTTTAAGAGCAAGTTTCCTGATTTTCTCGTACTGTTCGTCTTCTAAGAGTTTTTTTATATCCGGTCCGAAAAAATTACCAAGAAATCCCATTTTTATACTCCAGACTGACTTAAAGATAAATTTGTTGATTTTCTATTTTGCATCTTTTCTTACTTTTTTCCTTAAATTTCTACCTCTTTCAATTTAAAATATGCTTTTAACTTCCTTAACTTCTTCTTCCGAATAACCTTGGCACAAAATTTCTCTCTGATCTGTCATCAACACTCTTTGCCACTCTCTAGGGGTATTTTTAAATCTCTTACTAAACAAATAAAGCGAACATTCGTCGTATAAAGACTTATCAAAACCTGACCCTCCAGGAGAAAAAAGTATCTTAAGGTCTACATTATTAAGAATAGTTCTGGTGAAGACCTCAGGGCAGCAGCGACTGGAAGAAAATACTACATAGATGTTGTTTTTATCTTTACCAGAGGCAATATCAATCCAAGCCTGCTCAAACCGTTTTCGGTCATAATACATTAGATCACACTCTTCGATGTGGATTAGAATGGATCTTCGGCGGTCGACCTTGCCTTGACACCGCAGCTTACTTTCTTTTCCAAGCTCTTCAAAACAATCTAAAGCTTCATCTAAAGACTTAATTATAGGTTTATACAAATAGGCTGGATAGGGAAACTTAGCAAAATCTACTTTAGTCATATCAAAGAACACAAAGCCAAGCTCAACTGGAGTATTTTGTTGAAGAAGCTGGTGATAAAGGCTAAAGTGAAAGATGCTTTTTCCGGAACCGGACAGACCCGCAAGGAGAATGCTATAAATTTTTTCCTTGTTTAGATCCAAAAACACTTTATCATTCTTTTGGTCTCTGCCTATATAAATTTTTGATTTCATTTACTCTATAGCAATATTATCAAAAGCTACCTGACCCGGATAGATATAACCTTAGATACAACCTTCAGGGTATACCTTGGGGTTTAGTTTTCCCAAGTTAAGTGTTTAATCTTTTCTAATTTTCGTTGATAGTCTGCCTGATTAAAAATGAATTCTTGATAGTCTTTTTTATTTTTTTCTCTTAATATTGAATATTTAGTATCGCTATTTTGGACTTGAGACATAAATTTTGAAATAGCGTTTTCTTTTTCTTGTCTGACCGGGAGATGATAATGGTTAGGCATTAAACAGAAAGAAAAGATTGAAATTAGTTCTTTCTTTTTTAATTGAGCGAGAAGAAAAACGGTAAAAATTAATCGTTTTTAAAAAGCGGCGGCAATCAAAAACATTTAAAAAACTGGTTGAAAAGAACTACCGCGATTAAAGAGATGATAAATTTGACCAGTTGCTATAATCGTTTTTCTGCCGGGCACATATCCATTCTAGTAGACTTTATACCGAGGTACAAAGGGAAAAAGTACCTTGAAGGTTGTGGCTCTTAAAATCTATTCAGGTTTAATCCTATATTTCTTTTTATATAATTTACCAGCAGCATCTTGACACCATGCACAATTCAACTCAGTTTTACTCTTTTTTAAAAGAGATAGTAATTTATTTTCTTCTACCCAAAATTGAAGCTGTTCGCCTTCAGCTAATTTAGCAGGTAAATTGGGAATAATATTATCGTTAGTTATAACAATATCTCTTTTATTAGATAGGGAAAATCCTACGCTTGTAATGGTAATAGGTCTTCTGCCCGTGTTGACTGCTTTTGCCATTAATTTAAGACTTTTATCTAGGCCACTACGATAAGCAAAGAAGACTTTAGATACCTTTAATTTTATTGTTGCTTTATCACGAAGATGATTGAGCAAAGAAACAGCCATACTAACAGTTGCAACTATTGCACCATACCAAGCTACTTCATTGGCTGTGATTTCAACTTTAAAAACCATTTGATTCAAAAAACGCTTAAAAGAACAATTGCTTCTTACAAGCTAAATCAAGCTACTTAGAAACCTCGGTTGCCCAGAACCTCAAAGATCGCGCTGGCAAACATAGACGCTATTCGAACTTATTTTATAAGCTATACTTCCGCAAATTCAGGTGGATATACCACCATCCCTGTTATGTCTTTAAGCGCTTGAGGAATAATCTCATACACCATAAATGCTTCCTCTGGTGCTTCAAAAGGTAGTTTCAATCCTTTTTCAACTGCAGGAGAAAATCCAAAACGGGGGTAATAATTGGGGTGTCCAACAATAATAATTATTTTATGCCCTAATTCTTTGCATTTTTTTATACCCTCACGAATAAGCTGTGACCCGATTCCTTGTCTTTGGTATTCTGGTAATACTGCCATTGGTGCCAGGGCTAAAGCTGGAACATAATTAGTATCCGTTTGAATATGGATAACACTAAATAAGATATGACCAACTACCCTACTATCTTTTACAGCAACTAGAGAAAGATTAGGAATAAACCCTTTAGTTTTACGCAGATTATTGACTAATTTTGCCTCAACTTCACTATCAAACGCAAACTTGTTGATACTATAAATACTTTGATAATCCTCTGGTTTTTCTTGTCGGATCGATATCATATATAAAAATTGTAGCAAAATTCCAAAGAAATCCGAAGGTGTGCTGAGCAGCGTGGTCTTGAACCTTTTAGTCATTATAACTCAAGCGTAAATGTTTACACTGAGCGAAGCGAAGTGAGACAAATGAGACAGTATAAAAAAATGAGTGTCTTATTTTTAGGCTGATATAGTTTGATATACTTAAGATTTCCTGTACAAGAAATGAGCATTTTTCCTTAAATAAACATTTCTTATCCCTGCTCCAATCATCACGTCCCAGCAATTCTTACAACAACACCAATGACCATCTAAATAAAGATCAGCACCCCTTGTGTCAAAACCTTGTCTTTGAGCATCTTTTATGGCTGCTATTTCAGTGTGAGCTTCTTGGCCACAAATTTCCCGGCAAAGATGATATCCCTTACCTGTACCATATCCTTGTTTATTCCTGGGGCAAACTTCTACTTTTCTAGTAGCATTTTTACCCTGACCAATAATCTTCCCATCTTTGACCACAACAGCACCAGAAGGCTGCTTGAGACAGGGGCAACTTTTCTTCACTTCAGTCGCTTCCTTCATAAAAGGATTATCGGCCGAAGCGTATAAAATTTTTCTCCCCCTGGGTAAATAGGGATATTTTAATTTCATATCCATTTCAAACTCGGCCAAAAATAACTAACCAATGATATAATAAAACAATTTTGGGAAACCAACCTAAAATAAATCTATATTTTTATGAGCAAAAAAGTAATTTTAGGAATAACCGCCTTTAATCATGATGCCTCCGCCTGCCTGATATTAAACGATAAAATTGTTGCTTTCTCTGAAGAAGAAAGATTTAATCATGTAAAACACACTGGCAACTTTCCAACGGGAGCAATTAACTATTGCCTTCAAAAAGGGAAAATATCAAGCCAGGATATAACCGATGTCACTTTTTATTTTAACCCACTCCGTTGTTTCAAAAGCTATCTTAAACATAGTAACCCTCTTTTTTGGCTAAAAGATCCCTCCGTATTTAAAAGAAAAAGATTTTACTACGAATTAGTATGGCTTTTAAGTTTTACCAATAAAATCCGCTCAATTAAAAGAATTCTTAAAAAAGATCATTTAAAAATCCATCCGGTTGACCATCACTTGGCTCACGCTTGGTATGGATATTACGCCTCAAATTTTAACAATTGTGTCGTTATTTCTAATGACAGTGTTGGCGAAGATATTTGCAGTCTCGCCTTAAGATTTTCAAGAAGCAAAAAGAGATTATTAGTAGAAAAAGTCTTTGAACAAAAAGACCCACATTCAATCGGCTACCTTTACGGAGCGATCACTGAACTCTTAGGTTATAAAAGAGGAAGTGATGATGGCAAAATAATGGCATTAGCGGGTTTTGGGAAAGAAAGATACCTGAAATATTTTCTTAATTCAGTAGAATTTTTAGATAACGGAAAATTCAAATTAAAGGATAATCTGGTTTTAGAAAGAAGTTTTCAGCCAAAAGGGCAAAGGCTGACAGACGAATTTATAAAAAAATTTGGCCCCTTCCGAAAATCCAACGAAAGTTTTAAACAACAACATTACGATTTAGTTTATGCTCTCCAGCGCATAGTTGAAAAAATTATCTGCCGTCAAGTAGCTAGTATAAAAGATCAGAATGTTGTTTTAACTGGAGGAGTTGGCCAAAACAGTGTTGCCAACGGCAAAATAAGTAACCTCTTCCCCAAAAAGAAAATCTTTATACCACCTATTCCCAACGATGCAGGCTGCAGTTTGGGCTCAGCTCTTTATTTCTACTATCAGGTGAACAATTGTTTGCCTAATTTCACAGAAAGTGCTTTTTTGGGAGAAAATTTTTCCAAAAATGAAGTTAAAACCATTTTAAAAAATAACCAAATTAAGTATCGGGAAATAAATAACCCCACAGAATTTGTCGCTAAAGTACTAGCCCAAGGAAAAGTGATTGCTGTTTTTAGAAGAGAAATGGAATGCGGTCCCCGCGCCTTGGGTCACAGAAGTATTCTTGCCAATCCCGAAAAAAAACAAATGAAAGACCATTTGAATAATTGCATCAAATATAGGGAAAATTTTAGACCCTATGGCGGGATAATTCTTGATAAGGATGTCAAAAGGGTTCTCGATTATAAGAATGAGTATATTGGGGGAAAATATATGTCTTTTGTCTACAAGGTAAAACCAAAATGGAGGCCAAAAATGAGGGCGTTGACCCACGTTGACAATACTTGCAGAATCCAAATTCTAAAGAAGAACGAAGATCCTTTTATTGAAAGCATCATTCAATCATTTGCCAAAATAACGGGCATACCGATTATTTTGAATACTTCTTTTAATCTCCGTGGCTACCCTATTTGCCGTACCCCAAGGGAGGCTTTGTCCACTTTCTACGCTTCCGGCTTAGATTATTTATTACTCGATGAAAATATTCTGGTATCAAAGTAATGGCTTTTAATTTTCAAAACCCGAAAAACTTAAAAAAACTTTACCGCAGCCAAAATTTAATCAAGTTCCGGGGGAATTTTTTAAAAAAGTACTCAAACAGAAAGTATTCAATCAGAGATATCCTATTAAAAATCCTTCCCGAACTAAAAAACAAACAAATTTTAGATATTGGCTGCGGAAACTGCTCTTTTTTAAAAAAGCTTTATTCGGTCTACCCAAACAACAGCTTTCACGCTTTAGACATCTGCGAAAATTCTTCCTGCAAAATTTTAAACTTCTTGGACTATGGTTTGTATGATGGTGTTAATTTTCCAAAATACGCTCAAAAATTTGACTATATTTTTTGTATGCATATGCTCTATCACGTTAAGGATCTTAAACTCTTTTTTAAACAGCTAAAAATGACTTTAAACCAACAGGGAAAAATCTTAATTACTACTAAATCTAAATTTACTTTTCCCAAATTAGAATCACTTTTTTCAAAAATTATCAAAGAGATGGAATTAACAAACAGTGTTAAAAATGTTCGTGACGAAGAACATTTCTGCCTGGAAAACGCCAGAAAAATTTTATTAAAAAATTTTCCAACAACTTCGTTTTCAGTCAAAAGCTATATCTTGGAAACGCAAATTATTACTGATAATTTTAAAGATCTTTTGCGATACATCCTATCCACTAAAAGATATAACTTAATTTCCAATTTAAAAGAAAAAGCTCAAGAAGTTTATCTTGTGAAATGGAAAAACAAACTTAAAAAATGTGATCTTTTTATAGATAAATATATCGAGGTTATTTATGTCGTCTCCAAGAAAAATTAAGCTAGGCTACAGTTGTTGGGGGTTTTTGGGCAAAGGAGTTGTTGATACGCCCGACGGAGGCAGAAGTCATCGGCTGGTTTTATTAAAAGAGCTAATCAAACGGAATTTTTCGATATATATGCTTCAGAAAAATCGTGACCTGATTGAAGCAGGCGATGATTTTTCCAGTTCTTATCTATCCTTCCGAGAGGACTTGCCCGACATAGACGCTTTATTCCTGGAGTATCGCTGGCCAATTCCAGGCAGAAACTGTCAAGTTGATAAAAAAAGCACTGAATATACACCTGATTTGGATAGACAGAATGAATTATTAAAGCATTATCAAACCCAAAGAATTCCGATTCTGATTTGGGATAAAGATCAGAAACTAGAAAAAAAAATTTTCCCAGGAAATGTTGTTATCTTTGAAGCCGCTCTTAAACCAAGGCCGGGAAGAGTAAAGCTTTTGTTTCCCGTCGATGACGACAAAGTCCAAAAGGCGATCAGAAGTTTGGATAGATATTCAAAAGAAAATAAAAAAAACAAACTTGTTTATATTGGCAATCGTTACGAACGTGATGAGACTTTCAAGAAATACTATATCGATTCAACAAAATTACTTAACTCCACCGTTTTTATTTACGGAAAATGGAAAAATTTTCCCGATAAGTGTAAAAACTTAAATTTTATGGGACGAATTGGGTATAACAAAGTCTGCTCTGTCTATCTGAATTCTTTCTTAACTATACTAATTGCTCCCGATAGATATTATCAATCCGGCCAGTATACCCAGCGGCTTTTTGAAAGCTTATGGGGACTTTGTCTCCCCCTGGTGCCGGAAGAATATTACCAAAAAGAAAAAATAATCCTGCCGGAATTAGTAGTTGGGTCAAGTGAAAACATTGTTAAAAAGATTAACTGGTTAACCTCCCTTGTAAACCAAGAAATAAAAAGTATTTTAAAAAAACAACTCGAGATGCTAAAAATATTTTCCGTTGAAAAACAGGTAGAAGTGATTATTAAACAGCTAAAAAAAGTAAAAGATGCAAATGGACGAATCTCTTAATTTAACTTGGGAAATTACCTACAACCGCAAACCTTGCTTACTTAAAAAGTATATAAGCTTAAAACGCTTTGAAACTGAGCTTAAATATATTCCAATCTTTAAGAAAGCTGGTTTTAATGTCCCTAAAATAGAACATATAGAGAAAACAAAGAGGCAAATTATCTTTGAAAAAATTCAAGGAGAAAAAACAGAGCATCTTGAAAAAGAAAAGCTGGTTTTGTGCATTGGGGAATTGGCTAAGATTTTTAAGGCTTTTAGCGACAGACAAAGCCAAGAGGCAGCAAGAAAATATCCGGAAAAGGTTTTTAAAAACATTATTCTTTACGCTAAAAATAATTCCCTGGTGATAGAGAAAGAGCTTTTGAAAAAATTAATTGATAAATTAAAAAAGAATTTTAAAAGTTCAGTCTTTAAGGATGCTAAGCCAACTAATTGGATTTTTCAAAAAAAGAAAGTCTATTTAATTGATTTTGATTATGTCGTTCCCTCCTTTTTTCTAGCGGATTTAGCTCAACTGTTGACTTATCAAAGGCGATGGCACTCTCTGGACATAAAAAAATATTTAAACATTTTCCTAGTAGAAACTATTTCCTCGGCCAAGACTAAAAATTATCTTCAATCTTTTACTTTGGCGATGATTAATTCCAATATTATGTCCCAAAGGTATAATCCTAATTTAGGCAAAGATACAATCAAGATTTTTACCGAACAAAATAACGAATTATTAAGACAATTAAAGATCTTGTAGGACAGGAACAAGATGTCAGGGCAAAAAGAACAACCTACCCGTCTACCGGAAGGGGCAGGTTTACTTTTAAGCAGAGAAGAACAAGAAAGAAAAAAGCTTGAAGCTCAAATTGCTTTGACTAAGAGAAGAATTTATCGTTTTAGTGATTCCTTGGCTGATCATGTTTTAGTTGAAGAATTGGAAAATCGTTTCCTTTTGGGCGAGCCGATATCACCTTTCACAAAAGGAGCAATTCGATTATTTTTGGAAGCAAGAGCCAAAGGAAAACCTTACACAATCCCAACCGAGGAAATTGCCATTCAAGAAAAAGTCGATTTAGCCTCAGAGCTTAAACGAAGAATCGAATATGAAGAGACTCACAGAGCCGTAAGAACCCCCGATAAAGTAGTTTTTATTATTGGTAGTCCCAGATCGGGAACCTCCTTTCTATACAATTTACTTGCCTACCAAGGTCTTTTTGGATATTTTACTAGCGCTTCTCATTTCCACTGGCCTTTATATAGCCTAGACCATTCAACCGGGAAACATCACTTTCAGACTGCGGGAGCTTCATTCTTTGAGTTCGACACAAAACCAGCAAAATTAAGAAAAGACTTAATCCTACCTTCTGAAGGTGAAGATATTCTTGGCAGGGGCATCCGGGTTTATGATCAAATCAGAACCCACCAGTATCTTTTAAAAGAGGCAAAAGTATTAGATCCGAATGTTTTACGATTAAACGCTCTTAAGCATACGGCCTATTTTGACGCTCCCTGTTTTTTATCCAAGTCGCCCTTTAACACTTTTCGCATTCTTGAGCTAGCGGAAATTTTTGGAGAAAATTGCTTCTTTCTTCACCTTCACCGAAATGGCTATTGTGCCGCTGCTTCGATTGAGGCTAACGGTTTTAAATACTTTACACCTGAAGATGATCGGGATAACCCGGCCCTATTTTGGGCCAGACATGTAGAAGAAGCACTTAGACTAAAAGGCGAAGTGGAAATGATGAATCTGGCCTATGAAGATTTGGTTGCAGATAGTTCTCATGCTTTACGAGGGATATTTGATTGGTTAGGAATTCCAACTACTGTTAGGGAAGTGGCATGTCATTTTCGAGAAGACAGACGTCTTGGTGTAAAATACGAGAGAAACGAAACAATTGAAAAATATAATTCATTACTAGGCTATACATGAACCGATTTTACAAAGCCAAATCGATTAACGATGCTTTCCTTTGGGTTGCCAAACAAGTCAAGAACAACCCTGATTTTTCTGTTTCTCCGAGGGAAATGGCCACCAAAGAAATTCTTTCCGTGGTT
>JAFGMK010000007.1 GCA_016927565.1 Minisyncoccota bacterium | reverse complement strand
GAAGTGCAGTGGCAGTGAAGAGGAACGCAGAACCTCCATAAATTCCACTTAACTTCGGTTGTTTGACAAAACAGCGGGATTATTGGGGTGCTTAGCTCAGTTGGCAGAGCATTCGGTTTACATCCGAAAGGTCGTAGGTTCAAGCCCTACAGCACCCACCGGTTGTGGTAAAATATGAAAAATGCCAAGGTAGCCAAGTTGGTCACGGCGCGTGTCTGAAAAACATGAGATTCCGGTTCGATTCCGGACCTTGGCACAAGGAAGATTTAATCTGAAAAGCGGGAATAGCTCAGTTGGTAGAGCGTCTCGTTGCCAACGAGAAGGTCGCGGGTTCGAGCCCCGTTTCCCGCTCAAGAAACAAATCGATCCCCTGAAAAGGGGGTTGTTTTGTTTCTAGGGATGATGGCTGAGAACCCTGAGGTGTGAACCTAAATTACCCCAAGGGTGCAGTAAGCTACCAGGCCCATCATAAAGTTGCCTAAACACGCTCAAAATCGGTTCGAAAACTTTACTACCTGCTTGGGAAGAAAAAGCTCTAATTCGGAAGAAAACCCGAAGTGTGAACCTAGATCAACCTAAGCATGTTAAAATATGCCCGGAGGTGCCAATAGGGCTCCAGCCCAGAGGTGGGGTGTTGGAAAATGTCATGTCAGATTATGGTTTTTTTGTGTTTTTCGGCCAATTCCGGTAAAATAACAAATAAATTATTTCAAAAGAGGAGTTATTATGGAAACACCCACAGATTTAGACGGCCCAGAAACTGTTTTGTCGCTGGAACAGGTTGGGAGAATGAGCCCAGCTGAGGCTAGAGAAAGATTTTACGATATTCAGACGAGACAGGAGGAAAGTGATGTTGAAAGGTCTGCCTGGAGCGCTCTCAGGACGTGTGTGTCCTTCCTAACCCGCCGACTTGCAACTGAATGCTTATCGGACCTCATGCCTGAAGAAGCGAAGTTGTTTTGTAACCAGCAAGATTGGTATGATTTTCGCCAACAGTATATGGATCTTGAGCCCGGGACGCGCCGAGCTATCCCGGCCGCCTTAAGGCTACTAGAAACAGCTGTCAATTCTAGAGGAAAAGAGCCTGCGAATGTTCATGTCCAGTTTGATACATTAACGGCTATGCTAAATACTAAGGGACATGAAACTGGTTTTTACGCGCAGCCAGTAGAAAGATTGCAACGACATTCAACTTAATAATAAATCGCTTTTATCCTTTTTAATAATTAGCCCTTTCTTGATAGCCTGAATTGCCCAGATTATATTAAGCCAAATTTTAAAAACAAGGTCGATCCGGTTAATTTCGGTTAGCTGTGGAAAAAAATTCCAAGTCTAGTCGAGAGAAATTAGGCTTTGTCGCGTAAGCCCGAGCCACCCTGCCTGAGGTGAAAACATATGGCCGAAGCGGTCCCCCTCCGAAAAAGAAACCACCCAGAAGACGAAAGTTAATTGCCATTTACCATTTAGAGACGGCATTAAGATGCTTATAATCCCAAAACTTGTCATAAGGTTGCAAGAAAGTCTTTAAAATTGGCTCAAACTTTTTATACCCTGCTTGGGGAGGGTAGGCTAAATACGTTTCAGAAGATATTAAAAAATAGATTTTTCCCTGAAGTGTCTACCTAGTATCCCCCGGGGGTGTGTTATTGCAAGTGTTCTCCCTAACTCTTTTATTCTTCTTGCTTGTTAACAACATTGGTATGGGAAAATAAGGGTAAAAACCCTCGCCATTTTTCTGCATCAGCGCGGTTTCTTTCTCTGGATTCTTTCCGAAGAGAATCCTCAGCTGCTGCCCTACTTCTTAGATCAATATAATGATCAACTATTTGTCTGGCAAGGCCCTGTTGGCAACCTGTCCTAGCATCTAAAAGAGCCCGGAGATGAGTGGTTCTGATTCTTCCAGTACCGGTGCCAATGCTTTCATCTTTATAGATCCGAGCTGTGGTTTCGGCAAAAAGCTCCAGAGCCCCTAAAGACGGTTCGTGACTAATGATAAAATCTTCAAGGGTAGAAATATCGCCTGGGTCTTTAAATTCCCTCGCTTGTTCGCCCCATAAAGAAACGGCTCTCTCGTAACCAGGGGCGTGCTGGCCGACTGTTTCTCCTATTGCCTGGTTTAAAGGGTCTCCCTCTAGTTTAGCGATGTCAAATTCTAGTCTATTACCAGCCGCTTCACCTTGACCTGGAAGACTTTGCTCTTGAGGTTCTGACATATTTACTCCTTTGTTTAATTTTTAATTTTTGACCTGACCTAAATTATACTCTCTTTTTACTCAATATTCTACTTCATCTAGCTATTCTGATTTTTAATTTTCGGTCTTTATCATTTACCAAAAGCATAAAGATATTCACAACCCGAAAACCCCTCATACAATTGCTTAAACACCTTCAAAATCGGTTCGAAAACTTTGCCTCCTGCTTGGGCGGGGTAAGCTCTAAATCAATGCCGGCTGAAAAGCAAGGAGATTTCTTAGAAAGGCAATTTCCTCATCCGAAGCCGCGGCAAAATAGGTCCGAACCTTGTATACCAGGGGGCTCAGGAAATAAAAACTACCGGCGAGAACCCGCCTGTGTGGCCGTTTTAGCCAAGAGGATTGGTCGTCCGACTGTAGGAAGAAAAGTTGAATATCCTTCAACTGTTGTTTCCCAAACAGCGCTTAATCCGGTTACAGAAGCACCCAAAACATTTCCGCCAACCAGTTTTCCGTGAGCCTCAACCATGTTTACCATCCCCCGGGCATCAATTACCTGTCCGGGATTACCGTCAATCGTCAGTCGGAACAAGGATTGTCCGTTTATTTCGGCGGCAACTGTGCCTCCATGGGCCATTTGAAATGGTTGATCCGGAATCGCTTCCTGTTCTTGTCTGGCAGGTTCAAAAGCAAGACCAAAACCGGGATCATCTTCGTTAAACTGGATCATTTCCCTCAGTTTATGACCGTCAGCACCCACCAGAGTGATATCGGCAAACTTATGATCTCCTCCCGTTTGACTGCTCCAGGCGGTAACAAACACCCGACTTCCGTCAGCCAAAGATCCGCAAACATGAACCCAGGTGTGGTCAATATCTAACCCCGGCGGAGGCAAACCTTCAACTTCCAGATTTTCCGAATCTCTCCGGCCGTAACCGACAGTCTCACCGGTTGTTCTTTCTACCCGAATGTTATCGGCCCAATAATTAGTTGTTATTTGACCCTCTGGGTAAGAAGCAATGGGAAAACGACCGTCTTTAGACACCGCGATTAAGTCTCCCTCCGGTTTTAAAACCAGGCCATTCTTATCAAGAACATCCGAGTCAAACTCAGCAGTAGTAACTTTTAAAGTGTAACAGTCTCTGCTTGCCTCATAAGAAAAAACAGCCAGCTGGCGGCCATCATGAGCTTTAAAAGTATAGGTCGAAGAAAGTTCATCAAAGGTTCGGAAGCCGCGATAGGCATTTCTTTCAGTTTCTCCGGTTTCCAGATTATGCCGCATCACTAACAGCTGTTGGTTTTTTATTCCGGTTTCGGGATCGGTTAATTCGCCTATCGAAACAACGACGCCGATCTGTTCGCTTCCGGGGTTCGCATATTGAAACTGAACATATTGCCACTCGGCACTACCGGTCCCGAATGGTCTGAAGCACTCCTCTCTCGAAAGAGAAACAGTTTCGGCATTTGCAGCGTTTTCTTGTCCGTTGTTATAATTGCCCCCGAGCGCTTTTCTTGCGGCGTATCCCGCAGCTTGAAAAAGAAATTCTCTTCTGGTAATTTTCATGGAGTCACTGAAGGACGGCAGATAGAATTAATCTTTCCCAATAATTATTACGGCATCAAATTCACTTTCTTCAGGCAAATCGGCATCTTTTTCACCTAAAGCATATTCTGCTTCTAAATCGGCAATTAAAAGATCCAAATAGTCTTTTCTAGACTCTCTGACGGAAATTTCCGTCTGGTCAAATTCATAAGAATCAGCATTGCCGACTTCAAAACTCTGATAGCCGAGATTTTCCAGAAAGGCCTGAGCTTTTCCCGCTGCTCCGGCAACGCCGCTGCCATTTAAAATTTGGAGCTTGAGAGTTTTTCTTTCAAGCTTTGGGGTTTCAGTCGGCTCAACCGTCGGAATTTGGGTCAAAAAAGGAGTCGGTTGATTTGTCTCGGTAGCCAAAAAATTTTGATTCTCATCTTTTTCAGCCATAGCTTTTTGGTAAACAAAGATTCCGCCCCCGATTAAACCGCTGACTGCCAAAAGCAAAAAGGCCAGCAGAAGAATCTTTTTAAGATTTTTCCCTTTTTTCTTTGTCAACGGAAGATTTTCAGGAGCCTCCAAAGACAGGTCTTTTTCCCCGGAATCTATCTCAACAGTATTAACCTTTACTTCAGCAGATTTTTCGCTTGGTTCATCGGTCAACAACTCTTCGGCCTCTTTATTAAAGTCATTTTCGGCCGCATCCTTTTCCGGATCTTTTTCTATCTCATCGGGGGTTTGAGCTTGATCGTTATCTGAGGTCATTTCTTTCTCCTTTAAAAAACATTATCACCTGACAATAAGGATTTTGTCAATAGATGGCTGAGCCAATCGTGTAGGTGTTGGGGTGATAAAGAAAAACAATCGGCGCGTCCTCAACTAAAAAACGCTGAAAATCAAAATAGAATTCCCGTCTTTTTAAAGGATCGAGAGTTTTGCGGCCATCCTCTAAAAGCTTGTCAACCTGCGGACTTCTGAAGCGGGAGAGATTGCTTGGCTGAGTTGAATGCCAAAGCAGATATTGATCCGGATCAGGCGGAAGATCTTCAATCACCAGAAGAGCCTGGAATTCCTGAGGAATGACCTGGACGGTCTTTATTTCAGTTTCAAGACCCAGCGCTTGCCAGTTTTCAACTATTTCTTCCGCCAAAGTGAAAAGCGGCGGAAAAACGCTAAGTTCTATTTTAATTTTAGAGACTTCTTCCTCACCGATTCCCTTTTTCAACAGATCCCGGGCTTTCTCAAGATCAAAATCGTATCTTTTTAAATTCGGGTTATAGGCCCACGACTGCGGGCTTATCGGGCCGAAGGCGCGATTAGACCAGTTTTTCTCAAGAGCATAGGCCAATGCCTGGCGAGTAGAAATTTGACTTAAAATTCCGTCTCCGGTGTTAAAAATAATTGCCGCTAATTGATTAAACCTGACATTTTCTCTAATTTTAAAATCAGGCCAATTTTGAAAATCATCAATATTTTCCAATTCCTGAGCCAAATCAACTTCACCTAACTTGTAAGCTGTTTTTAAAAGAGCCTGGGTGGGATAGAATTTATAAACCAGATTAGCCTTGCCGGAATTGACTGGCTTTAAAACCAGCCTCTCGATCACCTGCCCGTTTCGTTTAATTGACTGAACCTGCCACTCCCCGCTTCCCAAAAGTCCTTTATAAAAAATCGGCTTGGAAACAGCAGTTAAAAAAGGAGAAAAAGACTCTTTAAGCTCAAATTCAAGCGTCTTTTTGTCTATTCTGGCAATCGAAACATCGGTAAAATTATAGTTAACGTTTTCGCTGACAATTTCTTCCTTATTATGCCAGAAAATATCGTTTTTAAGGAAGAAACGATAGCGCCGCCCGTCATTCAGAACCTCCCAGGAAGAGGCCAAGCCGGGAGTAATGGATCCGTCAGCGGCAATTTCCGTTAAACCTTGACTGATCCTTCCTAAAATTTCGCTTGGCAGGGTTTCGAAAGTGTATTTACCGACTAAGCCGATCCGAACCGGCTGACTTCTTTTAACCAATTGCATCAGCCGGGGAACAAAATTGGCAATCAGTATTCCCAAAAAGGAAGCAAAAAGGATTACCCGCTTGTGGGTTGACCAAAAGGCTCTGGCCAAACGAAGCCAAAACCTAAACTTTCTAAAAATGTGAGTCATTTTGCAAGTTTAAAGCAGAAAGGCATTGACTAAAGAGGTGATTAAAAATAGCGTTGCCATGGCTATGGTCGAAACAAAAACGAGTTTCTCCACCCCTTTTTTTGAATGATAGGCGCCCGATTCATTGAGAGACTTGGTTAATCCCGAACCTTTAGCCTGGAGTAAAACCAGAGAAATTAAGGCAAGGGAAAAAATCAGCTGAAGAATCATAAAAAAAGTTTTCATTTATTCCTTAAAGCCCAGTAAAGCAAAGCTGTTGTGAGGCTTATTATAAAGGAAATCAGAACCAAAGTCCAAAAAAAAGAAAATTGAATCGGCGGAATCACAAAACCTGAATTCTCATAGCCTTGAAAGAGATAGGGCTCGATTTTAAAACCCGGGATTATAAGTAGGACCAGATAGAAGGCAAAAACATTAACCAGCCACCGAAAAAGACCGAGGGTCAGAAGGTTTACCGGCAGAAGCAAAAGATTAAGAATCGGCTTAACTACCAAATTAACGATCATAAAGGCCAAACTCGCCATCAGAGCCGTTTTCTCGGCTTGCTCAAAATTGATAGTATCAATCAGCCGGGCGGCCACAAGCAGTGATGCAAAAGTAATTAAAAAAGATTTAAGATGCTTTTTCATTGCCGATTTTCAGTTTATTAGAAAAAACCGGACTAGTCAATCAATTTGCTCCTTAGGAGATGATGATAATTTAAGGCAAAACGGTGGGCTTCATCTCTGATTCGCTGCAGTAATTTCAGCGCCGGTGTATCCAAAGACAGCCGTAAAGTCCGGAAACTTTCCGATTTCAGAAAAATAATTTCCTCCTTTTTTTTGGCTAAACCGATAAGGGGAATTTTTTTTCCGGCCGGCCATGATTTGCTAACAGCGCTAAGCTGGGGTTTACCCCCGTCAAGTACAATTAAACTCGGCCAGCCCCAGTCAGAATGTTTTAATCTTCTTTTGATGATTTCAGCCATCATTACCGGATCGGCTCGGCCCCTTTTTTTTATCCGGAAGCGGCGGTAAAGGTTTTTTTCAGGCATCCCGTTTAAAAAAGTAACCATTGATCCGGTTGCCTCCTGTCCTGAAAGATGAGAAATGTCAAAAGCTTCAATCCGCCGCGGGATCCTGCTTATTTCAAGACCGGCTTTCTTTAAAAAAAGGTAAAGCAGATTGATTTCCTGATAATGTTGATCAGCTAAAAGATTGGGGTTTTTTAAGTAATCGCCGGCTAAACGGAAAGGCCGGGTCAGATAAGCTAAAGAACGAATTTGATTTCTCAAAAGAGCAGCCTGTTCATATCTCTGCTGTCTTGAGCAAAGCTTCATCTCTTTTTCCAGGGAAGCAATCAGGTTTTTGTTTTTTCCCTTCAAAAAAAGCGTCAGCCGGGTTATGTTTTGGCGGTAAATTTTTTTTTGAGCCTTCTTCAGTTTTTCCGGCTGGTAAATTATTTCCTGCGGACATGGCGAACAGAGTCCGAGATAAGCATAGAGACAGGGACGGCTCCGGTTTTTGGTGCAGGTGCAAAAAGGAAAAATTTTTCTTAAAAACTGCCAGATGCCGCGAACTTTTTTAGCCGAAGGAAAAGGTCCGAAAAGCAAATCCCCTTTTTGCCAGTCGTTTTTTCTGGCCAATAAAACCCGGGGAAATTCTTCGTGAGTGATCCTAATATAAATTGGGCTCTTGTCATCTTTACTCCGAACATTATAAGGCGGTTGATTTTTTTTTATCAGTTTGCTTTCAAGCAGAAGAGCTTCAATTTCTGATTCAACCGGAATCCAATCGACCCTGTCGGCTGTTTTGATCATCCGCCCGGTTTTCGGTCCCAGCTGACGGAGGTTTCCATAATAACCCAAGCGGGCTTTTAAATTAATCGATTTGCCGACATATAAAATTTGACCGCCTTTGTTTTTGAAAAGATAAACTCCCGGAACGGCCGGAATTTCTGCAATTATCTTTTTAAGATTCATTTTTGTCTTTTCCGTCCGGAAACAAGAGCGGTTAAGAAAATAAGAGCAATAATTAAGAATCCTGCCAGAAAAATGCGCACCCAAAGCAATTTCAAAGTTTTTAAAAGGTAAACAAACTCCTGACCATTGATGAAAACTTTCAATTCCGCTGATTTAGGCGTAAGTAGGCTGGAGTATTTTATTTGGACCGGCAGGCTGATTTGTCCAAGGGGAGGCAAAATCGGGAAATGCTGTTCTTTTTGGAAGCCGGGACGGAATTTAATTGTTTCGCTGAAAAAAACAAGATCTGTTTGGTAAATCGCGTTAGGACCGGGATTATAAATCTGAATCAGGGGAAATTTGGGCCAGAAAAAAAAATTATTATTATTAATCAGCCTGATTTCCAGATCTTTGTTTTTGGTGGGCCGGTATTGTCCAAAGGAAATTTTGATATCCCTCCCCTCGTCCGAGCCGGTTTTATAAGCTCCGGCCGGAAGCGGCCAATCACTTTTAAATCCGTGAATTGCCAGCCCGAAGTGATTGAGGTCCATTTTTGAAAAATAATCCCGGCCGCCGGTGCTTTTCCCCCAGGTCGGGTCAACCGGCTGCCAATACCGGCCGTCCTCGACCCAATATTCAGGCCAGGAGTGAAGAATGTCAACAAATAAATCTGCCGGTTTTAGTTGAGGATTGGTGGTGTAGGCATAGCCATTTATCTCCCGGCAAGGAATTCCGGAGGCCCGTGCTAAAGTTACAAAAAGATCACTAAATTCCATGCAGATAGAATTATCCGGGTTTCTGAGAGCCGCCAAGGCACCCCGGCGAGGTCTTTTTTCATCCGGATCGGAATAGTCATAATTCAAATGATCAACGACAAACTGGTAAATTTTGGCCGGTGTTTTCAACTCTGATGCCCTGGCCTGAATCTCCGTATTGTTTACCGGCCAGTACTCCTGACCGGCCAAATTGGCTTCAAGTTGCTTTTTATCCGGCTGGTAGGGAAATCCCCAGGACTGAGAAAAAATTTGAACCCAACCTTTGGCCTGAATGTCAATTCTTTCTTTAGAACGAAGGGAATATGAAGCCAGCCAATTACCATCTCCATCGGCCTCAATGTTTTCCGGTCGAGGCGAGAGGCTCTCTAAATAGATTTTTTGAAAAAAAGAGTCGGGAGGCAGGGCAATTTGCATAATCGCCTGATTTGAATGAGGATTTTCCAGATGATATTGAAGTTGAAAGTCAAAAATCTGAAACTTGCCAAAAGCAGCGCTGACAGACTGATCGTTCAGAATTTCTTTTTCAAAGGAAAAGTACCACCAGGTATCATCCTGACTGCGGCGAGCACCTTCCGGACTGATGAAGGCCGGCTCTCCGAATGATTTGGGAACAGCCAGCACTTGCCGGGTGTAATTAAAATCCTCTAATGCCGGAATCCGGGGCAAGCGTACTTCCCAGACTTCGCCGTTTTTAAGCATTGCCCCACCGAGGAGATAACCCAAATGAAAGGTCAGGGTTTTCCCCTGACCTACAACCCGTTCGTTAAAAACAAATTTCAGCTTTGTTCCCTGGTCGGTTTCTTCTACTGAAGGGTCAATTGGTCCCAGACCGTCAAAAGCCCGGATATCCCTTATCTCAAGATCGCCGACGGTCAAATAGTATTCGCTGGCGTAGAAGTCGGCTTTTTTGTTAGTCAGAGTAATAGCTTGAGAAACTTTAATCCAACTGTCATCTTGAAGCCGGTAGATTGCCTCCAGCCCAGTGTCAAACTCCGCGAAAGCCAGGAGCGGCTGAGGCATCAGGTAAAAAACGGATAAGAAGAAAAGCCCAAAAAGAACACGCTTCATAAAATTTATTTTAAGATTTCCGCCAAAAATCTTCCAGTCCAGGAACTCTGATTTTTAGCAATTTCAGCCGGAGTTCCCTCTGCCACCAGATGCCCCCCCTCATTGCCTCCCTCAGGACCGAGATCAATAATCCAGTCAGCATTTTTGATGACATCTAAATTATGCTCTACCACGATTACCGTGTTGCCCGATTCAGTCAACCGCCGCAAAACCAGCAAAAGTTTTTTTAGATCTTCAAAATGCAATCCGGTAGTCGGCTCATCCAAAAGATAAACAGTTTTCCCTGTCGCTGTTTTTGACAATTCCCGGGCCAGTTTGATTCTTTGGGCTTCTCCGCCGGAAAGACTGGGAGCCGGTTGGCCGAGTCTCAAATAGCCCAGGCCAACATCTTTCAGGGTTTCCAGTTTAAAAGCCAAACCGGGAACATTCTTGAAAAAGAGCCTGGCCTCCTCTACGCTTAAATCCAGGACTTGGGCAATATCCTTGCCCCGATATTTCACTTCCAGAGTTTCATGATTATAACGCTTGCCGTGGCAAACATCGCAGGTAACATAAACATCGGCGAGAAATTGCATTTCAATTTTTATCTCTCCCCCACCCCGGCAGGATTCGCAGCGGCCGCCGGATAAATTAAACGAAAACCTCCCCGGCTGATAACCGCGGATTCTAGCTTCGGCTGTCTTGGAAAAAAGCTCGCGGATAAATTTAAAAGCATTGGTATAAGTAGCCGGATTACTGCGGGGAGTTTTACCGATCGGCGCCTGATTAATCAGAAGAACCTTGTCAACCTGCTCGATCCCTTCAATCTTGGAAAATTGTCCCGGCCGTCCCCGGAAAAGAGGAGAGAAATGCCGGGCCAGTGCCGGATAAAGCGTTTCGTTAATCAAAGTTGACTTACCTGACCCGGAAACCCCGGTTACACAGATTAACCGACCGAGAGGGAAAGAAACATCGATGTTCTTGAGATTAAATTGACGGCAGCCGTGCAAGATCAGCCGGCGTTTGGTTTCTTTGACAGGACGAGTGGTTAATTCAATCTTTTTCCGGCCGGTTAGATATTGGCCGGTTAAGGATCGGGAATCTTTTTTAACTGAAGAAACTTGTCCGGCGGCGATTACTTTGCCTCCTTGATCCCCGGCTCCGGGACCAAAGTCAACCAGAAAATCAGCGCTTTCCATCATTTCCCGATCATGCTCAACAACAATCAGAGTATTACCTAAATTTTTTAAGGTTTTAAGCGTTTTAATCAGCCGCTGGTTGTCTCTTTGATGGAGGCCGATTGTCGGTTCATCCAGAACATACAGAATTCCGGTGAGTCCGGTGCCAATCTGGCTTGCCAGACGAATCCGCTGAGCTTCTCCGCCGGCTAAACTTTCTGCTGTTCGGTTGATTGTCAGATATTCCAGACCAACCGCTAAAAGAAAATTAAGCCGGCTTGTCAGGTCTTTAAAAATCGGTTCGGTAATGGTTTTTTCTTTTTCCGATAAGATTGATTGACTGTTCCGGATAGAATTTAACCAAAAAAGCAAATTCTTAATCGGAAGTTGACATATTTGCGCAATTGATTTTTCATCAATAGTAATTGAAAGCACTTCTTTTTTAAGCCGGTCTCCCCGGCACAGAGGACAAATTTCCTTTCTTAAATACTTGCCTATTTCGCGCCGGATATAGTCCGATTCGGTTTCTTTAAATCGCCTTTCAAGATTGGGAATCACTCCCTCAAATTTGGTTTCAAAATCAAACCGCTGCCCGTGGCGATCAGTTCCTTTAACCCTGATCAACCGGCTGCCGGTGCCATGAAGAACTTTTTTCAGACTTTCGGGCTTCATTTTTTTAATCGGGATTCTGAGAGAGAAATTGTCTTCCAAAGCAAGTTGTTTAAGAATTCTGCCCCACCAGGTACTGGCTTCTCCCAAACGATTAAAGGGAAGAATCCCCCCTTCGCTGATTGTCAGTCGCGGGTTGACAATCAATTCCGGATCAATTTTTAACAAGTCTCCCAAGCCGTTGCATTCCGGGCAAGCTCCGTGCGGAGAATTAAAGGAGAAAGACCGGGGCTCAATTTCAGGGAGAGAGAGGTTGCAGTCAGGACAGGAAAACATCTGGGAAAAAAGCCGGTCTTTCATCTTTTTCGGCTTATCAGGAAAGACAAAGGAGGCATCGTTGATTTGACTGATAATTACCAATCCTTCCGAAAGATTCAAAGCCGTTTCAACGGCTTCAGCTAAACGACTTCTCAGATTAGCCAGAGAAACTTCCGATTTAATCTGTTTGATTTCAACCGAAATCCGGTCAGTAACAGCTTCAACAGTGTGTTTATTGGTTTTTAACAAGACCAATTCTTCATTTAGAGAATAGATTTGATTATCAACCCGAACCCGGACAAAGCCTTTCTGTCTTAATTGGTCAAAAAGCTGTCTGAATTCACCCCGGCGATCTCTGACTATCGGCGAAAGAATAAGAACCCGGCTGGTTTTGTTTCTGAAAGCTTCCTTTTTAATCAATTCAAGGGCATTTTCGACGATTTGATCAGTTGATTGGCGGGTAATTTCCCGATGGCAGAGGGGACAATGGGGGTGGCCGACCCGAGCAAATAACAGACGCAGATAGTCGTATATTTCCGTGATTGTCCCGACGGTTGAACGGGGATTATGAGAAGTTGATTTCTGATTGATCGCAATTGCCGGTGATAATCCCTGAATGGAATCGACATCGGGTTTTTCCATCACTCCCAAAAATTGGCGGGCATAAGCCGAAAGAGATTCCACGTAGCGGCGCTGGCCTTCAGCGTAGATGGTGTCAAAAGCAAGCGAGGTTTTACCGGATCCGGAAAGGCCGGTGAAAACAACTAATTTGTTTTTCGGCAACTCGAGACTAACATTTTTAAGATTATGAACCCGGGCCCCTTTGATGATTAATTTATCCATCTTTGAGATTATAAACTAACAGGGATTTAAAAAAAAGGCCAGGGGTTATGAAAAAGTTTAAAAAGTTTCGATCTTTCTGATTTTATCTCTAATTTCAGCGGCCAGCTCAAATTCTAAGGCCGCCGCCGACCGATGCATTTGCCGGGTCAGATTTTGAATAACTCTTTTTCTTTCTCCGGGGAAAATTTGCGCCGGATCAATTTGATCAAGTTGCTGGTAAACCTTTCTTTTACGAAAAATTTTAGCTTTTTCCTCCTTCTCTCTTTGAATCAATTTTTCTCTTACAGGTTTAGTGATTGATTCCGGAGTGATTCCTTGCTTTAAATTGTAATCAGCCTGGATCTGCCGCCGCCGCCGGATTTCGCCCATCGCCCTGATCATTGATCCGGTCTGGCTGTCAGCGTACATAATTACTTTCCCCCCGACATGACGGGCGGCTCGGCCCATAACCTGAATCAGCGATGTTTCGCTTCTCAGAAAACCTTCTTTGTCCGCATCAAGAATGGCAACCAGGGAAACTTCAGGCAGATCCAGACCTTCCCGTAAAAGATTAATCCCGACAACTACATCATATTTTCCCAGGCGGAGATTGTCCAGAATGTCGGAACGGTCAAGGGTATTTATCTCACTGTGAAGATGATGAACTTTGATTCCTTTTTCTTTCAGATAGCCGGCCAGGGCCTCAGCCATTTTTTTAGTCAAAGTTGTCACCAGAACCCGTTCATGTTTTCTAATTCTTTTTTTGATTTCTTTCATCAGGTCTGCAATCTGGTTTTTCGTAGGCCGGAGACTGATTTGAGGATCCGGAATTCCGGTAGGCCGGATTAATTGCTCGACAATCCGACCGGCTTTTTTAAGCTCCCAGGGTCCGGGCGTGGCCGAAGAATAGATAGTTTGAAAGACCCGATCTTGGAATTCACTGAAAGTCAGCGGCCGGTTATCCCGAGCCGCAGGCAGGCGAAAACCATAATTAATCAGAGTTTCTTTCCGGGCCTGATCGCCGCGGTGCATTCCTTTGATCTGGGGAATGGTCATATGGGACTCGTCAATGATCAGAAGAAAATTTTTGGGGAAATAATCAAGCAGAGAATAAGGAGGGTCGCCTGCCTGCCGGCCATCGAAATAGCGGGAATAATTTTCAATTCCGTTGACATAACCGAATTCGGCGATTTGCTCCAGGTCAAAATTAACCCTTGTTTGGAGCCGGTGAGCCTCAAGGATTTGATTTTTCTTTTTAAACCGTGCTATCTGCCGGCTCAAATCGCTTCTGATCTCATCGTAAATTGGGCTGTTGGGCGTAATCTCACTGAGATAATGCTTGGCCGGATAGAGAGTAAAATTTTCCAGCTTTTTAATCGGGCGGCCTGTCACAGCTTCGATTGCCATCAGAAAATTGATCCGGTCGTTTTCGATCCCAATCCGCAATCCCTCATCCTGATAAGCCGGCAAAACATCCACCAACTCCCCCCGCACCCTGAAAGTTCCCCGCTCAAGGTCGAATCGCGTCCGTTCGTATCGCAGGCGGATAAATTGCTTTAATAACCCGGCTAAGTTTATCTCCTGGCCTTTTTTTAGTTTAAAAACAAACCGGCGGTAGCGCTCCGGCGAGCCAATGTTATAGATTGAAGAAACCGAAGCAATAATAATTACATCCTTCCGGGAGAGTAATTGGCTGGTAGCTTTCAAGCGGAGCTTGTCAATTTCCTGATTGATATCAGTTTCTTTTTCAATATAAGTATCAGTGCGGGGAATGTAAGCTTCAGGCTGGTAATAATCATAATAGGAAACAAAATAACCGACGGCATTCTCCGGAAAAAAATCGCGGAACTCCTGATAAAGCTGGGCCGCCAAAGTTTTGTTATGGGAAATAATCAAAGTCGGTCTCTGAACTTTTTGAATAACGCTGGCCAGGGTAAAAGTTTTTCCGGATCCGGTTACGCCTCTTAAAACCTGATGTTTTAATTTTTTTGCCAAACCTTCAACCAGCTTTTGAATCGCCTGAGGCTGATCGCCGGTGGGGGAAAAATTGCTTTTAAGCTTGAATTTCATGCTTGATATTATACAGGATCAGGCTGGTTTTTTTGAGAGCATTAATGGTATAATAAGTCAGTTCTCAAAAAAAATATGTCTAACTCCGAAAGGCCTTGTCAAACTATTAGCCGGCGACGTTTTTTGTGGTTAGGCGGTTTGACTGCGGCGGCAGCCGCAGCAGCCTTAACTGGTTGTCAGAAAAAAGGGACGACAGAGGCGGCAATGCCTCAACCGACGGAAGTAAAGCCGACAGAAATGCCCATGCCTGACCAGCAAGCAACCGGGGAATTTAAAACCGCCGTTGCCGACGTGATTAAGAAAGTCATTTTGCAATTAACCGCTGACGCCAGAGAAACTCAAGATGCTCAAGCCGCAGAGGCAAGGGCAACCCGCGAGGCCGGCCAGAGACTACTGGCAATTGATGAGGAAAGCGAACAATTAGCTCAGCAAGCTTCTGCCGGAGATGAAATCACTTTTGCTTTTCCGATGGTGACCGATGTCTGGGCATTTCAAATTGGAGGCGAAACGGTTCATCTGGCAAGGCTGGCAAGACAGTTAACCGAGGCCAAAGGCAATCAACCGGCCGTACTCAGGCCCTATGCGACAGTTCTCCAGGCCGGTTGTATTTTTGATGCTCTGGCTGAAGAAAACGCTCTGGGGCCCAGCATCGGTGACGGCCATTGGCAGCCGGGTGCCAGATTATACGATTTATCCGGCCAGGTATATCTGGCTGATACTCCTTTAACTCCGGGAAGGGTTTCTGTCGTCGAAGCCGAAACGGTTACTCTTAAGCCGGGCAAAGAGCCGGATGATTGTTACAAAGATGTTGTGATCGATTTTAATTTAATAGGAAGCTTGCTGTCACGCCTGACAAATCCTTAAAAGTTGAACATTACTTTTCGCATCGTTCCTGAGCACAGCGAAGGATAACCTTCGGATGGAATTCTCCGGCTTTCAGCCTCAGAATGACGAGCGGCTAAGATGTCATTTAACAGTCTCCGGAAGAAATTACTCCTTGACAAATCTGTTTTTTTTCGGGTATTCTTTGGAAAGGAAAAGGAATTTTGATGACGGTTACCTTGTACGGCAAACAAAAAGAGCTTTTAATTTTTCTAACCCAATACATTCAGAGAAACGGTTTTTCTCCCACTCTTAAAGAAATGGGCCGCGATCTGGGAGTTAATTCTCCGGCGACGGTTCACGAGCATTTATTGACTTTGGAAAAAAAAGGCCTGATCAGGCGCCGCAAAGGAGTAATGCGGGGGATCGAGCTGATTTATGACGACATTGAAAAAATGGGCAACATTGAAGTTCCTCTTCTGGGGTTCATCGCCGCCGGTAAACCGGTTGAGCCTTATACCGATCCCGAAGCCAGGATAACCATTCCTCCCAGTCTGACCAGCGGTAAAAGAAGAACCTATGTTCTTCAAGTCAAGGGCGATTCAATGATCGAGGACGGAATTCTGGACGGCGATTATGTGGTTATCGAAGAACAGGAAACTGCCAAAAACGGCGAGATTGTGGTTGCCCTGCTGGATAACGGTTTCGCCACTCTGAAACGTTTTTTTAAAGAAGCCACCCGGATTAAACTTGCCCCGGCCAATCGCAAAATGAGACCGATTTATGCCAAAAACGTAGCAATTCAGGGCCGGGTAAGGGGAATTATCAGAAAATACTCCTAAAGAACAATCAGGAATTATTTCTTGAAGAATTTATCCCGCTTAAGGTAAAAAAACCCCAAGGCTCCCGCGAGAATCAAAACAATTGCAACTGAAATAATGGTTTCAGCCTTATCCAAACCCTCAATCCAACTCTGATAAGCGCTGCCGGTTTGCCACCCGATTATTCCCAGAAAAAAACTTCTCAAAATCAAACCCAGAAAGCTCGAAAGATAAAAACTCTTCGGATCATACCTGACAGCTCCGCAGACAACAGAGATCAAAGAGACCGGCACCACCGGTGCCGCTCTTAAAAGAACAATCGCCAGCTCGTCACCAGTGCCTTTAATAAATTTTTCCCGGGTTTTTTCAACTATTTTCCAGGAAAAACCAAGATACTTCTCAGTTTTTTTAATCATCAGTTTTCCGCCGAAAAAAGCCAGAAAATAAGCTAGGCTGCAGCCAATGGTAGCGCCCAGGGCAAAAGGAAGGGAAACTTTAAAAAAAATTTCTCCCAGAGCCGGCCAAAAAGCTTTTTCCCGGATCAGAAAAGCACCGGCGGTAATGGAAACTAAGGGGGATGGAATCGGGATAATGATTTCTTCCAAAAGCCCGCCTAAAAAAACACTGGTCCGGCCGTTTTGTTTAATTAGTTCAATAAACCAATTCATGAAACCTATTCTAGGTGAAGGCGATTGCCGCTGTCAACCTATCAATACTTTACCAAGGTTGAGGTATCCCCGACCGGCAGGCCCAATTCCTGAGCTTTAAGAAAGCGGCGGACAATTTTGCCGGATCGTGTTTTGGGTAAAAGCTTAATAAAATCAATTTCCCGGGGGTAAGCGTGACCGGCTAAATGAGATTTAACATATTTTTGCAGTTTTTCTTTTAAAGCTTCAGACGGCTGATAATTTTTGGCCAGAACTACGAAGGCTTTGATAATTTCGCCCCGCATCGGATCAGGTTTGCCGATAACCCCAGCCTCAATGACGGCAGGATGAGAGACCAGGGCCGATTCAACTTCAAAAGGGCCGACTCTTTCCCCGGCGGTTTTAATCACATCATCAGCCCGGCCGACAAACCAAAAATAGCCGTCTTTATCCCTGTAAGCCAAATCACCCGAAAGATACCAGTCGTTGATAAAGTAACTGCGGTATTTTTTTGGCCGGCGCCAGATTTTTTTCATCATTGAGGGCCAGTTGGGCCGGATGGCAAGGTTGCCGATTTCATTTTGGGCCAATTCCTCACCCTTGTCATTAATGATCCCGGCTTTAACTCCCGGAACCGGCTTACCCATCGATCCCGGCCTAATATCCAAGCAGGGAAAATTGGCAATTAAAATTCCTCCCGTTTCTGTCTGCCACCAATTATCATGAAATGGCAAACCAAAAGCCTTAAGACCCCACCAGACTGCCTCCGGGTTTAGAGGTTCGCCGACTGAAGCCAGATGACGGAGGGTAGAAAAGTTATATTTTTTTAATAATTCCTGATCGCCGGCCGCGAGCATCCTGATTGCAGTGGGAGCAGTATACCAGACACTGACATTGTATTCGTCAATTAGCCGGTACCAGGTTTCCGGGTCAAAACGGCCCTCGAAAACCAGACTTGAAGCACCGACACTCCAGGAACCCAGAATATTATAAGCAATCCCGGTTACCCATCCGGGATCGGCGGTGCACCAGTAAACATCCTCATCCCGAAGATCAAGCACCCATTTAGCGGTCAGATGTTCATGAAGAATCGCCTGATGGGTATGAACCACACCCTTAGGCTTGCCGGTGGTGCCTGAAGTGTATAGCATAAAAGCAGGCTCAGTGGGCTTCATTTCTGCCGCTTGATATTCTTCCGGAGCTTTTTTCATTAACCGGTTCAAACTGAGAATCTTTTTTGATCGGCTTTCCCCGTCAACCAGGATAATTTTTTCGAGATATCTGAGTTTAGAAGCAATCTCTAAAACCCGAGGCAGAAGAGCTTCGTTCGTTACCAAAATCCGCGCATCGGAATTATCAAGCCGATCCAGAAGCGCCTGTGGCCCGAAGGCAGCAAAAAGAGTCCCGGCAATTGCTCCTCTTTTTAAAGTTCCCAAAAAACCCCAATAAAGCTCAGGAATTCGAGGCAAAAAGAAGAAGACCCGCTCTCCCCGGTCAATTTTTAAACGCTTCAGAACATTGGCAAATTTGGAAGAAAGCATTGCCAGTTCGGCAAAAGTAAACTTTTTTTTCTCGCCCTGATTTCCTTCCCAATACATCGCCACTTTATTTTTACGAAAGTTGGTTGCATTCCGATCAATCGCATTGTAAGCGGCATTTAATCTTTTACCTTCGAACCAGTCGAGTTCCTTTTCAACTTTCGACCAGGCAAATGAGCGATAGGTCTTTTCGTAATCGGCCAAATTAGGACTTTTCTTAAGCAAGGCCTTATTTTTTTTGATTATTTTTTTTTCCACCAAAAAACTCCTTTTTTATAAACTACTTAATAAGTTTCGCCCAGACATGCTTGAAGGAACGCTGATTCCCATCAAATGCAAAATAGTCGGACTGATGTCAGCCAAAATCCCGGCCGGTAAATTTCTTCCGCCCTGGCTGAGAGTTGAACTGGCTACAATGAAGGGAACCGGATTGCAGGAATGCTCGGTATCGGCCTGACCGGTTTTCAGATTGATCATTTCTTCCACATTGCCATGATCTGCTGTCACGACCGCAATTCCACCCAAAGAGATCGTATTTCTTACCACTTTTCGCAAGCAATCATCAACTACTTCACAGGCTTTGATAGCCGCACTCAAATCACCGGTGTGGCCGACCATATCCGGATTGGCAAAATTGAGAATGGTAAACTGATAAATCCGCGACCTGATCCTTTTTAATACCGCCTCAGTCACCTCGTAAGCAGCCATTTCCGGTTTAAGATCATAAGTTGCCACCCGAGGCGAAGCAATCAGAATTTGATCTTCGCCGGGAAATTTTCTTTCCCGGCCGCCATTAAAAAAATAAGAAACATGAGGAAACTTTTCCGTTTCGGCCGCATGGAGCTGGCGAAGGCCGTTTTCCGAAAGAACTCTTCCTAGCGGCATCTGGACCAGAATTGGCCTGAAAGCCACCTCAACCGGCAAGCCCCTTTCATATTCGGTCATGGTAACAAAAAAAAGATTTTTTAAAACTTTTTCCCGTCTGAAAGTGGTATCTCCTTGAGGCGGCTCGTATTGTTTAAGCCCGTATTTTTCCGCATAAGGATCAAAGCTGGCTCTTTGGATCTGAAGGCTTTCAAAATCAGGCAGAACAAAAGCTTTAGTCAGCTGGCGCGGGCGATCGATCCGGAAATTAAAAAAGATAACCGCATCATTGTCATTGATTAATCCGCGAGGCCGGCCGTCTTTCTGCGTAAGGACAATCGGCTCAATGAATTCGTCGGTTTTGCCGTCCTGATAAGATTGATTGATGGCCGCTTCAACCGAAACAGCTGACCGCCCCCGGCCCAAAACCAGAAGCTCGTAGGCTTTTTTAACCCTCTCCCACCTTAGATCCCGATCCATGGCGTAATAGCGGCCGATCAGCGTTGCTATTTCTCCTACGCCGATTTCCTGGATCATATTCTGAATACTGGTAAGATAGATCAACGAAGAATTAGGCGGCGAATCGCGGCCGTCAGTGAAAAGATGTAAAAAAACCCTTGAGATTCCTTCATTGCGAGCCAATCTCAAAAGAGCAAAAAGATGATTGAGACTGGAGTGAATCCCGGCATCAGAAATCATTCCCATCAGATGAAGAATCGAGTTGTTTGTTTTAACATGGTCGACTGCCTTGAGAAAGGCCGGAATCTTAAAAAAAGCTCCCTCAGCCACGGCCATATTGATCCGGGGAAGATCCTGATAAACAATATGTCCCGCACCGATATTTAGATGGCCGGTTTCAGAATTACCGTCTTCGGCCGGAGGCAAGCCGACTGCCTCTCCTGAGGCTTCAAGCTGAGTATGGGGAAAAACCGTCCAAAGCCGGTCAAAATTCGGAGTCTGAGCAAGAGAAATGGCATTCCCCGGGCCTGGCGGTGCCAGACCCCAACCATCGAGGATAATGAGGACTAACGAACGGACGGCTTCCATAAGTCTTTGAGTTCACAATCGGGCATTTTTTTTCAGTTCTTCTTCGATCATCAGCAGACGATTGTATTTCATAACTCGCTCGCCTCGGGCCGGAGCGCCGAACTTGACCATATCAGCGCCAACCCCCAGAGCAAAATCGGCAATAAAATTATCCTCCGTTTCCCCGGAGCGATGAGAAACGATCACTTTCCATTTCGCTTTTCGGGCAGCTCTAACCACTTCCAGGCTTTCACTAATTGTTCCTACCTGATTGGGCTTGACCAAAATCGCCGAACAAGCCTTTTTCCTTGCGGCTTGCTTAATCCGGTGTCGGTTGGTCACCAAAAGGTCATCACCGACAATAACAACCTCATTCAATCGGGCAGTTAGCTCCTGCCAGCCTGACCAGTCGTCTTCAACCAAACCGTCCTCCAGAAGATAAAGCGGGTATTGCCGATTTAAATCAGCATAGTAGTCAATAAGTTCACCGGGGGTTAAAGGAACACTGCGGTCGCGGATCCGATACCGGTTATTCTGATAAAAAAAGGTAGCGGCAACGTCCAAACCTAAAAAAACATTCTGACCCAAAACGATCCCTGATTCTTTTATCGCCTCTATTAGAACCTCAAAAGCGTCCAAATTGGTAAAAAGATTAGGAGCAAAACCTCCCTCATCACCAACGCTGTGAATAGCTCCGTGGCGAATCAGAACCTCACCGACCAGATGATAGATTTCCGATCCGGCTTGCAAGGCTTTGGCAAAAGTCTGGAAAAAAGGCAAAATTAAAAATTCCTGAAAGTCTAGATTTCCCGCTCCATGCTTGCCTCCGTTAATCAAGTTAAAAAGCGGAACCGGCATTGTCATTTCTTTTTTTTCACCGAAAAGGTCGGCAACGTGCTGATAAAGAGGGACCTTTCTGACATTGGCGCCGGCCCGGCAAACAGCCTGAGAAACAGAAAGAATCGCATTGACTCCCAATTTTGATTTATCCCGGGAGCCGTCCAATTGAATCAGTTGCTGATCGATCTGTTTCTGATTGGTAGTTTCCTGACCCAGGATGACAGGTGCAATTTTCTGGTGGACATTATTGACGGCTGACAAAACCCCCATTCCCCGGTATCTTTTCGGATCGTGATCCCTCAATTCAAAAGCTTCATATCTTCCGACTGCAGTTCCGGAAGGAACTGAAGCAATCCCGACATCGCCCTCCTCAAGCTCCACTCTGGTTTCAATTGTCGGATTTCCTCGGGAATCGAGAATTTCTCTGGCTTGGATTTTTCGAATCGTTCCTTTGGCCATTTTTCTATTTTTTATTGACTATTTTTTCCTCAGCGGCATAAATAAGTTTCCTGGTTTGATCAATCCTGTCTGGAGAAACGGAAATACTGGTAATCCCCCACTCGACTAATTTTTCTACCAAAGTCGGATAAAGAGAAGGCGCCTGACCGCAGATTGAACAGGAAATCCCCAGTTTCTGGCATTTTCTGATAGTTTTTTCAAGCGCCCAAAGAACCGCCGGATTTCTTTCATCAAAAGTTTCCTTAAGAACAGTATTGTCCCGATCAATTCCCAGCATCATCATTGTCAGGTCGTTGGACCCGATAGAAACGCCGTCAATTCCCACCGCAATAAATTCGTCCAGTAAAACCACATTACTGGGAATTTCCACCATCAGCCAAAGCTTAAAAGAGGGACTTCTGGATAAGCCGTTAGCAACCACTATTCTTTTAACCTCCATCAACTCTCGGGGAGTTCTGACAAAAGGAATCATCAACCACAAATTTCGCAGATGGTATTTATTCCGTACTTTTAAGATGGCAGCTAATTCCAGTTCAAAAACTTCAGGATCAGCCAGATAACGATAAGCTCCCCGAAAACCGAGAAGAGGATTTTCTTCTTCCGGTTCAAACTGGCCTCCTCCCTTGAGATTGCGATATTCGTTAGTTTTAAAATCGCTTGCCCGGTAAACAACCGGCCGGGGAGCAAAACTTTCGCAAAAAGTTTTTAGTCCCTGAGTCAGACAGGTGATAAATTCCCTGCCTTTTCGATCTTTCAGCATTTTTTTGGGATGAATACCGATTTGAGCCATCATGAATTCAGCTCTCAATAAACCGACCCCGTCGACATTTTGATTAGACATTTGCCTTGCCTGATCCGGATCCGCCAGGTTAAGGTAAAGCTTAGTGGCTGTTTTTACCAGAGGAGAATCGCTTTTGAGCCAGGAGCGGGATTTACCCTTGATTGATTTTCCCCTTAAATCAATCCCTCCTTTATATATATTGCCGCTGGTAGCATCAACCGTAACCACCATCCCGTCTTTTAAAAGTTTGGTTGCCTGTTGGCTGCCGATAACGCAGGGCAAGCCCAGTTCGCGGCTGACAATGGCAGCGTGCGAAGTTTGACCGCCCTGGTCAGTCACAATCGCCGCCACTTTTTTCATTGCCGGTACAAAATCTGGCGTCGTCATTCGGGTAACCAAGATGTCGCCTCTTTTTACCTTGCCGATAGCTTTGGAAGAGGGAACAATTTTAACCGTTCCGATAGCCAGGCCCGGTGAAGCCGATTCACCCTTAACCAGAACCGGTAATTTAATCTGAAGCCGTGCCTGTTCTTTTGAACTTTTTTTATCATCTCCGGCAAAACTTGTTACCGGCCGGGTTTGCAAAATATAAAACTTGTTTTTCTTTAAACCCCATTCAATATCCTGGGGAAAATAATAGTGCTGATGAATTTTGCTGCCGATTTTAGCCAGCTCAATTACTTTAGAGTCAGCCAGCTTTTGTTTTTCCCGCTGCTGGGCGGGAACCCGACGCCGTCTGGTGGAATCCCCCACTTTGATTAATTGGATAGATTGGTTGCCGATGGTTTTATGGATTAATTTCATTTTCCGGCGGTCAACAATGTAGCGGTCAGGAATAACTTCGCCGCGGACAATTAATTCTCCCAGACCATAAATAGCTTCGATTAAAATTCGATTCTTCTCGCTGGTAATCGGATCAATGGTGAACATGACTCCGGAAATCTCCGATTGAATCATTTCCTGTACGGGAACGGCGATGCTGACTTTGAAGTGGTCAAAACCCTGCTCCTGCCGGTAAAAAATCGCCCGTGATTCAAATAAAGAAGCCCAGCAGGCCCGGACCCGGTCCACAACCGCTGACTCACCTCGGATATTCAAAAAAGTTGCCTGCTGGCCGGCAAAAGAAGCACCCGGCAAATCCTCAGCCGTGGCTGATGAACGAACTGCTACCAAAACATTTTTTAAACCATGATTCAGTTTTAGGTAGGCCTGCATTATTTCCCGGGCAATCAATGGGGGAATTTTACCTCGGAGGATAATCTTTTTAATTTTATCTGAAGCCGTTTGAAAGGATTCCGGATCGTTTCGATCACAACTCTTTAGGATCTCTTTTATTTTCGGTTGAATCTGGTTTTGACTCAAAAATTCCCGGTAAGCTTTAACCGCGACTACAAAACCCGGCGGCACCGGCAGATCAGCCGCAATCATTTCGCCTAAATTTGCCCCCTTCCCGCCGACTAAAGATAAGTCCTCTTTGTCAATTTCATCAAACCAAAGAATATATTTATCCCTTTTTGAGGTTTTTGCTGTCATTGTTTCATTATGGCAGGGCAGCAGTTAACAAGTCAACTAACAACTTAACTTCCGGGAACAATTATGGAGAAGGATTGATCTTTTCCATAAGCCGCAGGACCATAGTCACGGCAGAATTTTTCTAAGTGTTCTTTGAAATAAGCCGGCTTGGCGGCTTGAATTCGGCCAATCAGAAAATAAGTCAGGGCCAGCATCAAACCAAACCCCCCCCGCTCCGGCAGTTCAAGCTCCCAACGATGCCGGGGCAGGCCAAAATACTGGTTTTTAAAACCAAAGGAGATTACCAGCTCCCGTTCCCAACGGACCAGAAATTTGGCATGGCGGGCATGTCCCTGAGTAAAAGCACGGATGGCCAAACGACCGCCGAAAAGTTCGCTTTTTTTAATCTCAATCATCGGACAGATATTGAGACATTCATCCGGAAGAATAAAAGCATAAGCCCTGTAAGAAGAGAAATTGGCCGGTAATTCTGTTTTCCTGATAAAATTCCAGATCAGGTCAACTGCCTCACCGGTTGAAGAAAGAATCATCCCCAAATAAGTAGAAGTGTTATAAGTATAAGGCTCCGGAATCTTGGGATAAACTAACATTTTATCGGCAAATTTTCCGGCAGTGCAATTTTGCGAACAAGTCATCAGGGTTGTTTCTAAGCCTTGTTTTTTAGCCAGCTTAACTTCCCAGATTGAATCTTTTTCGCCCGAAGAAGAAATAATCAAAGCCCGGCTAATCAAACCTTTTTTAATCATCGGCCTGAAAGCTTCGAGCTTTGTTTTAAAATTACTCTCATCGGCGAAAACAGCCGCCTGATTGCCGAAGATAACCCGGCCGGTATTGTAAGCATTGCCACTGCCGATAACAAAGGGTAATTTATATCCTGACAGATCCAATCGGGGCGGCGGCCTTTTTTTAAAAAACCTCAGGGACTGGTAAACGATTTGATCCAAATTGGGAATTTTCATCTGCCTCCCTTTCTTGAATGCGGTTAAATTAATTAACAAAGGTTTTTAAAATTACCGCCTCTTTCTTACCAAGCGGCATCAATTCATAAGCGCCGATGGCGGCGGGAATAAAAGCGCTGTGGCACCGAGTCAGGACCAACCCCCTTCTGCCGGCTTTGATAAAAACCCTTCCTTCCTGGACAAAAAGATGATGGTAGGAATCCCGGGTCCGGGCTGATTCGCCTTGATAACTGCCTTTCAATTTAAACCGATCGAGACAGTAATTTCCGGTTCTTAAGAGAGCTTCAATTTTGCCCTTAGTTCCCGACCAGACAAGCTTGGGCCTTAGACGGTGGTTTTCAGGATTATTGTATTCGGGCTGAGAGTTAAGATAGCGAAAATAATCGCTGATATCAAGCTTCCGGAGACTGCCGTCATCTTTGATCTTGCCCCGGTCAAAACAACGGAGAGTTGATACCGGATCCATCACGTCCTGGCAAAGTTCATAGACCAGATTTCCCAAAGGAAACCGGGAAGAATCTTCTTCCCAGGAGTGATGCAGACCGCCTTCGCTCAGGTCAATCAAATCATCCTTTTTGGCGGTAACCAGATTGACGTATAACCAGGGATTCTCCCGTTTCACTATTTTTAAAGCTTCGCTCCGGCCGTCAGCCGCTGTTTTCCGGTTTTTTTTTATTTCCAGACTGATTTGATTAAGAGCCGCATCTATTCGCTGACAGCATTTTTTAAACTCTACCGGCTTTGTCTTTTTCCTAAGGCCCAGAGTAAGCAGTCCGGGTTCAAGATAATACCAGCTTTCGGCTTTGGCCTGCCATTTTTTGGAGACTATTCTTTGTCCGATATGAATTTGGAAAGAATTGCCCAGAGCCTGAGTAAATTTAATCAAAATTCCCGGCTTTCGGCCGTGAGTCTTAAGAACCTTCGGCCCTAAGATCAGTTTCGGATCGGAAGCGATCAGCTTTTCCAGTTTGACCAGATTGGCTTTTTTTCCCTGATAAACAGCGGTCCTAACATCGCTTGAATTGCCGAGCCAACCGCCAAACTCTTTGCTGGCAGAGGTGTTGCTTTCGACATCGAGAAAACTCCCGGAAAAAAGCTCGTAGGACTGACCAATCTTCCGGTCTTTAAAACCGCCTTTATTCTGCCAGCCTTTTGCTTCCAAAATATATTTCCCCCCCCAGGTTGGCTGGGGAATCAAACTCGGCGCCACGAGGTAGATTTTTTTAGGTGATATCATAAACCCGTTCCCAGTCGAAATTTATCTCGGGATAGGATTTTAAGTGGTCAGCAATAAATTTTTTCAGCTTTTCCAGATCAGCTTCGGTTTTGGCTTCGGCTCTGGCAGTAAGCAGGGGTTGGGTATTTGATTTTCTTAGGAGAAACCAACCATTGTATTTATACCCTCGAATTCCGTCTATTGTTATTGCCTGATCACATTTGTCTTTAAAATAATTCACTGCCTTTTTAATAATTTCTACTTTCTTTTCTTCCGGACAAGCGAAGCGAATTTCCGGAGTAGCCGGATATTGGGGAATTTGAGCCATCAATTGAGAAAGAGTTTTTTCGGTTTCAGAAAGGATCCGGAGAACATGAGCCATTGCCATAATGGCATCATCAAAAACATACCAGTCTTTGGTAATCCAATAGTGACAGCTCATCTCGCCGCATAACAAAGCCTTTTCTTCAAAGACTTTGTGGTCTAAAAGGGCATGACCTGTCCGGCCGAAAACCGGCACGCCGCCCAGTCTTTTAGTGTCTTCGACTACCACTTCGGAATCTTTCAATTCCACCACTACTTTGGCACCGGGATTACGGGGAAGAAAGTCGCGGATAAACAAATCCAAAATCATGTCACCCATCCAGATCTTACCTTTTTCGTCAATGAATCCGGCCCGGTCACCGTCAGCATCCATAACAATACCGATATCAGCCTGATTATCCACCACTGCCCGTTCGCAGGTTCGGCGGAATTCGGGATTGACCGGATCAGGCACACCCGCGGGAAAATTTGAATCAACCTCAGGATGAAGAACTATCACCTCGCATCCCAATTTCTCTAAAAACTGAGGGATAAATAAGGCCGGCGTTCCGTGGCCGGCCTCCAGAACCACTTTCAACTTCCGATTCAGACTAACTCTCTTCAGAATTTCCTGGTAATAAATTTCATTGGCCTGCGGCAGTTCTTTTTCCTCTCCCCGTCCTTGAACAAAATTCCCCTTAAGAATGATTTCCTTGAGATCCTGAATTTCCGAATCGACAATGGCATTAATTCCTGAGCAAAGTTTAAAGCCGTTGTAATGAGGCGGATTGTGACTGGCAGTCACCATTGCCGCTCCGTCGATTTGATAATACTTCCGGGCATGGTAAATCGCCGAGGAAAGAGCTAATCCCATATCGAAAACATTGCAACCGGTTGAAAGAAGGCCTTTTTTAAAAGCGGCGCTGAATCTTTCTGAAGTTAAGCGGGTATCGCGGCCAAGGAGACAATCCCCGGTTCCCTTTCGGGATAAATAGGTTCCGAATCCCCGGCCGATCATCTCGACAGTCTCCGGCGTCAGATCTTTATCATTTTCACCCCGGATATCAGTAGAACGGAAGATGGCGGGATTGATTTTCATAAACCTCCTTGATTAGTTTTGTTAAAAAATAAAAGGGCGAGAGTTTTTCATTCTAATAAACTTAAAACCAGCAAGTCAAGTTCTCCTTCCAGAGAATGCCAGGAGCGGCCGGTCTTTTGCTCCCAGTCTATTTTCAAACAAACAGCATAAATTTCAATCAATTTTTCAAGACTGAAGAAGCCGGCCTGAGTCAGAAGCCTCGCCTGCTGCCAGGGAGCCAGGCCGGCCAAACCTTTTTTACCTAAATCCTTCACCACGATCAAATCTCTGATCCGACGGCAAAGCAAATAAAAAACTAATTCCGGCGGTTGATTTTTAAGGGTATTGTTAAGGAGTAAAAGAGCCGTTTTTGAATTCTTCGGATTCAAAGAATCAAGAAACTTAAAGATTAAGGCCGGCAGTTTAAAAAGTCTTATCTGCGCCTGAGAAGCAAATGGGCGCAAGCTGCGGCCGTCAAGTTGTTTGGATTCCCAGAAAATTAGTTTAACTTTAATTTCCTCTTTTTTCAGATATTTCAGCAGTCGCTCTTTTCTGGCTGATCCGGGAAGGCTGAAAAGACTTTCTATAACCACTAAGCGTTCACTTTTAAAAAAAGAGGGTGATTCCAGAGATTGTTTAAGGGTTTCCAGTTCTAGGTGGCGCGCTGACAAATCAACAATTTCCCGGCCCTCAACTCCGGCTCGTTCCTTTTCTAAAACCAGCGCCTCACGGCTGGCAGCCAAATTATCCCCATGCAAAATCAGCATTTTTGAGTGAAACCTACCCCTCTTTAAAAATCTCGTCGCCTTTTTTTACCGGCCGATCCAATTTGAGTCCGACTTTCCGGCCTTTCTTGGCTTCCGGAACCTGTTCGTGTTCGATCTGAATGGAAGTAATTTTTTGGCTGAACTCATTAGAACCGATCACCCTGATCTGATCTCCCAGAACGACCGTTCCCATCAGCTCAACGACAGCAACGCCGATTTTGTCATAGAAGTGTTCGATATTGCCTATCTTGAAGCCAGTCATTTCCTCACCTCCCTTCCCTCCAGCTTGGCTCATAAATCATTTAAAGGTCCATTCAGGAGAATTAAATTAACCCATCGTTACTTTTACCCGGTGGCGGCCGCGGCCGAAATCCGGCAGAATAAAACCTCTGATTTTCTTTTTGTCAACTTCAATCTCCTTCACTCCGTGACTCACTTTTTCAGGATTGAAAAACTGAATTTCGTAAATCGCACCCCTGAAATTTCTGCTAACTTTAAACTTTTCCCAGCCTGAAGGAATAGAGGGGTCAATCAAAAGGCCATCCAGTGTCGGCCTGACTCCCAAAACCCAATCCAGACAAGCCCGAAAAAACCAGGACGCGCTCCCGGTAGTCCAGGTAAAGGAGCCTTCGCCGAAAAGAGCGCTTTCAGGGCCGTAAACAAACTCAGCGTAAACATAGGGCTCGGCTTGATAAATTTCCGGCTGTTTTCCCCGGGTAATAAAGGAAGTTGCCTGCCAAATTTTAAAAGCCCGGTCGCCCCGGCCCAGTAAACATTCCGCAATTACAGCCCAGGCAACCGGATGATTAAAAATAGTTCCGTTTTCTTTTGTCCCCGGAGCAAATTGAGAAATTATTCCGAAAACATTGTTTAAAACAGTGAAGGAGGGCAAAAATAAACAAGGTCCGTATTCGGTATTCAGATGCTTATCAACGGCATCCATTGCCTGCCTGCCCCGCTCCCTGTCAGCCACACCGCTGATAATCGGCCAGGTCTGAGCATTTAAAAAAATCTTGCCTTCCTTTTTTCGCCTGCTGCCGACCGGCTCACCGTCATCGCAAGTAGCTCTGATATACCACTCGCCGTCCCAAGCAAGATCATTAAGGGCTTTTTTCATTTCCCGGTAGATCTGACTATACTTTTTGGCCAGCTCGGGTTTCTTAATCTTCTTAAACACAGGCAAAAGCCGTTTTATATTCCAGCAAATTTGATTGGAAACCATCATCGATTCCCCTCGACCCAGATGGCCTCCAGCTAAGGCATCATTCCAGTCAGCAGTCCGATGCAGAGCTAAGCCTTGCCCGCTTCGGTTAGATAAAGTGTAATCAAGCGCCCGCAGAAGGTGTTCCAAGATCGGTCCCTTGCCGCCGTCATGATAACTGACCGGCTTCTTTAAAAAGGCCAAATCGCCGGACTCTTCAATATAATTTAAAATGGCCATTACCAGCCATTGGCAATCATCGGCGTGACCGGTCAGTACTCCCTGATTGTTCATCACATCAAAATTGTGGAAAACTTTACCCTCGGTAAATTGATGCTCCAGTAAATAAATCAGCTTTTTTTGGGCAAATTCCAGATCGTGCGGCATAATCCCAAAGATATGCTGAGATTCGTCCCGAAAACCATAAGTTGGTCCGCCGGCAATATAGTAAGAATCCATTTCCGCCCAGCGAGGGGTAACCCAGGCTTGGTATTGGTTCCAATAATTAACGCTGGCATTAAATTCGGGATCCGGCGTTTCCACTTGAACTTTGGCAAGATGTTGTTGCCAATAAATGCCCAATTTGTCCCATTCTTTTTCAATTGTTTCGTGTTTTGAGAAAGAGCGACACTTCTCTTTGATTATCTCTTTGGATTCGCCCACTCCCAAACAGATGTCAAAAATAATCTCCCGGTTCGGCTCAAGAACAAGCCGCTTCATCAAAACTCCGACCGCATCTTCAGCCAAGGCGCTTCCGGTTCGGCACTTCCCCTCCTCGACCGCCCGCGGCGAACTAAGATAATGATAAGGACCCAAGAACTGTCTTTTTGAAGCCGTAAACTGGTCAACGCCGAGATTGGAAAAAATGTAAGCGGTTTTATCCCAGGGCATATCCTGCCGGTCCGGCCTTACCCAACGGGTTTTAGTTGCCAAAAGGATATCTTCTTCAAATTCACAACGGTTAAACAGGATGTCAAAGCTTCGATCGATCAGATCAGAATGAAAACTGCCCAAGCACCATTCAACATAAGTAAAGATTGTTAGATCCCTTTTTTTCCAGGAAAGATTTTTCAGTCTCACTGTCCAAAATTCGCCGGTGTCTTTCAGGGGAACAAAAAAACGCAAACTTCCCTGGATTTCTTCGTTAACTGAGCTTATTTGAGTATAACCCAGCCCATGCCGCGCCTGCCAAAAGTCAGCTGGCCGGCAAACCGGCTGCCAACCCAAACTCCAAAAAGTACCACTCTCATTATCACGAACATAAAGATAACGTCCCGGCCGATCTTCAATCAGCTCATCGCCGGGTTTTTCCCTTAAAATCCGGTTATAACCGGAATCATCAACGAAGGAATAACCGCCACCGGTGTGGGAAACAAAAGCGCAGTAACGCTCATTGGAGAGATGATTGACCCAGGGTTTGGGCGTATCAGGCCGGGTAATGACATACTCCCGACCGTCAGCGGTGAAATAACCATATTTTGTTTTGGCAATTTTTTTCTGATTATCCATTGGGCAGTCTGATAACTTTAACTGATTGTAACATATTGATATTCACCGGGATCAAGCCGCATTTCAAGTGACACCGGTTCAGAAACTTTTCTGATCATCAGCCTCTCCCGGCCGGCTCTTATCTCAGAAGCCCGGGAAGGCAAGCGGTTAAACTTTAAAGAAAAAGATTTTTTTTCGTTGGCGGGATTATAAACAATAAAGTTTTGCCGGTCTGAAGAATCAGCCAATTCCGGATGAAGATAATCCGGGCAGAAAGTAAGTATCTCCGGATTATCCGCTTTAATCCCGGTTTCAAAAAATAAATCCAGCCAAAACACTTCACCGGCTCCGTAAATGGCATGCCCGACTCCTCCCCCTTGATGTCTTTGGCCGCTTTCAGATAAAGCCGGCAAAGCCTCAAGAGGAATGAAGCTCGGATTTTTAAGTTGATGAAATAAATCAAAATAATAGAAATTATTGATTCTGATCCGGTTTAGAAATTTCAGCAGAAGCGGCGTCAGCTTGCTTTGAGGCATCAGCAGCGGCCAGGGCAAAATCGACTCAACATTTTCCTTAAAGGCCGGATTGTGCTTAACCACCGGATAAATTTTTGAAGGAAAAGAGCGGACCATGCCGGCAGAATCGCAGTTGATAGCCTTCAGCAGACCGGGATCGGTGTACCAATAAAACATTCGCAGTTGCTGACTCAAGAATTCTTCAGCCCAACTGCTGATTTCCGGTTCGTTTTTTTGCGAGCCTAATAATTCGGCGGCAGCAGCGGCAAAACCCAATTGCTGAGGCTCATGAAACAAAAGCGCTAACGGCAATTGCCGCATGGTTCTTAATCCAGCCTCAGCTTGAGTTAAATATTCTTTCTCGCCGGTAATCTTGAAAGCCAACCACATTCCATAAGCAAAAAGACCGCCGGCCACAAAATTCTTACCCCCGCCGACAGCCCAACGATTTCGCCAATCATAACTCAAAGGAAATAAATACCGGTTTTCTTCAGCTAATTCGACCATCGTTTGGACAAACTTTAGAAAGATCTTTTTTAGCGACGGGTTCCCGGTCAACTGAGAAATCCAGCCGAATTTAATCAGGCCATTCTCCAAAAAATACCAAGTTTCCCGGTCTTGAGACAGAAGATCATTTGCCGGCGGGTGCCAATTGGCGAGAAAATTGGCCCGGCTGTCCCAGAATCCGGGAAGGAGTTTCAGTAATTTTCCGATAAGCTTTCCGGCTTCAGAATCGGGGTTTTTTTTCTCCCAGAGAATTAAAGGCCAAAGCAAATCAACTTGGGTCATTAATTCCACTCGCCCGGGAGGATTGGGTGACACAAAATCTTTGACTTGGGCAAAAGCCCGGAAACCCAAAGCTTGTTCTTTAAAAAAAACCTGGTTCTTCTTTTGAGATGCCAATTCGGTTAAGCAATGCCGGCTATAAGAATGCCAGGAATGCACCGGACTCTTTTTTTGAGACTGGCTGTCAAACAACGGGGTAAGACGGTTAATCAGTCGCCTCAAAGCCTGCCACTCATCGGGCTGTTCCGCCATTTGACAACTAAAATAAAACCGGAAAAACTGTTTACCCTCAGGCAGAATAGTACCGAGATAATGGGGATTTTGAGGCCAAAAACCTAAAAATCTTTCTCTGACAGGCTGATCCGGGCCTCTTTTAAGAATTGATTTTAAGCCGCATTGGCCTCCCAAAAATCCAAAGATATTTTCAAAAGAAACCCAGTTAAAAGATTGCCAGTCCAAAAAAAGCATCATTTCAGCCTGGGATTGGGGGTCAAAATAATAAACTGCCGGCATATCGCTGGACTGGATTCCGGTGCAATTGACAACCGGATTATTAACCAGGACCTGATGCCAGATCAATCCTCCTTCTTCCTGAACGGAAACTGTCGGCAATTGAAAAGAGATTTGAGGCTCGGTTTCAATCCCCTGGAAAAGACGCAGAGGACATGGCAGATCAAGTTCGATTTCAAACCTAAACCAGCCATTTTTCAAAAGCGCTATTTCTGCCTGCCAGCAATAGAAAAAATTTTTACCCGAAAGATCAAAAGCTTTTTGGCGGCCTTTTAGAAACAAGTTTGAATCTGAAGGCCGGATTGTCCGGGGATAAAGATTAAAACTTGACCCCCGAAGCAGCGGATTCCCGGCGGTAATCTTTTGCCAGTTGTTTTGTTTTTTTACCTGGAAGCATAAGGAAAAAGTATCTTTGGCCTTGGTAAAAACAGCTTTTTGCCGGCTATCCGCCAGCTCGTAGAAATCCTTGTCCATATCTGACTAGTTCCAGATAAGCCATTAAATAGCAAACAGTACTTTCCGCTCCTTTGTTAAGGTTAACCTTCCACGGCTCAAGGCCATCATAACACCCGCCATCATCTTTATCAATTAGGGATAGGCCTGCCTGATTCGCCCCGAAAAACCAGGCAAACCAGTCAACCGCCTTCCGCCGGTATTTTGCTTGTTTAGTCGCTTCAAAAGCCGCTAAACAAGTTAAAACCATATAACCCGCCTCAATCGGCTGCTGATCAAAGAAAGCCCGGGCCCGCCCTTTCTTATACCAACCCCGCTGACCGATCGGGCTGGCGCAGTTTTCAACCCAGGTGATTCTGAGAAGAAAATCAAAACTCTTGCGGGCCGCCTCTGAATGTTTCTTAAGATTGAAAATCCGGCCTGTTTCAAAAAGCGCCCACGGTAAAAGAGAATTGGCATAGACCAGGCCATCTTCAAACCAAACCCAGTCACCGTCTGTCTCGGTTTTCAAGGCTCTGATCAGATTATTAGCCAAAGACAAAGCCAAATCCTTGACTTCAGAGCGGGGGTATTTTTTCCAGAAAGAAACTAATCCCAAAAGACAATAAGCCTGACAACGAAGGCTGGTAAATTTTTGGATTTGAGTGAAAGAAAGAAGCCAGATTTCTCTGGCCGACTGCTTCAGGGAGGGCGGCAAATCCATTGCCAGCACAGTTCCCAACGCCCAAATTGTTTCTCCAAAACTATCCTCAGCCAATTCCCGGGATAAAAAACGCCTTTTAAATGAAACAAAAAGATAATTGTGAAAATCTCCCTGAGTTGTTTGCTGGCCTTGAATGAATTTTAAAAGTATTCCGGCTGATTTTAGAAAACGGTGATCACGATACAAAAACCAGCTCCAAACAGCTACTATTAGGGCCCGGGCATTGTCATCCAGGCTGTAGCCTGTTATCTCCTTGGGAGTGGAAAAGCGGCTGTGTTGAAGAATTCCCCGCCGATCAATCAATTTAAAAAAAAAGCCAAAATTAGGAGGATTTTTAAGATCGGGAGTCTCAACCGCCATCACCTTTTTATATCTTTTTTAGCCGCCTCTTGAATCTCTTTCTTTATTTTTTCTCTTCTTTTTTTCTCATCACGACGTTTTTTTTGGGCCAAAATCAATCGAAAAAGTTCAAGATGTTTCAAAGCAACATTATGCCAGATCATCTGCCGGCCGTAATCATAAGCCCGGCGCTTCGTTTTTTCCATTGTCAGCGGATGATCCAGATAATAATTTAGGGCTTGGGCAATTTGAGTCGAATTCCGAAAATCAATCAAAACTCCTCTTTTATCGGCTAAGACCTCCCGAGCGTAAACATAAGGGGTAGATAAACACACTTTACCGGCAGCTAAGGCATAGGCCAAAGTACCGCTGGCAGTTTGATCAGCCCCCAAATAAGGAGTGATATAAAAATCGCTGGCCATTAAATAATGAATCAATTCTTCCAAAGTGACATAACGATTGTCAAACATGACATTCGCTTCAACGCCAAGCTCTTTGGCTTTTTCGGCTAAAGAATTCCGATAAGCCTCACCTTGCCATTTGAGAACTTCGGGGTGAGTCATACCGGCGATCAGAAAAAGAATCCGGGGATGCTTTTTAATCACTTTGGGCAAAGACTCGATTACATATTCCAAGCCTTTATTGTCGCTCAGAAGATTAATGGCTGAAATAATAATCCGACCCTCCAAACCCAAATTTTTTTTATACGGCTCAGGCGAGGTAAAAGCCACATCAGGAACCCCGTGAGGAATAACCACGATTTTTCTTTTGTCAATTTTATAGATTTTAACCAGTCTTTGAATGCAGGCTTCGGCCATCACTGTAATTGCCTCGGAATAAAAAGCAATTTTCTGGACGATATTCAAAACATCAATCGGCGGCGATTTGGTAACCGTGTGAAGAGTAGTAACAATCGGTTTTTTAATCCGCTCCATAAAAGGAATCACATATTCACCGCTGGGGCCGCCGAAAATACCGAATTCATGCTGAATGCATACCAGTTCAGCGGCAGAGCGGTTAATATAATCCGCCGCTTGGATAAAACTGGATAAATCATACATATTAATCCGGAATTTAGCTTCCCAGGGATAAGGATAACTCTCAGCCGGCCGATCTAAAACCGCGATTTCAGCCAAGCGCTTCGGGTTGAGAATGTTGATGGCGTTGGTAAGGTCTTTAGTATAAGTAGCAATGCCGCAAGGCCGGGGAATATAGGTGCCGACATAGATGGCGGCGACTTCCCGAGTCTGTTCCTGGAGCTGTTTTAAAATCTCATTATTATTTCTGACCACTCGTCCCTTTCCTCAGGTTATCTTTGGCTTTATTATAACAAAAGCTGTTTTTAAAACAAGTTTTTCATTTGAAGGAGGGAAGCATCCAGACCTCTTGTTGCCCCTAATCGCAAAACCCGTCTTCAGCTAAATCATTTAATTCCCGGAAAACCAAGCGTAAAGCCGGTTGTTTAAGGTACCGGTCTGACAACCTTGACTAGCGCCATTTTTCCCGCAGAAAAGACAAGCAATTTAAACTAAGCTATCTAACGGAATTATTAATCTTGCTTAAACTCAATCATTTTCTTAAGATCTATAAGGATGGCTAAAATTTCATCTTTAGTTGTCCGCGAGGGTTGAATTTTTAAACGGCCGTACAAAATTTCCCGGACAACCCGGATTAGTCGGTAGGCCCCTGTCAAGCTCTTGATGTCAATGTTTTCCAAAAGAGCCCGAACTATTGCTATAACTTCAGGACTGAGATTGTCCAGCTGAATTGAAGAGCTGATGAGACAATGAAGCGAATCTGCCAAAAAACGACTGACCTCTCTGTCCGGAGCAACGGGTAAAAAAAAGAAATTGTCTATTTCTCCTGCTATTAGATTCCGGTAGTCAGTTAAAACCAGAGTCTGATATCTGACTATTCTTTGCCCCGGAAGGGCGGGTAGATTGTCAGCTGTATAGCCGAGGGTAGCTAGGTAGAGAGTTTTTCCCTGAGAAGTCCGGATTTTAAAAAGGGCAACCACGTCCTGGAAATTTTTTTCCCACTCCGGGTCTTGTATCCTTTCCGGCCGGAAAACAATTTTGCTTTCAGAAACTAAGTCCGACATCAGGCCAAGTCTATCAAAAAAAAACGCCTATTGAAACAACAACTTTCCTCTTTGTTAATTTTTAAATTAATTAAGGTCGCTCGTAATCCCCAATCTTTCTTATTGCGATTATCCTTGGTATTTTGATAGAATTAAGCAGTCGGCGCTTTGTTTGGCCGGAATAAGACCGACCTGGACTGGCCCCATCGTCTAATGGCTTAGGACATCAGGTTTTCATCCTGAAAATCGGGGTTCGATTCCCCGTGGGGTCACTCGTGAAAATCGCTCTCTTTTGAGAGCGTATTTTCATGACTGCACGGGGATGAGAAGTTTACCCTGAGT
>JAFGMK010000031.1 GCA_016927565.1 Minisyncoccota bacterium | reverse complement strand
TCTTTCCTTAATAGAAAGATGTTTGTATTTTTTCATGCTCCACATGATACTTCTTCAAGTGGGGCACTTCAAACTTGAACTCTGGAGAGGCTTGTTGAGGTTGCCAAGGCACAAAAAAATTTGAAAAGCCAGTCTCTATAGGCTTCATTTTCTTTTGTTTGGCGATTAAGCTGGCTGGGATTTTTCTGAATAAACCTTTGAGGGAATCTGGCGCGAACCGAAAGATGGAGGCTTATCAAGATCAAGGCGAGAAAATAAACCCAGAGCAAGAAAAAATTACCGTCGGCGATTTCCACCAGAGAGATAACGATAAAAGTGATCGAAATGTAGGCAGCTGCTATAAGAAGAGCGGCCTGAGATAGCGCCTGAATAATAGTTTTGATCCCCGGATAAAGCTGTTCGAAAAGGAATTGATTCATCTTTGCTGGTATTTTGACCCCTGCCCGTTGTAAAATCAAGGTCAATGACGAAGCTGAAGAAACTGACTGCGGTTATTTTAACCAAAAACGAGGCTAAAAATCTGCCCCGCTGTTTAAAGTCGCTGGCTTTTGCAGGAACAATTCTGGTAATTGATGACGGCTCAATTGACCAGACTGTGGAAATTGCCGAAAAAGCTGGTGCCCGGGTTTTTAAACGCCGGTTGGATGATTTTTCTTCCCAGCGAAATTTTGCGTTAACAAAGGTGAAAACCAGCTGGGTTCTAATGGTTGATGCTGATGAAGAAGTGACTCCTTCCTTGGCTTCGGAAATAAGCCAGGCGATTAAAAAGAAAAATTATTCCGGTTTTGCCTTTCGCCGGAAAAATTTAATTTTCGGGTCTTGGGTCAAACACTCTGGTTGGTATCCTGATTGGCAACTGCACCTGTTTAAGACTAAAAAAGGCTGTTATCAGGGTCGGGTTCACGAAAGAAACCGGGTTAAAGGTAAGACCGGCCAACTCCAAGCTCATTTGATTCATCATAATTATGAAAGCATCAGCCACTTTCTTCACTCGGACCAATTTGATCAATATGCTAGTCTTGAAGCTGAGCAACTAGCCAAAAATGGCTACGGATTTTTTTGGCCGGACTTAATCAAAAAACCGGTTGACGAATTTCTCCGGCGTTTTTTTGCCGAGAAAGGTTATTTGGACGGCTTGATCGGTCTAATTCTGGCAGTTCTTCAGGCTTTTAAGGAATTTGTGATTTATGCGAAAGTTTGGGAAAGGTCTCCGAGCCAACCGGAGCTGCCGCCTGAAGAATTTTTAGGCAACTTAAGTCAGGAATTTTCCCGTAAGCAAAGGGAAATTGATTTTTGGTTATTCGGCGCTCGGGCCAAAACGGGAAAAAATTTTTTTAAAAAATTATTTTTAACTCTTCAGAGAAAAATCTCTCAATGAAGCTTTCAGTCATTATTCCGGTATATAACGAAATTAATACTCTTCTGGAGCTGATAAAAAGGGTTCAGAAGGTTCCGATTGAAAAAGAGCTGATTATTATCGATGATGGTTCGACGGATGGCAGTCGGGAAGCGCTTTTGAGGCTTAAAGAAAAAAATATCAGGTTGCTTTTAAACAAAAAAAACCGCGGAAAAGGTTTTTCGATCCGGCGGGGCTTTAAGAAAGCCAAAGGGGAAATTGTCATTATTCAGGATGCTGATTTGGAGTATTATCCTGATGAATACCCTTGTTTAATAGAAAAAATTTTTGAAGGGAAAGCGGATGTTGTTTATGGAACCCGATTTCTGGGTGCTCACCGGGTTTTTAATTTTTATCACTTTTTAGGTAACAAATGTCTGAATCTAATTGCCAATTTTCTGTACAATACCAACCTTTCGGATTTAATGACCGGCTATAAAGCTTTTCGGCGGGAGGTTTTATCGGAAATTAATCTTCAGGCAGATCGTTTTGGAATTGAGGCCGAGATTACGGCTCAGGTTTTCAGCCGGAATTTCCGGGTTTATGAAGTGCCGATTTCTTATGACGGCCGGAGTTACGATGAGGGTAAGAAAATTACTTGGAAAGATTTTTTCCGGAGTCTTTATTGGCTCTTAAGAGGTAAATTTGACCGTCAGGACACCGGCCGGAAAACACTTTTCCGGATGAGCTTAATGAAAAACTACAACCGCTGGATTTTTGAAAGAATCAGGCCTTTTTTAGGAGACCAATTGCTTGAGGTCGGATCCGGGATCGGAAGCATCTCGCATCTTCTGGCCGGTTTGGGCAAGGATGTTCTTTTAACTGATATCAGGCAGGATTATCTGAAAGATTTAAAGCGCCGATTTATCGGTCATCCGAGGGTAGCCGTCAGGAAACACGATATTCTTTCGGACCCGAAAAAATTGCCGGGGCCGATAGATACGATTATTTGCCTTAATGTTCTGGAACATCTTGAAGATCAAAAGGCATTTAAAAATTTTGCCGCTATCTTAAAAAAAAACGGTCGGTTAATTTTGCTGGTGCCGGCTTTAAAATGTCTCTACGGATCACTCGATCAGAAATTGGGCCATCTCCGCCGTTACCGGAAGCAGGAAATAATCAATCAACTGGCTGCCAGTAATTTTGAAGTCGAAAAGATTTTTTATCACAATTTCCCGGGGGCTTTGGGCTGGCTGGTCAGCGGCCGGGTTCTTAAAAGAAAAATTATTTCCCGTTTTAGTGGGATGGTAATGAATAAAATGACGCCTTATTTAGCCAGTTTAGAAAGCAGGGTTAAAATTCCTTTTGGGCTTTCTTTGATTGTTGTTGGCCGGAAAAAATGAGATTAAGAAAGCATTGGCCGGCAATACTTGTTTTTTGCGCTTGGTTAATTTTTTTTTACCGCCAGATCTTTTTAGGCGAGGTTTTCTTTTTTGGTGATAATCTCTCCTTCGTTTTGCCGCAGGCGGAGTTTTGGGCGAATGAGATCAAAGAAGGCCGTTTTCCTCTCTGGAATCCTTATATTTTTACCGGTATTCCCTTTTGGGGAGACATCGCATCCGAATCGGCTAATGTTTTTAATATCTTCTTTCTCTTTTTAAATCCTTTTCGGGCCCTGACGATCAAAATTATCCTCCTTTTCCTTTGTTCTCTCTTCTCGATGTATTTCTTTCTTAAAAGCCTGAAAAGAAATTCGTTTGAAGCCTTATTGGGCAGTTTGGTTTTTACTTTTTCGGCCACTCTTTTGACCTATCTCAATAACACCTCAATTTTAACAACGGCTTGTTTGCTTCCTTTTGTTTTCTGGGCCGGCCAAAGAGTTTTGGTTAGAGGCAGATTGGAAGATAAGCTGGTTCTGTCTCTGGCTATCTCTTGGCAAATTGTCTCCGGTCATCCTCAGCCGACTTATTACACGTTAGTCCTTTTAACTTTCTGGTTTATTTTTTATCCCGGTCTTTCTTTTGGGGAAAAAATTAAAAGGGGTTTTCTGCCGGCATTCCTGGGTTTTTTGATGACTGCTTTTCAGACGCTGCCCTTTCTTAGATTGGCTTCTTTGTCTACTCGGCCGGGAAACAATTTTGAGTTTGCGACTGCTCGATCACTTCCATCCGGATTGCTGGCCCGCTTTTTCCTGCCCCATCTTTTCGGCAGTGCCCGAGCCGGTTTTTCCTGGGGCCCGGCCTATCGTTTTGTTGCCGATAACACCGGCTATTTTGGTCTCCTGGTTATTTTGATTTTAGTTTTGGCCCGGTTTAGAAGTAAAAAAGTTTATCAAGTTAAGTTTTTTAGCGGAATTTTTTTTATTTCTCTTCTTTTGGCTCTGGGAAGAAACACTCCGTTTTACTCTGTTTTCTGGCGGCTTTTGCCCGGTTTCAGGTTTTTTCGCAATCCCGGTCAAATCCTTCTCTTGACTGATTTTGCCGCTGCTGTTCTTCTGGCTTTTTTTTGGCAGCCGTTTTTAATCCGAATCAGATCGAAAAAAGGCCGGCAGTTTTTCTCCTCTCTTTTACTTCTTTCAGGTTTGGGAGGGCTATTTTTTTTGGTTGCTCAAATTGGCCGGGAAAGTTTATTTAATGTTTCTTATAGTCTATTGGGGCAGATTTACTTTTTTTTTAAAAAAAAGCCCCTGTCGGAAAGCGCCTTTCATCAATATCGGATTGATCTTATTATTTTCGAAAATTTCTTAAAGCAGTTCTTTTTGGCTATTTTCTTGATTTTTGTTTTTGCCGGACTTATTTTTCTTTATCAAAAAAAAAGGATTTCCAGAAAGATGCTTTCAGGGCTGGTTATCTTTTTGATTTTTCTTGATTTGTTTATTTTTAATCGGAATAATTTTTTTTCCGTTTCCCCGCAAAAGCTTTCTTTTAATCAGAAGCCGGCTGATTTTTTGAAAAAACAGCCCGGCTATTGGCGCTTTATCAGCAGTGCCGGCTATTGGTCTTTCACCGGCCTGAATGTTTATTGGGAAAATGTTTCCCTAAGACCGCCTTTTGCCGAATCGGTTTTTACTCCCGATGAACAAGCAAGTTTCAAAGTATTGAAAAACCGGCTGGCGGTTCTTCCTCCTAACTGGGGGGCAGGCTACCGGTTGTCAACGCCGATGGGTTACGGCGATTTGCTGGCGGCAGGCTATGCTGCTTATATGAGCCAGAAAACGGGCAGAATCAACATTAATGAAGTTGATTCTTTGCCGCTTGATGATCCGAAGCTGAATTTTTTGGGAGTAAAATACCTTTTGATTGATGCCGATTTTCCCGCAACGATTCGGGAAATAAATAGTTATCCTCATTTTTTTTTGGCAAAAGATTGGGGGAGTGTTAGAATATATGAAAATAAAGAGGCTTTTCCCCGGGCCTTTTGGGAAGGCGAGTCCGGAGAAATCGAACCGGCCGAGATTATCCTTTATCAACCCAATAAGGTGGTTCTGAAAAGCCAAACTAAAAAACCCGGCCGGATAGTTTTGACTGATGCTTATTATCCCGGTTGGCAGGTCAGGGTGGATGAGTCAGAAAGACCCATAGAAAAGTATCGGGAAGTTTTCAGAAGTGTTGCGGTTTCGGGTGATGAAGAGGTAATTGAGTTTGTTTATCGGCCAGAACTTTTTTACTGGGGGTCCGGCATGAGTTTGGGAGGGATTTTAATCGTCAGTTTTTTATTCTTAAAAAGGCTATTTTTAAAAGTAAATAAATGATTACTGTCAGCCTGATTGTTCTTCATTATAAAGGCCGGAAACTGACGGCTCAATGTCTGGCTTCTCTTAAGAAAATTAAAAAAGACGGTTTTCAACTGAAAACCGTAGTAGTGATTAACAATCCTGAGGAAAATTTAACAGAGCTGGTTAAAAAGTTTCCCGGAGTAACTTTTTTAGAGACCGGCCGGAATTTAGGTTTTGCCGGGGGGAATAATTTTGGCTTGTCGTGGGTCAAAAAAAAAGGCAGTGACTGGTTGATGATTTTGAACAATGATACTCTGGTGGCACCGGATTTTATGATCGAATTGTTAAAAGCCGCCCGAAAAAAAAGCGAAGGGGGGATTTTTGCCCCTAAGATTTATTTTGCTCCGGGGTTTGAGTTTCATCGTGAACGATATTTGAAAAAGGATTTAGGCAAAGTGATTTGGTTTGCCGGCGGCCGGGTTGATTGGGCCAATATTGCCACCCGACATCAGGGGGTGGACGAAGTTGACCGTGGTCAGTTTGAAAAAGTGAAAGAAAGTGAATTTATTACCGGTTGCGCCATGTTGATAAAGAAAGAGGTTTTGGACTCTGTCGGCCTTTTCGATCCGAAGTATTTTTTGTATTACGAAGATGCCGATCTTTGCCAGCGAGCCATCAAAAAGGGCTATCGGCTTTATTTTGTTCCTCAGGCGAAAATATGGCATCAGGTGGCGGCTTCCTCGGAGATAGGGGGTAATTTACATGATTATTTTTTGGTTCGCAATCAGCTTCTTTTTGGTCTTCGTTACGCTCCCGGAAGAAGTAAAGCCGCTTTGATAAAGCAATCATTAAGATTTTTGCTGGCTGGCCGTCCCTGGCAAAAAAGAGGCGTTTTGGATTTTTATTTAGGCCGGCTTGGTCAGGGCAGCTGGGGTAAATAAATCAAAACTGAAAAATTGAAAAGAAAACTGAAAAAATCGGTCCGCCTCAGTATCGTTGTTATTGCCCGAAACGAGGCAGAAATGCTGGGTGATTGTCTTGAATCGGCTCGATGGGCTGATGAATTGATAGTGATTGACACCGGATCGGGTGATGGGACAGTTAAAATTGCCCAAAGAAAGGCTGATCGGGTAATCAGCCTGCCGTTTAAAAGCTATCAATTTTCAGCGTGGCGTAATCTGGGAATAAAGAAAGCCACCGGAGACTGGCTTTTTTACTTGGATGCTGATGAACGGATTACGCCGCTTTTAAAAAAAGAAATTCTTGGAGCTATTAACCGGCATCAGAAAAGAGACAGCCGGATATCTTCTTTGCGGGAGAAGACTGCGGGTTCCCGAAAGACAGACTGCCGAAGGATTTCTTTCGGTAAAATAGTTGCCTATAGTGTTCCCCGGCGGAATTTTTACTTGGGAAGGGAAATGAAATTTGGCGGAGCCTGGCCCGATTACGTCATCCGGCTTTTTAAAAAGAAAAATCTAAAGAAATGGCGCCATCGGCTTCATGAACAGCCTCGATTTGAAGGGGATTTGGGAAAATTTCAAAATCCGCTGATTCATTTAACTCATCGGGATTTAACTTCCATGCTGGAAAAAACAATTGATTGGACTGAAATTGAAGCTGGTTTGCTGTTTAAAGCCGACCATCCGCCGGTAGTCTGGTGGCGGATTTTCAGAATGATGATGACTAAATTTTGGCAAAGATTTATCAGACAGCAGGCTTATAGAGACGGAACCGAAGGTTTTATAAACAGTTTGTTTGAAGTTTTTAATACTTTTATTATTTATGCCCGGCTTTGGGAAAAACAGCGACGGCCAGACTCTTCATTCTGAAGATGTTTGGTTCAAAAAAAGTAATGATGAAAAAAAGAAAAGCGATTTTTTTTGATCCTTATTTAGAAACTTTAGGCGGCGGCGAAAGATATTTTTTAACCTTAGCCGCTTGTCTGGCCCGAAAAAAATCCTGGCAAGTTGAAATTGCCTGGCCCAGCTCTTCCTGGCGGGATGAGGCTCGAGTAAATTTTGGACTCAATTTCAATCGGGTAAATTCTGTTAACATTAATTTTCACGAATTACAATTACTTGTGAAAAGGAGATTGCTAAAAAAATATGATCTTTGTTTTTGGGTGTCGGACGGAAGCTTACCCTGGCTTTTTGCCAGGAAAAACATTTTGCACTTCCAAGTGCCCTTTCATCAGGTTGAAGGAAGAAGGATGATTAACCGGTTGAAATTGAAAAAGATTAATGAAATTGTTTGTAATTCTTTTTTTACCAAAAGTTTTATTGATCGGGAATTCGGGGTGGAATCAAGCGTGATTGAACCGCCGGTGCCGGTTGAGATGCTCAAGCCCGGCAAAAAAGAAAACCTGATTCTCTCGGTCGGCCGGTTCACTAACCTTCTTCATCATAAAAGACAGGATATTTTGGTTCAAGCTTTTAAGAAAATGATTGATATGGGTTTGAAAGACTGGCGTTTGCTATTGATCGGGGGGGATAGAGAGGGAAAAGATCTGGTTAAAAAGCTTAGAAAAGCCGGTCGGGATTATCCGATTGAGATCAGGACCAATCTCTCTTTTGCAGAGCTGAAGCAACATTATGCCCGGGCAAGGATTTTTTGGACGGCCGCCGGTTTTGGAGTCAGAGAAAAAGATTCTCCGGAGCAGGTAGAGCATTTTGGGATGACAACGGTTGAGGCAATGGCTGCCGGTTGTGTTCCGGTGGTGATCAAAAAAGGCGGTCAGAGGGAGATAGTAGAGGATAGTTTGAATGGCTTCCTTTGGCAAAACCGGCAAGAGCTGATAAAATTAACCGGGGATTTGATTTCAAAGCCTGGGCTTTTGGCGAAAATGAAGACGCAGGCGATTTTAAAAAGCCGGCAGTATAGCCAAAAAAGTTTTTGTGAAAAATATGAAAAGATTATTTTTTAAAATTGGCTTAATTGGTTTGCTTTTAAGACTGGTCTTAATGCCGATTAGTGCTCATCCGGATATTTGGTCGCTTGATATTGGCCGCTTTTTTTTTGTTAAAGAGGGAGTTTTTGATATTTACCGGTTCTTGTCCCCCGATTATCCGGATCGGATAAGTCTGGCTAATTATGGCTATAATTTTTACACTTACCCGCCACTGACCTATTTTACTCTTGGTTTAGCCGGAAAACTTTTGTCGCCGTTTTATCAGGCAGACCTGACTCAGTCGATTCTCGCAAATTATCCCCGGATTTTTCATTTGCCGGGAATAAAAAAGCATTTATTCCTGTTGAAGCTGCCTTATTTGTTTTTTGATTTGGGAATTCTTTGGTGTCTGACCCAGCTCTTTGATAGCGGGAAACAGAAAAAAAGGGTTTTTTGGCTTTGGGTTTTTAATCCTCTTTCTTTTTATTCTGCCTATCTGGTTGGTCAATTCGAGCTGATCCCGCTTTTTTTTGTAGTTTTGAGTTTGGTTTTGGCTAAAAAAGGAAAATCGGAGTGGGCAACGGTTGCTCTGGGTGTGGGTGGTGCTTATAAAATGTTTCCCCTCTTTTTTTTGCCTGTTTTGGCGGCTTGTATGGGAAAAGAATTTTGGCAGAAAATTAAGTTAATGATTTTGGGAGCCGTTCCTTTTTTTCTTTCCATCGCCCCTTTTTTGAGATCGACAGCCTTTCGCCAGGTGGTGCTTTTTTCTAAACAGTCCCAGAAAATTCTTCATTCCAGTCTGCCTCTTTCCGGGGCAGAATCAATTTATCTTTTTGTTTTCGTTTGGGGATTGATTTTTTTGGCTGCCTGGCAGAAAGCTGATCGGAATGAGCCCTGGTTTTATTATTTGGCGGTCATGCTGGCTTTTTTCAGTTTGACTCATTATCATCCTCAATGGTTTGTTTGGTTAACCCCTTTTTTGTTTATCCAGCTGGTAAAATCTGACTTTAAGCAGATTTTCCTGGCCGGATTTATGCTTGCCAGCTGGTTGATAATTACCTTGTTTTTTGAATCATCTCTTAATTACGGCCTTTTTGTGCCTTTGAAGCCTTCGCTTTGGGAAGCCCCCTCTCTGGCGGTCAGTTGGGGCTGTTTTTATGACATTTTTCAGCTGAAAAGCATTCTCAGGAGTTTATTTGCGGCTGCTTCGCTGGTTTTGGTTCTGGCTTCTTTTAACTGGCAAGATGAAAAAAACTAGCCAATTTTGGCCGATCATTCTGATTGCTTTTCTGGTGGTAATTTTTTTTTACCGGACTTTTTTCCGGGGATTGGTTCCGATTCCAACTGATTTGATTGTGGGGATCTACCATCCCTGGCGGGATCATCAGTGGCCGGATTATCCGGCCGGTGTTCCTTTTAAAAACGGTCTTTTGGCAGATATTGTCTCGATCATTATTCCCTGGCGGCTGGAAGCGATTAAAGCATTTTCTGACGGCCGCTGGCCGCTCTGGCTGTCATCAGTGCTGGGAGGACAGCCGCTGCTGGCAAATTTCCAGTCAGCTGTTTTTTCCCCTTTTAACTTGCTCTTTTTTTTGAAAATGAAAGAAGTTTGGGCATGGACTGCTTATATTGTCTTCCAACCTTTTTTAGCCGTTTTGTTTACTTTTCTTTATCTCCGAAACCAGAAACTTAAAAGGTTATCATCTTTGGCCGGCGGTTTTGTTTTCGGTTTTAGCGGTTTTTTTTTGGTTTGGCTGGAATACGGCATTATCGGTCATAGTGGTTTTTGGCTTCCGCTGGTTTTTTTGGCGATTGATAAATTAAATCAAAAAATAAAACCAGCCTGGTTTTTAATTGGCTCTGCGGCGGTTGCCGCTTCTTTTTTTGGCGGGTATCCCCAGATTAGCCTTTATCTGTTTTTAGCCGGCGGCGGTTATGCCGGATTCCGATTTTGGCAGACTAAGAAAAAACAGGCTTTTTTAACGGCTGTTTTATTTTTAGCTCTTGGCGTCTTGCTGGCTTCAGTCCAGCTGGTCCCCGGTTTTGAATTATTAAGATTTTCGATCAGAGATGTTGATATTACCGCCCGGACTTTTGGCGGGGGAACGCTGGCCCCGGCCGATTGGCTCCTATTGCTTTTCCCCGATTTTTTCGGCAATCCTTCGACTTTAAACTTCTGGGGAAAGACACCTTATAATGAAGCCCCGGCTTACATCAGCGTAGCCGGTTTAATTTTGGCGGTTTGGGGAATTCTAAGCTCTGACAGGAGAAGGATTTTTTTTATTGCTCTTCTCTTCTTGGCCGGATTGGGAACCCTTCCGCTTGTCAGCTCCCGGTTTTTCCTAATGAGTTTTCCGGGTTTAAAAAGCGCTTCAGCCGGCCGGTTGTTTTTTTTAATTTCTTTCTCTTTGGCATTTTTTTCCGGCTTGGGAATGGAAGCTTTTTTAAAAAGAAAGAAATCAATCCATTCGATTGTGGTCTGGTTATTTATAATCATTTTTGGTTTGGTTTGGCGGCAGGTAATGATTCAAATTGAAACAGCCGCTGATTTGGAAATGACAGCTAATTGGCAGGTGACAAAAAGGAATTTAATCTTACCCACTCTTGCTCTAGGCGTTTTTTCTCTGGGTTATTTTGTTGCCAATTGGCAGAAGGCTTTTAAAAAGATAGTCAGCTGGAGCTTTTTCGGATTGATTGTTCTGGAGTTATTTCGTTTTGGCTGGAAATATAACAGCTTCTCCAGAGCTGAATGGTTTTATCCGCCAACTGCTCTGACTGATTTTTTGAAAAGTAAAATCGGGATTGACCGTTATGCCGGTCTGGTTCCGCAAAGCATGTTTATTCCTTATGAATTAGGAACGATTGAGGGTTATGAACCGTTGATGCTGAAAAATTATAATGTTTTGACTAATCAAATTAATGAAAATACTTTCCGCAATCTTCTTTCAGGCAGCCGCTGGGTTAAAGTTAATAATTTTGATTCGGCGCTTCTGGATTTGCTGGGGGTTAAATATTTTTTAGCCGATCGCGATTGGCAGCTTAACAAAAACCCTCAGGATTTAGATAAGATTTTTCAATTTGGCCGGTCGATTGTTTATGAAAATAAAACTGTTTTACCCCGTTTTAATCTTTATTATCAGGCTGAAGTGGTTAAAAATGATTCCCGGGAAATAATGAGACGATTGATTGATCCGTCTTTTTTGGCTGAAAGGGTGATTCTGCTGGAAGAGGAGCCTATTTTAAAAATCTCTCCTGAGGCCGACAGCCGAAAGAAAATAGTTTTGGATCTTGAAAGCTATTGGCAGAATCAGCCGGCTTTCCAGGTTGAAACTTCTCATTCCGGTTTTTTCTATCTTTCCGATAATTATTATCCGGGTTGGCAGGTTTTTGTTGACGGCCGGCCGGAAACGCTTTATCGGGCTAATTATTCTTTCCGGGCGGTTCAAATTCCGGAGGGAAAACATGAAGTCAAGTTTATTTATCAACCGAAATCTTTTAAAATAGGCTTGATTGTGACTTTATTTGCCGGCGGAATTATTTTTTTAATTTGGTGCCGGTTGGGGCGTCAGAAGGACTAATTGAATTTATGATTAAATTTTCGATTATCATTCCGACTTGGAATAAAAAAAACCTCTTGAAAAAGAACCTGCCTTTAGTTATCGCCGCCGGGGATAAAGAAGAAGTTGAGCTGGTTGTGGTGGACAACGGTTCGATCGACGGGAGCGTGGATTTTTTAAAAAAAATCTCAGCTGAAACAAAAAGTTTAAAAATTAACCTTTTGGAACTTCCCCGTAATTTTGGTTTTGCCTATGCAGTTAACCTGGGAGCTGAAAAAGCCAGGGGCGAATTTTTAGTTCTTCTGAACAATGATGTTGTTCCGGAAAAAGGCTTTTTAAAACCGGTGGGAAGGGTCTTTTTGGACCCCAAGGTCTTTGCTCTTTCTCTTAATGAGCCGCAGTTTTCCTGGGCCGGAGGAGAGTTTAAAAACGGCTTTTTAGCCCATAAGCCGGGAGAAAAGACAAAGAAAATCCATCATTCTTTGTGGGCTTCCGGCGGCAGCGGTGTTTTTAGAAAAAGGATCTGGCAGGAATTGGGCGGTTTTGATTTGCTTTATGAACCTTTTTATTGGGAGGATGTTGATCTGTCATATCGGGCTTGGAAACGGGGCTATCGGGTGTTATGGGAGCCGGAGGCTGTAGTTCATCATCTTCATGAAGCCAGCGTTTCCCGGTTTCCGAAGAAATATGTTGATCTGATCAAACAAAGAAATGAATTGTTGTTTATCTGGAAAAACATAACTTCCCAGAAAATGTTTTCGGAGCATAAGCGGTTTTTAGTTAAAAGGTTAAGGGGAAAGCCGGGTTATTTTAAGGTTTTGCTGGCGACTTTGATTAAGACGCCTCAGGTTTTGGTTCGGCGGAGACAGGAGAAGAAGGCGGCTAAATTAACCGATGAGGAAGTTTTTTTCAGGCTGGCTAAAAAAAAATGACACTTTCGATTATCATTGTCAATTTCAACACCAGAGAAATTCTCAAGAAATGCTTGGCTAGTTTAAGCCCGGGAACGACTGGTTTAAAGGGTAATTGGGAAGTGATTGTGGTTGATAACGGTTCAGTCGACGGAAGTGTTGAGTGGCTTAGAAGTTGGGTTTCTGGCTCGAAGAGGCGGCAACTAATTCTTAACCGGAAGAATCTGGGATTTGCCGGCGGAGTTAACCGGGGGATAAAGAAGGCGAGGGGAAATTATATCCTGCTTTTAAATTCGGACATCATTTGTCAAAAAAAAGCGATTTCCCGTCTGGTGGTTTTTGCTTCAGAGAAAAATTTGCTGGGTTTGGTTGGCGGTCGATTGCTCGAACCTTCCCGAAAACCCCAAGCGTCTGTTTTTCACTTGCCGACCGCCTGGCGGGCATTAAAGGAATTTTGGTTGGGGGAGAAAGGAGCCTATCTGAAATATCTGCCTCAAGGTAAAGATCCGGTGATGGTGGAATCAGTCGTCGGGGCAGTGATGTTGATTCCCCGTACGACAATCCGAAAGACAGGTTTATTGAGCGAGGACTATTTTATGTATTTTGAAGATCTTGATTATTGCCGGCGGCTTAAAAAAGAAGGCCTGCCGGTCTATTATTTGCCGGCAGCAAAATTTATTCATTTTCACGGGTCAAGCGGTAAAAAAAACCCGGGAAGAATAAGTCAATACTTGGTAAACAGCAGTCGGATCTATTTCGGCCGGGGAGGACATTTTTTGATTAATCTAATTATTAGAAGCAGTTATTTATGGCGAAAGATAGCCAAAAAAAACTGAGTCGGTTATCAGGCTGGGCCCTTTTTATTTTGATTTTATTTTTGGCCTTTGGCCTTCGAATTTATCGGTTTAATCAGATTCCTCTCTCCCTTTTTGGCGATGAGGTTGACACCGGCTATCAAGCCTATTCAATTCTTAAGACCGGCCGGGATTACTTTGGTAATTTTTGGCCGATTCATTTTGAATCTTTTGGCGATTGGCGAATGCCGCTTTATATTTATCTTGCGGTTCCTCTGATGGCGGTTCTGGGACCGACTGAACTGGCTATCAGATTGCCGGCTCTGATTTTTAGCCTGATTAGCATTTGGGTAACTTACCGCCTGGTTAAAGAAATAACCCGGAAGGAAAAAATTGCCCTCCTGTCCTGTTTCCTGTTAGCTATTTCTCCCTGGCAGTTCCATTTTTCCCGAGTTGCCTTAGAAGTAGTTTTATTTAATTTACTGCTTCTTTCGGGTTTGTGGTTCTTGCTTTCTTTTATTAAAGAATCAAAGAATTCCCGGCTGGTTTTTTCTTCAGTTTGCCTGGCTTTGTCACTCTATGCTTACAGCACGGCTAAGCTTTTTGTTCCTCTGTTGATTTTTTCTTTGTGGCTGCTCTTTAAAAAAGAGCTTGTGAAAAAGAAACCGGCTATTTTTTTCTGGCTGCCTTTTTTACTGATTTCTCTGCCGATGATAAAAGACGTTTTCTTTGGCCAGGGCGCTGCCCGTTTTGGCAACATTGCCATTTGGTCTGACTCGTCTATTGCCGAACAAGTTCGGCTTCAAAGAGAGATTTGCTCTCTTGGGGCCGGAGCTGAAAGGGTGCTGCATAACAAGTTTTCGGTTATCGGCCGAAGCTTTCTGGCTAATTATTTCAAAAGCTTTTCCGGGGAGTTTTTGTTTTTAACCGGCGATCCTAATCCGCGCCATAATCCGACGGGACAGGGCCAGGTCTTTTGGGTGCTGGCGCCCTTAATCGTTTTGGGCTTAGTCAGGCTTTTGGGAGAATGGCAAAGATCAGGAGAAAAAAAACTGCTGATTCCCGTTTTGATTTTAGCTCTCACTCCGATTCCGGCGGCTTTGACCCAAAATGGCGGGACTCACGCCATTAGGACTTATCAATCTTTGCCCTGGTGGCAATTTTTAGCCGCTTTGGGTTTTTCCCATGGGATCTTTTTGGCAAAAAATAAAATCTGCAAAAAATTATTCACCGTAATTTTTGCCCTGGGGTTGGCAGTCAGCTCCTTTTCTTTTTTCCATCTTTATTTTAATCATTTCCCTCATCAGCCGGGGAGTTGGTGGCGGTGGTGGAATTGGGGTTATCGGGAAGTCTTTGAATATCTTGATCAATCGGGTTCGGATTATCAAAGAATCTATCTCAGTCCGGCTTATGATCCGCCGATTGTCTATGCGCTTTTTTATTCTCGTTACCCGCCCCGGCATATTCAGGAAGAAATCAGTCTTTCGCCAATCGGTTTTTCGAAGTTTGTTTTTGCCAATCCCGACCTTTCCTTTTTAAAAACCGGCGAGGAAAAAGAAGGCGATCTTTTTATTGTTACTCCCGGTTACGCTCTGGCAATGGGTTATAATTTTGATGATTATCAGACGATTAAAATACTTAAAAAAATTGCTTATCCTGACGGCGAAACAGCCTTTTTTATTTTTAAAACCTTATGAAAAAAAAAGAAAAAATACCGGTATTTATTTTATTATTTTTAAGTTTTCTGCTTTGTTTTTTTAAACTTGACCAAAACCCGACCTTTATTTCTGATGAAGCCAGTATTGGTTATAATGCTTTCTCGATTCTAAAAACCGGCCGGGACGAATGGGGTCGGGCCTTTCCGCTTACTTTTAAAGCCTTTGGCGAACATAAGCTCCCTCTTTATATTTATGCTTCAGTTCTGCCTGTTGGCATCTTTAAGTTAAGTCACTTTTCAACACGGTTTATGTCCGCCCTTTCCGGTTTCTTAAGTCCGGTCTTTATCTATCTGATTGCTTGCCAACTAAACCCCTGGCCGGATAAGAAAATCGCTTTTCCTCTTTGGGTGACTTTTCTTTTTACTATTAACCCCTGGCATTTTCAAACCAACCGTTTGGCGCTTGAAGCCAATCTGGCCCTTTTTTTATTTCTTATTGGCTTTTGGCTTATCTTAAAAAAGAAACTCAGCTGGGCAGCCGTCTTTTTGAGCTTAACTCTTTACACTTACAATGCTTGTCGGCTCTTTGTGCCTCTCTTTCTTTTTCTAAGCCTGATTTTTAAAAAAAGGTCTTTAAAAGAAATCGGCCGGCCAATATCAATCTTTTTAATTCTCTCTCTGCCCTTGTTCTTTTCCGGCTTTAGGGGCAGTCAGGAAAGGGTCTTTAAAACCGCTTTTTTTCACGATCCTGGTTTAATTCAACGGATAGAGGTTAGAAGAAATCGCTGTCAAAATCGACTCAATCAAACTCTCTGCCGGCTGGTTTTTAACCGGCCGGTGACCTATTCTTCCGAGTTTTTTAAAAACTACCTGTCCCACTTTAGCCCCCGATTCCTGTTTCGGGGAGCCGATCTTGCTCAATATTCTCTGCCGGAGCAGGGGATTGTTTATTTTTTTGAACTCCCTCTTTTGATTTACGGCCTTTGGTATCTTTCCTCAAAAGAAAATCTTAAAAACATTCTTTTGCCTTGGTTAGTTGCCGCTCCTGTCGCCAATAGCCTAACCGGTCCGGCTCATCCGGTTCGAAGTTTGGTTCTTATGCCGGTGTTTCCGATTCTCGGCGGCCTCGGGATAGCCTGCTTTCTTCTAAAATTACCGCGTTTAAAATCTGTTTTCTCGAAAACCCTCATCGGCCTAAGTCTGGTGAGCTCGGTTTTTTTTCTCAAGGAATATTTCTTTACCTATCCCACTCAAACCGGCTCGATTTGGCAAGCCGGTTATCAGCCATTATTTAATTATCTAGATCTTTATAACGGTCCCCATCAGCGAGTGATTACTAAATTCTATGGTGAGCCTCATATCTTTGATCTTTTTTATCATGCTCGCTATGATGGTTTTGATCCGCGGATCTTCCAGTCATCAACCAACGGTTTGGTCGTTCGCTATGATCGTCAAGATCACTGGGTTAATTTTGACCGCTATGCCGATGCTTTTTATTGGGAGCAAAACGACTATCCCACTTGGGAAAAGTTAGTCGAAAAAAACCAGGGCGATGTTGACCTTTTTACTCTAATCGCTCTGGCGCCTTGGGAATCCCTACCTGAAAAAGAACCGGCAGATTTTGTTTATTATCCCAATGGCGAGGTCGCCTTTAAGATTTATCAATTCAACCAGCCGACGAAGTAAAGATGAAAGATAAAAGATTCTTTTTTTTGACTTTGGGAATTTCCCTTTTGGCTTTAGTTTTGCGCCTCTACCGGTTAGGAGAAATTCCGATCTCGCTTCATTGGGATGAGGCTTCCTGGGCTTACAATGCCTGGTCGATTCTTAAAACCGGCCGGGATGAATACGGTCAATTTTTACCGCTGATCTTTAAGGCTTTTGGCGATTACAAGGCTCCGGTTTATGTTTATTTGACAAGTTTGTCAATGATCTTTTTTGGCCTGACCGAATTCGCCGTTCGTTTTCCGGCCGCCTTATTCGGGGCGCTGGATGTTTTTCTGCTCGCCTATTTTGCCAGGTCGCTTTTTTACCGTTTCAAAAGCTCCCGGACCATTGGCTTTTTAGCTGCTTTTAGTTTAGCTCTTTCTCCCTGGCATTATGACTATTCTCATGGCGCCTGGGAAGCCAATGTTCTTTTTGCTTTTTATCTTTTGGGTTTGATTCTTTTTTTAAGAACAATCAGGGGAAGGAAAGGCCTGATGCTCTCAGCCGTTTTTTTTAGTCTTTGTTTTTATGTTTACGCCAGTGCCAAATTAGTTATACCCCTAACCGCAATTGGCTTAATTTTGATTTATGGCCGGGAGTTTTTTGAAAAAGTGCCCGTGAAAAAAATAATTTTAGCCTTAATTTTGGTGGCTGTTATTTGCCTGCCGGTTGGTTATCAGTTATTTTTTCGAAAAACCGGCGGTCGATTGCGGGTGATGAGTGTTTTTTCTTATCCCCGGCTAGCGGAAAAAACAAACGAAATTGCTCGAATTGAGGGAAACCTGCCGACCAGCGGGAGATATCGTCTTTTTCATAGTGATTTTCACTACTTTTTCCGGAATATATTTTGGCGCTATCTAAATCATTTCTCCCCGCGTTTTTTGTTTTTTGAGGGCGACTGGGATGATCTTCGTCACGGAATCCCTGATTTTGGGGTTTTAAATTACCTGGATTTGGTTTTCTTACCTGCGGGAGCTTGGTTTTTGCTGCGGAAGAAAATTAAGGGGCAGAGATTTCTCTGGCTTCTTTTATTGGTTGCCCCGTTGCCGGCCGCCCTCAGTCGCGATGCTGTTCAATCATTAAGAGCCTATTTTATGGTTTTGCCTCTTTCGTTAATCAGCGCCTTCGGCGCCTATTTTTTACTAATGAAATTAAAAAGACGGCCGTTTTCAGGGCAATGCCTGTTGGGAGGAAGCCTGGCTTTAACTTATTTTTTTGTTTTTGCTCTTTTCTGGGACCGTTATTTTGTCCATGCTCCGAAAGTTAATTCTTCGTATTGGCAGTATGGCTACCGGGAAGCAGTCGAATTTGTTAAGAACCGGCAGGCCGACTATGAAAAAATCGTTTTCACTAGTAAATATGGCCAGCCATATATTTTCTATCTGCTTTATAGCTGTTATCCGCCTGAAGATTATCAAAAACAGGCTCAGCTGATCGAACATCCCCAGGGTGACGTCGGCCAGGTGCTGAAGATTGACAAAATTGAGTTCAGGGAATTGTATTGGCCCAAGGACAGATTTAAGCCCGGAGTTTTATACGTTGGGGCAACCTATGAAATTCCTGAAGGCGACATTGATCCTAAAGAAGCCAGGGTTTTGAAGGATATTTATTTTTTAAATGGCGACCTGGCTTTCCGGATCGCGGAGACTTATTAAATGATTTCTGAACAGCGATTTTCGAAATTTCGTTCTCGAGGTGAAACAATCGGAAAAATAGTTTTGTTTTTTACTGTTTTATTAGCTTTCTTTTTGCGGGTTTGGCGGATGAATGATCTTCCTCACGGATTTAATGCCGACGAAGCGGCCATCGGCTATAATGTTTATTCTCTGCTTCAAACCGGCGAGGATGAATATGGCAATTCCTGGCCTCTTCATTTCCGCTCCTTTGCCGATTACAAACCGGGCGGCTACTTTTATTTGGCCTTGCCTTTTGTCCGGTTTTTGGGTCTGACTGAATTGGCTGTCAGACTGCCCTCCTTGATCGCGGGAGTTTTGTCTGTTTATTTGATTTTCCTTTTGGCCGGGGAATTAACTCCTGATCAAAAGAGGCGATCTTTTGGATTGATGGCGGCTTTTTTGCTAGCGATTTCCCCCTGGCATATTCAGTTTTCCCGGGCGGCTTGGGAAACAAATGTGGCCACCTGTTTTTTAATTTGCGGGGCCTGGTTATTTTTAAAAGGAACCAGGAAGCATCGGTTTGGTTTTTTGATTGGTTCGCTTTTGAGCTTGGTGGCCTCGACTTATATCTATCATAGCGCCCGGATAATGGCGCCCTGGCTTTTATTAGTTTTGATTTGGTTAAATAAAAAAGCCTTTTTTTCTTTTGGCAAAAAAAACCTCCTGTTTTTGGTAATCGGCGGCCTAGTCAGTTTGCCTTTGTTATTAAGCCTGGTTCGGGGTGGGGCGATGGCTCGATTTTCCGGAGTGGGGATTATGGGTGATCTTGGCCCTTTTTGGAGTACGAATCGCCTTCGGGGTGAACATGGGAGCCAGATAAATTCCTGGTGGGTAAGGTTGCTTCACAATCGGCCTTTGGCTTATGGAGTTAAGGTAGTTCAAAACTGGGCGAGTCATTTTAGCGGTGACTTTTTATTTGTTGAAGGTGATCGGATCAGGCGGAGCCAGTGCCCCGGTTTAGGTCAATTTTACTACGGCGATCTTTTTTTAGTAATTGCCGGCCTTTTTTTTACCGCCAAAACCGGCAGCCGGAACTTAACTTTTCCCTTGCTTTGGTTGTTAGCTGCCCCTCTCCCGGCAGCTCTGACTCTTCAGTCGCCTCATGCCCTGCGTTCGCATTCAATGATCATTCCTCTTTTACTGGTGGCTGCCGAGGGAGTTTGCCGAATGTTTAATTTTTTGAAAAAGAAAAAGCTGTTTTTTATTTTGGGTTTGGGGATGATAGTTTTGGCCTATTCTTGGCAATTAGGTTTTTTTCTAAATCAATACCTAGTTCATTATCCTTATCGGGAGCCCCAGGTGTGGGAAGGAGGCTTCCGGGAGTTAATCGAATATCTCGGCCCGATTTACCAGCGTTACCAGCGAATTTATGTAACTGATCATTATGATCAGCCTTATATTTTATTTTTATTTTATCTGAAATATCCGCCGGAAATGTTTCAGCAGGAGGCTGAACTTACCCCTCGGGACAAGTTTCATTTTTCGACTGTTCGGGATTTTGCTAATTTTCATTTTGAAGCGATTAATTGGGAAAATTTGAAAAAGAAAAAGGATATTTTAATAGTGGGGACTGATGAGGAGATTCCTGATACGGCGAAAATTATCAAAAGAATTTATTTTAAAAACGGCCGGCCGGCTTTTGAGATTGCCGAGCTTTAAAGTATAATGATTGAGACGGCTCAACAAAAAGGCAAAAAATGATTAAAATTTCAGTGGCAATTGCCACTTTTAACGAAGAGGATAACATTAAGGATTGTCTTCAATCAGTTGCTCAGCTGGCAGATGAGGTTATAGTCGTTGATGGTTCGTCTCGGGATAAAACTCGGCAGATTGCGAGAGAGCAGGGCGCCAGGGTTATAAAAACCAGACCCGAACCGATGTTCCATATCAATAAAAACAAGGCGATAAAGGCTTGTTCGGGAGATTGGATTTTGGTTTTGGATGCTGACGAAAGAGTGAGCCCTTTATTGACTGAAGAAATAAAAGGATTGGTTAAAAAGTGGCAATCCGGTGAGGCAGTGGGTTATTGGCTTAAACGGAAGAATTTTTTTCTCGGCCGTTTTTTGACTAAGGGGGGGCAGTATCCGGATCCGGTAATCAGACTGTTTAAAAAAGACAAAGGCTGGCATCCGGAAGTTTCAGTTCATGAACAGATTAAAATTGACGGTCAGGTGGGTTGGCTGAAAAATGATCTTCTTCATTTGGCCAGCCCTAGTTTTACCCGTTATCTGACCCGCGAAAATCGTTATTCCACGCTTGAAGCGGCCAATCTCCAGAAAGCAGCGGTTAAAATTAATCTCATCAGTTTCCCCAATTTTTTATTGCTGAAACCCTTGGGGACTTTCTTTTCTTTGTATTTCCGCCATCGGGGCTTTCAGGACGGCTTTCCGGGTTTTGTTTTTGCTTTTTTTTCCGGAATGCATCATTTTTTGGCCTTTGTTAAGTATTGGGAATGCCGGCGGAAGAATCATCAGCGGTCAATAAAAAAAGACTGGATTTAGGCGAAAGAATAAACACCCCGAGGTGGCGGATATTGCACTTCCGGGGTGAATTTAATCAGAAAACCAAGCAGGAAAGATGAAAGTTGCAATTGACATCAGTCCCTTGACAAATAACCATCGTTTTCGGGGGATAGGAAGTTACACCCGCTGTCTTGTTGGGGCTTTAAAAAAAAACCAGGGGAAAAACCAGTTTCTTCTGACGACCCGGGCCGAAGAAATCAGAGAGGCTGATTTAATTCACTATCCTTTTTTCGATCCTTTCTTTTTTACCCTGCCCCTTTTTCCGAAAAAGAAGATGGTGGTGACAGTCCACGACTTGATCCCTTTAGTTTTTCCTCGGCATTATCCTCCGGGGTTGAAGGGGAGAGTTCGTTTTCTCATCCAAAAAAAACTGATTTTTCAGGCAGCAGCAATCATCACCGATTCCGGGGCTTCAAAAAAGGACATTATGAAAATTCTGAAAATTTCGGAAGACAAAATTCGGGCAATCCATTTAGCACCGGGAAGAGAATTTAAAAAGCTTAAGACGGGAATCTGGGTTTCCGAATTGAGAAGAAAGTATCATTTGCCGGAGAAGTTTGTTTTGTATGTGGGTGATGTCGGTTATAATAAGAATGTTTTGGGTTTAGCTTCAGCTTGCCGGCAGCTTGGGATTAATTTAGTGATTGTTGGCAAACAGGCGCAGTCTGAAGATTTTAATTCTCACCATCCTGAAAATCAACCCTTGAAAAGATTAATCGGAGAATATGGTCGAGATCCTCGAATCAGGCGATTAGGCTATGTTCCGGAAACGGAACTGGTTGGACTTTACAATCTGGCGGTCTGTTATTGCCAGCCTTCGTTTTATGAAGGGTTTGGCTTACCCGTGCTTGAGGCTATGGCTTGTGGTTGTCCGGTAGTGGCAACCGGGGTGGCGAGTTTGCCGGAAATTTGCGGTAAGGCGGCTCTTTTAGTCAAGCCCGGGCCCGAACTGGCTTCAGGGATTAAACTAGTTTGGGAAAGTTCTAAAAAAAGGGAAGAATTGATTGGCAAGGGCTTAGTTCAGTCAGAAAAATTTTCCTGGGAAAAAACAGCTCGGGAAACAATTGAAGTCTATGAAAAAGTTTTATCTTAAAAGAAGAAACTTTATTTTTTTAATTTTTTTGATTTTTCAGGCGCTGGTTTTTTTAAATTTTGCCATTGGCCATTTTTTTGTTCAGCCGAAGGATTCTTTTGTTTTTGCCGATAGCGGTCAAAAACCAAAATTGCTTTGGCGGCGGGCTAATTTTGACGGGGTTCATTATCTTTCAATCGCCCGAAACAATTACGGTCTTTATCAGCAGGCTTTTTTTCCTCTTTACCCGAAACTGATCAGCTGTCTGGGCCGCTGGTTTGGAGGAGAATTTCTTTTGGCTGGCTGGTTAATTTCTTTTTTTTCTCTTTGGCTTTCATTATTGATATTTTACAAATTAGTTCGGCTTGATTATAAAAAAACAATTGCCCGGCGGGCGATTGTTTTTTTGTTGCTTTTCCCCACTTCTTTTTATTTTACTGCCTTATATACGGAAGCTTTTTTCCTGTTGTTAATTCTCTTGACTTTTTATTGGGCCAGAACCGGCCGTTGGGGATTGGCCCCTTTGACCGCTGCACTTGCCTCGGGAACTCGTCTGGTGGGGATTTTTTTAGTTCCGGCACTTTTGTCTGAGATCTGGCTTCAACAAAAAAAGAACCAGCGATCTAAGATTTATCTTTTTCTGCTGGCCGGTTGGGTGGTGGTAGTTTCTTCTTTGGGGCTGGTTTTTTATATGCTCTGGCTGAACCGGCAATTTGCGGATCCTTTGCTTTTCGTTCATGTTCAGCCTCAGTTCGGAGCCCAAAGATCGGGCGGAAAGATAATCATTCTTTATCAGGTTTTTTGGCGTTATCTGAAAATGATAGTCACTTGTCAAAAAAACAGTCCGCTCTATTTTACCGTCTGGCTGGAATTGTTTTCAGCTTGTTTGTTCCTGGGTTTGAATATTTTGGCTTATTTTAAAAAAATGAATCCTGGTTATCTGGTTTTCGCCTTTTTAGCCTTCTTAACGCCGACTCTGACCGGAACTTTTTCCTCTTTGCCCCGTTATGTTTTAGTTCTTTTCCCGGGTTTCATTATCCTGGCCCAGATCTTTGAAAAAAAATCTTTTTGGGTCAAGGTTTATTTTTTTCTCTCATTGATTTTATTTTTTGTTTGCCAATTCTTTTTCAGCCAGGGTTATTGGATCAGCTAGAGAGTAATTGATGGGAAAAAAGGCAAAAAAAATCGTTTTAAGATTGTTGAAAAATCAACTGGTTCAGGGCAGTACCAGTCTTTTAATCGGTAGTTTTTTAGCTAATCTCGGCAATTATCTTTTCCATTTGTTGATGGGCCGGATGCTTGGTCCGGTTGATTACGGCGCGCTGGAGTCATTAATTTCCCTATTGTATTTTCTGGCCATCCCCCTGGGGGCGCTCAGTTTAGTTCAGATCAAGAAAATGTCCGAATTCCGGGGGCGCGGCGAGGCAGGGAAAGCAATGGCTTTTTATTATTCGCTTTACCGCCGGATAAGTAAATTGGCCCTGGCGGTCTATCTTCCCCTTTTTTTTATTTCACCCTGGCTGAAGGATTTTCTTCATTTGGAGTCTTTGGGATTAATTATGACGGTTTTGGCCAGTTCCTATCTGGCCGTTTTAGTAGGAATTAATTCGGCTACACTGCAGGCATTTTTAAAGTTTTGGCCTGTTTCTTTGGTTAATGTGATCGGCAATTGGGGAAGAGTTTTGATTGCTGTTTTGCTGGTAAAATGGGGGTGGCGGGTATTTGGCGCTTCTTTGTCCTCTGTTTTTGGTTCGTTATTGGCTCTTTCTTTGAGTATTTTTCTGATTAGGCGATTGGTGATTGATCGCCACCGTCGGATGACCAAACTAAATCTGGGCCAATTAGTCAAACAGGCTTGGCCGTTTTTGGTTTTGACTTTGGCTTTTACTTCGCTTTACACAACGGATGTGGTTTTGGCCAGACATTTTCTTTCCGGCCAGGAAGCTGGTTTTTATGCCTCTCTGGCGGTTCTGGGAAAAATTATTCCTTTTGCCTGTGCGCCGATTACGCTGGCCATGTTTCCGCTTATTTCCGGCCGGTTTGCCGCCGGCAAGAGTTGCCGCCGGCTTTTTCTTTTGGCTCTTTTCTTAAGCTTTTTAGTTTGTCTGGGAATTGGCAGTAGTTATTTTCTTTGGCCGGGCCTGATGGTGAAGCTTCTTTTTGGTTTGGAATATTTAGCGGCGGCTGAACACCTGCCTCTTTTTGCCTTGTTTTTAAGCGCTTATTCTCTGGCTTACATGATTTCTCAATTCTTTCTTTCAATTTCCCATTATCGGCCGGTCTTTTTTTCTCTTTGGGCGGCTCTGGCCCAGCTGGTATTGATTCTTTTTTTTCATCAAAGCCTGGTTCAGGTAGTTACAATCTCGATCGGTATTTGTGGTTTACTCCTGCTAATCTTAATGATATATTCCTTTTTAGGAGATAAGAGCCGGTGGATTTTAAAAAAAGAATCAGGGATGTCTTAGATTTTCCCCAGAAAGGAATTGTCTTTCGTGATATCGGCCCGTTACTGGAGGATAAAAAAACTTTTCGGTTGGCGATTGATCGTTTTGTTTCCGAATTTAAGAGTCAATCAATTGACAAAGTGGTTGGGGTTGACGCCCGAGGTTTTATTTTAGCCGGAGCTTTGGCTTATCAGCTGGGAGCAGGGCTGGTGATGGTGAGAAAGAAAGGCAAACTGCCGCCGAAAACAGAGTCGGTGAAATACGACCTGGAGTATGGTCGGGCTGTTCTTGAAATCCGTCGGGATTCAATCAAGCCGGGCGAAAGAGTTTTGCTGGTTGATGATGTTTTGGCAACCGGCGGAACAATGAAAGCAACCGCTAGGCTGGTAGAAAAATTAAAAGGGAAGGTTGTCGGTGTTGCCTTTTTAGTTATCCTTGATTATTTGTCAGGAAGGAAGAAGCTGGCCGGCTATCAGCTTTTTTCCTTGATTAGTTACCCGCGGTAGAATGCAAAAGGATTTTCAGGCTGAAATCGGAATTATCGGCGGTTCGGGCTTTTATGATTTGGCAACTGATTTGACTGAAATTAAGATGAAAACACCTTTTGGGCCGCCTTCGGACAGTCTCGGCTTAGGTAAAATTGCCGGTAGGAAAGTGGCTTTTCTGCCTCGTCATAGCAAAACTCACACTATTCCTCCTCATCGAATTAATTATCGGGCTAATATTTGGGCGTTAAAGTCGTTGGGAGTTTCCCGGATTATTACTTCCCATGCAGTTGGTTCGCTTCAAAAAAAGATCAGGCCGGGCGATTTGCTGGTTTTGGATCAGTTTGTAGATCGTACCGGCGGTCGGGATGATACTTTTTATGACGGGCCGGCGGTGACCCACATTTCAACTGCTTTTCCCTATTGCCCTCAGTTAAGAAGCCTGGCCATTAACCAGATTAAAAAATTTGGCCAAAAAGTTCACGAGAAAGGAACCGTGGTGATAATTCAAGGGCCTAGATTTTCAACTGCGGCGGAATCGGTTTGGTTTACCGGGATGGGTTGGGAGGCGGTTAACATGACCGAATATCCGGAAGTGGTTTTGGCTCGAGAAAAAGAGATGTGTTATTGCGCCATTGCAGTTTCAACTGATTATGATGCCGGACTTGTAGCTGGAGGGCAGGTGCGGCCGGTTTCTGCTCAGGAAGTAATCAGGGTCTTTAAAAAGAAAATTAATTTGGTGAAGAAAATAATTGCGGCGATGATTGAGAATTGGCCGAGAAAAGTTACTTGCCGATGTCAAATGGCTTTAAAAGAAGCCCGTTTTAATTAGATCGCCTTTCGGGTTGTATTTTCCGATTCTGGAAGGCAAAAAAATGAAAAAAGAAAAAAAACTACTTCTTTCAATTATCGTGCCGGCCTATAGACAGGAAAAGACGATCAAGAAAGATTTGCGGCGGATTGAGAAGGTTCTAGAACAAATCCGTTATGATTATGAAATTATCTGCGTAGTTGACGGCCGGGTTGATAAAACTTTTGAAAAGGCCAGGGAAATCCACTCTAAAAACTTAAAAATAGTCGGTTATCAGGGAAATAAAGGCAAGGGCTATGCAGTGCGTTATGGCATGGCCCGATCCCGGGGAGACTTGATTGCTTTTATTGATGCCGGAATGGAGATTGATCCCAACGGAATCAGTATGGTTCTGGAGCATATGGAATGGTATCGGGCGGATATTATTGTCGGTTCGAAAAGACATCCGGCTTCCCAAATTGATTATCCGCTAAACCGGCGAATTATCAGCCGGCTTTATCAGTTATTTGTTAGGTTCTTTACCGGTTTGAATATTACCGATACCCAGGCTGGTTTGAAAATTTTCCGGCGGGAGGTTTTAAAAGCAGTTTTGCCTCGACTTTTGGTAAAACGCTACGCTTTTGATCTGGAAATCTTAACCGTCGCTCATCATTTGGGTTTTAGGAGAATCTTTGAGGCGCCGGTAAAGATTAATTACCGGGTCGAAGATTTGACTCACGCTAATACCTTGAGGGAGATGGCCCGGGCTCTGCAAGATTCCCTGGCAATTATTTATCGCTTAAGAATACTTCGTTATTACGACAGCTACCATAAACGCCAGCAGTTACTTGATCCAAACCTAAGTTTTCAAAAATGAAAAAGATTTTTGTTTCGGTTATCATTCCGGTTAGGACAGCCACCGCCTATCTCAAACAAACAATTGCTCATCTTGAAAAGCAATCATTAAAGAGTTTTGAGCTGATTGTTGTTACCGATCGAAAAGAGAGGATTAAGAAAGCTAAAGTAATTGCCAGTCTTAAGCCCGGGCCGGCTTATAAGCGGAATTTAGGTGCTGAAAAAGCCCGGGGGGAAATTCTGGCTTTTCTGGATGATGATTCTTATCCCAGCCGGGATTGGCTGCAAAATGCCCTCCGAGTTTTTGAAGATGCTGAGGCGGCTGGCAAAGAAGAGATTGTTGGAGTCTGTGGTCCGTGCTTAACCCCGCCGGGGGATAATCTTTACCAAAAAGCCTCCGGTTGGGTTTTTGCCAGCTGGCTCGGTAGTGGTGGTGCCGGTACCTATCGGAATAAGATCAGCCGCCGGCGGATGGTTGATGATTATCCTTCGGTTAATCTTTTAATTAAAAAGAAGGTTTTTTTAGAAGTCGGCGGTTTTGATGTTAACCACTGGCCCGGCGAGGATACTAAACTTTGTTTTGAAATAACCAAAGATCGCCATCATAAAATTATTTATGATCCCGGGGTTTTGGTTTATCACCATCGCCGGTTGATAATGATCCCTCATTTAAAACAAATCAGCCGTTATGCCCTAAGAAGAGGATTCTTTGCCAAAAAGTTTCCCGCCACTTCTTTCCGATTTGGCTATTGGGCGCCGACGCTTTTTGTTTGTTTTTTGTTCCTGGGAGGAATTTTTTCCTGGTTTTCGGCAGGGGTGAGAATCTTCTATTTGCTTGGTTTGGGGATCTATTTTTTCTGTTTGATACTTTCCGGAACAGAGGTTTTTTTAAAAGAGCGGAATTTTTTCCTGGTTTTTCTGGTAATGGCGGCGATTTTTTTAACCCATCTTTGGTACGGCCTGCTTTTTCCGGTGGGTTACTTTCAAAAGGATTTAGGGGTAGTTCCTCATCAGGTGGATCGAAAAAAAGGTCAATATTTGGGGGGTTAACTGGCGACCATGAATCAAACTTCTGACAAAATCTGATTTTTCCTGTTCGTGTTATACTCAAAAGTGATGAAGATAGCGATTGCCTATCCGCCGCTTGAGTCGGTAAAAGGAATACCCCTTTTGGGCCAAAACCGTCAATTTCAATGGGCAAAACAGCCATGGAACGCCTATCCGGTGGTGCCGGCTTATGCGGCAACTTTGCTTGAGAAAGCTGGCCACCAAGTTTGCTGGCTGGATGGGATCGCCGGCGGACAAACTTTTAAAGAATGGCAGGAGGAGCTTGAAAAAAAGAAACCTGATTTGATGATGATTGAAACTAAAACCCCGGTTATTAAACGCCACTGGCGGATAATAAATAAACTGAAAACCAAAAACCGGAAACTAAAAATTGTTCTGGTCGGTGATCATGTGACCGCTTTGCCGGAAGAATCATTTAAAAACTCAATGGTTGATTTTTGTTTAACCGGCGGCGATTATGATTTTTTATTGCTAAATCTGGTCAACTATCTGACCAAAAAAGACAAATTGGAGCCGGGAATATGGTATCAGGAAAGAAAAGGTTTAAAAAATAAAGGAGAAAAATCAAAGGTAATAAAAAATACCGGAAGGTTTAGATTGAACCATAACCTAGACGAATTGCCGTTTATTGATCGAGATTTAACCCGGTGGAAACTATATGCCTATAAAAACAGCAATTACAGCCGAAATCCGGGAACTTATACTATGTTAGGACGGGATTGCTGGTGGGGAAAATGTTCGTTTTGCAGCTGGACGACTCTTTATCCGGGCCGGGACTTCCGGGTAATGTCTCCGAAAAGAGCTTTAGATGAAATTGGTTTTGTTCTCGATCATTGGCCGGTAAGAGAGATTATGGATGACAGCGGTACTTTTCCGGTAGGAAATTGGCTGAGAGAATTTTGCCAGGGGATGATCAGGCGGGGTTATAACCGCCGAATTAAGCTTGATTGCAATCTGCGCTTTAATAACAATCTTCGCCAGGCAGATTATTATTTGATGGCCAGGGCCGGTTTTAGATTTATTCTTTATGGTTTAGAGTCAGCTAATCAAAAAACTCTGGATCGACTTAATAAAAATCTTAAGGTGGTTCAAATAAAATCAGGGGCGAAAATGGCTAAAAAGGCCGGCCTCTGGCCACATGTGACCGTCATGATTGGTTATCCTTGGGAGACAAAGAAAGAAGCACTTAAAACTCTCAATCTGGCCCGGGAGTTGTTTAAAAACGGTTGGGTGGATACTCTTCAGGCGACGATTGTTATTCCTTATCCGGGGACTCCTCTTTTTAAAGAGTGCCGAAAAAAAAATTGGCTGAAAACCCTTGATTGGGAGCGGTATGATATGAAAGAGCCGATAATGAAAACGTCAATCAGCGATCAAGAGATTATGACTTTGATAAGGGGGCTTTATAGTTCTTTCTGGTCATTAAATTTTGTTTGGCGCAAACTAAAAGAAGGATTGACTGACTGGGAAAAGTTTAAGTATTATACCTGGTTAGGTTTGAAGTTTTTCAGTCGTAAATTGGATTTCCGATTATGACCTTAGCCTTTCTTTCGTCTCCAGATTATCAGGCAGCTTACTACACCGTTCTTTCCGAGTTTCAACATCTTTCTTTAACTATGGGAATTGCTTTTTTACTCTTTGTTCATTTTCGGGATTGGCGATTGTTGCCGGTTTGCTTCTTTTTTGGTTTTTTAATTGATCTTGATCATTGGCTTGATTATTTTTTTTACTTCGGTCTTAAGATCAGTCTAAGTAATTTTTTCAAGGTAGCCAGTTATACTGCCGCCTCTGGCAAGGTTTATCTTTTCCTTCATGGCTGGGAATGGGTGATTATTTTTTGGTTTTTGGGGAGATATCTTGGTTCAAATTGGCGGATCAAAGGTTTGAAATGGGCAATTTGCCTGCCTTACCTGGGTCATTTACTGGTAGATCATTTTTCCTTTTATCATCATCCCCTGGCTTACTCTTTTGTCTTTCGGCTGCTGACCGGTTTTAGTACAACCAGTTTCGATGGAATCTATGCCAGCTGATAAAAAGCCTTTTATTTCAGTATTGATCCCGACTCTGAACGCGGCTAAAGTTCTTGAAGGCTGCTTAAAGTCAATTGATTGCCAGAACTATCCCCGAAGGAAATTTGAGATTATTATTGCTGACGGCGGCTCGACTGACAGAACCCTGGCAATTGGTAAAAAATATCACGCCCGGATATTCAAAAATCCTCTGAAAACCGGCGAGTCGGGGAAAATGGTTGCCCTTCGGCACGCCCGGGGTGAACTGGTGGCTCTGATTGATTCGGACAATATTTTGCCCGACCAGGACTGGTTTAAAAAAATGGTTCTGCCTTTTACCGATCTCCAGATTCTGGGCAGTGAGCCCTGGGAATTTACCTATCGAAAAAAAGATCCGTTAATCACTCGTTATTGCGCTCTTTTGGGCGCCAATGATCCTTATTGTTTTTTTGTCGGGAATTATGATAAGAAATCAGTTTTGTCAGGTAAATGGACCGGTCTTAAGATTCAAAGTCTAAAGCTTAGAATCCGAAACAGAAAGATAGCCAAGACCAGCAAAAAAGAATGGGATTTTTTAAAAATTAAATTAGAAAACAGGATCCTGCCGACAATTGGAGCTAATGGTACAGTTTGGCGAAGAGATGTTCTTAAAAGAATAGCCGGAGGAAGCCATTACCTTTTCGATACTGACATCCCCTATCTTTTGGCCAAAGAAAAACCTTTTTATTTTGCCAAAGTCAAGACGGGAATTATTCATCTTTACTGTCAGAATTTTTCTGATTTTTATCGGAAGCAAACCAGGAGGGTTAAAGATTTTTATTATCTTGAAGCAAAAAAACAACGGCAGGGAACATATCAGCGGCAATTAACCAAGCAGATTTATTTTATTTTTTCAGCGGTTTTGGTTTTGCCTTTAGTGGGCCAGGCGGTTAAGGGTTATCTTAGAAAGCCTGATATTGCTTGGTTTTTTCATCCCTGGTTTTGTTTAGCGACTCTCTGGATTTATAGTACTGAAACATTTTTTTCCTTTTTCAATAAAAGCCAAATGGCTAGAGAGAATTGGCATCAGTAGGAGTGTATAATGGCACAAGAATACTGCCAGAATGGAGGCTAAGATTCTTCTGTTGAAGACGAGGAAATGAAACAAAAAAAATTATTAGTTACTGGTTCGGCTGGCTTGATCGGTTCAGAAGCGGTTCGCTTTTTTTCCAAAAAGGGTTTTGCGGTGTCTGGAATTGATAATGATATGAGATCTTACTTTTTTGGGAAAGAGGCCAGTACAAAATGGAATTTATCCAGGCTTAAAGAGGAGGTTAGGAACTATCAACATTATCGGATTGATATCCGGGATGAAAAAAAAATTGGGCAGATCTTAAAAGAAAACCGATTTGATTTAATCATCCATGCCGCGGCTCAGCCCTCTCATGATTGGGCAGCAAAGGAGCCATTTACCGATTTTGATATTAATGCCCGCGGAACTTTAAATTTGCTGGAAAATTTCAAAAAATACTGCCCGGAGGCGGTTTTTATTTTCACTTCGACTAATAAAGTTTACGGGGACCGACCGAATAGTTTGCCTCTGATAGAGGAAAAAACAAGATGGGAATTGCCCAGGAATCATCGGTTTTATCAGGGTATCGACGAGTCAATGAGCATTGATGGTTCACTTCACAGTCTTTTCGGTGCTTCAAAAGTAGCGGCCGACATTCTGGTTCAAGAGTATGGTCGTTACTTTAAGCTGAGGACAAGTGTTTTCCGGGGCGGTTGTCTGACCGGGCCGGCTCATTCCGGAACCAGGCTGCATGGATTTTTAGCTTATTTGGTTAAGTGTGTTGCCACCGGCCATCAGTACACCATTTTTGGCTATAAGGGTAAACAGGTCAGAGATAATATTCATTCCTATGATTTGGTTAATGCTTTTTATCATTTTTATCAAAAGCCCAGGTGCGGCGAGGTTTATAACATGGGCGGATCCCGCCATTCCAATGTTTCAATGCTGGAGGCAATTAATAAGATTGAGATTATCTTGGAGAAAAAAGCCAATTTTAATTACAGCGACCAGAACCGGTCAGGTGATCACATTTGGTATATATCTGATGTCGGCAAATTTAAAAAACATTATCCTGACTGGAACTATCAATATGATATCGACCGGATTTTGTCCGAAATATGTCTTTCGGGTCATTTTTCCTCCGTTGCGATTGGACCTTCAACCCTCACTCTGTTTGAAGGAGCGGTTAGGAAAAGGAAAAAGCTTCCCTGGTGTTTTGTGGCAGGACATGTTACTGATGCTTTTGGACCGGTCCAGGCACTTCGGCATCATTTGAGCCTGATGTCCGAGCGGGTTATTTTTGTTGAGCATTCCCTGTTTAAATCAAACAATCACCCTCTGAGTTCTTTGAGGGATATTTGGCTGACCTGGAAATGGTTTTGGCCGCATCGGGAAAAGATAAAAGTTTACTTTGGGATTGGAGGAGTTAATATGATTGTTGGGGGATTGCTTAAAAAAATGGGGATGAATTTTAGGTTGATTTATTATAGTCCTGATTATGCGGAAAAAAGATTTAATTATTCTTTCTTAAATTATCTCTATCACCGGATTGACCATTGGTGTGCTAAAACAGCTGACTTTGTCTGGAACGCTTCGGCTGAGATGGTGGAATTGAGGGAAAAGCAGGGATTGGCCAAAGACAAAAACTTTTTGGTCAGGTCCGGCGTCCGGCTGATAAGTCAACCGCCTCGACCGGAAACAAAGAGAAGACAGCAAAGAATGATTTTGGTTATTGACGGCTTCCTTTCAAAAGAGCTGCTGGTTAAGTTAGCCATAAAAAGCCTGGCAGTCCTTAAAAAGAAGTTTCCTAAAATTAGTTTAAAAATAGTTATTGGTTCGATTAAGAAAGAGAAATTGTTGGCCTATATTCGCCGATACCGGGTTGAGACCTTAGTAGAATTATTAGGAGGATCGTCTCATCAAAAAATTTTTGGCAGTTATCTTAATTACGGCATTGGTTTGGGTTTGTTTCGGGTTTCAAGTGAAGATCCGGCCGTTTATCGGGATCCGGGAGAAATTAAGGAGTTTCTTTCCGCTGGCTTGCCGGTAATTTGCAGTCGGGGATTTTTGATCTCCCAGGAAATAGAAAAGGAAAAAGCTGGTCTGGTGGTTAACAATCAGACCAATCAGGTTGTTGAGGCAATCGACAAATTAATTACCGATAGCCGTTTGTATAATCAACTAAGCCGTCAAGCTGTCCGTTACGCCCGGCGTTTTTCCTGGGAAAGAATTTATAACCAGGCTTTGGAGAAATCAGGTCTGATTTAGGCTTTTTAAGCCGGGCGATGTCTTACTCGAGGACAGGCAGGATTGCGGTTCATATAGAACTCGTCGAGAGGGGAACATGCTACTGCGGCGTTGATTTTTTTAAAAATTGGCGATAGGATTTAGCTGATGAAATATCAAAAAATTTTAATTACCGGTGGTGCTGGGTTTGTGGGGGCGAACCTGGCGATTGATTTTAAAAAAAAATATCCCCAGCTGACTGTTATTGCTTTGGACAACTTGAAAAGGCGGGGGGCCGAGTTAAACATTAATCGGTTAAAGGAAAAAGGAGTTGAATTTGTCCACGGCGATGTCCGTTGTCCGGAAGATTTGTCGGGGCTTGATTTGGGCAAGAATTTTTTAATGATCGAGTGTTCGGCCGAGCCGTCGGTTTTGGCGGGAGTAAATTCCTCCCCGGAATATTTGCTTAACACTAATCTGATGGGGGCAATAAATTGCTTTGAAATGGCTCGGAAGAGTCGGGCTGATGTTATTTTTCTTTCTACCAGCCGGGTTTACCCAATTGAGCCGTTAACGAAGTTAAAATATAAAGAAACTCCAACGAGGTATGCCCTGGATGAAAAACAGCCTTTGGTTGGCGTTTCGGAAAAAGGGATAAGCGAAAAGTTTTCACTTGAGGGAGCAAGGTCCCTGTACGGGGCAACGAAACTCTGTTCAGAGCTCATATTCCAGGAATATCAAGCTGCTTATGGTCTTAGGGGCGTAATTAATCGTTGTGGAGTAATTACCGGCCCTTGGCAAATGGGAAAAGTTGATCAGGGGGTGGTAGTCTTGTGGATGGCCCGTCACTTTTTTGGCGGAAATCTTTCCTATATTGGTTACGGCGGGAAGGGAAAACAGGTGAGGGATTTTATTCATGTTAAAGACCTGTTTGACTTGCTGGATCAGCAGGTAGGCCGGATTGACAAATATGATGGCCAAGTTTTTAATGTTGGCGGCGGCGTGGAAAATAGCTTTTCCTTGTTAGAATTGACCAGACTTTGCCGGCAAGTAACTGATAAAAAAATCAAGTTGGGGGCAGTTAAAGAAACCAGACCCAATGACATTAGAATCTATTTGACAGATTCTGAAAAGGTGAAGGAGGCAACCGGCTGGAAACCAAAAATCGGGCTTGAGAAAACGCTTGAAGACATTCATCGGTGGTTAATTGACAATCGTGATTTGTTAGCACCGATATTGAGTTAGGCCTAATCATCGGCATGAAAATTCTAATTCTGAATCATAATCAAGAGCGATTTGGGACTTACTGGCGATGTTTGAATATTGGTCGGAGTTTAGTTAGCCGGGGCTACCGGGTGACTCTGATTTGCGCTTCCGGAGAAAAATTCGATCTGCTGATGAGAAAAAAAGAGATCGAGAAAGATTTTCGTTTAATCACCTTGCCCAGGATTTGCTATCACCAATATTTTACCGGCCAAATGCTTCTTCGCTTTCCTTTTTACCTAGGATTTGTTCTGCTTGGCAATTACGATCTTTTATATACCTTTGCGGTGGCCCAGCCCCAGATGGCTTTGCCGGCTATTGCCGGCAAGCTACTGGCGAGGAAAAAGTTAATTATTGACTGGGATGATCCCTGGGGCCAGGGGTTTGCCGAAGAACACGGCGGTTTAGTAGAAAGAGTTCTGACCTTTTTTGAGCGATGGACTTTAAAATATGCTGATAGAATAACTTATGTATCAGAGTGGATTGGAAAAGAGATTAAAAGGCTCGGTTTTTCAAAAATTGCGACTAAAATTCCGAATGGAGCAAATATTGCTCAAATTAATGTTTTAGGAAAAAAGGCCAGTCGGCAAGAATTAGGCCTGGATTTGGATAAAAAGTATTTGCTTTCGGTGGGAAACACTTATACTGACAGTTTGGGCACCATGCTTGAGGCTTTCCGGCTAGTTTCAGCCAAAAATAAAAAAGCATTTTTGTTAATGGTGGGGATTGTTGAAGTTCCAAAGAAATTCCGGAAAATTTGGCAAAAGGTTAAGCAGAAAATCATTCTTACCGGCAGCCGGCCCTTTGTTGAAATTCCCAAATATCTCGCCGCGGCAGACTGTCTTCTTTTGCCTATGGATGACAGCAATATTGAAAAAGCGCGTTTTCCAATGCGGTTCGGAGATTATCTTTGCGCTCAGAGGCCGATTGTTTCCAATGCGGTTGGGGAGGTTAAATACTACCTAGAAAAGTATCAAGCGGGTCTTACCAGCCAGCCTGATTCAGCTCCGGAACTGGCTTTAAACATCGAAAAGGTTTTAAAGGACAAAAAACTTGCGGCTAAGGTTTCCAAAAATGCCCGGCGATTAGCTGAGGGCGATTTGAGCTGGCAGAAAGTAATTGACGATCTTGAAAAAGTTTTATTCGGCTTGAAAAAGAAAGCTTCTTGACAAAGTTAATCCTCTTGTTTGATACTGGAACCGTGTTTAAAGAATATTATGACCGTTATTGGCATCAAAGAATCGGGGAAAAAATTCTTCCCCCGATCCGGTCTTTTATTCCCGGGTTTTTAAAACCTTACACCAGCTATGGCGCGATTCTAAACTCTTTGCCTCGGGGGAGAATTTTGGATCTTGGCTGCGGTGACGGCAATGTTAGTCAGTTGTACCTTAAAAAAGGCGAGGTTTACGGCTTGGATATTTCCTCAGAAGCTCTAAAGCAAGCAAAGAAACGAGGTATAAAAACCAGGCAAGGCGATCTTAATCAATCCAAATTGCCTTATTCAAGTAATTTTTTTCAGGCAGTAATTTTAACTGATGTCTTAGAACATTTGATTGATCCGGTTAAGACTTTAAAAGAAACTCGTCGAGTTTTAAAAAAAGGCGGTCGGTTAATCCTGACTGTTCCCAACTTTGCCCGGCTTAAGAATCGTTTAAGGATGATCTGGGGTGATCCGATTGATCTTTTGCATTGGTCAAAGTACGGTGATGAGGTTGAGCATCTTCACTGGTTTACGAGGCCAAAGCTGGTTTATCTTTTAAAAAAAGTTGAATTTGGTGAAATTAAGTTTGTTCCCACCGGTTTGCCGTTGGGGTTTTTCTATGGTTTAATGTCTCTGCCGCAATTGGGAAATTTTTTAACTATTGTTGCCGAGAAATAACCACTCTCAGGGCAAAATTAGATCGCTTTAGGGGTGGCTTTTAAAAAAAAGGAGTAAAAATGAAGATTCTTGTAATCAACAGCCCGGCTTATTTTTTAAAGTATGATCGAAACCGTCAATTTTCCTATGGCCGCTTTGGCTGTTCTGACCCGATTCCTCATGAACTCGGCGGCCGCTATGCGACGGCGGTTAAAGATCATTATGTGCCTTATCCTTGGGCCCTGGGCTATGCCTCGGCGCTTTTAAAAAGAGATAGCCGTCATCAAATAAAGGCGCTTGATTGCCAGGCTCAGGATTTTTCCGAAGAAGATTTTGCTGAGTTGGTTGAGGATTTTTTGCCGGATGTTTTAGTTTTTGATTTACCGACAATTACTTTTGAGTTTTGCATGGAACTGATTAAACCTCTGAAGAAGAAATTTGGTTTTAAGCTGATTCTGGTTGGCCTCCACGCCTCAGGGTTGCCTCGGGAGACAATGCGGGATTACCCGGCGGTGGATTATGTCATCAAAAATGATTATGGACTGCAGCTTCTAAAATTTGCCAAATATAATTTTGATCCTAAAAAAGCTGATCGGGTTCCGCTTCTGTTTTATCGTCAGGGAAAACGGATCCTTGCTTCCAAAGCCGAGATGAAATGGATTCCTTTTGATGATTTGCCATATCCCGATCGGGAAGATTTATTAATGGATCAATATCATGATTTGGAGGTCATGGGTAAACCGACAATCCATTTAGTTACCTCCCGAAGTTGTCCTTTCACTTGCAGTTACTGTAACGTCCGGGTTTTTTTCCCGCAAGGTTTTTACTGGAAAAGAAGCATTAAAAGCGTAATTGAAGAAATGGAGTTTTTAAAAGAAAAAATGGGGGCTAACCAGCTTTATTTTGACGACGACATCATGACTCATGATCAAAAATGGATGATTAATTTTTCCAAAGAAATCTTAAAAAAGGGTTTAAAGATCCCCTGGAGTTTAATGGGAGATATAAACTTAAAAGAAGAAACGATCAAAATGATGGTTAAAGCCGGCGCTTGCGGCATGAAGTTCGGGGTGGAAAGTATTAATCCGAAAACTCTAAAAAACATTACCAAAACCTGGGTTTCTAAGGAAAAAGTTTATAACTTTGTCAAAATGGCTAAAAAACACGGGCTTTGGCTTCATGGTGACTTTATTGTCGGGATTCCCGGTGATAACAGGGAAAGTATGGAAGAAATGATCAAGTATGCCATTGATCTTGATTTAAATACCGCTCAAATCTACTCGGCTCAGCCTTTACCGGGAACGCCGTTTTACCAGCAGGCAGTTAAAAACAAATGGCTGGTGGCCAAAAAATGGGATGAGTATGACGGTAATTATCTTTCTCCGGTTTCTTACCCTGATTTTCCCAAAGAAGAGATTGAAGAGATGTTGAGAAAATTTAAAACCGAATGGGAAATGGCCGCAGTTAAAAAGTTTGTCCAGCAGCCCTGGCGCCTTTTACGCTATGCTCGCGGCCGGGGAATCCCTTATACCTTGAAAAAGATTATTACTGTTTTGAAAAAGGGCCGAAAAGACCATCTTTATATTGCCGGGACCTAAAGAATGGGCAAACGCACAACTCCAAAAGCTTCCACCAGGGAAAACAAAATCAAATTTTCTCACCTTCGTTACCGTTTGATCATTCTAACCAGGTTTTTGACCATCAGGCGGGTTTCTAATTTGCTTCTTAATCAGTGGGAGTATCTTTTTAGAAAGGCGCGGCTGAGGAGCTTACCCCGCAGTCTTAGCTTAGAATTAACTAATATCTGCAACCTGCGGTGTCCTTCTTGCCCTACTCACACTCAATCATCAAGCCGAAAAAGAAAAATCGTTACCTATCGGCAGTTTGCCTATTTAGTTAGGAAGTTTAAAGGTTTTATGTACAATTTTGCAATTGGCGCCAATGGTGAAATTACCATTATCCCGGGAATCGAAAAATATGTTTCTCTGGGAAGGAAAAATAACCTTTTTATTACCGCCGACACTAATCTAAACTGTTCCCGGGAAACGATAAAAAAGTTGTTTTTAGCGGGAATAAACATGGTTAATATCAGTCTCGACGGGACTAGTCAGCGAAGCTATGGCCGCTACCGAATTGGCGGGAACTTTAAGAGAGTTTTTGAAAACATGGCCTATTTGGTTAAACTCAAACGAAAAAATAAATCCTTTTTCCCAATTGTCCAATGGCAATTAATTGTTAATAAGTTTAATGAGAGCGAGGTTGAGAAAGCCAGAAAAATGGCAATTCAGGTTGGTATTGACCAGTTCAGAACCGGCTTGCCCTTCATCCCCGGCGGAGATGATTATTTTTTTGGCGACAACCCAAAGATTGTTGAACAGTTCTCGCGAAGATTTTTACCGACTGGCTCTCAATATCAAATTAAAGATAGGGTGGCTTTACTGGCCTGCTATCAACCCTTTTCTGAGCTGCAGATTTTAAACAATGGCGACGTGATCCCCTGTTGTCGTCTAAGAGAAAAGGGGGTAGTTTTGGGCAATATTTTCAAAAAACCTCTAATCAGGATTTGGAATAATGCTGGATTTATCTATTTCCGCCGCCAGCTTAAAAAACAGGGCCGCCGGCCTCACTGCGCGGTTTGTTTAAAAAACATGACTGATTGGCAAAAAAAGAAATGAAAAGGATTTGTTTATTTTTGGGGATGATAATCCGTCTTTTTTTTGAAAGCAGAATTGCTTTTGGGGAAAGGCTTTCGTTTATTCTTGTCTATCCGGTTGATTTATTATTGAATTGGCGGTTCCGCGGTCAGTTAAAAAAGACCCACTTTTTTAAAGGCCGCGAATTTTTGTTTTTCGGTGATCATGTAAATTTACTTCTGGACCACCTCATGGCCCATCTTGCTTTTTATCAAGTTTATTACCAAGAAGCAGAAGTGATTCTTGATGTGGGCGCCAGTTTCGGGACCTTTTCGCTAATGGCTAACTATTTTAATCCCCGAGCCGAAATTTATAGCTTTGAACCGGGCCGTGACAGCTATCGGTTGCTAGAAAAAAATTGCGCCGGAATCAAAAAAATTAAAAATTTTAATCAAGCTGTCGGCGATTTAAAAAAAACCGTTTCTTTTAGCTTTAATCAAAACTCCCCCGAGGAATCATTTGTTGCCCAAAAGGGAAAACAGTCAAATCTGGTCAAGGCGGACCAGATAAGGCTGGATGATTTTATAAAGAGTAAGAAAATTAACCGGATCTCCTTGTTAAAAATTGATGTTGAGGGATATGAAGAGCAGGTACTTAAAGGAGCTGAAAAGGCTTTAAAAATAACCGGAGTAATAATCATTGAAGTGAAAGTAGTCGATTTAAAGAATCTGCAGGCAATTTTAAAGACGATGATTAAGAACAGTTTTTCTTTGGCGGGAACAGGTTGTCTAAATTACCGAGACGAGCAACTTGACTCGCTGGATCTAATTTTTAAAAGATGAAAAGAGTTTTGCTGGTGGCTCACATTTCTGAACTGCCCGGCCCGGTTCAACTTCTGTCTGATTATTTCCAACAGCAATCGGCTGATTTTTACCGGATGTATTTCCCGATTGACGGTGTTAAGATTTATCAGTCTTCTTTTTATCATGGCCAGCACCTGTTGGTTAAAAAAAAATCTAAAACGATGGGTGCCCGGCGGTATTTGTCTGATCTGGGCCGAACCCTTATTTGGATTGGCAAAATTCCTAAACCGATCGATAAGGCGGTTGGAACTAATTGTTTGGCAGTTTTGCCGTTAATTGTATTTAAAAAGTTCTTGCGAATTAGGCAGGTAGTTTTTTTTACCTCTGACTTTGCTCGCCGACGGTTTGCCAATCGTTTTCAAAATTGGCTTTACGTGGCATTGGATAAATTTTGCGCCCTCAGGGCTGATAAAGTCTGTTGCAATAGTCAAAGAACCCTAAAAGCCAGGGCAAGCGAAGGAGTGCCAACGGCGAAAATGGTCCATACTCCTAACGGTGTTTATTTTAAAGAAATCGGCCGGATTGACTATCGGCAGAAGAAATTTTCCAGAAAAATTTTGTTTATTGGGTATATCTCGCCCGAAAGGGGACTTCAAAACATTATCAAATTATTGCCTAAGATTAAAATTAAACTTGAAGTAATCGGGTCGGGTCAGTATGAGGGGGAGCTTAAGAAACTGGCTAGGAGTTTAAAGATTAGCCACCGGGTAAAATTTATGGGTCTAAAACCACATCCGGCCGTGATTGCCTATTTAAAGAAGTTTTCCGGCTTCGGTTTGGCACCTTATTCTCTTAAAGGTGACGATACTGACTGGATCAAATATTGTGATCCGATTAAAGTTAAGGAATACCTGGCCTGCTTTATTCCGGTCATTATTTCCGATATGCCGGAAATTGCCAGCCAAATCCGGGAGAAAAAATTAGGCTATGTCTATCAAAATGAAAAAGAAGCCAGACAAATTTTAAAGAAAATTGCTTTTCTCGGGGAAAATGATTACCGGCAAATGCTTAAAAATATTGCCCAGGTTAGAGATAATTTTGATCTTACCAATATATATAATCGGGTTTGAAAGAAAGGAATTCTCTTGTTTTTTAAATCGTTAAAGCTGGATTATTTGTTTTGGCAAGTTTGTCCCTGGCCGGGGTTTTTAAAGTTTGATTTTCTAACCAAAAAATACTTTCTTTTGATAAGGCACTTTTTAAAACCATTCGAACTTGGCAAGGCTTGGGCTAAGGTTGCCGGTGATAAGATTTATTATGATTCGCGCCTGGGGTTGGCCAGTTATCAGAGCCTTTTGACTCGTCACCGAAAAATGTTAAATTTGGCCAAGATAGATACCCCGATCCAAACAGTAATTGACATTGGTGCCAATGTTGGCTTTTTTGCTAAGCTGATGCGGGAGAGGTATCCCCGTTGCCTGATATATTGTTTTGAACCGGTTCCTCTAACATTTGAAACGTTAAAAAAAAATTTCCCAGACGATTCGAGAATAAAACTGCTTCCCCTGGCAATGTCAAGTCAAAGAGGCATGGCCAGAATGAGGGCTGATTCCCAGGACAGCGCCACCAATAGCATCTGTTCAAAAGGAAGCGTTCAGGTAAGAACCGAGACTTTGGATAAATTTGTTAAAAAAGAAAAAATAAAGACAATTGACATCTTAAAAATTGACACTGAAACTTCAGAGGCGCTTGTCTTGAGGGGGGCTCAAAAATCACTGGCCATAACAAAGTATTTATTTTTGGAGGTGACCATAGCAGATAATCCCCGCTACACTATTAGCTCTCTTTTTAAACTGCTGTCTTCTAGTCGGTTTGATTTTCAGTTGGTTGCTTTTCGAAATTACGCGGATACGAGTGAAAGGAGAATGCCGATTATGGACACTTTATTAAAAAATACCAGACTGGTTTAAATGAGAAAAAAAAACCTTCGAGTCGGGTTGTTTTTACCGGCTCTTTTAACTTATGGCGGGGGAGTGGAAAAGTATTTTATTGAACTGGCTCGAAATCTGACTGAGCGGGGAGCTGAAGTTAATTTGATTACGATTGACGAGGCTTCTTCTCAAAAGATTGTTAAGCTGTGGAGTTTGTATTACGGCCAAAAAGTAGCGGTTACTCAAAGAGAAACTAAGGCCGAGGTTAGTAGAAAAATCGGCTTGGCCAATTGGCATTCAATCCCGCTGAGGAAAATGAAATCGCTTTTGAAAAAAAACCAGGTGATTTATGTTAAAAATGAATTTTATGACCTTTTTTTGCTGAAATTAATGGGCCTTAAAAACCTTCCTCCGATTGTGGTCGGAGTCCACACAGCGATTAAAATTCCCTTTGTCGGTTGCTTTCACAATAAATTACACAATTTTTTGTACGCCAGCCCTCTTTACCGCTGGTTGCTTAGGGGAGCCGGGCTGGTTCAGGTTCCGAATCGGGATGATCAGCGCCTGATCGAGGAAAGATTCGGCCTGAAAGCAATCCTGATTCATCACCCCTTTGAGGCTGAAACAACTGGTATTAGCCGGGTCAAGTCAGAACTAATCGGTACTCACCGCTGCCTGCGATTTTTGTTTGTTGGTCGTTTTGTCGAACAGAAGGGAATTGATATTCTGTTTGCTGTTATCAAAGCTCTTTCAACGGAAAAGATTTTTTCTAAATTGCACTTCCGTTTAGCCGGTCAGGGAGACAATCAAGTTTATCAGCGGGAAGCGGTCAACTTAGGAAAAGAATTTGAAAATGTCGATTATTTGGGTTATGTCCCCAATTCTAAAATCGGAAGGCATTACTCATGGACGGATATTGTTTTGGTCCCCTCGCGTCATGAAACCGTAAACTTTGTTGTTTTGGAGGCCGGGGCAGCCGGTCGAGTGGTAATTGCCTCCGATATCCCTGGACCTCGAGAAATTATTGTTGATCGGAAAACCGGCTTTTTGATTAATCTTTCCGTAGAGGCTTTTGTGAAAAAAATCGAGGAACTCTTTCGGATTAAAGAACAGGAGCCGGCTGCTTTGGCAAAGATAGGTCGAGCCGCCCGAAAACAGGTAACGGCTAATTTTAATCCCCAAAAGATTTACCAACAATTTGAGAGAATGTTACTATCAGTGGCAAAGGAGGCTTTATGAAAGTAATCATTTTGTGCGGCGGAAAAGGCATGCGGATAAGGGAGGTCTCGGCCGGCATCCCCAAACCAATGTTGTTTGTTGGTGATCGGCCGATTGTCTGGCACATTATGAAAAGTTATGCTGCTTATGGTTTTAAAAAGTTTATTCTTTGTTTGGGGCATAACAGCTGGGCGATCAAAGAGTTCTTTTTAAATTATTCGGTTAAGACGGCTGATGTCACTGTTCGGCTTAATCAGCAGAAGTCGGTTGTTTGCCACGGCCTTCGGGATATTGAGGATTGGGAGATTACCCTAGCCGAGACCGGTGAAGAAACGGAAAAAGGAGCCCGGATTTTTAAAGTCAGACAATATCTGGGTCAGGATAAGCTCTTTTCGGTTACCTATGGTGATGGCCTGACTGATTTAAATCTGGGAGAGTTGGCCGAATTTCATAAAAGATCAGGCTTGTTGGGAACCATGACAGCGATCCACCCGCCTAGCCGTTACGGAGTTTTGGCGATTAAAGGCCGGAAGATAACCAGGTATCGGGAAAAGCCGAAAACAAGTCAGGGCTTTATTAACGGCGGTTTTATGATTTTTAATCGAGAGGTGATTGATTTATATTTTGACTCCAGCAGTAATCTGGATTTTGAAAAACAAGTTTTGGCCAAAATGGCTCGGGATGGCGTGTTGGGGGTTTTTAAGCACCGGGGTTTTTGGTTAGGCATGGATACGCCGAAGGAATATCTTTATCTTAATAAAATTTGGGCTCAAGGAAAGGCTCCCTGGGAGGTTTGGCAGAAATGAAGGACTCCTACTGGTCTGATAAGCGGGTTTTTGTAACTGGTTATGAGGGCTTTTTAGGCTCTTGGCTGACGAAGGTATTGATAGAAAAAGGCGCCCGGGTAATTGGTTTAGATAATGCCAGGCAGCGGCCCCTGTCGATACTTGAAGGTTGGCGGAGGAAAATAAAGGGAATTAAGGGGAGTGTAGTTAGTTATCGGCTAATCAATCGGATTTTTGAAAAATACCGGCCGGAAATTGTTTTTCATTTAGCCGCCCAGTCTATTGTCGGTTTGGCCAAGCGTTATCCCTTAAAAGCGCTTCGGGTTAATGTTTTAGGAACTGCTAATTTACTGGAAGCGGCCAGAAATATGGACTGTCTGGAAGCAATGGTGGTTGCCTCCAGTGATAAGGCTTATGGCAGTCATCGTCGGCTTCCGTACCGGGAAACGACTCCTTTAAAAGGAGAATATCCTTACGATGTTTCCAAGGCCTCGGCCGATTTGATTTGCCGGGCTTATTTTAAAACTTTTAAAGTTCCGGTTGGAGTGACCCGGTGCGGTAATATTTACGGCCCGGGCGATTTTCATTTTTCCCGGATCGTTCCGGATGCGATTCGAAAAGCCCTGGCCAATGAGGTTTTTTTAATTCGGAGCGATGGTCGGTTTACCCGAGACTATGTTTTTGTAAGCGATATTGTTTCCGGCTATCTTCTTTTAGCCAGGCTGATGAAGAAAAAGCATTTAGCTGGCGGAGCCTTTAATTTTAGCAACGGGAAACCGGTTTCAGTTTTAACTCTGGTTAAAAAGATTTACCGGCTTTGTCAGCAGGAGCCTAAATATAAGATTCTAAACCAAGCCAAGAGTGAGATCAGACATCAGTATTTAGAAGCGGCCAAAGCGAGGCGGATTTTAAGCTGGCGGCCAGAATACGGTCTTACTAGGGGGTTAAAGGAAACAATCGCTTGGTATCGAATTCACTTCTAGATTTCCATCTTTTGAAGGCATTTTAAGATTTGTTTTTGAATATCAAATTTCTGAGCCAAAGCGAGACAGTCTTTTTGCCTTTTTTTTAAGTTTTCCTTTTTTAAAAAAGTTTCAAACGAGCCGTCTTTCGGGATCTTATTACCGGGTTCTAAAAAATAAGCTATCCCGGCCTTTTTGATTGGCTTAGAGATCGATGGTTCACTGGAAATAATAAAGGGCATGGCGCAAATCATAAAATCCCAGATTTTCAAGGGTTCAATAAACTTGGTTGACCCGAATTGATCATCATAAATAGCAATCCCCAAATCGCAACGGGTGAAAAAATTAAGACACTCCTCCCGATTTTTAAGATAAAGGACCCGGCTTTTTTTAAGTTGATAATCACGACAAAACTTAACAAATTTTTGATGCTTGACGATCGGAGCAAAATAAAATTCCATCTCTGGTCTTATTTTTTGAATTTTGGAAAGGATGCCAAACAAAAGATCAAACTGCCGATCAGTCATAAAGCCGCCGGTCCAGGCGATCTTGTTGCCTTTTTTTTGGAGTTTACCTTTTTGTCCGTATTGGGAGTCGAAGACGGGTGAATTCGGAACATAAAAAGACTTGATCTGGTAATGGTCTTTTTTATATGTTTTAAGGGCCTCGCTAATTACCCAGGTTTGATCGCTGTGTTGGCTGGAAATTTTATCGGCAATTTCATAAAATTTCTGCAAAAGCCTGTTGGAACTTCGTTTTCGATTAAAGTCAACACAATAAAAAACCAAACGGAAGGAAAAAAGCTTTTTAAGAGGAATCAACGGCAGACAAGAGAGCGGGTCAATGGCGATGATAACTTTTTTCAAAGCGCGATCAGTAAGAATGAATTTTAAAGCGTAGCCCGTGATCAGGAAGTAATCAACTAAATACTTAATCGGCGGACAGCAACTCAACCAGGCCGGCAGGGTTATCTTTTTAAGCCGTGGCCAGCGGCCCCAAACAATTTTATTTTCAAAACTGGCAATCGGCAGCTGGCAGGTTTCTATTTTTTTGATCTTGTTTTTAAGAGACTTATAAACCGAGGAGTAGGGTCCATCAGTGGGTTCTTTCCTGTTTTTTGAGTAGTAAACGTGGGTGATTATCAGAGCCTGGTCGAATCTGATCATTGCTTTTAAGTTTTTATTTACTTACAAATAATTCACCTTTTTAGATGCTAAGAGATTACATCTTGAAGGTGTTTGTGGCCGACTAGAATTCTAACAGTTGACGATCCTCTCTTCAAGACGGGGGTTAATTATGGTAAATTGATTGATAATGCCCTTAAGGTTTTTTTTATCTCCATTTTTCCTGATTAAACACTATTTAACCCGGGATATTCGTCGGCTGGCTAAAGAGTATCATTTTTCAGGAGATCTGATTGATATTGGTTGCGGCCAAAAACCCTACCGACTTTTTTTTAATGATATTACCAGCTATCAGGGAATTGACTTTCCTGATTTTTCGATTAATAAGGATTTTCCTGGCAGTAAGCCTGACTATTTTTTTAAAAAAAGCTATCGCCAAAACTATCGCTTGCCCTTTCCTGATCATCGCTTTGATGTGGCCGTTAGTTTCCAGGTCTTGGAGCATCATCCCCAGCCGACTCTAATGATTAAGGAGATGCTGCGGATAACCAAAAAAAATGGTTACCTTCTGCTAAGTTTTCCTTTGATTGGCGGACTTCACGAAAAACCTGATGATTTCCAGCGGCTGACGGAATATGGTTTTTTAAACTGTCTCAAAGGTCAAAAAGCAAAAGTTTTGGAGATTAAAAAACAGGGATCTCTTTTTTCAACAGTAGCGTTGCTTTTTAATGAATATCTTAATAATTTCGCCGCTCGGAACCGAGCGGCTTATTTAGTGTCGATAATCATCTATCCGCCCTTCTTGCTTTTTTCCTATCTGGCTCTTTTCTTGGATCGGCTATTTGTTTCTCAAGAAATCTTTATTAATTATTTGGTTTTAGTTTTAAAGTGTTAAAGAAATTGGGTTTGTTTTTGGGGGTGGCGCTTTTTTTTGGGTTAGTTATTTTTCAGCTAACCAAGTTTAAATTAATCGCCGCTGGGGATATCAGCTGGTTTCTGAATCCTTCTTTTCTTGACCGAAGATTTGTTTGGTCGAAGATTAACCATGGTTATTATTACCCTGTAAACGACTGGTTGCCGCTGGGGGCTTTCTATGCTTTTTTCCAATGGCTTGGTCTGGATTTAGTCGTAATCGAGAATCTTTATTGGCTTTTTCTTTATCTCGGCTCTTTTTTTAGCTTTTACTATCTGGCTTCAAAGTTATTTCCTCGTTATCACTGGTCGATCAATTTTTTTGCCAGCTTTTTTTATGTTTTAAATCCCTTTCGGATTGTGACTTCTTTTCAGGACCGGTTTTGGCCGATATCGGTTTTCTGGCCTTTAGTCTTTGTTTTTTATTACCAACTGCTAAAAACAGAGAAGCTTAAATATGTCTTTTTGATCGCTTTGGTCTCGTTGGGACTGGCTGGTCCGAGTCTTAATCCGCCGGCAATATCAGTAGTTCCGCTTAGTCTCTTGTTATATCTGCTAGTGGTTTCGTTAACCCGGCGATTAACCTTAAAAAAACTATTTGTTTTTTTTAAGCTCCACTTGTTTTTATTAGTGCTTGTGGGGCTGTTTAATTTTTGGTGGATTCCGACCTTTATTTCAAGTACTTTTTCTTTGGCCGGAGCGGCCTCTGAAGCGACGCCTTTTCGACCAATGAAAATTGGCTTTTTCTTTGATCATCTCCGTCTAATTGGCCAGTGGGGGTGGTATGGCGGCCATTATCT
>JAFGMK010000030.1 GCA_016927565.1 Minisyncoccota bacterium | reverse complement strand
TTGATCCGGGAACAGGCCTTGAGAAGTCTTTCAGCCACTCTTTTTTCGTTGTACATCGGCAGCTGAATGGAGACAAAGGGATATCTTGAAAGTCTGACTTTATCAAGATCAGGATCTAGGCCAGGACCAATCATCGGCGAAGTTAACCGACCCAAAATCCCCCTCCTCTTCCCCAGCTTTTTTTTCGGATTAACCTCAATATCAATCCCGAAAATCCTCCCCATTAAACTCCAAAAAGACATTCCTTCCCCAAAAACCGCTGCTTTTTTTTCGGTTTTGCCGTCATCAGGTTTCTTTTCCTGAGAAAAAGATAAAACCAAAGCCACCGTAAGATAATATTTCAAAGAGTATAAAAGAAAAATTGAACCGGTCAGTAAAGAAACACTAGCAGTCAAAATTCCGATCTGCGAACCCAACGATCTCCCCGAATATAACAGCAAATAAAATCGAATCGTCCCCAGAACCACTACTGTGCTGAGACCGGAAAGGAAGCCGACAAATCCCAGGCGGATCAGATAAACTCTCTTTTTAACCGGCAATAGCAGAACAGAAGTGGCTATCTTCACAATCTCGGAAATAAAGCGGTCAAGCCAGATTGTACTGTCTTTTGCATAATTTTGCCTAGCCTCTAAGTTGTTCAGCCCATTTCTCTCCATGATTTTCTGCACCCCGTGATAACCAACAAGTGGTTTTCGGCCAATCTTAGGCAAAACCCCAACCAGCCTCCTTACCCCTAATTCCGGGTTCTTAGCCACCGCCTTCAAAACAACTTCTTCGTACTCTGCTGGAGTTTGCTGATAATAACGAAGCACCGCTGGCTTTTTGTCTTCCAAATAAATCTGCTTCTGATCGGCTAAATCCAAATAACGCCGAAGCCACTTATAAGCCGTTGGCCGAGAAACACCAAATTCCCGACAAATCACAGCCACTGTCTGATTTTTTGGAAGAAGTCTTTTTACTAGTTGTTGTCTTAAGGCCGGAGTCAAAACCTTATTTTTTCTCCTCTTCGCAACTTTTTCCCTTGCCTTCCGCGGCCTCCCCGGCCTTAGAGGGGCCAAAGAACCAGTTTTTTTATATGTCTTTAACCAGCGATAAAAAGTCGGTCGTGAAATTCCTGCCTGAAGACAAACTTTGGAGATTGTTGTCTTCTTATTCAGAACCTGGCGGATTAACCGGAGTCTCTCCTCTGCTGTTTTTCTAGGCTTCATTGGCAGTCACAAACACCCAGATCCCTAAGTGTCTACCTAATTAACTACATTGTAAATAGATTTCTAGCTTTACATAGCTTTTTCAAAGCTAGTTTCTAATGTTAACACTAAATGGATATACCTTGTCAAGCTAATTTTTAGGGGCAAAAATGGGTAATTTTTTTTCTTTTTCAGGCATGAAGAAATTCTTTAAAGACCCGTCTCCGGGGCAATCAGCTTACCCTGAGCGGAGTAAAACGAACCGCGACCGGGACAAAAAATAAGATAAAAAAACAGCGCCAGGAGAATCTTAAAAAATAAACTGCTCGTTAAAGCTTTGCAAAAGCAAAAACTTACTTTCCGAACAACTTTTCTTTTCAAAAAAAACAGGCTTATCTTGAGCCTATAAAAAACACCCCAAAGCCTTTCCTGATCGAAATCGTTTTTATCATTCGCCTGTCTTAAGATTCAATACCCAAAACCTAGTTGCGTAAATTGCAGGCCAGGTCAAAATAACCACCAAAATAATCATCAACTTAACCGTCAACTAAGACTCCCCATTTTAGCCATTAACATCAAAAAAAACTCCGCTCTCCAGCAGCCGATAATCAAAAAACTGTCAAAATCCCCCCCCATTAAATATATAAAGCAGTGAGAAAAATAAGCACTTTCCGATTAATTCTTTCTACCAAACCCAACTACTCAAACAATCTTTTGGCAAACTAACCAATTCCGTGCCAACCTTTTCTAATTCCCGAATTGAAGTATTCACTGGTTAAAATTTAGATCTTTTTAATTTCTCCTACAAATCTTTTGGTATAATTAGTCAGCTTAATTCCAAAGAGCATGAGGTCAAAAAAAACACTCAACCAAGCAATCGTCTTTACTACTACCAGCCTTGGCATAGTTATAGTCATCATCGCCTTCTTTCTCGCTCTAACCGACAAACACCCTAAAACCCATCAACCAATCACAAGACAGCTTCCCGATCAAACTAGGATCAAAGCCACCTACACCAACAAAGACCTTAATTTCAGTTTCTTACTCCCCCAAAACATCTCCGGCGAACCCAAAACCTTTAACTTAGTTAATCAGTATGGCCTTGTTTGGTCTGACGATAATTATCCTTATTCTCCCTTCTTCTCGGTTGTTGTCGGCCGCTATTTCAACCCTGAAGCCCAGTTAATGAATCACCAAGAAGTAGCAATGGCCCATCTGTATAAATTTGAAGGAGAGAGCCTTAAACCCGAAAGCTTAACAATCAAGGGCTGCCCGGCCACTAAGTTAGTCGCCAATCGCGAGTACAACAACTCGACCGGAATTCTGGTTATTCAAAAAGGAGAATTAGTTTACAACTTTTTCACCAACAAAGAAGAAAGCGAAGCACTAATTAACACCATTATTAACACCCTTACCTTTTTAGATGATGATAGGGCCCCGGACCGCTTTTTTTTCAATCTAAAACAAGCTGCTCTGAAAGAACAAACCACCAAAACTTCAACTAACGAAACCCTAAGGTGGTTCTTCCCCGCTGGCAATCAACCAATTACCCAAACCCAACCCACTTTCATTGGCAAAATCCGCCAACTCTCAGCTGAATTTCTTCCAAGTGAATTTACCCTCAAAACCCCTCCTTACAATGAGATTTTAGAATACCGGCTAGTATTCTCACCAGGAAAAATAACTAATCTAAAAATCCTTATCGATGACATTCCTCAAAATGAAATTTATGGCTTCCCTCAATACCCAGAAGTAGTCTGCACCGACGATCATAATCAAAAAGAATTTGCCGGCGGCATTATCAGTAGTAATCTTTACGGCCATTCCCAAAATAAAGAACCGCTTGCCTCTAAAGAAGAATGCCTGGTCAGAAAAAGAAACGAATTACCTCCGGTGATCTTTGTCTTTAAACCCCAATCTTCGCTCACTAACGGCCATCACGTCCTAACAATTACCACCCCAAGAAAACCAACAGTCAAAAAACAGTTCATCGTTGACACTAGTTATCAACTCCCTCAACAAGCGCTGCCGCCTACCCAAGCCAAGAAAAATAACCAGCCTCTCCTGGGCGAGATTGACATTTGCTCACCCGGCTATCACTATGAAGCCAATTTTCTTCATTGGCCCCTACCCCTTTTTAATAATCCCAACCTTCTGTACGGCTTATCCTTTCCCCAATCCGAAGACGAAAAAAACAGCGTCAAAAGAAGAAAAGTCTATCTCGAATTTGGAAACCGGGTCTTTGATCTCTACCTGCCCCAACATGACCACTTTTATTTTAAAGATGAATTAAATAAGGACCTCGGCCCTTATCACATTCCCTTTCCTTACAAAAAAGCCTTATTTATTCCCTTTGACAATTTAGTTTACGCCAACGGCTTGCCTGCCAAATTGTGGGATCTTGGATGTTCCGGACCATCCTACGAAAGTGAATACTTGGAGATTTTTCCGATGGACCTTACTGGCAAAATCTATCGAGGCAATTCCCTTCCCTTTACCATGTCCTGTTCTTCAAGCTGCGATGGCTAATAGCTTATTACTCTTCCCGGTCCCGATTAAAAGCCCTAAAAATAACAATTGACCCCAGATAAAACCCTAAGGTAAAAGTCGCCCAATAGAGCATTTTATTTCGGAGCAGTTTTCCCTTTCCGGGCAAATATTTATCTTTGGCAGAAGTTTTGGCAGGAGTAGGGCTTTTTTACTTCAAAATTAGTTTTTTGTCAAGCAGGATATCAGGTAATTAATCGCTTTCTTTAACAACCCGGAATCGTTTTTTGTCAAAAAACCTAAGCAATCACGATATCTCTTATCCCGGACTATTTAATCCCCACAATAAAAAGATTGCTTCCTTCTTTTTCCTTTCTCTTAACAACCCAGGCGTATTTTTTCACCAGCCATTCCCGAAACCATTTTGGCCGCCAAGCCCAGCGGTAGCCGGTTAAAAGCTTAATAACTTGTGAAGGCCAAGCCGTAATCAGAAAAAAATCAAAGATTCGGGTTGCCGCCGGCGAAATTATTTCCCGCGACTGGTCAATTTTAAAACCGGCTTTCTGAAGGGCGCCTTCCCACTTTTTTTTTGACCATAAAGTCTGATGTTTGAAAATTTGGTGGTAGCAAGCAATATATTTGGCCGCCAGAAAGGACAGTCCTCTTTTTTGCAACCACTCAGGCCAAAACAAAAGCCGGTTTATCTTTGCCCCGTTAACCGTTAAAACAAACTTTCCTCCCGGCTTCAAAACTCGGAAAACTTCTTTTAAAACCGGCCTGACATTGGTAATATGCTCCAAAACCGAAACCGAAAGCACTGTTTCAAAATGATTATCCTTAAAAGGCAGGTCGCCGGCATCAGCCCAAGTTAATTTCTCATAAAGATTTTTCTTTTGGGCGCTGATCAGTTCTTCCCAGGAAATATCCAGACCCATCTCCACTTTTTTTTGAAAAAAAACTCCGGCAAATTCGCCAAAACCGCAACCCAAATCCAAGATCGGCCGCCCCATCGATACCTCGGCAATGTTTTTGGCTTCGATACTTCGAAAAACCGCCAGCGCCAATGGCGCCACTTTCAAATAGCGCCTTAAAAATTCTTCCGGTTTTAATTTAGTTAAATACTTTGCCATTCTCCCATTCTAACCAAGCACTTCCATAAATTCCATCCAGAAAATAATCCCCGAAATCAAAACTTTTTAAAAAAACATCTGCTATACTTGTGTATACTCAAGATAAGTCCGATGAAGCGCAGAAAAAAAGACATTGTTTTTATTATTAATCCTTCTCTGTGGTACCAAAATATGTATCCCTCAGGCATTCTTTGTCTTTCCGGATACCTCGAAAACAATGGATTTAAAAATACTATTATCGACTCCCAAATCTCTCCCCAAAGAATCCTCTCTTCCCAAAGGGAAGCGGCGATTTTCAGAAAAATCAAACAGATCAAGCCCAAACTAATTTGTTTTTCCGCCAGTCACCGGGAATTTAACGAAGTAATCAGAATAAATCAAAACATCAAAAAGTATAACAACAAAATCATCACTATTGTCGGCGGTCCCCAGCCAACCTTCCGGGGTGAGGATTTTTTAAAATCAGGCTTTGACTTTATCTGCTTCGGCGAAGGCGAAAAGACCCTCACCGAGTTTGCAAAGGAAATTTTTAAAAAAAACCCGGGCTTTGCCCGAATCAAGGGCCTGGGCTGGAAAAAAAAGGATAAAAATATATTTAACCCTCCCCGGGAATTGCTGACGGAAGCGGAAATAAACAGCGTTTCCCGGCCTCCTTATGAAAAGATCGATCCCCGGTTTTTTGAAATGGACATTGCCACCATCAGAGGCCTGCCGGTAAAGGGTGCCCTCCTTTTAACCGCTCGCGGTTGTCCCTTTTCCTGCTCATTTTGCGGCTGCAATCTAATCTTTGGGAAAAAGCTTCGCTTTAAATCTTTAAAAAATATCGAAAAAGAAGTCAGCTACTTAAAAAAACACTTCAAAATTGAAGCCGTTTGGCTGATTGACGACACCTTTACCATTAACAAAAAACACGCCCTGGCGGTTGCCCAAATCTTAAAAAAACACCAACTGATCTTTAACTGCCAAGTCCGGGCTGACACTTTGGACGAAAGGTTGGTAAAGGATTTAAGAGAAGCCGGTTGTTTTCAAATGGATATTGGCGTCGAATCCGGCAGTCAAAGAATCTTAGATAAGATCATCAACAAGGGCACAACCATCAATCAAATCAAAAATGCTTTCCGCCTGGCCAAAAAATACCGGATCAGAACTTTGGCTAATTTTATGATCGGCCTGCCGACCGAAACCAAAAACGACCTTAAAAAAACAGAAAAGCTAGCCGATGAGATAAATGCCGATGTTTATCTTTTCGCCATTGCCACTCCCCTCCCCGGCACCAGATTTTACGAAATGGTCGGTGAGGAAATCAGCGCTGATGAATATGGCTTGCTTGATTGGAACGGCAGTCCCTTAACCAAAAGACTCAATAAGTCAAAAATTAAAAACCTGGTCCAAGAAAAAGAAAGATTAAGAAAAAAATATCTTCTAAGAACCTTAAAAAAATCATTTTTTTCCTGGGAAAACCTCAAGTTTTTCCTCAAGAGAAAATACAAATACCAGCGTCTAAAGTTTGTTCTTAATTACCTGCCGAAACTAACAAAGAAACATTTTCAGGAAAAATAAATAAAAAAATGATATTCTAAGCTGATGAAAATTTTAGTCTACGGCTCGACCTTTCTGACCGCCAGAACTTGCCAGCTGCTTCTGACCGAGGGCTATAACTTGGTTGGCTATATTCCCAATACCAGACCTCCCGCCGTTCCCGGCAAAATGCCTCTGCCTGAAGTTAGTCCTGACACTAAACACGATCTCAAACTTTCAATTCAATACAACCAAAAGATAATCGAAATTAAAAACGCTTTTAACGTCCACACCGGACTCTTACCCGAATGGGGCGGGTCAGACATTCTTTACCACACTATAAAAAAGAAGGCCAAAGAACAGGGCCTGACCTTCCATAAAATGGGGTCGGATTATGATTTCGGCCCGATCATCTGCCGAACCAGCTATCCGGTTTTTCCCGATGACAAAATTGAGGATCTTTATGAAAGACTCGCTTTGCTTTGTCCTCTGTTTACCCTGGGGTCTTTAAAGATCCTTAATAAAATTGGCTTTAAAAAAGCGGACCTGTGTTTTAAAAAAAAACCAACTCTTTATCTTCGGGGAAAAATCGATTTAAATGAGCTCGAACTCTATCGGAAAACAAAGGATATCCTGCTAAAAAAGTTTAAGGAAAAAACCAAAAGAGGAATCAGGCTCGCCGATGGCTCAATTCTAATCCGACCCGTTAACCAAGATGACCTAGAATCTCTTCGTCAACTCCGAAATCACCCTGAAACCCGACGCTTTCTCACCTATAACAAGGTGATCAGTAAAAAACAACAACATGCCTGGTTTGCCAGGCTTCCTCAAAACACAAGCTGCCAATACCTAACGATTGAAAAAGAAGATCAGTTCGCCGGCGTTATTCGCCTGGACGAACAAGATCAGGCCAACCGAAGCATTAGAATTGGCGCCGACATCGCTCTCAAACACCGGCGACAAGGAATTGCCACCCGGGCCTATCAGCTTATGCTAGACTATCTTTTTATCAAAAAAAGAATTAACCGCGTCTGGTTGCTGGTCGCTGATTTTAATCAACCGGCGATTAATTTATATAAAAAACTTGGATTTAAAAGAGAGGGCATTCAATATCAATCTCTCTGGCGTGATAAAAAATGGCACCATTATTTAATGATGAGTATTTTAAGGAAAGATTATGCAAAAGAATAAACCCGTTCCCCTTTTTAAGGTTTTTATGCCCAAATCAGTCTGGCCCCCGGTTAAAAAAACCTTGTTTAGCGGTTACATTGGCCAAGGTCCAAAAGTGGCTGAGTTTGAAAAAGCGCTGGGAAAATTCATCGGCAACCCTCTTGTTTTAACGGTCGGCACCGGCACCGCCGGCCTCCAACTGGCCCTTCGATTAGCCGGAGTCAATCAAAACAATGAAGTCATTACCACTTCAATGACCTGTACCGCTACCAACTGGCCGATTCTCGCCGCTGGCGCTAATCCAATTTGGGCCGATATTAATCCAGAAACCGGCAACATTGACCCCGCCAGTGTTGCCAGGCTAATCACCAGAAAAACCCGAGCCATTTTAGCTGTTGACTGGGCCGGTTATCCCTGTGACTATCAGGCTTTAAAAAAGATTGCCCGCACTCCTGAAGGCAAAAAAATTCAGATTATTGAAGACGCCGCCCACGCCTTTGGCGCTACTTACAAAAATAAAAAGATCGGCCAGGTAGCCGATTTTACGGTTTTTTCCTTCGGCGCCATCAAACACCTCACCACTATTGAAGGAGGAGCGGTCTTTGTTAAAAGTAAAAAGATCTATCAAAGAGGAAAGCTTCTCCGCTGGTACGGCCTAGACCGGGAAACCCCCCAAAAAGACTTCCGCTGTCATCAGGACATTAAGGATTGGGGCTACAAATTTAACCTCCACGACATCGCCGCTACCATTGGGCTGGAACAACTAAAGTACGTTAAAGATAACTTAAAAATCCACCGGTCTAACGCCCGGTTTTATCGCCAGCAACTAAAAGGCCTTAAAGGCATCACTTTACTTAAGGAAAAGAAAGATCGCCTCTCTGCTTATTGGCTCTTTACCATCAAAGTTAAAAAGCTTAATCAATTTATGAAATACCTCAAAGATAGAGGGATTGATGTTTCTCAGGTCCATGCCCGAAATGACAAACACAGCTGCGTCCGCCAATTTAAAAGACCCCTCCCTCAATTGGAAAAATTTATCAAAGAAATGGTCTCAATTCCGGTCGGCTGGTGGGTTACCAAAGAACAAAGAGAATATATTGTCAAAACGATTAAGAAGTTCTGTCAGGCATGATAGTTCCGGCTCCGTTTAAAGTCAGCATTCCAAATGCTCTCCTGAATCCTACTAAAATCCAATTTCATGCAGCCGGCGGTTGATCTTTCTAAAGCCCGACTAAAACTCTGCCAAGTTTGACCACAGCCAGTGGTAATCCGATCCACTTCCATTCCGACAACCCTGACTTGTTTACCATCTCTGCCCTGGAAATGGCGATTCCACCTTGCCCCATAATCACTAGCCGAAATCCCTTCAGGTAATCTTTCCGGCTGGGTCTCTTCTAAAAGATCAAAAACGCAAGTTGCCCGCACCAAAGCATCCAGCGGAACCCGCCACCGGTCACTATCAGCTGGAATCGCACCCCTATCAGGAGGAAGTAAAGCTTGAAAGTCAAGGTGTAAAGTAACACCCTGCCGGCTTGGTTCCCTCACCCCTGGCTCGCTATCCCTCCCCAACCAAACCGGAATATTAAATCTCGTCTCATAATAAGGATCCTGGTAAACCAAGTCCACCTCTCTGGCTGTTGCCGATCTTTGAAGCTCAAGCGGCGGCTCATATTCCAACTCGGGCACTACCGGCTTCTCCGTCAGTTTTAACCAAGCGCGCAACCGCTGTTTTGTCTCATCAGGAAGTCTTTTTAATCCCTGGCTAATATAAAAGGTTACTCCTCCCGTGGTAACCTTAGGAGCCTCGCGCTGAGAAAATTCAGTCATAACTCTCCTCCTGCTTAACAAGCAGGTAAATTATACCAAACAGGCTATTCGTAAAACCAAGAACGTTCTACCACGGATAAACAAAACCATCAGTCCCTAAAATTCCCGCCTTAACCTTTTTCAAAACCTCGCCTGACAACGGCCTTCTTTTTTTAACCACCCGACGACAGGTCAACAAACCAATTACTGCTCCCCACAGATAATGCCTTGTTTTTGGCGGCGATCTCCGACTATTCTCAACCATCATCTTTGAAGAAAAGAAAACCAAATCTAAAACATCTTTAAAAGGAATAAATTCATACAAAAACCAAACCCAGTTTCGGCCGACAAAGAAGCTTGATTTGCCGCTCTTTCTAATATCGCTCGCCGCCTCTTTATGGCGAACCAGTATCATCGGCTCATAACGCAGCTTAAAACCCGCCTCCAAGGCTCTGGCGCCATATTCAAACTCATTCCCATAAATAAAATAATCCGCATTCATTCCTCCAATTCTTTGATAAAGATCCCGGGTAATTACCCCCGCCCCCGGATTAATAATTGTTGTTTCCCAACCAACCTCCTTGCCCTTCAGCTTCCGGTGAGGAATCTTCCGTGGATGAGTAGAGTTATAATGATCAAGCCGAAAACACAGACTGCCAACCTCAGGGTTTTTTTTAAAATAAGAAACAACTTGCTGACACAAATCTTTTTTTACCTCAACATCATTATCAAGCATCATCAAAAGATCGCCCTTAGCTTTTCTGAGCCCCAAGTTAGTCACCCCAAAACCAGCATTCCTGGACAGCTGAGTTATTCTAACCCGGGGATACCTCTTTTTAATCAATGCCGCCGGATTGTCAACTGAAGCATTGTCAATCACAATAATCTCAAAGGCCGGATAGGTCTGTTTGGTCAAAAAACTTATCAGCTTTAAAATTTCGGCCTTTCGGTTATAGCTGACAATAATCACCGAAATCCTCGGTGTGGTTTTTGATCTGACTGCTTTTTTGACTACCATGTTTTCAAATAACTAAAGCCTGTTTCCAAAAATCTCCTCACCGGGAAAAGCTTGCCATGCTTTGTAAAAATAATCCAATCCGAAACTTGCTTTTTGTCCTGGACTTGATTTCTTTTCTTCAGTATCAAACCAAGCTTTTTAATGTTCCAGAAGATTCCCCGCACCACTCCCCTAACCTGAACGATCTTGCCTAAAAGCAAAAAGCAAAAAGCCTTGACCGACAAAAGGCCCAGATGAATCGGCAAAATCACCAGCAAAAAAGGCCAGCTCAAACTTTTTAAAAGCAAATAAAGCCGGCTTTTAGTACTGTGAAAGGCAATAAAACCCTTATCCGCCTTTTTGGTTGTCTGGCCGCCCAAATGATAAAGCTTTGCCTGAGGCACCAGCCAAACCTGACCCGCCAGAATCATCCTCACCTTTAAGGCCAAATCAACTTCCTCTCCATAAAGAAAGAGGCCGGCATCAAAACCGCCAACTTTGAAAAAAGCCTTTTTCCGAACCAGCATCGCCGCTCCCGAAACCCCGAAAACCTCATAAGGCCGGGGATTGGCAATTTTATTCTGATAAAGAAAAAAACCGGTCAAAGTTGGAAAAAAGCCAGCCGAATCCAACCTGCTTTTATCCCCCGAAAAAACTGCCGGCCCCGCCAGTGTCACTTCTTGATTAGCCTCCATAAAGGCAATAAGATTTTCCAAACAATCCTTCTCCAGCTCCAAATCATTATTTAAAAAAAGGAGGTACTTTCCCAAAGCCAAATCCGCTCCCTGGTTACAAGCTTTAGGAAAACCAAAATTAGCTTTGTTTTTTATCAACTTTGTCCCCGGGGAAAGCTCTTTGATCAAGCGGCAGGAAGCATCTCGGGAATCATTATCAACCACAACTACTTCAAAGTCAGAAAAAGTTTGGCAAGCCAGAGTTTCGAACCAATCCTTCAACATTGCCTCGCCATTGAGATTGACCATAATAATTGAAACCTGAACCTCTTCGCCTTTAATCATTGCTTCCGCGCCGCCGCCCAAATAGTTTCACTCGCTCTAAATAAAGGAGAAATCGCTTTTAAGATAAGAGAAAAACCCAGAAAAGGCAGGAAAAACAAAATTTTTAGAAAACAGTTTTGGTCAAACAACTTAAAATTAATCGTTTTTGCCAAATCAAAGGGATCCTCAAAGGCAGGAAAACCAATTTTCAATAACTCAAAACCGCCATCCTCAAGCAGCTTTTTAACCGTTTTCGGACTATACCCGGCCAAATGGCGCGGCGTGTCCAGATGAAACCAACCCGTTTTCCCCAATCTAAAGCCGAAACTTTTAAAATTCGGCAAAGACAAAAAAAGCCAGCCCCTTCTTTTTAAAACTCTTTTTATTTCCCTAATTTCCTTTTGCGGTTGAGGCATGTGTTCCAAAACATGCCAGAGGGTGACAACATCAAATGATCCGTTCCCAAACTTAAAATCCTTAATTCTTTTACCAGAAATACCCGGCTCAACTCCTAAAGCCTCAAGACCGGCCTCTCGGGCAACTTTGACAAAGATTCCCTCTCCGGCTCCTAAATCCAGAAGCCTTCCAGGCAAAGAAGCAAATTTCAAAACCAAACTTAATCTCGCTCGGTTATAACGCCGCCGGTAGGCTTTCAGAAAACTTCGGGGAATCTTGATCCTGGGATCGTAGTAATCTCTAGGATAATACTGCCAAATTGTTTTTTGATCCGGCCGCGGACTAACATAAGCCAATCCGCAACCCAAACACCTCACCCAAGAAAATTCTTCCCGGCTTAAAAGAATATCGCCATGAACGTTCCTCGCCCGGAAAAGCACCTCTTTTCGGGAGCTATCGCAAAGAGGACAATCAACTTTCTTCAACTTCTTACTCTCATCGAAATCCATATTGACTTTGAACTTTGCACTTTAAACTTTTAGCTATTTTAATACTCCTCTTCTTCTCTCTTATCCCAACTCTTTTTTGCTTTTGCCTTGGTTTTTTTAAACCGCTCGCCCAACCGAATCAGAGTCGGCAAATAAAGCTTTTTACCAAAGACCACCCAGACACACAGGCCAAAAAAGGTTGCCCCGGAAACAAATTTCAAAAACAAATTTCTTATCCCTGGTTTAAACTCCAAAACCAAACTATCTCCCGCCTCCAATTTCGGCAGAAACATCAGCTTAAAACCCGGACCTGCCCGATAAATTTTTAACTTGTTTCCCCGTTTGCCCGCCGAAGCCTGAATTGTGGCAGTCCAGCTCGGAAAAAAGGATTCCCGGAAATAAAAAACCGTCTCCCGATCCGTTGCCTGATCAAATTCAAATTGGATCCGATCCGGGAAATCACGTGTCGCCGACACAATCGAGCTTAAATCCTTTCCCGCTGACGGACTCAACCAAGTAAAGACTGCTTTTAAAAAATCCTTTTCTGATTGATTGTAATCAAAGCTATGCAGATGGCCAACTAAATTTAAACCCGACCAAACTATCTTTCCTCCCTTATATTCACCCCCCGCTACTAAAATCCGATCGCCCACTTTTAAAATCGGCTTTGCCCAGGGCTTCAAAACTGACCCGGCCGAAATCCCCCACCCCCCCTCACCCCAAACCAAGGGCCCAAAAGTTTCCATTTCCACCGGACCAATTAATCTCTGATCAAGCCGGTATTGGTCAGACGGATTAAAATCATCTGTCCAAACCAAAGACTCAACTGGAAAAAACTCCGGCAAGCTATTACCCTGCCAAACCTGATCGACATATTGCCAACCACTACTAATAAAAACTGAGCCGCCGCTTTTTAAATAATCTTCCAATAGCCGAAACGAACTTACCTGATTCTTCGTCTGATACCCAAACAACATCAAGACATCAAATTTTTTAAGTTCCGCCAAGGAGTAGCTGTCCAGATTTTCTTCGCCCTGAACCAGCCAAAAATTGTCATAGGGCAATCCTCCCTTATTAGCACTTCTAAAAACCGGTTCGTAGGCTCTCTTTTCCTGACTGCCAATCACCAAAACTGCCGGCTTGGCCTGACTCAAAGTCCAGAGCTTGGGCGATTCTTTATATTCCAAAACATCCAAATCAGCTTCTTCGCCATCCCAATCACGCCAGTTATCATTCTGACCATACTTAGTCATTTCATCTCCACTCCGGTTATAAATCAGGTATTTCGTCCCAAACCATTTCGCCACTTCTTCAGCTGTTTCCAGTCGCCCGTCGTTCTCTTGAAAAGCCACCTGCTGCTGATAACCCCAGTAAGTTCCCAAAAGGTTAAGATTAAGGGTATAAAGATTAATCATGCTCGCCTGATTATAAACATTAAGGGTTTGAGTAATCCCCCCTGACATCGGCGAAACATCCAATCTAAGGAATTGGTTTTTCCCCTCTTGCTCATTAAATTCTCTTAAAGACGGATAAGGAAACATTCCCGACCTTTCATAGCCGAGTTCAAAAAAGTCAGTTGTCAAATCCGCCATCGGCCAATAATCCTTATTCAAAAGCATCCGGCCCGTCGCCCGCCAAAGACTGAGCTTTGTCTCCGACCCCAAAGCCGGCAACGAGTCATCAGCATCAAGGGAGTCAATTTCCCGAAAAAAAGGATCGCGGATATTAAATCCGCCCGGCCCATAACGGACCATATCCCTCTGCCAGAGAGTTGACGGATAGTCAGCCAGGGAAAAAATCAGATAACCAGCCACCCCCAAAGTCACTGTTCCCGCAGCCAACCCTTTAAAAGTCTTCAGAGTCCAGTCTAAAAATTTATTTTTAATTCGCAACCAGAAAGTCATTAACTTCAAAACTAAACCCGGGACCGCCCAAATCCCGAAACCCGCCAAGATCGGCCAAATCATCCTCAGAATCAAAACTTCAGTTCGCATCCCCACAAAATAACTTGCCAAGGGAATTTTAGTCATAAAAAAGTAGACCATCTCCATTTTTGCCAGAAACAAAAAGGAAATCCCTGCCGCCACCGCCAAACTAAAAATCTTAGCCGAGAAAAAAAGCGCCAGAATCGAACCCAAAATTGCCGGTCCCCAAACGAGAATCGGAATCACCGCATTCCGAACCGCATATTTAAAATCAGTTACCTCGGGCCTCTTAAAACCAAAAAGCATATCCAGCGGAATACTCGTCACCGCGACAAAATCCTCTTTCCCTAAAAGAGTTGAGCCGGCGCTGGCCGAAGCCACCCCGGCATAATACTGAAAATTGCCTACTAAAAAGGCTACCCCTAAAACAGACAATAAAAAAAGTAAAAAAACAGGCAGTAAACCAACCAAAAAACTTCTCAACTTCTTTCTTTTCAGGAAAAGATAAATTGGTGAATAAATTGCCGCGATCCTAATGATGACAAAAAAAACCGTTGGATGGGTCGCAAAAGTTATCCCCGAAAAAAACACCGCCAAAAGTAAATTCAACCTCGTAATCAAGTCTATCTTAACCTGAATCACTCCTTCTAAAAATCGATCATAAAATAAAAGAGTCGGAAAAATAAAAATACAGGCCGCCATCTCAGCATAAAAACCCCAATCAAAAAGCCAAACCCAACTCAAGGGCATCAAAAGGAAAAAAACCGCCCCCACTAAACTAACCGCCTGATTTTTTAACCGCCGCCAAACAAAAATGTACATCCCAACCGCTGTTAACGGCAACGAAAGAAAGCCTAAAACCCGAAAAGCAGCCGTGAGATTAATTTTTTGCCAAAAAGAAACAAACACCACCAGCAAACTCGCCAGCATCGGATAACCCCAGACAAAGGAAACTCCCGCACCCTGACCCGGATACCAATAAGGTATCTTTGGCCACCAGCGAGCCAGCCAGTAAATTGTGTTTAAGGCATTATAAGAATCATTCCCTTTGATCCGCTCAAGGTAAGAGAAACCCAAAAAATAAGCCGTTCCAAAAATCAACCCCATTCCCAGCAAAAAAAGGGCGACTCTGACAACCGCTTCAAGCATCCCGGCCGTTATTTTAAGCGCTTTTTTCAAATGAGCAAAAAAATTAAAAAAATAATTCAATCAATTATTTCAAGGATCGCCTTTTCCGTCTTTACTGCCTGCTTTTGAGCATTAAAAACCTCTTCCGCCCGCAACCGGCTGCCCCGACCCATCTTTCTTCTCAAACCTTCATTCCTAACTAACTTTAACAATGTTTCTGCCAAGCCTTCAACATCATTCTGTTCAAGCAAAAAACCCTCTTTCCCCACTTCCTCTTCTACCGCCCCGCCTCTGTTAGCCACCAGCGGTAAACCTGACGCCATCGCCTCCATCAAGGTATATGAAAACCATTCTTCTCCTCCAGGCAAAAAACCAAAATATAAAAAGTCCTTACTCGGAGAACAAAAAATATCCGCCTCCCGATAAATCCCGGGTAAATCGGGATAACTTACAAAACCCAAGTATCTAATCGGCAACCTCTTTGCATAGTTTAAAACCAAATCCTTTAAAGAACCATTACCGCCAATCAAAAGTTCAACCCCTTTTTCCTGCCGGCAAACCTTTTCAAAAGCCGCCAACAAATCGTCCACTCCCTTGACCTTCGCCAACTGACCAATATAAAGAATCTTAACCTTGCGGCCTATTCTTTTTTCAGCCGGATAAAAATGTTTTAAATCTACTCCTTTATAGATCACTCTGATCTTTTTATCAGGCACTCCGATTGACCGAAGATAGATTCCGGCCTTCCGGTGACGGGCAATAAAAAGTCTGCTTTCCCTTAAAACCGCCCGGACGTTAAAACAATACGGCGGGATATAGGTCGAGGGGTGTTTAGGAAAACTTTCCCAAACGATCGTTACTAAGGGCTTATGATATTTCTTTGCCAACCGGGCTGTCTGACCGCAAAAAAAATAAAAACAGTCGGTCAGATTTAAAATCTCGCAATCCTGAATATATTTTTCCAGGTCCTGATGATAAGACCAGGCATGATGCTCAACCTTTTTATAAATCAACCGAGCCGGATCAATCAACCAAGCTGGTTTTAGAGGTGACTGGATATACTTGATTTTGGCAATTTTCCGAGGAGGGTAAAAACTTTTTTTAATTTTGTGACCAATAAATTTTATCTCTAATTTTTTAAAATAGTTATAAAAATAAACCTGAGAAGGCCTCGCCTCTGTTCCCCTGATGACTGCCATCTTCTTCATTAATAATCCTCTTCTTCTTTACGGGCAATTGACTTACTTACCTTCTCCCACCGTTGACCCAACTTCTTCCCAAAACCGCCATCAACCTTTGTCTCAACCCTTCCCCCAATCAAAAGATAACCAACTAAAAACAAAGCCGTTAGTCCTGATATCACCCAGGCAAACCCTCCTTCAAACCAGCCCAAACGGTATTCAAGTTTTAAAACATCTCCCGCCCCAACCGGCGGCAATCTTATCAAAACAAAGCCCGGCCCGCCCCGATATATCTTTAATTCCTTTAATTGCTTATCCGCCGGAGTTTTAATGTAGGCGAACCATTTGGGCGTAAACGCCTCTCGCCACAAAAACCACTGCTCTTCTGCTGCTTCAGAAAAAGTTGCCGTTAACTCGTCCGGAAAATCCCTTTGCCAAGTCACCCCGCCATAATCTTTTCTCTTCCCCTCATTCAACCAATCAAAGATCGCTCTTATTAATTCAATCTCTTTTTCCCCTTCCGCTCCTTGGGCATGGCTAAAAAGATTTAAACCTGACCAAACAATCCTTCCCGATCCTACCTCCCGCCGAGCCAAAACAATTCCCTTTTTATCCTTTATTAGGGCCTCAGCCCTTTCCGAAAGATCTGACTCTTTAGCAATTGCCGCCCCCCAAGAGCTTCCCTCCCACAAAAAAGGCTTAAATTCCCGCGTCTCAAAACTGCCCAGCAAAGGACTAATTTCCAAACTATCCCATTGCGGGCTAATCTCACCCCAGGTAGTTTCCATCACCGGAGCCGGCTCGCGTAAAACAACCCCGCCTCCATTTTTTGATCCCCAATCTGGACAGAGATATTGCCAACCCGTATCTACAAAAAGCCGGCCACCCCCCCTTACAAACCGATCTATCGTTGCCCAGGCGTTTGATTTATCGTGATAACGATAGCCATGAAGAATCAATAAATCAAAATCCTCAAGCTCTCTTAAAGAGTAGTCATCAACATAAGCCCCACCCTCAACCAGCCAAAGATCATGGTAAGAAAAAGCCCCTGCATTACCACTCCTAAAAACATGATCATAAGCTTCTTTGCCAAAATCACCAATCACCAAAGCCGCCGGCCGTTCCGAAACTGTCAGCAATCCCTCAGCCTCAGGAAAATGGTAAACCGGCAGGGGGTTATTCGGCCCCCTTGGCTTTACCATCTCCCAGCCAACTTTTAAAAAATTTTCTTCCCGGTCAAAACCAGGCACCAGCGTCGTATATTTAATCCCAAACCAATAGGATAAATCTCGCAAAAGTTCAGGATTATCATAAAGCCCCTCGTGGCCATAAAAAACTCCCTGCTGATAGCCCCACATCCGGTGAATCAAGGAGGCAAAATAATGATAAAGGTTAACGAAAGTCGCCTCTGTCACTAAGGGAGCCCGTTGCAAAAAACCTTCCCCCGAATAAGCAGAGACATCGACTCGACTGGTCCTGTCAAGAGAAAAATCCTTAATAAAACCTGACAAGCTCGGTGCTGGCCGGGGGCCTTCGGAGCTAATCTTAATTTCCCTCTTCCGCCAAAGCAACGACCAGTCCTGTCTTAAAACTTTGACATCCTCACCCAGGCTCGGTCCATAAGCCTTAAAAGCTTCAATTCCATAAGCCGGGTGAGCCCGAGTTGACTCATCCGGCGGCCGGTGTTCAAACCGGTTAATAAAAAAAAGGCTGACTACCAAAACACCCACCGAAGCAACCAACCAGCGGAAAAGGTCAAAAGCCGTTCTGGCCACTTCCCGGCTAAAAGACTGCCTCTCCCCTGAAATGTTTTTCCCGCCTGATTTACCCTTTACCTTCAAGGCGAAATCGGCGGAAACTTTGGAAGTGTTTCGTCGCTTTCTTAACAAGCCCGCCGCCCAAAAAGGCAAATCAACTAAGAAAAAGGCGCCGAATCCGGCTGAAACCGGCAAAAGGATAATTGTCACTGTTAAAGCCCGGAAATAAACTGCCGTAAAAATATATTTAAAAAGAGCTACCAGCGGGGCGAGATACAAGGGCAAAGCAGTAAACAACGCCATTCCGAATCCAACTGCACTCCAAGCAAAAACACTTTTTTTTCTAAAAAGAGAGGTTGTTAAGCCAATTGCCGCCAAGATAATTACCGGTAAAGCAAAAAAGAAATAGTCATAACGCAAGTCACCGGTCCGGAAATTACCAAAGCCCAATAAGGTCTGAGGCAAAAGCGATACTTCCCTGAGCTGACTCATTCCCATATTCAAAAGACCCTCTCGATTAGCCAGCCGATTATAGGAAAAGAAGGGAATCAACCAAAAAGCCCCCAGGGAAAAACCCAAGCCAACCACAAAAAGAGACCAAAAAAGGCTTCTAAATAAATAACCAAATCTTTTTTTAAACCCCGCCCTGAAAGGACTCTTAAGTTGCCAGTAAACAACAGTATAGGCAACCAGACTCATTGCTACCACAGTTCCCGTCACCACGTGCGCCAAAAAACAAAGCGTGGTTGCCAAAACCGCCAAAATCATCGCTAAACGAGTCAGCCAAGCCCTTCCCTTCCCCGTTGCCCGACGAACCAAAAAGATATCAAAGAACAAAAAAGACCAAGGCACAAAGATTAATGAAAAGCTTTGAGCCGCAATTCCGTGCAAGCGCTGAAAAACCCAAGAAGCCTGGCTTAAGAGAAAAAAAACGCCCGCGAAAAAAGCTGCCACGCTATTACCAATTTTTCTTCTGGCAAGCACATAAATCCCAAAAGCAGTTAAAGGAAAAACCATAAAGCTAACCAGTCGAAAAATCTCCACCCCCGAATAAGACGTTATTTTCTCAAGCCAAATAATTAAAAAGGTATTCAGCATCGGATAAGAGTGAAACATTGACACTCCTGCTCCCTGTAGCGGAAACCAAAGCGGAATCCGCGGCCACCACCGCCCAAACCAAGAAACAAGCGAAAGGGCAAAATCAGAATCATTTCCCACTAAACTGGGCTGGTCCAAAATCTGATGGCCAAAAACAAGAGCCAAATTAAAAAGCAACCAGGCAGCCAACCCGGCCAAGCCTAGCTCAAAAATAAAAATGATAATTTTTTTTACTACTCTCATTTAACCCAGCGAAACTTTCCCCGAAAGCGGCCGAATAGACTCCTCCCGGGGTGGGTTTATCTCAACCTTTCATTGCCGTAATATGAATTCCTCCGGCCACCGATCTGGCCCCTGGCAAAATCGGCCAAATCTCATTCTCTCCGTAAGTTAACCAACCAAACAAACTTTTGCCAAGACCCAAAAGCCTGTCATAAAAACTTCCGGCAGCAAAGTCTAAGTAGCCTTCAACCGAAACCGCCGCATTCCGGCCTCTCAATTTTAAAAAACCAAAGTAACCCAAATCAACCAACTGATAAAGATAAAAGCAACTGAAACGAGCCTCCCTGAAGCTAAAACCGATTTTTATTAACAACTCCTGAAGCGATCTTAAAGTGTATGCCTGAACATGGCCGGTATATTCCTTCTTGATCCTATAAAGCCTTTGAGAAAAAAGTTGAAAAAGAGTCAGGGAATTCCCCTCGATCGGGGCAAAAAAATGAAGAAGGCCTCCTGGTCTTAACACCCGAAAAACCTCGGCCAAAGCCTGGCCGGGTCTTTCCAAATGCTCAAAAACATCAAAAGAAACCACCGCCTCAAAGCTTGTCTCCTTAAAAGGCAGGCAATAAATATCAGCCTGTCGATACTCCACCCCGCTGTCCTTTTTCTTCGCTTCAGTAATTACTTCCCGGCTAAGATCACACCCCAGAACCTCAAGCTCAGGTCGATGCCTTTTAATTGCCCGGGCAAACGAACCGCCGCCACAACCCACCTCCAAGATCTTCCCTCCGGAAATAGGCCCCAACGCCCTCAGGCAGTGCTTTAATCTTGTTGCCCCCAAAAAACCTGGGCTAAGATCAACTTCGCCTGTTCCCCATTTCTTCTTTTCGTAGTCAAACTTCATTAATATTCTTCCTCCTCCCCCTTATCCCAATTCTTCTTTGCCCTCGTCTTGGCTTTTTTAAACCGATCATTCAATAAAATCGAAAAGGGTCGATAAATTTTTTTGCCGAAAACCAGGTAAACAATCAAACTCAAAAAAGTCATCACTGAAATAAGTTTTAGAAAAAGGTGCCTTAAACCTGGCTTGAATTCAAGCACCAATCTGTCACCGGCCCGAACATCTTCAAGCCGCATTAGCATTAACCTCGGCCCCCCATAATAAATCCTTAAATCCTTTTTTCCGATCTTGGCTTTCCAGCTGGGAAAAGCCGCCTCCCGCCAATAAAGCGTCGTCAGCCCTTCAACCCCCTGACCAAAATTAAATTCTACTCGATCAGGATAGTCCCTTATTATTTCTACTTCATCAGAAAGATCAGTCCCCCGAACCTCTCCTCCAAGCCAATTAAATAAAGCCTGATGAAAAAGAATCTCTGCCTGAGGATAATCGAAGCTGTGCATATGGCCCACCAGATTAAGTCCCGACCAAACAATTCTCCCCTGACCATATTTACCCACTGCCACCAGCGGCTTTTGATCAACCGTTAAAACCGGCCGCGCCCACTCCCGCAATCCCGCAGGCAAAGAAACTCCATAGCTAACCCCGCCCTGATTTAACGGACCAAAACCGTCTGCGCTCCACCCCCCGCCAATCTCGCCCAAATCAATATCATAAGACAAGGATTGTTCAAATCCCTGACTCCAAGAAAGACCGGTTACCGGGAACCAAGCCGGCGGGCCCTGAACCTGCCAATCCTGATCAACATATTGCCAGCCGGTGCTTAAAAAAACCCCCCCGCCATTTTTTAAATAAGCATCAATTAAACCCCAGGCTTGGCCCCGATTTTTATAGCTATAGCCAAAAAGATAAAGAATCTCAAACTTCTGTAACTCCTCCAGGGAGTAATCATCAATCCGCTCCTGGCCCTCAACCAACCAAAAGTCATCATAAGGTAAAGCTCCTTTATTTGAAGCCCGAAAAACCGGTTCAAAAACCCGTCTTTCTTTATTTCCAATCACTAAAATTGTCGGCTTGGCCTTTGTCCAAGTCGCCATTTTCGGAGCATCCTTAAGCCTTAAAATTTTAGGCCGGCCGTCTTCATCCCTAAGCTCTGCTTCCCAACCACCTTTTTGAAAATACTTAGCTGTTGAATCAATCGAGGCATTAACCAAAAGATATTTGGTTCCCAACCATTTAGCAATCTCCGTCGCCGTTTCTTCCCGACCATCATTTTCCTGAAACAAAACCTGCTGGGCATGACCCCAATAAGGCCCCAATAAGCTGGCGGTATGGGTATAAAGACTAACCATGCTCATATCAGTCACTATGTTAAAGCCCATTACCATCCCTCCAGCCGTCGGTGACACATCGACCCGAACATTTTTCTCTCCAGCTTTTAAGTCAAAAAAATCCCTGAAACCAGGATATGGAAAAACCTCACCGGGAAAGTCTTCCGGCTTAAACAATTCCGGCCTTGGCCAATAAGATTGATTCTTTAAAGCCCGGAAAGCAGCTTGATACAAATCCTTCTTATTAGTCATCACAAAAGGACAAATCTCAGTCTCTAAAGATCCCAAAGCTGGCAAGCGGCATTTTTCTCTGAATTCAGCCAACACCGCCATATCCTGACTAAAATCTTTGTCCCAATTAAGCCTGGCACAAACCTCGGTCCCTAGCAGACCCTCATCAAGAATGCCGCAGGCAAATCTTAGATTATGCAAATCCAGCGGGACATCACTCCCCAATTCTGGCAAAGGAACTCTCCCAAACGGGTCGCGAATATCAACCGAGGGATAACCATAATTAGCCTGGTACCAAGGCAATCTTCCCCTTGGCTTATCTGCCGCATAATACAAAAGATAACCAAAGGCCAGCAGAGCAAAAAAAGAGACAAACAGCTGCCCGGCTAAATTCAAACCCGAAAGAAGCAGTTTATTTTTTAACCACCGTCGCCAAAAAACTAAAATCTCAAACAATAACTTTCCCCCTCCGACCAGGCCAAAAGCGGCGGCAATTGGAAACAGACTCCGAATCAAGGTCAGATAAACCCGCTGTTTCAGTAAATAGCCAATTCCCGGCAAACGCATCTTAACCAAAAACCGAATCGGCCCAAAAAAGACATTCGGATAAACAATCACCCCAAAAGCCAAAAAGGCCGGCAGACAGGAAGCAAAAACCTTCCGGTCAAAAATCAAAGTTAAAACCAGCCCTGCTAAAGCCAAACCCCAAACTAAGGGACTAATGGTAATGTTTCGCAGGGGAAATAAGTAATGCTCCGGCGAAAGAGTTCCTAAGCCTAAAAATGATTCTCGGGGGAAAGACTGATGAAGTTTAAAATGCTCAAAATCGCCCCGCTGAATCCCAGCGATAATTTCTGAAGGGCTGGCAAAATCTTTTTTGGCCCTTTCATAATAAGTAAAATTAAAAACTATAAAAGCCGTCAGAAAAACCGCCAATAGAAAGACTAAAAAGCTCGGGGCGAAGGCTCTGGACAAAAAACGGCCCAGCTTTTTCCCCTTCTCTTTTTTTAAACTAAAAGCCGCCCGAATGATTGTTTGAAAACCAATCACTCCCAGAAGAGCGAAGAAAGTATTAGGATGGACATTAAATAACAAAGCAGTAAAAACTGCCGCCAAAAGCAATCCCAGTCGATGAGCTGATTTCATTTTCCCACTTAAAAATCCTTCTAAAAACAAATCATAAAAAATAAGCGGCGGAAAAAAGAACATGCAGGCCACCAATTCGGCATAAAACCCCCAATCAACAAAGTAGGCGTAAGATAAGGGAGTAATAAAATAAAAAACTGCCGCCATCAGGCCGGCAGTTTGGTTTTTTAACCGCCAAGAAACAAAAAGATACATCCCCAAAGCAGTTAAAAGAAAGGAAGTAAAACCCAAAATTTGGAAAGAACCCAAAATTCCCAGGCCAGTTAATTTATTTATCAAGACCACCAAGATTGAAGCCAAAAAAGGATAGTTCCACCTTAGCGAAACTCCGGCTCCCTGGAGATGATGCCAAAAAGGCAGTTTAGGCCAGTATCTGCCTACCCAATCAACCAGACTTAAAGCATGGGTCGTATCAGTTCCGTGAATCCCCTTAAGATAAAAGTTGGCAAAAAAATAGCCAACAACTCCAATCACTCCCAAACCAATCCCAAAATAAACCAATCTAATAATAATTTCGCCGATTTTTAAAAAAATCCTGCTGACTTTTTTCATCTCCTTCTTAATTTACAACTTTCGGGCCGTAATGTGAACCGTCTGGCCCCTAACCCGCCTCAGCAGACTTGACTCCCAAAAAATCAACCGCCCCAATAAACCTTCTAAAAAAAGAGTTCCCCGACGAACCTTTTTATTCTTGGAAGCTAACGATTGATACTCGCCCTTTTTGAAAAAAGCCACGTAGACATAGTAAAAAAGACTAAAAAATTGATAAAAAAAGTGATGGCTGAAGCGGATTCTGGTAACTTTAAAACCGGCCCGAGCAAGCATTGCCTTAACCTCTCTTAATCTGAACTGTTGAATATGACCGATTGGTTTTTTTTTCAAATTAATCCCCAAAAGCCTTAACCAGCCATCAATGGTAAAAAGCTCGGCCTCCAGCGGCACCACCAGATAAAAAACACCTCTCTTTTTAAGCACCCTGGCTGCTTCCCGAAGCGCCTTTTCAGGTTTTTTAAGATGCTCCAAAACATCAATCATCAAGGCCGCATTAAATACTTTATCTTTAAACTTGAGCCGGCAAGCGTCGCCCCGGAAAAGCCTCACTCCCAAGCGGCCATATTTCTTTTTAAAAACCGCCAAGTCCCGCTCATCTTTATCACAGCCATAAAAACTTAGGTCTGGTCGTTTTTTGACGATAGCAAAGGTTATCGCCCCCGTCCCGCAGCCGATATCTATCACTCTTTTCCTCACTTGAGAAATCGCCTCTAAGCAATAACAAAGATGAAAATGACGACCCTGATATCGACAATTTGGATCAGGAATCATTTCTTTCTCCCCGCCAAATGAACTATTTCCTGAGGCACCCTGGGAATAAACAATGACTCCAGCGTCACCAGAAAATAAAAAAATCGTTTAGCTATTGTTCCCCACCGGCCGTACCCGCTCCTCTTTTTAATTAAAAGATCATTACCGGTTAAAAAAGAAGGCGGCAGTTTCAGAAAACTTGCCGAAAGATAATAAAAGAAATTAATCGTTTGCATCACCAGACCTCCCGACCAATAATAATCAGTTATCAAAAAACCATTCTCTCCAAATAACTTCTTGATTTCTTCCAAAGAGTATTGCTGAACATGAGCCAGATATCTCACTCTCATTTTTTTATAAGCCGGTATTTTATAAAAAAAGGCGTGGATTGACGACCAATTACCCTCTAGAGGCACAGCGGCATAAATCTTTCCTCCTTTTTTAGTCACCCGGGCAATTTCTGCCAAAGCCTGACCGGGTCTTTTTAAATGTTCCAGAACATGATGGCTAAAAGCAGCCGAGAAATAGTCGTTCTTAAAAGGGAGATGATAAGTATCACTCACCCTAAAATTCACTTCCCCACCATCTTTTTTAGCTAGTTCAATAGCCTCAGGACTGCTGTCAATTCCATAAACTTCAAAGTCAGGGCGCAGACGCTTAATCTCTTTCGTCATTACCCCTGCCCCGCAACCAACATCCAAAACCCGGCCCGTCACCTTCCGGAAAGTCTTCAGGCAATATTTTAAGGCTAGATAACGGGGGTGGGTAACCGGCAATCTAATCACTTCCGGCTGCTTCATAATATTTAAGAGTTGAGACTACCTATTTAAAAAGTATCTCCCCATCTCCCTTTCCAAAATCCGCAAATGATTCCCATAGGAAAACAGCGCTGCCCGCTTTCTGCCGGCTTGACCAAATTGTGCCGCCAACTTTGGCTCTTTAACCAGTTTTCTTATCCTGCCGGCAAAATCTTTTAACTCACAAGGTCTAGCCAAATAACCCGTTTCCCCATCTCTGACTGTTACCGTTGGCCCGGCCCGATTCCAAGCCACCACCGGTGTTCCCGCCGCCATCGCCTCAATCACGCCCATCCCGAAATCTTCCTCCGGACTCGGATAGAGGTATAAAACCGCTTCAGAATACAAATCCTCAAGCTCTTTCTCGCTCACCAAACCAACAAACTTAACTCTCTTTTCCAGGCCCAACTTAACCGCCAGGTTTTTCAATTCCTGAGTGTAATCAGAAGCCGCTCCGGTAATTACCAGGCGAAGCCGGGGAAAATCCTCTTTCACTTTTGCCAAAGCCCGAATCGCATAGTCAAATCTTTTCTGCCGGTAATGGCGATTAGTCAAAAGCAAAAATGGCTTTTGCAGGACTTTATTTTGGAGTCGGATTTTTCCTCGAAGGCGGTCTCGATATTGCCTGATCTTCTTTTGCGGATAACACCCTGCCGGACAAACCACTACCCCCACTCCATAAACCTGACTAATCACTCCGGCCATATAGTCACCATTTACCAAAACCGTGCCTGCTCCCCGAATTGAAGTCCGGTCTAACCAGGCAACCAGAGGCCGAAAATAACGGGTTAGCCAAAAAAAAACATCAAAAGCCCTTTTCCCGAACCCCTGCCGAAGATCAACCTGGCGGGGATACAAAAGTCTGGTCGGTTGAGCCAAATAAATAACATAGGGTTTCCTCAGGATCTTTGACAGAAAAAAACAAATCAAAGGCCCGGGCTGATTCGCCCCCAGAAAAATATCAAACTTTAAAAAACGCCAAAAGGTCAAAGGAGTCAAAAAAACCGATCCTGCAATTGCCAGAAAGTCCCGTAAAGGAAATTTCAGGACGCAGGGAAAGAATAAGGAATGAACCCTAACCTCTCGGATCAGGTCCGGAAAACAATCTTTTTTATCAACCACCGGAGCAAAAAGAGTTACCTCGTGGCCCTTTTTAGCCAAGCCCCTCGCTTCCTCCAACACCAGCTTCTCTCCCCCGCCGGAGAAAAAAAAACCCAAGTGGAAAATGGCAATTTTTAATTTTTTCTTTACCACAGGAACAACAGATTGCTAAAACACACCGGGAGCAGGGACAGACCCTCTCCCGGTGTGGATATATATCAAAACCCGGCAAAATACCTGCCCGCAAAAATCAGTATAGCACAAGAATTTAGGTAACCGCGGAATCCAAAACAAGCAGCGCCCAACCCAAACCATTTTTTAAAAACAGCGATGTTATAATAAGCAGACGATGAACCACGAAATCAGACTTTCAACCGGCAGTTTTCCCGGCGGAAATTTGGAACAAGCTGCTGCTTATATCAAAAAAATTGATTATGACGGGCTGGAACTGGTTCCCTTAAAACCGATTACCCGCCAGATAAAAGAGGCGATTGCCGCCCACGGCCAAGATTGGGCTGATTACCTTCCGGGCTTGGAAAGAGTCCGCAGCGTTCATCACTCCTGGAAACTTGATAACGATTTGGAAAGATCTCATGGAGTCAAGCCCTCTCCCCTTAATCACATCTTAAGAATGATTTTATTCCCACCTATTCACGATTCCAGTGAAGCTGTTGCTGCCATTGCCCAGGCCAGACATGTCCCGGTAATTATCCACGATATTTCCTCCCAATGGACTCAAGACATCGGAGGTCAGGAATTTACCGGCGGCCTGGGTCTTGAAATCTCCAGCCACCTCACCCGAAGTGTCGATGAGGTCCAGGCCTGGCTTGAGAGAAAACAGCATCACCTGGTTGCCGACACCCGGGATGATCAGGCCATTGTCTGGGCTCAAAAAAAATCATGTGTTGCTGATTGGCAAAAACTTTGGAATTTTTTTGGCCTTGAGAAAATTCGAAACATTCAACTTACCCTTATCGGCAAACAAGGAATGAGAAAGATTCTTGCTGGGCAGGAAACCCTGGCTGAAAAGCAATTCCTCTGGCTTCATCATCAAAATTGGCAAGGCTCAATCACTGTTGAAGTTAATCCTCTGACTCTTTACACTACCACTCGCGGCTATCTCGCCTCCGGCCTTAACATCTTTAGCCAATTTATCCACACTACCCTTGATCAGGGTCAAAACTGGTCCTGACAAGCCAACTCTCACTTATTCTATTCACTCAGGAGCGGATTATTCCCTCCGAATCTACCCTTGAAACCAACCTGCTTTTAAAAACCATTCCTGCCCAAACCAAAGGGTGAGCAATTAAACTTGGGAAAAGATTACAACCGTGAGTGCAGAAACAGGCCTTTTTAACAATTCTTTGCCTGGCCCTTTTAGCTTCTTTACTCTGCCAAACTTGACCGAAGCCTCCCTTTCCCAAGTTGCCAAAAGTCGGCAAAAGCTCACAATGCCCCACTGAACCATCCTCATAAATCACTCCCAAAAGCCGGCCCGCCTCACAAGGGACAATTTGTTTTTTTTGCTCGAGAGTTTTAATTGTCGCCTTAAAAACAAATCTTTCCAGAAAACCCCTCGTCCAAGACCTTTTACCTTTAAATTTTTTTTGCTTATAAGCAAAAAGCTTTTCCAGCTTTTTAACTGAGGGCAACTTCAAGCCCGGCTGGCGAGTCTCTCCCCGCAAAAAGTTTAAAGACAAATCCCAAAAACCCTCACTCTCAGGAAAAAGTTGAGGCAATTGATCAATCAGCTCAAAAAGATTTTTATAATTCAAATTAAAAACCGTCGCTGTTAATCTTACTTGCAATTTAGGATAGTGCCCGGCTAGCCTGACTAAATACCGGGAAGTCTCTTGAACCTTTTTAAAAGCACCCTTCACTCCCCTAATCTCATCGTGAATTTCTCGGGTCCCATCAAGTGAAATCGGTATCACCACCCCAAGCTCCGGACAAGCCTTAAGAATTTTTTCCGCCTCTTTGGTAATTTTTTCCGGCCTTAACCCGTTAGTCGGAATTGAGACTGTCCGCAAACCATTCTGTGTATAAAAAATTCCGCAAAGCCGGTCTAAATCATCTCTTAAAAACGGCTCTCCGCCGGAAAGAAACAAAAACTCCAAATGGCCCAAATCTTGACTTAGCTTCCCAATTTTGTCCAAAGCCAGATCAACCTTTTTCTTAGCTAAATTTTGCCAGTAAAAACAATGCCGGCAGCGGGCATTACACCGATTAGTCACAAAAAGAGTCAAAATCGACGGCATTGGGGAAAAATACTTGCCGACCGTATAGTACCAAAAAGCTCCCAGTTCTTCTCTCATTTTTAGTTATAATTCTTTTAAAGTCCAAACAAACACTCCTGTCTGCAAAGCCAGTTTGCCTAAAAAAATACCCGGCAAATATAAAAAAACTTCCGGCCGGTCCCTAAAGTTAACTGCAAGCGTCACCGCCGTTGCTAAAGTTGCCAGCGGCAAAACAAAAAAACCATAAATTCCCGGGAAAGAAATCTGGCTTAAGAACCGCGCCGGGAAACTATTTTGATAACGCTTCTCAATTGTTAGCCCCTTAACCTTGCCATTATGAAACTGATAGGCTAAAAGTGCGCTTAAGGTCTTCCGGCCATGACGGTGCCAAACCCTGATCTTTGGCTCATAAACAGTCTCTAAGCCTGCTTTTTTCAAGCGCTGGCATAAATCAGCATCCTCTCCGATTCTTAAAGATTCATCAAATCCGCCCATTTTCCCAAAGGTTTCTTTTTTGATTACCAAGCACGAAGAAGAAACCGCCGTCTTTCGCCTCTTTTCCCCCTGTTCAAAGGTAAAACAGGCGAAATCAACACTTCGAGCAAAGTATCTTTTCGACTTCCCCCGAACCTGTCCTCCTGCTGCCCCCATCTTATCATCAGCCAGACTTTCTGCCACCGCTTTAAGCCAACCCCCTCGCGGCAGACAATCATCATCCAAAAAGACCAAAATATCGCCCCGGGCTCTTCGGGCACCTAAATTTCTTCTCCGGGCCGGAGAAAGCCTTTTTTTATCATCAACCGCAATTATCTCCAGGAAAAACCCGGGCCGTTTTTGTTTTTTTACCAGACTAATTGCCTCCCGGGCTTTTTTTGGCCGAGTCACCGGCAAAATAACACTCACCCGTTTCATGACTCTTGCGAAGGCCACTCGTTAAGATTAATTTGATAAAGATAAAGATTCCACCGGGGATCAAACCCCAGCCTTTCAAAAAATTTTGGTTCTTTTTCCACCAGTCTGAGATATCGTTCCCGATCACCCAAAAAAGCCATCAATCTGATATCTTCTTTCTTAAGCCAGTCAAGAACAATTTCCCGATTCTCGCCCCAGTTATCATAAGGATCGCCTTCCATGTAAAAATAGGGGTCAAACATCTGGCCAATGATTTTATCACCCTCTATTCCCTCATGATAAACCAGCCAATAGGTTGAGGCCGGATGATTCTCAAAAAACAACACCCGGCCGCCCTCATAATACTGACTAACCCCTTCGGCTAAAGCAACCTTACTTTCCCACTGGCCTTCAGTCATTCCCCGCCAATACCAAATCGGCCGCCAAAGAAATTGAGTTGCCGAAATCAATCCCAAAACCAGAAGCCAGCCTATTAAAGAAAAAAACCACCTTTTCCCCAGAAATTTGAATATTACGGCAGAAAACCAGACTGCCAAAAACATATAAGGCAAGATCATAATCCGATCAACCCAAAAACGGGTCATATAACTTAAAAGATATTTAGATAAGCCCACTGTCAGGCCTAGGATTGTCCAATTACCCACTCCGATCGCAAAAAAAGGCAAAAATTTTGGCCTTTTTATCATCAGCCAAATCCCGAAAAGAACCATTGCCCCCAAAACTCCGATGTAAATCTTTTGGGCTAAAAGCTGAGCAGAATTCGGCGGCAGATTTGCCTGCCACTTCCCCTTCATATTGCCCAAAAAGTTCCAGTACATGGGATAGATCGCATTACCCGTCCGGTCCAGCAGATGCTTCATATAAAGTCCCATCAGCGAAACAAAACCCAACCAGGCAAAAAGCTTTTTTTCCAACCCCACTCTGACAATTAAAAGCAACAGCATCAAACCAATCGCCATTAACCAATATTCCGCCCGGACCATTCCTGCCAACATCCAAAAAAAACCAGTCAGTACCGCCTTTTTAGGCCAGAAAAATACTCCTAAAAAAAGCATTAAAATTCCTAACGGTTCCTGCATTCCCGAAGTGTCAGAATAAATCCCTACCGGGTTAAAAGCAGCTATTGCCGCTGCGGCCAAGCCTGCCTGCTTGCCAAAATACCGCTTTACTAAAAGATATAAAAAACCAACATTAAAAGCCCCGCAAACCAAACTCAGAAGCCGCGCTACTACAATACTGTTTGTTCCTGCCAGCCTCATCAGACCCCCCAGAATCAACGGGTGTAATGAACCCCAAAAATACTCCATCCCCTTAAGATCCCAAAGCCTTAAGAAACCATGCTTGAAACCAATCTTCCAGGAAAGATAAGCCACCTGCCAATGGTGATAAGCATCCTCATACCAACCCGGATGAGTGTTTTCCGGATCTTCAAAACGAAAAAGAAAAAAAAGACGCACTGTTAAACTTGCCAAGACAACAACCGAAAAAATCAAAAGAGTTTTCTTAGAAAGTTTTTTTGTTTTTTTCTTTCTTGAAAATTTTCTTTTCTGTCTCGAAACAGTCTCTTTTACCGACGGAGACGTTTTGGTAACTTCAAAAATCTTCCCTAAAAGCATGATCTTAATATATCAACTATCAAACTAAAATCAAACCCGGGATCAAAATTAATCCCCAAAATATAAGCATCGTCTTTAACAAAATCAATCGGCCCGTTAATCAATTTTCAAAAGGTAATTTTTTGCGGCTCGGACAAAATTTCTCTGATCTCCTTTTCCAAAATATCGCCATGTTTTTGCCAGGTAAATTCTTTTTTAATCCGCCTTGCTCCGGCTTGACTCATTTTTTTTCTTAAAGACGGACTTTCCAAAAGCTTTAAAATTTTCTCTGCAAAGTCATCCACCGAATAAGGCTTCGCTAAATAGCCGGTTTGGCCATCAATTACGATATCTCTTGGCCCGCCCCGATTCCAAGCCACTACCGGCAATCCTGCCCCCATCGCCTCAATAATCACAATCCCGAAATCTTCCTTTTTGCTCGGGAAAACATAGAGCAGGCCGTTAAAATAAAGCCTTCTCAATTCATTTTGATTTGTTCCTCCCCGGGAAAATAGAACCCTGTCTTTTAATCCCGACTTCTCAACCAACTTCTTTAAATCATCAGTGTGGCAGGTAAACTGTCCTCTGATCACAAATCGGAGATCGGGATGCTTGGCCGTTATTTTTTTAAAAGCTTTGATTGCCAGATCGATTCTTTTCCAGACTTCATGCCGGCCAACATACAAAAGATAAGGTTTTTTAATCTCCAAATCCCCCACCCTGATTTTTCCTTTCAGAGAGTTGTTATTTTTGACTGTTTTAACGAACGGCGCTCCGGAAGGACAACCCAACCAATCAACTCCATAGGTTTTGGCTGTTTCCCGGCCGATAAAAAAACCATTGGTTAAAATCCGCCGGCCGCTTCCCCGAAAAGAAATTCGATCCAGAAAAGCAACTACTTTTTTAAAAGGGATGAATAAAATACTCAGGAAATAAAAATCAGGTTGATTTTTCCAAATTTGCTCTCTGGAAAGATTGCGGGGAAAAATCATTTTGTTCGGATGGCAGGTATAAATAAGGTAAGGCTTGCCCAGAACTTTTGAACAGAGATATGCCAGCCAGACCCCGGGCTGATTTTCGCCGATAAACAAATCAGTTTTTTTAAATCTTAAAGCTAAAACGGGCATTAAAGCCGATGTTAAAAGCATCAGGATTGCATGGCGAAACGGAAACCAACCCGGCAACTGAGGTAAAAGGGTTTTAATTGAATATTTTTTTATGATATCCGGATAGCATTTTTTTTCGTCTATTACCGGAGCAAAGACTTCAACCTCAAAACCCCGTTTTAAAAGCTCTTCCACTTGACCAAAAACAATCCGCTCTCCTCCGCCGGTGTAGATAAAGCTACAGTGAAAAATTGTTATTTTAGGCTTCATTTTTCTTGACTTATTTTTCTCAGCCGACGGCTCATGTCCGGGAATTGCTGCCAATACCGGCACCGGGCGCAAGTCGGCCACTTAACCAAATCTTGATCCAGATGAGCCCTTCTCAGTTGCCGATATTTCTCTCCCTGAAAAATCTGTTTCAGACTTTGCCGGTTTAAATCACCCATGATTAATTCATTATCCTGAAAGTTGACACAACAACTGGTCACCTTGCCGTCCCAGTTAACCGCCGGTGACAACCAGGGCAAATTGCAAGGATAGCGAGATAACGACCCTGAGTCGCTAGACACTCTCGATCCGGGATCGACTTGGACCGAGCCCTCCCACTTATGAGGTTTTTGAATTACCACTCCGTCGGCAATTCCCAACCAAGTCTTAAGAAACTTTCCCTTTTGCCCCCGGACTTCTTTAGTTTCAAGCATTTTAACAACCAGGAAAGGTTTTCCGGCTTTCATCTTCTTTTTTAGGCCAGCCATTCTTTTGACATTAAGAACTACTTGCTGATAAGCATCAACTCCTTTAAGCTTCAAGTAGGTTCTCTCATCCAGAGCGTCAAGACTGATATTCAATACATCCAAGCCGGAATTAATCAGTTTTTGACTCATGCTCTGGTTCAAAAGAAGACCGTTAGTGTAAAGTTCCAGTCTTTTGGCTGCTTTTCCGGCGGCGGCGATCTTGATTAATTCGATTATTTGAGGATGAAGCAATGACTCGCCGTCTTTCATCAGCCACAAAACTTCAATCGGCCCCTCGACTCCAAGCTCTTTGATAATTTTCTCAAAAAGGCTTTTTTTAATAAAGCCGATTTCCCGATTACTTGAAAGCCGGGGACAAAAAACACATTTCAGATTACAGGCGTTAGTCAGCTCGATATTTAAAAGCCCGGGGAAATCAGGCGAAAGATTAAGGGTTAAAAAGGCCTTTTGGAAAAAGGGGGAATATTTAAGCTTGTTTTGCCAACTAAAAAAACTGTTTCTCATTTTAGAAAAAGTTTATAACTTGTCTGATTTTGCCGTTTTTTTTATCTTTGACCAAGTGAATCCTAACAAAAAAACGGTAATCCCGGATAAAAGATAACCAATCACCGTCGAAGCCTGACCGGCCTGATTTTTAATCACCCAAATCTGACCTGTCAGTCCTTCATCCAAAACCCCCAGAATTCGATCTTCCGGCAACAACCAAATAGAGCGGAAAGAAAAAACAGTCAATACCCCCATCAGCCCCAAAGCCGACAACCAAAAAGATTTCCTGGCCAAGCTTCTCCCCAAAGGAGTTAATTTAACTTTATAAAACTTTCCCCTGAAGCGCAAATAGTCAGAAAAAGCGGTCATCAAAACACCCCCCAAAAAAGCAATCGAAAGCCCCAATTCCGGGAAATAACGCCTCGGGTGGCTGGGAAAAAAACGGCCGACATAATCCGCCAAACTGACCAAAGAAAACAGAATTACCAAGCCTAAAGCAATAAAAAGAGGCTGGAGATGAGCTTTTTTCTCAAACAATAGAAAGCCAAAAGCCCCCAGAATCGGCAAAACAACAAAGGAAAGCGGAATCAAATTCCAGAGAGTGCCGATAACCGCCTTACCCTGAGGGCCTCTAAGAAATAGAAGGAAAAAGCCGGGGTTGTACCAAAAAGCCATTAAGCCCGCACTGGCAATCAAAAAGATAATCAAGCGCAGGCTCTTAAGCCGTCCTTCTCCCTGAAGGAGTTCAGAAAAAACAACTACCAGTAAAATCATCATTCCGGTCAAAAGACCGAAAGGAGAAATTAAAGCCACCAAAGCTAAACTAAGACTGGAAATAAACAAATGTTTAAAATGGCCCGATCTTAAGAAATTTAAAAGAAAAATAACCACTAGAGGAACCAGACTCAGAGCCGCCACATGACCCCCGTCAGCCACCAAAAAAGCCATTTTGATTCTACCCCGGGCCAGCCATTCCAACGGAAGCGAGTAAATTAAGGCTGAGGCAAACGCAGAAAGCCGTCGCTGACAAAGTTTAACGCCAAAAAAATATAAAAAGGCCGGGCCAAGGCAAAGGAAAAAAATCAAACTGATTACTTCTGCCCGGTTTTTTACCAAACCGAAAACCAACTGTAGGAAACGGGCTAAGAGAGGGATAACCGGAGCCGAAAAATTATTTCCGCCTCCAACATTTTTCGCCAAAGGAACAAGATAAAACAAATTCAGACCGGTCAGAAACAAGGAAATTGCCAAATCAATCAAGAAACCATCCTTAAAATGAAGAATCTTAAGAAAGAAATCTCTCACTCCTGTTAGCTTTTCTGTCTTTCCAGCCATTTGACTTTTTAAAATTATCTTACCACTTAAATAATCTTTTTCCAAAAAAATTGATCGGCAAAGACAAAAAGTCGAGGTGAGCAAAAAGAGTTTAGGTTAAGCCAAGAAAACCGATTAAAAAGAAGCCTGTTGCCAAGCCGACAAAGATCACTGTCGGCCAGGCGAAACCGGTCACCGGCGGAGCGGGCGAGGCAACTGCCGGAGTCGAAGTTGGGAGATATTCATAAGAATTAGGCGTCGCTGTCGGACTCCAAGTCGGCGTGCTGGTCGGATAAAAAGTAGGTGTCGCTGTCGGAACCAAACCCGAAGTTGGGGTTGAGGTTGGAACAGAAGCGGGAGTCGGAGTGGCCGTAGGCCCTTCTGAGCCGCCGGTTGAAACAATCGTCACCAAAGCCGGACTGGTGTCAACCAGAACATTCTGGCCTTCTTCTCCCCAAGCTCCCGCCTGAGTTTCGCTTGAAAAAACAATCTCCTCAACCACCCCCTGACTGGGTCCTTTTACATCAAAACCGATCGTTGCCACTGTTCCTATTCCCTCAATCGGACTTTCAACATCACCCACTACCAAAAAGGCAATCCCCGCCTGATTGTCAATTGTCGGCCCGTCAAAAACAGTCGCCAAATCAGATCCGGCAGACAAGCTGTTAATTTCAAAGACCTCCGGATCAAAACTAACATGCAATTCCACCGCCGGGACAACATTCGCTCCTGTTTCCAGAACCGCATCCAAAACAAAACTATCCCCCGGAAAAACATTTAAAGAGCCGGGGCTGAAAGAAATCGTCGAAGCCGGAGCCGCTCTCATTCTGATTTCCTGACGCTGTCTAACCAGATATATCGCCAAGGGAACTGAGGCCAAAAAAAGAAAGACGACAATGATTAGAATGATTTTTTTCGTTTTCATCACTCATCGCCCCGTTGAGAAAAGTTTTCGGAGATATGCACCAAATCGAAAATGTCAACTTGGCCGTCAAGATTAAAATCAGCCCGGCTTCCCTCCGGGGGCATTCTAGAACCATAATTCTGGGAAAGAATCGTGACATCAAAAATATCAATGACATTGTCCGGCCAGGAATCTCCGGCTAAAATTTCTTCCCCCGTCCAATCTTTGCTGTCTTCGCCATCAGGGAAATTAACCTCACCAAGACTTCGTCGCAGATGAGCCCACGGCTTAACCAAAACATCATAAACACCCGGAACAATGTTGGTTAATTGACCGGAAAAAACTCCATCAGCGCCGGTATTGATTGCCACTTCCTCAAATGAATACCTGACTATCGAATTCTGCCTCAAAGTCAAATCCACCGATCCGGGCCTGGGCCGGGCCTCCTCAATCCCCGGTAGTTTAAGCATAAAAGTCACGCTGGAACTCGGTTCAACAAAAGTTACCTTTGCCTCTCCGGTGCTTTTTAGAACATTCAGGTCTTCTGCATACCAAGCTGCCACCTGAGATTGAGAGCCAAAAGTTATTTTCTCTTCTCCTCCAAAATCCGCGGTAACCGCCAGACGCAACAAAGCAATCTCGCCAATACCGTTAATCGGATTTTCGACATTCCCTACCACAATTGAAGCCAGCCCTGCCTGATTGTCAATTACCGGACCCTCATAAACAGTGGACAAATCCGGGCCGGCCGCCAATGAAATTACCCGGAAGACATCAGGATTAAAGTCGAAATAAAGGTCGGCAACCGGAACAATGTTAGTGCCGGTATTAATCATCGTCTTTAAATCAAACTCCTCGCCAACTGAAACCCCAATCGCATCAGGATTAAAATACAAGACCGAATCCGGTTGAGGCAAAGAAATGCTCACCGCTGCCGGCCGAACTTCGACAACAACGTTCATCCCTCCCTCCTGCCAGGCACCGGCTCTTGTCTGAGAAGAAAAACCAATCTCTTCAATTTGTTCGCTGGGCTTAATCACATTAAAATCAACCGAAGCTAACGGCGCTGTTCCCTGGATAGGATTAGCGACATTGCCAACCACGAGATAGGCCGTGCCATTAGCATTATCAATTTCCGGCCCGTCATAAACTTCATTCATCCGGGAACTGGCCGTAAAACCTCCCGAAGTTATCTGGAAAACCTCAGGATTATAAGTCAAATGAAGCTCTACTGCCGGAACAACATTCGCCCCGGTATTAATCATCGCTGTCAAGCTCAAAGTTTCGCCAACCCTAGCTGACGGCGCTGCCGGGTCTAAAAAAACGACCGACTCCGGTTCTGCCTTGACTCGAATTTCCCGAGCCCCTTTCATTAAAAACCCCAAGAAAGAAGAAGATCCCAGAATGGCTATTAAAAAAATGATTATTACTATGTACTTAGTTTTCATTCTTCCTCCACCGGCAAAGCCAAATCATGAAAGGTCACTGACGCCGGTTCTAGCTTTCCTTTCAAAGCAACCTGAGTACTTTCAAGAAAAGAAAGCTTGGCCAAATCAGCTCCTTCTTTCACTCGAAAGCTAATTATTCCCAAAGTTCCCCGACCCTTACCAACTTTTAAACTACCGACACTTAATCTGACTTCTCCCTCTTTTTTGTCAATTAAATTTTCCAGCAAAAGCGGCTCAGGAAAAAAATCGCCTGCCCGGACTTCTAAAATCTCTATTTGATCCGGCTCATAAACCAAACACAGATCCCCGCCCCAGGTCTCCCTACCACCCGTTTCAATTATTGCTTGAACTTCTACTTCCTGACCCGGAACTAGGGATTCGTCTTGGGTTGTCAAGGAAAGATCTACTTCCGATTCCAGACCAGCTTCTTTATGAGAAAATGTTTTGCTTAAAGCTGATTGAATAGCAGTCTTTTTAGCACTTAAGCTCTTTTGAAAATAATCATCCCAAAAAATAAAACTGGCCGCCAGCAGACTAATCATCACTACTGCCGAAAAACCAACCAAATAAAAATTAGACCAATTTTTTTTCATTAACTATCTCCCTCTTGACCGAAATTTTCAGAAATAAAAACCAAATCATAGATATCAACATCACCGTCGAGATCCAAATCGGCTCGGCTGCCAGTTACCGGCATTCGGGAGCCAAAATGCTGAGAGAGAAGGGCTAAATCATAAATATCAACCCGGTTAAAGGAATTGCCACCCGCCTGAGCATCACCGGTCAAAAACGGCGTTCCGGTCCAATCAAGGTTATTTACTCCCGAAACCAAGCCAATTTCAAACAACTTCTGAAGGTGAACCGGCCCCTTGACCAACACCTCCCAAAAACCCGGCCAAAGACCAACCGCTGTCCCGGAGAAAACCCCTGAAGTATTTGCCCCGACCGCCACCTCCTGATCAATAGTGCCGAATTGAGAAGACCGAAAACTGAGCCTGAAGGTTTGATCCGGTCGGTGACTGTTGATTCCCTGAAGCCTGGCCTGAAAATTCAAATTTGCTTGCTGAGAATCCGTGGTCACCTGATAAACCCCGCCATTAGCTCGAATCACCGCGATCGCCTGATCTAATTCGCTCGGAAAATATCCGATGACCTCTTGCGTAGCCAAAGCGGAATAATTGACCTCGGCCGAACCAACCGCTTTACCCTTAAAGGTCAGCGTAAACAGATCTGTTGGCGTTTTAGCCAATTGATCAGTTGGAAGAAGACTTCCTAAGGAAATTTCGATGAATCCATCCGCATTCACCTGAGCAATTTCCTCAGATGTATCCGGAACGTCAATCGGCAGATCAAACTGGCCGCTATCCCAACCGACTGATTCAAATTCTAAAAATTCTTTTTGGAAATTCAGCCGGATTCCGACTCCGACCAGACTATATTCTTCCTGAGTAGCACTTTCTAAACGCGCTCTGAGATTAAGCACTCCCCCCAACACTGCTTCACCGGTTGCCGGAACCAAACTTAAAATCGCCCTTCTGTCAGTCGGCGGAAGAGTGGGAGTGGCAGTTGGCGGCACTACCGGAAGAGTGGGAGTGGCAGTTGGCGGCACTACCGGAAG
>JAFGMK010000006.1 GCA_016927565.1 Minisyncoccota bacterium | reverse complement strand
GCCTCCTTGGAGTGTGGGGTGGCCAGGTGAAAATGCGCTTTTTTATATTTACCAAAAATACTCACCGGGAGCGGCAAAAAGAGCGAAATTACTCCTGCGAGGTGTCCGAACGGACTCCTCGGAGGTGTGATGAGCGGTTACGCTCTAAAGATTTGATAAGCGCGACAATATTCACAAACATTCTCCTCCTTGTGGTAAGTCAAACTTACCCGGAGCGTTAGGTAGATAAGGAATCAGGAAGCGCCCAAACACCTCGGAAGAAGGTGGCGACAAAACACCTTCCAGGTGTCTGCATATTACACCTGGAAGGTGAGTTAACAAGAAGCGCTTTCTGCTAATTCACCTCCAAGGAGGTCGACTCCGCCGCGACAAACGCGGCTCCGCGACCGCCTTGCAGGTGTTTACCTCTTTATCTATCAAGCGCTCTGGGTAAGGGCTTGAATTGCTTTATAAAGCTTCTCGTCCTTTGGACGAGAGAAAACTTACCAGGACTCCGTCCCGACCGCGTGTTTCAGCGTGCCCCTCCTATATGGAGTCAGGGGCTATAAAAGCGTAGCGCGACGGGAGGGAAGGGTCCGCCGGCCCTAGCAGGTCGAAACCTGCGCCAAAGCAAGGGCCTCGTTCCGAGGAGGAACAATGAAATCGCAAAAATGGGTTTTTGTCGCTGGCCTGGTGGCGTTAGCGACAATCGTGCTGGTGGCAATCCTGCTGCCAGTTTCGCCCGTGGGCGGCGCGGGGGACTCCCCCCTCAACGCCCCACCATCGGTCTCTGCCGGGCCGAACCGGGAGATCGTTTGGCCGAACGCCGCTCAGCTGAGCGGTGCCGTCACTGACGACGGCCGGCCGAACCCCCCCGGGCAAGTCACTTCTCAGTGGCAGCAGGTCAGCGGCCCTGGCACGGTCACCTGGGAGGACCGAACATCGCCCGTGACGAGGGCGTGGTTTTCTGTCGCTGGCACTTATGTGCTGCGCCTCGTCGCCAGCGACGGGTCGCTAGGCGGTGTTGACCAGGTCAGGATCGTAGTCCGCGGTGAGCGCGTTGCCCTGCCGCTGGTTCTCTATCAGCTTCCCGAGGGCACACCGGGGTCTCCCACGGCCACAACTGAGCCGACGGCGACGCTCATGCCGACGCCGACGGCGACAATCACCCCCACGGCCACGGTCACCCCGACCCTGACGGTCACGGTCACCCCGACCTCGACTGTCTCCCCGACGGTCACGGCCACGGCAACGATGACCCCCACGGCCACGGCCACGATCACCCCGACCGTTACTCCGACGGCCACCTTGACGCCGACGGTAACGGCTACGCTCACGCCGACGTTGGCGCCCTGCTCAGTGATTTGGGAAGACCAAGTCGAGCCAATTAATGGATGCGCTGCCTTCGGAATCACCACTACCAACCCGGCATTCGTGGAAGTCTGGACGAATATGCACGGGAAGTCGCAAACGCTGCATAAGCTCGCTGTGGTCAATCTTGACCCGGCAGCTTATCCGGATGTTTTGCACATCCTTGGTGGTGGCGCTTACTGGGGCCGTGCTCTGGGCTGTGAGACCCAGGTTCAGGCGGACTTTGACGCCTCCCCGCTTCCGCCTGTCACTTTTGAGGGACTCGCCGCTATGGGGTTGATCCATAACCCAGAAAGCTGCCTGACTGGCTTTAGCTGGGCTCGTCGAGATCCTGAGGTGGACATCCCCTGGGAGATCCCCGAAGGGCTCGTGGTAGGCCTCCACTGGACTAACCAACCCGGTCAGAGTCAGGACCAGTTCTTGGTCGTCTGGCCCTACCGCGTGGGTGGTTGGGATGTCCTTGCCGGCGGCGAATACTGGGTGATCCACCTCGGCTGCTGCGGGCAGATCCAAAACAAGCTCGCCGAGTTGCAGGCGGCAAACCCAGGAGTCCCGCTCCTGACCGTGGAGGACCTGCAAGCGCGCGGTCTCCTGGCCTGGCCCGCCGGCATGTTCGGCACCATCGGAGGCCGCTAGGTCTTTTCCGTCCCCAGCCCCGGGGGACTAGGATCATGACAATGGCGTCATGATCAAGAAAAAGAGCTGCGGGGTTTGCAGTTCAGCTCTTTTTCGCCTCTCACCTTGTCTGCCTAACCAGCAGGCAAGGTGAGACGGCTTCTCTTTAAAACCACTTTTTCACCCCGCGTTAGCGCGGGAACAAACAAGAGAAAAAATTAAATTTAAAAGAGAAGCCAAACCGTATGCCAACAACCCCAGCTCATAAGCAAGGTCTTGTGACCTGAGGTTGCTTTTTAACAATTGAATGACAAAACACCTTCCAGGTAAAAGAATAACTATTCTTTACCCCGCGGGTAAAACACCCCAGGGGTGAGGGATGCAGAAGCAATTTAAAAAATTAAACTGGTAAAACTCATCCTTACTAGGCAAGTCTTTAATTTTTTGATCTGATCAAAGTCTGGTTTAGTCAGCATTAAAAACGTCTTAAAAAAATGAAAAAAGAAAGATCAGCTACTAGCTTTTCGCCCCGTGGGTCAAACACCCCAGGGGTGAAATCTGCAGACACCCCTGGGGTGATTTTGCAACCCCTAGTTTCCGTCATTATGCCGGTCTACAACTCGGCCGGTTATGTCGTGGAGGCAATTGAGAGCTTGTTAAACCAAACCTATCCGAACTTAGAAATTGTCATTGTTGACGATGCCTCAACTGACAAAACCGGCCGGATCCTGGTCGAGTTTAAAAAACTGTATCCGCAAAAAATCAGACTGATCCGCCTCAGCCAAAACCTTGGCCAGGGCGGGGATTCCGCCGCCAATGTTGCCTACCAACACTGCCGGGGGGAATTTATCGCCCGGATGGACGCTGATGATATCGCTAAGCCCGAACGGATTCAAACCCAGATAAATTTCTTTCAAAAACACCCGGAACTGACAGTCCTGGGAACTAATGCCGAGGTCATCAATAGTCAAGGTCAGGTTGTTGGTGAAAAAAAAGTCCCCCTCAAGCATGAAGATATTTACCGGGCTTACTTCTCTTGGCACCCGATGATTAACCCGAGCCTGATGTTTCGCCGGTCTCATTTGCCAAGCAAAAAAAATCTTTACTCGACCGCCAATCCGACTAATAATGACTATCACACTCTGATGAGGATGATCAGCCGGGGAGCTAAGTTTTCCAACCTGCCTCAAAAACTGATTTATTACCGGATTCACGAAAAAAATGATTCCCTGATCCATGTCCGGCGGATGTTTAAAAATACCCTAAGGACCCGGTTTCGGGCTGTCGGCAGGTTTGGCTATCAGGCCAGCCTGATTGGCTGGTTTGTTCTTTTGGCCCAGATGATTTTGGTTTACCTTTTGCCGGAAAAAATCATGTTTCAGCTTTATCTGGTTTTGAGAGGCTTTAATAAATACCAATTAGCTTCAAGCTGGACCGCTGTTAAAAATAGTCTGGACTTAAAGAAATTATTGACACGATGGTCGTTAACCAAAACCTAAGATAAATAACTTGCCTTCCGGGTGTCTTTTTATTACACCTTGAAGGTGTGATGCTAAGATGAAAAAGAGATACTTAAAATTCTTTTTTCCAATCCTAATTGTCCTTATCCTGGAACTGGTTTTGTTTAAAACCAACTACCTGCCGGGAACCTGGCTCGTGGGTTGGGATACGACCCAGCCGGAACTGAACTTTAAAGCTCATCTTATCCGGGGAATTTCCAGTCTTTGGCAGGAGTACCGGGGTTTGGGTCTGGTTGACGGCATGGCCCACGGCGCCAATTTGGTTCACTGGGTTTATATTTGGCTTTTAAATCTGATTCTGCCGGCTCACCTTATCCGGTGGGCATTTGTTTTTTTAATGCACGGATTAGGGGTTTTGGGAGCTTATTGGCTGATTAACCACCTAATAAAATTTCCACCCCAGGGGTGGAATCCTATTGCCACCTCCGGGTCGGCGACACTAATCTCCCCCAGGGGAGAGCCTTTGCTCGCCCCTGGGGTGAAAGTGTTGTCTCTTCCCGCACTCGTCGGGGCTCTTTTTTACGGGCTTAATCCCGGCACTATTCAGATTTTTTATTTGCCTTTCGAACTATTTGCCGTTCATTTTGGTTTTATTCCCTGGCTATTTTTGGCGGCGTATAAATATTTAAAAGAGGGCAGGAGAAAAAACTTAATTATCTTTTTTCTTCTGAACTTCCTGAGTCTTTCTCAGGCTCATGTGCCGACAATCTTTATTGTTTTTATTCTTTGCCTTTTTGGCCTAATGGCCGTTGCTTCAATTTTAAAGTCAACCTCCTGGCGCCGGGTTTTGGCGATTACTTTGGTTGTCTTCGGGGTTAACAGTTTTTGGGCTTTGCCCTATGCTTATTCAATTTTAAAAGCCGCCCCAATCATTGTTCAGACCAAAACCAACCGCCTTGCCAACCCGGAAATAGTTTTAAGGAATCAAGCCTTTGGCGATCTTAAAAGTACCAGCCGGTTGCTCGGCTTTGGTCTGGACTATGAGGACTGGCAAAAAGACCAGGGTCTTAGGTTTGACTTTCAGCTCAGAGTTTGGCAGGATCACTGGCAAAAGCCGATAGTCACTTTCATTGGCTACTCCTTTTTCGGCCTGGCTTTTTTTGGGGTCCTTAAGGTTCTTTGGCAAAAAGACAAAAAGCTCCTTCCCTTTGTCTTTCTTTTTCTGTTTAGCTTTATTAACCTCGGCTCCCAGATCCCGGGAATAAAATTTCTGCGTTCACTTTTAAATTACCTGCCCTACTACCAAGAAGCATTCCGCTTTGCCTTTACTAAGTTTATCTTTGTTTATGGTCTTTCCCTGGCTGTTTTTTTAAGCGTGGGGGTGGAGAAACTGTCTTTACCCGGTTTCTTTAACAATCCGGGATCGTTATCTTTGTCAAAGAGGGCGAGTAATTACCAAAAGCGGAAAGTTCTCAGGTCGCTTCCGGCTTTTTTTCTAATCGGGGCCATTTTTTATCAAAGCCGGCCTTCTTTTTCCGGTGACTTTATTTATCCTGAGCTGAAGCTCAAAATTCCCCGGGAATACTTTGAAGTTTTTGATTTCTTTAACCAGCCGGGCCGCAATGGCCGGGTGGCTCTTTTGCCTCAGCCTCATTTTTGGAATTGGGAATTTAACCGCTGGGGTTATCGCGGCAGCGGTTTTATCTGGCAGGGAATTAAAAATCCCACTCTTCACCGCGCCTTTGATCCCTGGAGTTTGGAGAGTCAAACTTATTATCAGCAATTATCTCGGGTGATTTATCAAGAGGATTTGGAGGGTCTGGAAAAGGTTTTTGAAAAATACCAGGTGGCTTGGGTGGTTTTGGACGAATCGGTTTTTCAACCCGACGGTTGGCCTCAAGCGTTGTTTTGTGAAGAAACTAAAGAACTGCTGGAACGATCTTTAGAGATCAGCCGGGTGGCTAAGTTCGGTTTCCTGGCAATTTATCAGGTTGACAACAGCCGACAAATGGAAAATTTTGTTTTTGCTCCCAGCGAGTTTTTCCGGGTGGGTAATGATCTGATTAACTCCAGACAGGACTTGATTTTTGAGGAAAATGGTTTTTATATTTCCGAATTCCCGGAGATACAAACGGAAATCTATCCCGGGAGTGAATCAGATTGGCATTCCCGGGAAGAGGAGGATTCAGGATTAATTTACCCCTTTGCCGACCTTTTAAAAGATGGGGCCCGAAAAGATCTTTTTCAGGAGGAATTCTTAATTTTAACCAGCCATCTGCCGGCTAAAGAAGATTATTGGCTTGAAGTTCCGATTTGGGAACAAAAAGAGAGTTTTGTTCCGGTGGATATTTTCGGGCTTTTCGAAGAAAATGACAAGATTCGCTTGCGTTTCGTCACTCTTTTGCCCCGATTAAGAATAGATGATCAATCTTGGTCCAGGGATTGGGAGCGGGAATTGATTGTTCTGCTAGAGTCTGATTTTGAAGGCAACCTTTTGATTTCTTTAAATGGGAAAGAAGCAGCTCTTCTTTTAAAGGGTAAATCAGAGCAACACTTGGGTTCTCTGCTTTGGCCGATCGAAGACCGGTTGAAAATAAAATTGTATCAAGCCGAGCCGATTCTTGGTCAGCAGCCGATAATCGACAAAGATTTGAAGTTGCCGGCGGATTTTCTGCCGGCCGGTGTCAGAATTAAAGTTCAGGGGAAAGATTTAAAAGTGGAGATTCCTCTGGGAGCGGAAGAAGGCTTAATTCTGAATGAGGATTGGTTGCAAGATCGAGGGCAGAAAAAAGGAAAAAATTGTGATTTGTTTGGCCGAGGCGAAGCCGGACGGATTATTAGTCCGGAAGCGATTATTTATCAGGCGGTTGACAAAGGATCCAGTTGTGATTATTTTGTCTATTCAGGTTTTAAAGAAAGCTCGGGTTATGTTTTCCGTTTTATTGGAGAAAATGAAGGCGGCCGGTCTTTAAGGTTCAGGTTGAATAATCATGATACCCGCCATAATGACTTGGAAGAAATGCTGCCTGCCGGTAGTTTTGATGAAAGCTTTACTGTTTTACCGGAAACCAATAGTTTGGGTAGCTACGATTTAGTTCTCGAGACAAGGTCATTTGGCCCGGAAAAAGCCGAAAACAGACTTTCGGCGATTGAAATTGCGCCTTTGCCCCTAAATTGGTTGTCTGGTCTGAAGCTGGTCCCTCAAAATGGCTCTTACCGGCAGATTAACGGGATTAAAATCAAAAAGGTTAAAAAGATCGGCACTTTCTTTTATTTAGTCGATGTTGAAGTTAATGATGATCAGTCGCTTTTAGGATTGTCCCAAGCTTATGCCGAGGGCTGGGAGGGGTATGAACTTGAGGCGCAAAGCTCAAAGATCAAAACTATATTACCCTTTATTTTTGGAAAAAAACTGGCTCATGTTAAGATTAATTCCTGGGAGAATGGCTGGTTAATCAATAATCGAGGTTATTTCCAAATGGTTCTTTTTTTCTGGCCTCAATTACTTAGTTTCGCCGGGATCGGCGGGTTTGTTTTAACGGGTTTGATTTTGTTTTTTTACCGCCGGCAAGACAGATAAGATAGGAATCTGGAATAAAAATTTTCCTGCTGTTATCTTGAGCCAAGCGAAGAATCCCCGGCTTGAACCCAAAGGGATCTTCGGTCTTTTTGGCCTCTGAATGACGAGGCGGGGACTTTCCCCCGCCGTTGGCGGGATCAGAATGACAATGGATCAAAACACCATTCAACGGTGTCTCAAAAGGATTTGAGCTTGCAATCAAGTTTTTGGTTTGGTAGAATCCCCATGTGGCTTTATTAAAAAAAGCTGCTTCGTGACTAGAAGCAGTATTTTTTGTTCTCAATAAAAATTATGGCGGAAACTAAACAGCCCAGTAAAAAAGTTCAGCTTGAACGAATCAGGAACATTGGTATTATTGCTCACATTGACGCCGGCAAAACCACTACTACTGAGCGGGTTCTTTATTACACCGGCAAGAGTTATAAGATCGGCGACATTGACGAGGGAACGACTCAAATGGATTGGATGGAGCAGGAAAGAGAGAGGGGAATTACGATTATGTCCGCGGCAACAACTACCTTTTGGACTCTCAAAGAAGAAGGAGCGGTTCCTGATGGAGCTTATCGGATCAATATTATTGATACCCCGGGTCACGTCGATTTTACGGCTGAGGTTGAAAGGTCGCTTCGGGTTCTAGACGGAGCGGTGATGGTTTTTGACGCCGAAGAGGGAGTTCAATCTCAATCCGAGACAGTTTGGCGCCAGGCTGACCGTTATCATGTTCCTCGGATTTGCTTTATTAACAAAATGGATAAATTGGGGGCGGATTTTGAAAGAACAATAGGAATGGTTAAGGAGCGGTTAGGAGCAAAGGTGGCGATTTTGGCTTATCCGATTGGAGCCGAAAAAGATTTTCAGGGAATTGTTCTGGTTTTGGAGAAAAAGGCTTTTGTTTGGGATGATGATAAGGATCCCAAAGGGGAAAATCCTCAAGAGATCGAAATTCCCGAAAATCTTGTTTCGAAAATTGAAAAGATTAGAGAAGAGCTGGTGGAAACAATTTCTGAAACTGATACCCGGCTTACGGAAAAATTTTTAAATGGCGAAAAGATCGGCGTCATTGAATTAAAAAAAGCCCTGCGGAAAGCTGCAGTTGCCAATCAGTTAATACCGATTTATACCGGCGCCTCTTTAAGAAATAAAGGTGTCCAGCCAATGCTGGACGGAATTGTAAATTTCCTGCCTCATCCTTTGGATGTTCCTCCGGTCGAAGGGGTTAATCCTCAAAATGAACAGGCAGAAAAAAGACCGCCGGAGGCCAAGGCTCCTTTGGCAGCGCTTGCTTTTAAAATTCAAACCGATCCCCACGTTGGACGATTGACCTATCTCAGGATTTATTCCGGCACCTTAAAGCCGGGTGATAATGTTTTAAACGCTACCGCCAATAAACAGGAAAGAATCGGCCGGCTTTTGTTGATGCACGCTAATCAACGGGAGGAAATCAAGCAGGCTGAAGCGGGTGAAATAGTAGCGGTGGTCGGTTTAAAAGAAACGACTACCGGTGATACTCTTTGCGACAAAAATAAGCCTCTTGTTTTAGAGTCAATTAAATTTCCGGATCCGGTAATTTCTCTGGCAATTGAACCCAAAACCCGGGCTGACCAGGAAAAATTATCTTATGCTTTGAAGAAGCTTTCTGAAGAAGACCCGACTTTTAAAATTAGCTCGGATCGGGAAACCGGTCAGACAATTATTTCCGGGATGGGAGAACTGCATCTGGAGATTATTGCGGATCGGATGAAACGGGAATTTAAGGTTGAAGCATCTACCGGCCGGCCTCAAGTGGCCTACAAAGAAACGATTAAAAAAACCGCCTCTGCTGAGGGAAAGTATATTCGTCAATCCGGTGGCCGGGGTCAATACGGTCATTGCTTGCTCCGGTTGGAGCCATTGGGACGGGGAGAAGGTTTTGAGTTTGCCAATGAAATCAGAGGAACGGCGGTTCCGTCAGAATATATTCCGGCAATTGAAAAAGGAGTCAAAGAAGCGATGGAAAACGGCGTTTTAGCTGGTTATCCGGTGGTTGACCTGAAGGCGGCGGTTTATGACGGAAGCTATCACGAAGTTGACTCCTCGGAAATTGCCTTTAAAATTGCCGGTTCAATTGCTCTTCAGGCGGCGGCCAAGCAAGCTGATTTGGTTCTGCTTGAGCCGATTATGAAGATTGAGGTGACTACCCCTGAGGAGTTTATGGGCGATGTTATCGGCGATTTATCGGCTAAAAGATCGCAGATTTTGGGAACGGAAATAAGAGGTAAAACTAGGGTGATTAAAGGCCAGGTGCCGCTGGCAGAGATTCCGGGTTACGCGACCACTCTTCGGAGCATGACTCAGGGGCGGGCAAGTTTTTACCTTGAGCCGAGCCATTACGAGGAGGTGCCTAGTCAAATTGCTGAAAAAATTATCTTAGCCAAAAAAGGTGGCCGGACGGCAGCTTAATTTTTTAAAAAAGAAAAAAGAGGGCCTTGAACCCAAGTCAAGCAAGCTTTATAATATAAAAACCATTTTATTCTAAGGGAGGTCATTATGGCAGATAAACAAAAATTTAAAAGAACTAAGCCCCATGTTAATGTGGGTACTATTGGTCATGTTGATCACGGCAAGACAACTCTGACCAGCGCGATTACCAAGGTTTTGAATGCTTCCGGTCAAACGGATAAATACTACGCTTTTGATGAGATTGATAATGCTCCTGAAGAAAAAGAACGGGGCGTTACTATCTCCATCAGTCATATCGAGTATGAAACTGAAAAACGCCATTATGCCCATATTGACTGTCCGGGTCATAAAGATTACATCAAAAACATGATTACCGGGGCGGCTCAAATGGATGGCGCCATCCTGGTCGTTGCCGCTGATGACGGGCCGATGCCTCAAACCCGAGAGCATATCCTTTTGGCTCGACAAGTGAATGTTCCGGCAATGGTTGTTTTTTTGAATAAGGTCGATGCGGTTGATGATAAAGAACTGGTTGATTTGGTCGAGGTTGAAGTTAGAGAACTTTTGAACAAATATAAATTTCCGGGGAATGAAGTACCGGTAGTCCGGGGATCCGCTTTGAAAGCTTTGGAGTGTGGTTGTGGAAAAAAAGATTGCGAATGGTGCGGCTCCATTCTTGAATTAATGGAAAAAGTTGACAGTTATATCCCTACTCCGGCGAGAGATGTTGATAAGCCTTTCTTAATGCCGATCGAAGACGTTTTTTCCATTAAGGGGCGGGGAACGGTGGTTACCGGCCGGGTAACGCGGGGCAAGGTCAAGCTCAACGAGGAAGTAGAAATTGTCGGTTTGGCCGCTGCCACCAAAAAAACCGTAGTAACCGGAGTGGAAATGTTTAATAAGTTGCTTGATGAAGGTCAAGCAGGTGACAATATCGGTGTTTTGCTTCGGGGAGTGGAAAAAACCGAAGTTGAAAGGGGCCAGGTTTTGGCTAAGCCGGGATCAACAACGCCTCATACCGAATTTGAAGGCGAGGTTTATATCTCGACTAAAGAAGAAGGCGGACGTCATAAGCCTTTTTTTTCCGGTTATAAACCTCAATTCTATATTGGTACGACCGATGTGACCGGAGAAGTTACTCTATCCAAGGGAGTGGAAATGGTGATGCCGGGCGATAATGCCAAGATGACAGTTAAATTAATTGTGCCGGTTGCTTTGGAAGAAGGTCAACAGTTTGCTATCCGCGAGGGTGGAATAACCATCGGAGCCGGAGTTGTCTCGAAAATCATTAAATAGCGGGAAAGTCTGAAAACTGGACACTGCCATTTTTAACTTAATGAGTCAAAAAAGCTAGCGAATGCCAAAAAGCCGAATCCGGGTACGTTTAAAAAGTTACGATCATCGGGTTATCGATGAGAGTTGTCAGAAGATTTTAGAAACCGCCCTGACGACGGGGGCGAAAGTTATTGGTCCGGTTCCTTTACCGACCAGGAGAAAACTAATCGTGGTGACAACCTCGCCTCATACCGATAAGGATGCTCGGAACCACTATCAGATTCTGACCCATATGCGCCTGATTGATATTTTAGAGCCGACCGGTAAAACGATTGACTCCTTGATGCATCTTGACCTTCCGGCCGGCGTCGATATCGAGCTGAAGATGTAAATTCACCAATTTACGAATTTACGATCCGGGATCGTTTTTAAGTAGACGATCCGGTAAGAGGAGATTATTCTAAGGCAAGATGTTTTATTTTTCCTAATTCTCTCTGATACTCTGCTTGGCGAAAAACGAATTTCTTATAATCTTCAAAACCCGAAAAGTAACTAAGAACTATTTCTTTTTGGCAAATGGGATCCTTAATGTTGTTTAAATATTCTGGCAAGGATGAAAAGGGATATGCTGCTAGTTTTTTAAAGTTCTTAACTAGATAGGAGGAGTATGGATTTAGGTGAATATAGCGAGACAGGTGAATCAATTGCTCTTCTGTCTCTACTCTAATCGCTTTGAATCTTCCCTCAAACAAAGGCCCTTTTCTTTTATATTTGGTGCTGAAGTAATGCGAATAACTATTGCAAGACTTAGTAATAAAATTGCGAATGCCTCTATCTTTGGCTTGTTTTACCAGTAAGTGAAAGTGATTGGGCATTAGGCAGTAGGCAACGATCTCAACAAGAAAGTCCTTCTTCTTCCTTAACTCTTTTTTTAAATTTTCTTTATCCAATCGGGAAAGCTCTAATATCTTAGCAAACTGACTTTGAGAATTTTCGTTTTGGTAGTAAAAAAGAGTTTCTGTAAACCTTTTATAATCTTTAACTCTGGTAAAAATCGGTAAAGAAAAGACTCCCCTGTTTAAAACATGATATATTTCTCCGGTTACAAGGGGAATTGGTCTGGCAGGCATCCTAGATCCAGAATAATTGACTTTTACCGGATCGTCAATAGGAAAACGATCCCGGATCATTTAACCACATTTAACCATTTACACCTAAAAGTGGGGTGATTGACAGCGGGGGTGAATTTTTCCCTAAGAAAAGGATGAGCCCCCGAAGGGGCTCTAAAAAGCGACCAGTTAGGTCACTAGTGCTCTTGCAAGAACAATTATAGTATACCATGTCGCGGCAGATTTGTCAAAACATTGCGAGCTATTCGTCCTTCCTTTGCCGATTTGAGAAAATGTCTGAATTCAGCTTAGAAAGAAACTTGCACGAAGGAAAAAAAAATTGTATAATCTCGGCAACCAAATATGGAGGTGAAAGCTTTGTTCACTTAAGACGAAATCTTACAAAGCGAAGCGCTTTTTTGGAAAAAGAAGGTGCCTCCGGCACTTTTTTTAGTGTCTGATAAAAGATTATGATAAACACTGTTTTTGGAACTAAATTAGGATCGCAGCGTTATTTTACTCGGGACGGGGCTTTTATTCCGGCTACGAAGATTAAGTTTTTTCCTCTTGTGATTACCCAGATTAAAAGTCAGGATAAGGACGGTTATCAGGCCGTCCAAGTTGGTATTGGCGAAGGGCGGTTGCGTCGATTGAACCAACCGCAGCAGAAATGTTTAAAGGGAGCCGGGATTAAACAGGCTCCTTTATATTTTCGGGAAGTTAGAGTTGATGATGGCGATGTTTTCAAAAAAGGTCAGGAAATTAAAGCGACTGAAATTTTAAAGGCCGGTGATCTGGTCAAAGTAACCGGTTATTCAAAGGGAAAAGGTTTTACCGGAGTAATGAAAAGATGGGGTTTCGCCGGCGGTCCCAGAACTCACGGCCAATCAGACCGGCCGAGATCGCCGGGATCAATTGGGCAAACAACAACGCCGGGACGGGTTTTTAAGGGTAAGAAAATGGCCGGCCATTCAGGTCAGGCAAGAGTAACGATTAAAAATCTGGAAGTCTTAGCAATTAATGACGAAGATGGTTTTTTATTAGTTTCCGGCCTAGTTCCCGGTTTTAGAGGATGTTTTTTACAAGTAAAAAAGATTGGCCGGGTGAAAAGGGTAACCGATCTTTTGGAATTGGGCCAAGCCCTGGAAATTGGCGAAAATTCTCAGGCTGAGGTTGAAGGAAAAGAAATTTCAGGCAAAGATGAGGTTTTGGAGAAATGATAAAAATTGACGTTTATAATACCAACGGGGAAAAAACAAGGCAGATTTCTCTTCCGGAGAAGATTTTTAATGCCAAAATCAATCCTGATCTTGTAGCCCGGGCAGTCCGGGTTTACCGGGCTAATCAAAGAAGATCGGGGGCTAAGGTAAAAACCAGAGGTGAAGTCAGGGGGTCAGGTAAGAAGATTTGGCGGCAGAAGGGCACCGGTCGGGCTCGACACGGTGATCAATATGCTCCGATTTTTGTGGGCGGCGGAGTAGCGCATGGGCCGACCGGTCGGGAAAATTACCAGCTGGTATTAAACCGAAAAATGAAACGCAAGGCGCTTTTTTCAGTTCTTACCGGCCGTCTAAAGGCGGGCGGAATAATGGTGGTTGAGGGTCTTGAAAAAATTGAACCGAAAACAAAAACAGCAGCAACCTTTTTTGATAAACTGATCCCGGAAGCAAAAAAAATTCTGATTGCTGTACCGCCCGGTTTCGAAAATTTACATCGGGCAACCGGTAATCTGGCAAGAGTACGGTTAATTCAAGTCAAACTTCTGAATCCCTATCGGGTTTTGTATGGCGGCAAACTGATTTTTCTGCCTGAAAGTATTAAAATTTTGGAGGAAACCTTTTTAAAATCTAAAAAATGAACCTGAGAGACGTAATTAAACGGCCGGTTATCACCGAAAAGTCGATGCGCCAAGCAAGCGGCGGTCAGTATGTTTTTATGGTTGACAGAAGAGCTACTAAGTCAGAGATTAAAAAAGCCCTAAAAGATTTTTTTCAGGTTCATCCTTTGAAAATCCGGACGATGAAATTTAAAGGAAAAATCAAAAGGGTCAAAAAGTATCAACGCCAAACAACTCTCTCTGATTGGAAGAAGGCGATAGTGTCTTTAAAAGAAGGGGAGAAAATTGATTTGTTTGAGATGAGTGAATAAAATGGCTTTTAAAAAACAAAAACCAACTACGCCCGGTCGAAGGTTTGCTTTATTTTCTGACAATCGTTTTCTGGCTAAAGCAAGACCGGTTAAAAAACTGGTCAAAACTTTGAAGAAAAGAGGCGGCAGAAACGCGGCCGGTCAAGTTACTATCCGCCATCGGGGCGGCGGCCATAAACGTCTTTTAAGAAAGGTTGATTTTTTGAGGAGGGAAAAGAGTAATATCTCTGCTAAAGTGATTGCTTTGGAATATGACCCGAATCGGAATGCCCATCTGGCTCATTTGCTTTATCAGGATGGCGCTCGCGCTTATATCTTGGCTCCCGATGGTTTGAGGGTGGGGGCTGAAGTAATGGCCGGAGAGAAGGCTGAGCTGAAAGTCGGCCATGCTTTGCCGTTAGCGAGAATTCCGATAGGGACGGTTGTTCACAATGTCGAAATCAGGCCGGGAAAAGGCGGACAAGTTGCCCGGGGAGCAGGTAACGGAGTTGTCATTTTAGGCAGAGAAGAAAAATGGATGATTTTAAAATTGCCCTCCGGAGAAAGAAAAAGATTTTTACCGGAATGTTATGCTACTATCGGTCAAGTCGGAAATCAAGAAGCCAAGCTTCGGACTCTGGGTAAGGCTGGTCGCCGCCGCCGGATGGGCTGGCGGCCATCAGTCCGCGGGGTAGCAATGCATCCCGGATCTCACCCTCATGGTGGCGGCGAAGGCCGTTCCGGTATCGGAATGCCTTCACCGAAAAGCCCTTGGGGAAAAAAAACTTTGGGAAAAAAAACCAGAAAAAGAAAAAAATACTCGGATAAATTGATTATTAGCCGAAAAAAGTAGAAAATCTTTTTGTAAAAGGGAAGGAAAAATGGCCAGAAGCAGTAAAAAAGGACCATATATAGATGCCAAGCTTTTTAAGAAAGTGACGTTGCAAAAAGCAAGCGGAAAAAAAGAGCCGATCAAGACTTGGGCCAGGGCAAGCCAGATTCCGCCCGAGTTCGTGGGTCAAACTTTTCAAGTCCATAATGGACGGATTTTCATTGATGTCTTTATTACTGAAGCAATGGTTGGTCATCGCTTGGGCGAATTTGCCCCGACCCGGACTTTCAGGGGCCACGGTCGGGTAGTAAAGAGAGTAATAACTAAAACTTAAGATAATTTAAAAATCAGAAGATTAGAATAAGAAATTGCAATTTAGAATTTAATCGATGGAAATAATTGCCAAATCAAAGTTTATTCGAATGAGTCCCAGGAAAATGCGTCTGGTGACTAAAACAGTGGCCTCTTTAGACTTGGCCCGGGCAAAATTGGTTTTGGAAAATTTAGACAAAAGAGCGGCCCGGCCAATCTTATTGACCTTAAAACAGGCCTCAGCGAACGCCGTTAACAATTTTGGTTTAAAGGAAACCGACTTAAAAATCAAAGAAATTCAGGTAAACAAGGGGCCGACGCTTAAAAGATGGCGGGCGGTCAGCCGGGGCAGAGCGCGGACGATTTTAAAAAGAACGAGTCATTTAAGGGTTGTTCTGGAGGGAGAGGGAAAAGAGGGAATTAAGGCTGAGGCAAAAAAAACTAAACAGTCTAAAAAAAATAACCAATCACAGGCAAAAACCGGTTTGGTAGCAAGAATTAGAAACCGGAAGGGCAAGTCCGGCATTAGTAAAGATAAAAAATAGAAATTTATTATTTTTAATTTTGGGTGAACCACGGAGTAAGAAAATATGGGGCACAAAGTTAATCCAATAGCTTTCAGGATAGGTCAGGGAGTTGGTTGGAGTTCTTCGTGGTTTGCTGCGCGGTCTAAAGCTTATCGGAAAAACCTCCGGGGTGACATTAAAGTCAGAGGTTTTTTAATGGAGAAGTTAAAATTGGCCGGGATTGTTGCGGTTGAAATTAAGAGATCAATCAATAAAGTCAGCATTGTTTTACATGTTTCCCGGCCCGGAGTAGTAATTGGCCGGGGAGGGGCAGCACTGGAAGATCTTAAAAAAGAGCTGGAGAAATTAGTAATTGTTCCTGAGCCAGAAAAAAATTTAAACCTGGATGTAGTAGAAGTTAAAAGTCCCGATCTCTCAGCTCATTTAATAGCGACTCAGATTGTCGAGCAGTTAAAACGTCGTTTTCCTCATCGTCGGGTGATTGCTAAAGTGATGGAGAGGGTAATGGCGGCTGGAGCTAAGGGTGTGAAAATTGTTCTTTCCGGCCGGATTGGCGGCGCCGAAATCAGCCGGACGGAAAAATTTGGAAAAGGAAAAGTTCCCTTACAAACCCTCCGGGCTAACATTGACTACGATCAGGAACCGGCTTTAACGAAATTTGGTTATATCGGAGTAAAAGTTTGGATTTACACCGGAGAATAATATGTTGCAGCCAGGTAAAAGTAAATATCGGAAGCATTTCAGAGGTTCAATGAAGGGGATCAGAGACAGAGGGGTCAATTTGGCCTTTGGCGAATTTGGCCTAAAAAGTCTCGGGAGGGGCTGGATGACAGCCCGTCAAATTGAGGCGGCCCGTCGAGCGATTACTCATGTGACTAAAAGAGCCGGCAAGGTTTGGATTAGAGTTTTCCCAGATAAGCCGGTGACCAGCAAATCATCCGGAGCTAAAATGGGTTCGGGCAAAGGAGACATCGCCGGCTATGTGGTAGTTATCAGGCCGGGTAAGATTATTTTCGAAGTGGCAGGAATAGAAAAAGAACTGGCGGTTAAGGCAATGCGCCTGGCCGCGGCCAAGTTATCCTTTAAGACGAAAGTAGTGGCCAGACAATAGGAGGTTTAATGAAAAAGAAACAGCTGGAGCAATTAGTCCAAAAAACAAGCAAAGAACTGACTGAAATGCTGAAAACCAAAACCAAAGAGTTAGTAGAAATCAGAAACAGAATGAAATCCGGAAAAGAGAAAGACCTTCATCGACTCAGTAGGGAGAGGCATAATCTGGCGAGAATAAAAACCATTCTTAATAAAGGAAAATTATGAAAAGTTTAACCGGCAAGGTGGTTTCTGCCAAAAATAAAAAAACAGTTACTGTTTTGGTGGAAAGAAAAAGGCGCCACCCTTTTTACCAAAAAATAATGAAAATAAAAAAGAAATATCAGGTTCACGACGAATTGGGAGTTGCTTTGGAGGATTTGGTCAGAATAATCCCGTCCCGGCCGATTTCAAAGACAAAAAAATGGCAGGTAGTGGAGAAAGTAGGGGGAAAGAAAAAGGAAAAAAAAGCAGTTAAAAAAACAAAATGAGGCAACATGATTCAGCTTAGATCAATTTTAAAACCAGCCGATAACTCCGGAGCTAAAAGACTGGTAGTAATTCATGTTCATGGCGGTTCGAGGCGCCGTTTCGGGCATCTTGGTGATATAATAACCGCTGTAGTTGACCAGGTTGATTCTCAGGGAGTAGTTAAGGACGCGGAGGTCGTCCGAGCGTTAGTAGTTAGATGTAGGAAAGAAACTAAAAGAAAAGACGGAAGTTACGTCCGCTTTGATGATAATGCGGCGGTAGTTATTGATAAAGAAGGCAACCCTCGGGGAACCAGAATTTTCGGGCCGATTGCCCGGGAAATTAAAGAGGCAGGATATGCCAAAATCGCCTCTCTGGCAGCCGAGATTATTTAAAAATGAAAAGTAAACTTAAAAAGAATGATCAAATTCAGGTTTTGCTGGGTAAGGATCGGGGTAAAAAGGGAAAGATAGAAAAGGTTTATCGCCGTCGCGGTTTGGTCTTGGTTCAGGGAATGAATCTGGTAGTTAAGCATGTCAAATCTCAAGGAGAAGGAAAACCCGGAGGGAGAGTTAAAATTTCTAAGCCATTGCCGATCTCGAAAGTGGCTTTGATTTGCCCCCGCTGCAACCGGCCAACTCGAGTTGGTTGGCAGTCTTCAGGGACAAAAAAAGTAAGGATTTGCCGGAAATGTCAACAAATAATTTGAGAAAATACTATCAGGAAAAAGTTGTTGGCTCTTTGGTTAAGAAGCTGGGGCTGACTAATCCTTTGGCTGCGCCTCGAATTGAAAAAATAGTAGTCAATGTCGGCTTGGGAGAGGCAGTAGCTGATAAGACTGTGATTGAAAAAGTGGCTTTAATACTGACTTTGATCACCGGCCAAAAGCCAAAAGTGACCAAGGCCCGGGTTTCCATTTCAACTTTTAAGTTAAGAGAAGGAATGCCGATCGGTTTGATGGTTACCCTGAGAAGAGAACGAATGTTTGATTTTTTGGAAAAGTTGATTCGGATTGTTTTGCCCCGCTTGAGAGATTTCCAGGGCCTTTCTTTTAAAGGTTTTGATGGCCGGGGTAATTATAGCTTGGGCCTGAAGGAGCAGATAACTTTTCCTGAGGCCGATTATGATAAAATTGACAAGGTCAGGGGCCTGGAGATTACTCTGGTAACCTCAGCCGGATCGGATGATAAGGCGCGGTTGTTATTTGAAGAATTGGGAATGCCATTTGAGAAAAAGGAAGAGAGTGAAAAAAAAGGGAAATAAAACTTTATTAAAAAAACTAAGCGAAGCGAGGAAACGTGGCCAGTAAATCAAAGATTGTCAGAAAAACCAAAAAGGCAAAGTACGCAAATCGAAAGCGAAATCGATGCTCTATTTGTGGGCGGCCAAGGGGTTTCTTAAGATTTTTTGGTCTCTGCCGGCTTTGTTTCAGAAGATTAGCCAATAAAGGCGAATTGCCAGGAGTAACCAAATCCTCCTGGTAAAAGGAGTTTAAAACCTATGTCTGATCCGATTGGAGAAATGATTACTCAAATCAGAAACGGCTATCTGGCCGGCCGGAAAAAGGTTAAGGTAGATTATTCCGGTCTGAAAAAAAGATTAGCCGAAATTTTAAGGCATCATGGCTACCTTAAAAAAATTTCGATTTTGGAAGAGATGCCGAAAAAACTTGTTCTGACTTTGGTTTATAAGGACAAAGAACCGATAATGACTCAGATAAAAAGAATTTCAAAACCCGGACGGCGATTATATGCTAACGCAAAAAAAATCCGGTCCTCTGTTCGGAGCCTGGGGATAGAGATTATTTCAACCAGCCAGGGTTTAATGACTAATCGAAAAGCGGCAAAGAAGAATCTTGGCGGAGAGATCGTTTGCCGCATTTTTTAAAAAAGGAGAAAAAATTGTCTCGGGTCGGTATTAAGCCAATTCCAATTAATTCTCAAGTAAAAGTCACTCTCAAAGATAATTTAGTGACAGTGGCCGGTCCTTTGGGTGTTTTATCTCAAATAATCAACCCGGGGATTAAGGTCGAAATTAAACAACAAGAAGTGGTTATTACCAGGAAAGAAGAAAACCGGATGTTAAAATCACTTCATGGTTTAAGCAGGAGTTTGATTGCCAATATGATTTACGGAGTCAGCCAGGGTTGGCAAAAACGACTTGAAATCCAGGGTGTAGGCTATCGGGCCAATTTAAATGATAAGAATTTGGTTCTTTCGGTTGGCTTTTCTCACCAGGTAGAAATTGAACCCCCTGAAGGGATTGAATTTGCTGTCAACGATACGAGAGAAATAGTGGTTTCGGGGATAGATAAGGTCTTAGTCGGCAATGTGGCTGCTAAGATCAGAAAAATCAGGCCGCCGGATGCCTATAAAGGTAAGGGAATCCGCTATCAAGGTGAAGTGGTTAAAACCAAACCGGGGAAAGCCGGTAAGGTTGGCGCTGCCGGAGGAGGAGCTTAAGATATGAGGAAAAATAACCGTTCCTTTTTAAGAAGAAAGGCCAGAACCAGAAAGAAAATCCGAAACAGCGCCAATCGGCTTCGGCTTTCGGTTTTTCGTTCTAATAAAAGCATTTATGCCCAAATCATTGATGATCAGAAGGGAATAACTTTGATAGCCGTTTGTAGCCGGGAATTGGATAAGCCCGAAGGGAAGGCTTCTCCGGACCGGGAGTCAAAAATGGACCAAGCTCGGTTAGTGGGTGAAATTTTGGCTAAAAAAGCTCTTGAAAAAGAAATTAAGCAGGTAGTTTTTGACCGGGGCTCTTTTGCTTATCATGGTCGAGTTAAGGCCCTGGCCGAAGGAGCGAGAAAGGCCGGTTTAAATTTTTAGTTATTAATAAGGGGAAAGATGGCTTTAAGAAGAGAATCAGAAAGGGAAGAAAAAGAGTTTGACGAAAAAGTCATTCAGGTTAATCGGGTTTCTAAAAAAACCAAGGGAGGCAACCGGATTGCTTTTTCAGTTCTGATGGTAATCGGTGATAAGAAAGGAAAAATTGGTGTTGGTTTGGGTAAGGCGCGGGATGTTTCTTCGGCGATCAGAAAGGGAATTAAAAAAGCCAAAAAAGATCTTTTTAAGATTCCTCTTAGAAAAGGAACTATTCCCCATCAAGTTTTGATTAAAAAAGGAGCGGCTAAGGTGTTGATTAAGCCGGCCCCTGCGGGCACCGGTCTGATTACTGGCGGAGCTGTCAGAGCAGTTGCCGAGGCGGCCGGGATAGTTAATATGGTTTCCAAAATTTTAGGAACTAGGAATAAGGCAAGTAATGTTTATGCTACCATTGAGGCCTTTAAAAGATTGAGACTGGTTCCGCTGGTTTCGTCAAAAGGGAAAAAGAAAGAAGCAAAGAGTAAAAAATAAAAAAAAGGGAGATTTATGGCTAATTTAACTGATTTAATAAAAATTAAAAAAACCGCCAAAAAAAGACGAGGCCGGGGTTATGGTTCCGGTAAGGGCGGCCATACCACCGGCAGAGGAGCCAAGGGAGAAAAGAGCCGCGGCAAAGTAGGCTTGATCTTTGCCGGAACAAAATTGAGAAAGTCATTGGTCAGGCGCCTGCCTTTTAGGCGGGGTAAAGGAAAATTTAAATCTTTGAATGAGAAACCGGTAATAGTCAATCTTGAGGTTTTGAATCTATTTCCCAAAGACAGCTTGGTTGATCTTGGAGCTTTAGTGAAAAAGGGAGTGGTTTCTTCTGGAGAGGCAGAGACTGGCCGGGTTAAGATTCTTGGCGGGGGAAAATTAGAAGTAAGTTTGAAAGTAGCTTTGCCCTGTTCCCGATCAGCGGCGGAAAAAATTTTGAAAGCAGGGGGCCAGGTAACAAAGAAAAATGAATAAAATCCTAGGTGTTTTTGCCAGGGCGGTTAAGATCCCGGAGATTAGAAAGAAGCTTTTGTTTACCCTCTTTGTTTTTGTTATTTTCCGTTTTGCGGCTCATATACCGGTTCCGGGAGTAAATATTGAAGCTTTAAGGAAACTTTTTTCTCAAAGTCAGCTTTTGGGATTGCTCGATATTTTTTCCGGGGGAACTTTGGCCAATTTTTCTATTTTAGCTTTGGGCCTCAATCCTTATATTAATGCTTCAATTGTAATGAATCTTTTAACAATGGTTATCCCCTCTTTAGAGGAGCTTCAAAAAGAAGGAGAATATGGCCGGGAAAAAATTAATCAATATACCCGTTTGGCCGCCATTCCCCTGGCGGTTTTGCAGTCTTTGGGAATGTATGCCCTTCTGAAGAATCAACAAATAATTTTAAAACTTCCCTGGCTTAATTTGATCAGTTTCGTGGTCACGATGGTAACCGGAACAATATTTTTGATGTGGTTAGGCGAGCTGTTATCGGAAAATGGGATTGGCAATGGGATTTCGATGATAATTTTTGCCGGTATTGTTGGCCGATTTCCGGTAGCTCTCGGTCAGTCGCTTTCTCTTTTTGAAGCAGAGAGTTTATTCTCTTTTCTGGTTTTCTTGGTTATGGCGTTGGCGGTTGTTTTTTTTGTTGTTTTGGTGAACGAGACCAGCGTAAAGGTGAAGATTGCCTATGCCCGCCGGATTAGCGGCCGGCGGATGTATGGTGGCCAGTCAACACACTTGCCATTAAAACTGAATCAGGCCGGAGTAATTCCTATTATTTTCGCGATCTCGATCGTTTTGTTGCCGTCGATGATGGGCAGTTTTTTAAGCGGGGTTAAGAATCCGACAGTAGCCCGGCTGGCTGAGATAATGGTTCAGGCTTTCCGGCCAAACAGCTGGTTTTATAATCTGGTTTACATCAGTCTGGTAATCGGTTTCACCTATTTTTACACAGCGATTGTTTTTGATCCCAATAAAATCGCTGATGAGATTAAGAAATACGGTGGGTTTATTCCTGGAATCCGGCCGGGCTCGCCGACAGCTGCTTACCTTTCGGGGATTTTGACCCGCATTACCCTTCCGGGGGCGGTTTTTTTAGGACTGATCGCAATTTTGCCTTCGATTGCTCAGGCAATTACCAGGGTAGGATCAATGAGCATCGGCGGTACTGGAATTTTAATTGTTGTTTCCGTTGTCCTTGAAACTACCAAGCAGCTGGAAGCTATGATGGTGATGCGAAGTTATGACGGCTTCCTTAAATAAATTTAAAAAAGATCATTTCTGCGAAGTGTCCTAATGGACTCCTTGCAGAAATGATTAACAGGAAAGAGTTTTCAAATGAATTTAATTATTGCCGGACCACAAGCGTCAGGCAAGGGAGTCCAGGCTGATTTCTTAAAAGAAAAGCTGGGCCTGGTTCATTTTTCAATTGGACAGGCATTGAGAAAACTGGCAAAACAAAAATCTTCCTTGGGAAAACAGGTAGATTACATAATTAACACCAAAGGATTGCTGGTACCAGAGAAAATTACAACTGGGGTGGTCCGAAAAGCGCTTTCTGAAAGAAATTTAAGCCGGGGAATCGTTTTTGACGGTTACCCCCGGACCCAAGAGCAGGTTGGGATACTTGACCAGTTACTAAAAGAAAAAAACACCTCAATCAATCGAGCATTTTTTTTGGTTGTCGGCCAAGAAGAAATTAAGAAACGTTTGTTGGGGAGAGTTGTTTGTGTTTCCTGTGGGGCTAATTACAATATCTATACCCAGCCCCCTTTGGAAAACGGTAAGTGCGATAAATGCCAATCAGTCCTTGAGAAAAGATCAGATGAAAGCGCCGAGGCAATTAATAATCGTTATACAATCTATCAACAGGAAACCGTGCCGGTAATCAATCTCTATCGTCAAAAAGGAATATTAGAAGAAGTTGATGGTAATCCGCCCCCCGAGGTCGTTTTTGAAACAATTTTCCAGCGTTTAAAAAAAGCCGGGTTAGTTGGAGAGTAAAGCCGTTCACCCCGCCCACGGAGGGGTGTTTGGTTAAATTGGAAGTTAAATGGCAATTCCTATTAAAACCAAAAAAGAGATTCAGGCTATGTGCGAGGGGGGGGAGAAGCTGTCCCGGGTTCTTAAAAAGGTCCTGGAAAATGTAATTCCGGGGATAACCCTGATTGAACTTGACCGGTTAGCCGAAAAGCTCATTAAAAAACAAGGAGGAGAGCCCAATTTTAAAATGGTTTCGGGGTACCACTGGGCTACCTGTTTAAATATCAATCAGGGAGTAGTTCATGGGATTCCCAATGATTACCGGCTTAGGGTTGATGATCTGCTTAGTATTGATCTGGGGATGCTCTATCGGAGCTTTCACACCGATATGGCTAAAACTGTTCTGGTTCAGACTCAACCACAATCAGACGATCCGGGGTCATCAGATGGTTTCGATCCCGGACCGTTATCTCAATCAAAAAGCAAAAGTAATTACAAGCAAAGATTTTTAAAAGCTGGCGAAGAAGCTCTTAAAAAAGCAATTCAGGCGGTTAAAGCCGGTAATCATATCGGTCATATCAGCCAGGCGATGGGAACAGAATTGGCCAGGAATAATCTCAGACCGGTGAAAATCTTGACCGGCCATGGTATCGGAAGAAAATTGCATCAACCGCCAACCATTCCCTGCTTTTTAAAAGGAGAGATAAAGAAAACCCTTCTTTTAGAACCAGGAATGACTTTGGCAATTGAAGCGATCTATGTTGAAAAAGAGCCCGATTTGAGAGTGGAAAATGACGGTTGGACTATAGTAACCAGAGACGGCGGTTTAGCAGGTCTTTTTGAAAAGACGGTTTTAGTCAGAGAAAAAGGAGTTCAAATCCTTACCGATTGGTAATTAAGAGGTAATTGCCTTTTCTCTTTGACAAGGATAGTGATTCCGGATTGTCTGCAGATTTCTTTTCCGGGATTGAATGACGGGGGTCTCAAAAATTTCACTCCTGGGGTGAATGCCGCCAATTGGTAATTGAATGTTCCCGCTTGAGATGAAGCTAAAGTTCTGGTAGAATTAGACAATAGTTTTTATGAATGATTCAAAAAAAGAGACTGTCGAGGGAAAAGTAATCGAGGCCTTGCCGAATACTACTTTTAGAGTTGAGATTGAAGATGGCCAGATTATACTTTGCCATCTCTCGGGCAAGATGAGAATGCATTATGTTAGAGTTTTAGTCGGCGATAAGGTGAAATTGGAATTTTCGGCGTATGACAAAACAAGAGGAAGAATTGTTTATCGGAACAAATAAGTTTAAAATATGAAGGTTCAAGCATCAGTAAAAGAACGATGTCGGAAATGTAAAACGGTTAAGCGGCGGGGCCGGATATTTATTATTTGCGAAAATCCTCGCCATAAGCAAAGGCAGGGGTAAAGCGATCATGATAAGAATCTCAGGAGTAGTTCTGTCAGATAAGAAAAAACTTGCGACTGGTCTGACAGCAATTTATGGCATCGGCCATTTTCGGTCTCTGGAGATTCTTGAAAAGACCGGAATTGCTGATCAAAAAAGGGTAGAAGATTTAACTGCTGACGAGGTTCTTAAGCTTCAGAAGGCAGTTGATGAGCTGGTAGTTGAAGGGGTTTTGAAAAAAAAGATCAATCAGGATATTGACCGGCTTAAGAGTATAAACAGTTATCGTGGTCTCCGTCACAGTCAGAACTTGCCGGTCAGAGGTCAGAGGACCAGATCGAATGCCCGGACCGGTCGGGGAAGAAGATTAACGGTCGGAGCAATGAAAAAAGAAGCTTTAGCTAAGATTGAGGCAACTAAGAAAAAGAAAGAGGTTTAATGAAAAAGAAAACAGAGAAAACGCCTGCCAAAAAATCAGCTGCTAAGCCGGCTCGAGTTGTAAGAAAGGCTCGGGTTTACATTCAGTCTACTTTTAACAATACAATTATTACTTTCACCGATCTCGAGGGAAAGACGCTTTGCTGGGGCTCAACAGGCGCAGCCGGATTTCGAGGAACCCGGAAACACACGCCTTTTGCAGCGACGACCGCGATGAATGCAGTGGCCAAAAAAGGAAAAATGCTTGGAATCCGAGAGATGGAGATTTATATCAAAGGGCCGGGATCGGGTAGAGATGCGGCTCTGCGGGCTTTAAAAGCAGCAGGCTTTAAGATGGATTTAATTGCTGATGTTACGCCGATTCCTCACAATGGGCCTCGACCCAGAAAGGCAAGGCGAACATGAATTTTAAATTTGGCCGAATGAAAGTGAGGGAGCGTGGCTAGATATAAAGATGCCAAATGCCGGCTTTGCCGGCGAGAGGGAGCAAAGCTTTTTTTAAAAGCTTCAAGATGTTCTTCCTTAAAATGTCCGTTGGAGAAAAAGGGGGCTGTTCCTCCCGGACAGCACGGGATAAAATCGCACCGCCGTCCTTCAAACTTCGGCCGGCAGCTAAGAGAGAAACAGAAAGCTAAGAGGCTTTATGGAATTTTGGAACGGCAGTTTAAAGCTTATTTCAACAAAGCCCTGAAACAAAAAGAAGGCACCGGGGGAGCCCTATTGCAATTGCTTGAAACCCGGCTGGATAATGTTGTTTATCGTTTGGGATTGGTTCCCTCTCGTTCAGTAGCAAGACAGCTAATCAGCCATGGTCATGTTCTGGTCAATAATCGAAAGGTTAACATTTCTTCTTATCAGTTAAAGCCGGATCAAATAATCTCTTTAAGCCCCAAAGGTCTAAAGAATGATTTGGTCAAACAATCGCTAAAGGAAAAGAGTATTAAAATCCCGGTTTGGTTATCGAAAAAAGCAGCGGTGGGGAAAGTGCTGAAAATGCCCGCACGGGATGAGATCGAAGTCGAAATTGATGAAGAACTAATTGTTGAGTTTTATTCAAGATAAGGAGGATTTTTCTATGTTAGAACCTGTCTTTACTATTAAAGCGGAGAAGGAGTCTCAGGATTACGCTAAATTTGTGATAGAGCCTTTAGAAAAAGGCTATGGCAATACCCTGGGAAACTCATTCCGGCGGGTCTTGCTTTCAAGTATTCCGGGGGCAGCGATAACCCAGATTAAGATCAGAGGAATTAAGCACCGTTTTTCGACAATGGTTGGGTTAAGAGAGGACACAATTGAATTAATTTTACAAATTAAGCAAATTCGGTTAGCTTATCAAGGCAAGAAGCCGGTTAAAATCACTTTGGAAAAAACCGGCCCCGGAGAAATAAAAGCCGGGGATATTGATGTTCCTTCAACTGTTAAAATTGTTAATCCCGAGTTGGTTTTGGGTAATTTAGCCAGCAATAAAGACAAAATAAAAATAGATTTTATGGTTGAGCAGGGAGTGGGCTACTTGCCTTATGAAGGAAGATCCGGAAATGTTTTGGGGGAGATTCCGATTGATGCCGTTTTTACGCCCGTCCTAAACGTTGCTTATAAGGTTGAAAACACCCGGGTTGGACGGCGGACTGATCTGGATAGACTGGTTTTAGAGATTACGACTGACAAGACAATTACTCCGACTGAGGTGCTCAAAGAAGCTGCTCAAATTCTGGCGGCTTTTTTTAATCAAGTGGTTAAACCTAAAAAACCGCCTCAGGAAAAGAAGAAGAAAAAAGCAATCCATTCCGAGGTGATGACTTTAGCGGTGGAAGAGCTTAATTTGCCGACCAGAATTGCCAATTCCCTGAGAAGGGGCGGCTTAGGTACGGTTGAGAGTTTAATTAAAGTAGCTCCGGAAGATCTTTTGAAAGTCAAAAACCTAGGCGAGAAATCGATTAAAATTATAGATGCGGCTTTGCGGGAAAAAGGAGTTGCTCTAAAAAAGGGATAAGGGTATGCGCCATCGGCAAGCAGGTAAAAAATTAAACAGAGACCGTGACCATCGTCAGGCCTTATTCAAGAATCTGATTAAATCTCTGATTAAACATGAGGAGATTAAAACAACTGAAAGCAAGGCAAAGGTAGTCAGAAAGATTTTTGAAAAATTGGTAACTAAAACCAAAACCGGCACTCTCCATGTTCGTCGCTTAGCTCATGCTTTTTTGCAGGACAAAGGTTCGGTCAATAAGCTGGTTGATAAAATAGCGCCTTTATTCAAACAGAGAGAGGGCGGCTATACCCGGATTATTCGTTTGGGCAAGCGGCGCGGTGACCGGGCAATGCTGGTTAGACTGGAACTGGTAAGTAAGCCGGAGAAAGAGCCGGCAAAAAAGTCAAAAGAGAAAAAGAGAAAACAGCCTAAAAAAGCTGAGGTTGAACCGAAAAAGAAATAAAATGAAAAAAACCTATTCACCTCGACTGACAGATATTAAAAGAAACTGGCATTTAATTGACCTTAAGGACAAGGTTCTGGGGCGGGTGGCTACTCAGATAGCTCAACTCTTAATGGGAAAAAACAAGCCTTACTTTGCTTCTCATCTTGACTGCGGTGACTGGGTGGTTGCTGCTAATGCCGGCCAAATCAAAGTTACCGGTGGCAAAAAAGCCAAAAAAATGTATTACCGCCACTCGGGTTTTCCGGGCGGTTTTAAAGAAATTTCTCTGGCTCGGCAGTTGCAAAAAGACTCGCGGCAGGTGATTCGCAAAGCCGTAGCCGGAATGTTGCCAAAGAATAAATTGAGGCAAAAAAGACTGGCAAGATTAAAGGTTTTTGTTGATGAGAAGCATCCTTATGAAGATAAGTTCAAAGGTGAAAAATAATTAATAACTGCATATATCAAAAAAAATGCCGAAGAAAAAAGTAAAAATGACTAAGAAACCAGCCCCGAAAAAAGCTTCCCGGGAGTTTGTTTACGCTGTCGGCCGGCGTCGAAGCGCCTCGGCCAGAGTAAGGCTTTACAAAGGGAAGCAGGCCAGTCTGGTTAATAATCAGCCAATTGCCGATTATTTCCCCGGCAAAGTAGCTGAATTTCATTATACCCAGCCGTTGAAAATTTGTGACTGTCTAGGCAAATACTATCTGACAGCCCGGGTGACTGGGTCAGGAAAAGTATCGCAACTAACGGCGGTAGTCCATGGTTTATCCAGGGCATTGGATAAAACTAATCCGGAAAAATTCCACACTATTTTAAAAAAGCATAAACTTCTGACTCGGGATTCCCGGACAAGGGAAAGAAGAAAAGCCGGCCAAGCCGGCCGTGCCCGCCACAAAAAACAGTCTCCAAAGCGGTAGGAGTTTGACAAAATTTGGCTGAAAAGATCATTTGGCCCCCGGTTTTTTGCTCTGATTTTGGAATTGTTTATCTTTAATCTGAAAACTGTTTAAAGTAAAATACAGACAAATAAGCTTTCTTTAGTTGCTCAGGCAAAAAACAGCCAGTCTGGTCATGCTAAAGAAATTAGCCGGGAGTGATTGAAAATGAAAAATGCTCTAATTTTACACGGAACTGATTTTGGGAAAAAGCAACAACAAAGATTTAATAACTGGTTCCCCTGGCTTAAAAAAAAATTGGAACAATTAGACTACCAAGTTTTTTTGCCGGAATTGCCTCAGGCTTGGGAACCCAATCTGGCTCGATATTGGCTTTTCTTAAAAAATTTTGATTTTAACCGGGAAAGCATCCTGATTGGTCACAGTTCCGGCGCGACGGCGGTTTTTGGTCTTTTGCATGAGTTACCTCCGGGTAAAGAGGTGGGTCTGGCTGTTTCAGTTGCCGGTTTTTATAAAGACGAAGGTTGGGGTTGCCGGGGCTTGTTTGCCAAGGAATACAATTGGGAGAAAATTCGCTCCCAGGTTAAGAAAATCGTCCTGATCTGGTCGCCGGATGATCCTTATATTTCCCGGGAACAAACTGATTTTTTATCCCAAAGATTAAGAGTCAGGCCAACCATTATTCCTGATAAAAAACATTTTAATCTTGAAGCCAGCCCCGGCTTTATCAAATTTCCCGAGCTTTTAAAAATTATCAAGGACAACCAATAAGGAGGAATTGATGAAGATTATCAATTTTGACGAAAAGTATTTTCCCCAAATGGGAGAATTGTTTGTAGACGTTTTTTCTGAGTCTGAGGCTATATGGGATGCGGCGACTGCTATCAGTTATTTGCGTCAGAATACTAGCCAATCGGCCGGTTATTGTTTTGTTGCGGTTGACGATCGGGATCGTTGTCTCGGGGGAATTTTCTGCCGGCCCATGCCTTATTATCAGGGGGTTTTGCTATTTGTTGATTGCGTTCAAGTAAGAAAAGATTTCCGTTGTCAGGGAGTGGCCACCGCCCTGCTTCAGAGGGCGGTTCAGGAAGCCAAAAAAAACGGTCTGGAAGGAATTCAGCTTTTGGCCGATGCCCGCCAAAATTTTCCCCAAAGCTGGTATCGGCGTTTGGGTTTTAAAAGGACCGGCTGGGAGGAATATGAGGTCAAAATAAAAAATCTCAAACTTGCCAGGAAGGAGAATGGTGGAAATTAGACCGGGGGAATATTGACTCTATAAAGGCAACATTTGCCGGGTGAGTAGAACGAGTTGATATCGGTAAGTTTATAGTTTGTAAAATGAGAGCAATAATTGGGCTAGCTGAGGATCTTTTCGATTGGCATGGCCTCTTTATTGACAAATGATGGCAGAAAATCCAGTCTTTTGCCAAAAAATAATAAAATTTTCGCGGCTGGTGGAGATAATAAAACCCGATCGATCAAGCGGTAATCTTGTTGTTTCCTGATAAGGATTTTGCTTAGTAACTTGGCCATTTCCAGCTTTATCCGGCTATTCAGGCCGGGTTTTTGGATCTCCAATTGGTAATGAGTTGGGTATTGGCGGGAATATTTTTGATAGTAATTTATCAGCTTGGTGTAGTTTATTTGACCTGGAAGCCGCATATATTGTCTGGTTAAAAAGATCAGTTCCATTGTCCGGCAGCCGAAATTTAGGGACGGATATAGTACTGTTTTTTTTAATTTTTGCTTTTTTTGTTTTAGCTGCCGAATAATTTTTTCCGCCTGATTCGGAGAAAAGTTTTGATTAAATGTCTGAAAGATAGCCATGGTCAGACTGTTGACGGAAATAGTTTGCCACCAAACACTGATTACGGGAGGCACTCTGATCCTTCTGAAATAAAACTGCTGATCAGCCAGGTCATAGTACAATTGTCGGAAGCATTGTTCGAACAGTTCGAGAATCTCGACAATCTCTTTTTTTTGGCAGGCACTTCTTGATTCAAAAAATTTTCGAATAATCGCCGCCGGTTCGGAGGCTGTTTTCAAAAGCTCTAAAATAGCATAGGTGTTCAGCTCGTTCCAGATAGAGCTGTTTTTGCCGAAAGTGAGATCTTTGAAATAAGACCAGCCGCCGCCCTGACACCAGACGCTGATCCCGATAATGTCTTTTCTGTCCTTGAGTTGTCGGAGATATCGGTAATATTGCCAGCCGATAAAGTTTGGTATTTGGCCGAAGCCATCATATTCTCTTCTGGCTTGAAGTTCTAACATTTTCTGATGATCAGTTAAAAAAAATATCTTTGATAATTCAAGGTATTTGAAAAAATCAGCCTCTGCCGGTTTAAGAGAAATGATTAATTGCCGGTTCCTGATTTGCTTGAAGCTTTCCAGAAAAGTTTTTTTGTTCCACATCAAATCTCCGATTTGGTAAGCGCCGACTGTCCAGGTTCTTAAAATTAAATACTTGCCGCTTTTTTCAAAAACCGGCAGGATTTCTTTTAAAAAACTGTTTAGTTCTTCTGGTTTTCTGATTGCCAGTTTGCTTTTAAAAATATCCTTGACATCAGTTCCATCGCTCTCGCCGATTCTGACAATTATGCCGGCAACCGGATATTCCTTGAAAATCTTCCTTAAATAGAGCTTAAAAATGGCTGCCCGGGAGATTTTTTTGGCTTGGCAGTATTTTTCAATTTGTTTGTTGGAAAACATATAATCAGTATTGACCCACACTTCAATGTCTGCCTGGCGGCAGATTTTAATTAGACGGGAATACAATTGTCGAAAATTGGTCAGAATTTTTTGATGCCTTTTATTAAGAAAAGGCAAATTGACCATATGGGCCAAATCATCGAGAATAACGCCGTTGTAGCCGAGTGATTTGATCTTAATCAGGTATTTTTTAAATTTCAACGCTAACTGAGCAGTTAACGCCTTAGCCTCAAGCTGACGATAAAAAATTTTGTTGATTTGACCGAAGGGAATTTCCGACCAGTTAATTTTGTCTTTTTTTTCAACCAGCTCAAAAAATGGAGTTAAGCAGTCGATAATTTTTAAAGTCATTTTTTACATGATAACAAATCTATCCCGTTTTATCCCGCTCAGAAAGCTCAGTTTTCCCCAACCTAAAAGACTAGTTTCTGCTGAGATTGGACTCAAGCAGGAGGTGCTTCCAGGAGCTAAAATAAAATTGATTTTAAAAAAAAGAACTGCCAAATCAAATTTCAGTTGCCTGTGTTGATGCTGACGAGATTAAAAATATTATTTTCGGAAAGGAGGTGATCAGACGAGGATGGTCAGGCTTTTTGCTAAACCCTTTTCCGACCTGCTTTTCTTGATTATTAAAGGGTATCTTCTTTTTCTAATCGGGGGTTACTGCCTGATCTGCTCTCTCTTAGGAGAAATAGTTAAAAAAACTAAAAGGACCAAAAGGTAAAAACACCATTTGAATAGAAGCCGCTTCTCTCCCAAAAGGGAGGCGGTTTTTTTGATCTGATTATCTGTTGAGAGTTTAACGAACCCGATAATGAGCCGGAACAATTTTCCTCACTGCTGCAGGATTCCCCGCGCAGCCAAAATTCCTGAGACTGCTGCTCCGACAATGTTGCCTGAAGTGCCGGCCCCGTCACCGGCCACAAAGAGATTTTTAAATTTAGTTTGCATTTTTTTGTTAATTTTTATCCGGTTTCCCCGAAGCTTTATTTCCGGCGCGTAAAGCAGAGTTGCGCTGCTATCAAGTCCCGGCAAAACTCTGTCAATTATCTGGAGGCCTTCCAAAATGTCGGTTACCAACCGGTGAGGGTAAGCCATCGAGATATCTCCCGGCGTTACCTCTTTTAAAGTTGGCGTCACGTAACTTTTTTTGATTCGATTCCAGGTACTTCGCCGGCCGGCTCTTAAGTCAGCCAGCCTCTGAATCAGCGGCTTTCCGCCGCCGATGCCGGTGGTGATTTTGGCGATTGCAATTGCATAATCAGTTGTGTTTTCCACCGGTTCAGTTAATTGGACTACAGTTGAAAGATCAAAGTTGGAATTGGTTGAATTAAGCTTGGAATCAGAATAGCCGTTAACCGAGACATAATCTCCGTAGTTTTCAATTGCCACATAACCGTTTGGACAAGGACAAAAACTCCGCACCACATCGTCATAAGTCGGCGCCTGAACCGAGTAAATGTTTTCGTGCATGATTCGCGAGTGTTCTTCCATGATTCCTGCCGGAAATTCAATTCTCATTCCGATTTCCACTTTCTGATAAGAATATTCCAAACCAATTTTGCGGGCTTGTTGTTGAAGCCAGCTGGTGCCAACCCGGCCGGGAGCAATCAGATAGTTTTTTGCTCGATAAATCCGGCGATTGTTTTTTAAACCTATAATTTGGCCAGCCTCAGTCAGAATTTCTTTAATCCGGGTGTTGCAGATCAGCTTTACCCCTTTATTTTTAAGAAAAGAAACTAAATTACCGATTACTTTCGGAAGTTTATCGCTGCCCACATGGCGGCATTTCCGTAAATACAGATGAACTCCTTTTCGCTGACAATTTTTGACTAAATCAAATACCTGAGAATTGTTTTTGGGAGTTGCTTCGCCGCTCACGCCGAAGTTTAAAAAAAGCTTTTCTACATAATTTACCAGTTTTTGGTAACGATTCACCTCAAAAAGATCCAAAAGTTTTTCGTGAGAAAGCACTGGAGTGAAGTGAAGTTTGCCGTCGGAAAAAGTCCCCGCACCGCCAATCCCTCTTAGGGTTTCAGTTTTTTTCCTCTTTGAAAGCTCAGCTCCCTGCTCCAGGATCAAAACCGAAAGTTTGGGATCTTTTTTCACCAATTCATAAGCGGCGAAGAGTCCGGCCGGACCAGCGCCGACAATAATCACATCCGGGTTTTTGCGGCAACTTGCCATCAAGAATAGCCTATTCCTGAATCCTTAAAAAATCAAGACTTTAAGACGCTTGCCGGTAAATCAGTTTCGGGATAAGTGTTCTGAAAAATGATTAACCGCCGTTTTAATATCTCCTTGATAATTCTTTTTTTGGACATTATCCGGGAGACAAAGATTTCGGATTGTTCGCCGATTCCGATCCGGAATCAGACGGGTTCGGATTGTCAAAGAGTGTGGGCAGCCAGGCTTTTTGTTATAATTTTTTCCAAGAGCCATGATTCAAACATCTAAAAAGATTGTTGTCGGTCTGTCCGGCGGGATTGATTCTTCCGTTGCTTTATTACTTTTGAAAAAGCAGGGCTGGTTGCCGGTCGGAGTTAGCTTAAAATACGCTGTTTGGCAAGATCCAAGTAATAAATTAAGAGAAAACATTTGTTTCAACAGTGAGTCTTTTGAGATTGCCCAAAAAGTCTGTCGCCAATTGAATGTTCCTTACTATTTTTTTGATGTCTCGCAAGAATTTAAAAAAGAAGTAATCGATTATTTTATCGCCGAGCTCAAGCGGAATCGGACTCCCAATCCCTGCCTGATTTGCAATCGCTTTTTAAAGCTTAAAAAGCTTTTTGTCTGGGCCAAAAAAGAAGGGATTAATTATGTTGCTACCGGGCACTATGCTCGGATCAAAAAGGATGACAAAACAAAAAAATATCAATTGCTTGCTGCTAAGGACAAACAAAAAGACCAGACCTATTCTCTGGCCTTTCTAACTCAAAAATGGCTTAATCGAATCGTTTTTCCCCTGGGAGATCGTTTAAAAAGTGAGGTTTACCAACTGGCTTTAAAAGAAGGTTTCGACTTTTTTTTAAAAAGAAAAGAAAGCCAGGATTTTTGCTTTGTTGCCGGCGGTAATTCCCTAAACTGTTTTTTAACCCAGGTTGTTGGTCAGAAAGAAGGGCCTATTAAAAACCCTCAAGACCAGATCCTGGGCCACCACCAGGGTCTACATTTTTATACCCTGGGCCAAAGAAAGGGGATTAAGCTTGCCGGTGGTCCCTACTTTGTCGTTGAGAAGCGGGCTCGCGACAACGCCCTGATTGTTTCCAAAAACAAAAAAAATCTCTTTTCCTCAGAAGCCATTCTTTCTCCCCTTCACTTTATTTCCGGCCACCCGCCCCAAATCGGCCGCTCGCTAAGGGTTAAAATTCGCTCCCGTCATCCCGCCATTAAAGCGACTCTTTCTTTAATAAATCAAGACAAAGCCAAAGTAATTTTTCAAGAACCCCAGCGTGCCGTTACTCCCGGCCAATGGGCGGTCTTTTACCGAGGGTCAGTTTGTCTGGGCGGGGGCAAAATTGTTGGCGGCGGGTAATTTTTTCAATTTCCCGCTGGATCAGGGTTGAGTATTGAAAAGCCTTTTTCGGCCGGGTGAGAGTTTCTTTTAAAATTCCGACCCGCTGACCTAACTTCCTCAAGATGTATTTATGAATTGTTTTTTTGCCTTTTTTTTTGAGTTTTAATTGGGGCGGGATTTTAAGAGCCAATTCAGTTACTTCCGACTCTAAAAAAGGATTTTTAAGTTTAATCTTAAAAAACCCGGCAATTGCCTGATCGCGAATCCGGTCAATCGCTAAAGCCCTTTCCAGTTCTTTTTGGCATAACTGATTAATCCGGCTGAAAGGAAATTGTTCGAATTTATGGTAGCCGGCAAAAATCTCGTCTGCTCCCTGGCCTGATAAAACTAAGTCAAAACCAGCCTTTTTAATCTCCTCAAAAACTAAAAAAAGACAAGTTGCTAAAGAAATTTGCATTAAATTCGGCTTCAGATCAGTCTGCTGAATTATTTTCCTGGTTTGGGGCAGAGCTTTTAAAAGCTCTTTTCGGGTAATTATTTTAACGACTGGTTTAAAAGGAAGTTTTTTCTTGATTGACAGAACGAATATAATATCGGCCGAATCCGGCAGTCCGACCGTAAAAGTGGTTATTCCGGCTCCGCTCTGATGGGCCAGATAAGCAATTAACGAACTGTCAATTCCGCCTGAATAGATTACGGCTACTTTTTTTTCTTTTTCCAGATTTTTCTTAACCGAAGCTTTTAATACTGACTGTAATTGGTTAACAATTTTATCTTCCATCAGTTAAAATACTTATACTATGCCGCTTGATGAGCTTATTTTAACTCTAATCAGCCAAAAACCAAAATCAAAGCAGGAACTTGAGGAACTTAAAAAAAGGTTTGCCAAAAGCAAAACTCTCCCTTTGCCCAAACATTACCGGCTTTTAAAAAATTATCACCGGCTTTTAAAAACAAAAAAAATCAAAAGGCAGATCTGGCTGGAAAAGCTTTTGCTGACCAAGCCAATTCGCACGCTTTCCGGAGTAACGCCTTTAACCGTTCTGACCAAACCCTATCCTTGTCCGGGCAAGTGCCTTTATTGTCCGGATCAAAGGGGAATTCCTAAAAGCTATCTCTCAGACGAACCGGCGGTTTTGCGCGCCTGCCAGTTTGATTTTGATGCAGCTGAGCAAGTCAAATGCCGGCTCAGAGTTTTTGAATTAATGGGCCACCGGGTAGCCAAGATCGAATTGATTGTTTTGGGCGGAAGCTTTTCTTTTTATCCCCGGACTTATCGGGAAAAATTTATCAGGAACTGTTTTGAAGCTGCTAACCGGAAAAAATCAGAAACTCTGCTTGAATCCCAAAGACAGAATGAAACCGCTAAAAGAAGGATTATCGGTTTAACGGTTGAAACCCGGCCTGACTTGATAGATGAAAAGGAAATTGTTTTTCTGCGTCAATTGGGAGTGACTCGGGTTGAGTTGGGAATTCAATCGCTTGATCCTTTGGTATTGGAAGAAAACAAAAGAGGTCATAATATCGGCGCCATGATTAAAGCAACTCGGCTTTTAAGAAATGCCGGCTTTAAAGTCTGCTACCATTTGATGCCGGGATTGCCGGGATCAACGGCTTTGAAAGACTTGGCAATGTTTGAAAAAGTTTTTGACGACCCTCATTTCCGGCCGGACTATTTAAAAATTTATCCTTGTGTTGTTTTAGAAGACGCTCCCTTGTATCAACGTTGGCAGGAGGGCAAGTTTATACCTCTAACCGATCAGGAGCTGATCGGACTTCTGATCAAGATTAAGAAGATTATTCCTCCCTATGTCCGGATTAATCGTTTGGGCCGGGATATTCCTTTAGGGAATGTCGTTGCCGGCTACCGCTACAGCCATCTTCGGGAATTGGTCCAAAAAGAATTGAAAAGAGGGGGATTGGTCTGTCAGTGCATCCGCTGTCGGGAGATAAGAGATCAAAAGCTTCTTGTTCCGGGAGTGTTGGATCTTCAATTAAAAATCACCAAATATGCGGCCTCAAGGGGATTGGAGTATTTTTTGCAATTTGTTGACTCAAAAAATCGCCTTTATGCTCTTTTAAGATTGCGGTTCCCCCCGAAAAATTTAAAAATTCTTTTTTTGGTTCTTAAAAAAACTGCTCTGATCAGGGAGCTTCATGTTTATGGCCGGTCTTTAGAAATCAGCGAAAAAGGCAGAGAAGCCAGCCAACATCAGGGATTAGGTAAAAAACTTCTTAAAAAAGCCGAAGCTTTGGCCAGAGAAGCCGGTTTTGTCAGGTTGGCCGTTATTGCCGGGATTGGTGCCAGAGAATACTATCTTAAGTCAGGCTATCAATTAAGAGAAACTTATATGGTTAAAAATTTATGAAGAAGGGCTGTTTAGTTCAGGCAGGAGGGGTCGCGGATACATCCATTGGCGTCAAAAAGATTTTCCATCATTGCCGGTACTTGGAATGTTCTTCCTTTAATTTCCAAATAGGAATCGGTATCGGGAAGACTGATAATTACATTTTTCGGCTTCTGGCCATTGACCTGAAGCGGAGCAATGCGGATTCCCGTTTTACTTTCCAAAACCGGAAGTTCCGGATCTTTTGGTTCTCTGAATTGAGTATCTAGAGGGCAAAGAAAATATAAACCGGCTCCGCCTTTTGAGCCGGGAGAAAGGAAAATACTTCTCTCGCCAACTACCAATAAGGCTTTTGGCAAAACATCAACTTCTCCTGGTCTTCTTCGTTCGACAGTCATTTTTCTTTCGCTGAATTAATAAATGGTTTTTTTGATTTTCCGGGGCGGGAAGAAACAGCTTCTAAATTAGATCAGTGCTTGAGTCTACCGGAATTGGCTTTGTTTGTCAAGGAATCACTGCCGGAATGTCTATCTGCCCCTTGAATTAAGTAGGCAGATAGACAGGTGAAGCTGGTAGTTTCCGGGTGATTTATTCTTTAGTTGCAGTAATTTCATTTCCTTGAGGAATTTGTTCCAAGGGAACATATTTAGGATCTTCTGCCAGAGGAGGTTCACTTGGTTCCTCTGGTAAGGGTTCTATTGTTACTGGGGGATAAAAACCCTTATCATAGTTGCCTCCGACGCCGGCCTCTCTGCCAACTACTTCTCCTCCTCCTCCTTCTCCTCCCCCTTTTGTCTCTGAACTTTTCTGCTGGTAAACTTCAATTTTATAATCAGGACCCGCCATATTTTCTATTGCCATTTTTTCCACCTCCTTTTTTAAAAAATTAAATTAAGCAATCGTTTTTTTCTGAAAAAAACCGGAATAAGCTGAAAAGAAAGTCTACAGGACTTTCTTTTTTCTGTCAAGCCTTGTCTTGCTCCTGCCAAAGCCCGTGAAGATTGCAGTACTCCAAAATTGTGACTTGATTAGCTGAAATGGGAAATTCCGCTTCAGCCGGTTCGCCGGGTTTTAAGAAAGAAAAATAAGTTTTGCCGTCAGCCGTGGCTTGAATCCACTGGATAAAATGACTTTCTTCCATCGGGTGAGGGATTGAGCCGACTTTGACTTTAATTCCTTTTTCAGTTTTTTCAACGACCGGGATGTGTTTTTCCTGACCTTCATCTCGGGTTTTGGGCTCGAGAAGCCGCATCGGCTGGCCGCAGCAGACGAGCTCGCCAGCGCCCGGATGGAGTACTTCCACCACGTTGCCGCAAATATCGCATTTATAGATTTGTCTGAGTTGTGTCATGGGCTTTCCTTTCTAAATTAATTCTTCAATTTCTTTCTGGCCTTTCTTTAATTCCTCAATCTGTTCCGAATCATATCTTAAAAGCATAGTTTGAAACTCGCCCAGATGGGTTTTTTCTTCTTTGGCAATGTCCAGGAGAACTTCTTTTAATCTCTCGTCATCCGTCATTGCCGCCAGCTGTTCATAAAAACTGACCGCATCCAACTCGGCGATCATTCCTGCTCTTAAAATTTCCCGATTAAGATGTTCTTTCTTAACTTTGCTTAAATTAACCGGTAATTGGGATAGCATTTTACCTCCTGTTAACTAATTTTAAACTACTACTACTTTAGTAGAAGTTATTTCTTTTGTCAAGAGGCGATTGGGGAATTGTTGAAAAAAGCCCGGATCAGAATAAAAATATCCTGATCAAAACCGGAAGAAAATGAAAAAAACTTATTATCATTGATTATTGGTGCCACTGGCGCTGCCGGGCAAAACTTCGATGGGGTTTAAATGGAACGATTAGAGATTCAGCTTTCTCTCCGATAACTTGGATCTTATCCTCGGGGTAAAGTTTGCCCTTGTTTGCGTCTTTTAAAAGATTAAAATAGCCGATGTCCTGGTTTTTAAAACCCATTAAATTCGCTGCCAGCGAGTCAGCCGCGAGAGCATCAAGAGAAGCGGCCAGCCATTCTGCCCTGATCGGCGTTCCGCTGATCGGGCCATTGCCTTCCATTCCTTCCACGCCGTCAATAATTACCAAATCAGGATAAACATAATCGGCGATTTCCTTCATAATCCAGTGAATGTTATTACCTTGGTGGATTTTTTGTCTTTGGCTGAAGCCTCCCTGAATGGCGCCGACTAACAGGTTTTTTATCCCCAAAGTGACCACTACCGTATCGTGGGTTTTGGCTCGGCAGACAGAGGCAATAAACGGCGCCTCAGTGTAGGTGGTTGCCAGAGAAAAAGGAATTTTTCCCCGGGGATGGGTAATGGTTAATTTTTTGCCCGGGACGGTTCCCGAATCAACCAACTCTATCTGGGAATCATTAAGGGCTAAATCCAGAAAGCCATACTCTTCAAAGGCATTCGGAGTTTTACCGCTTGTTGCTTCCTCGGCAATTAAGTATTGACCTTTGAAAAAAGGTTTAGTGAAATCAATCAAAGCTTTGACTGTTTCTACCGGAGTGGTAGCCAGCTTAGTGTGGGTAACGACAAAATTGATTTTAATTACGACTCTGTCCAAAGAAGCAATTTTAGTCTCCAGCTCTTTTTTCAGAGGGCTCAAAACCGCCAGGGTTCCTCGGTATGACTGATTATTTTTAACTAAACTGACAAGACTCATTTTTTCCTTTCGAAATTTTTAACTACCACTAGTTTAGTAGGAGATTAATTCCTTGTCAAGACCGGTATTGGTTGAAAATATAACGCTTCTTCTTCCAAATTCACTCCGAATCTTTCTTTAACTTTATTTTTCAAAACTTCTGCCAGTTCTTTTACCTCGGAAGCTTTTCCCTGACGGACATTAACCAGAAAGTTAGCATGAAAGTTGGCCACTTGAATATCGCCAACTCTCATTCCCTTGGCGCCAACTGCTTCCAAAAGATATCCTGCCGGGATTTTTCCCTTGATAATTCTTTTTTGATCAATTTTTTTCAAGATTTTAGGATTGATTTCGGCTGTCTTTTTATTTTTAAAAAAACAGCCCGGACAATGAGGATTGGGCCCATATTGCCGGTGTCTTTTGGCTATAATTGCTTGAACAGCTTCTTTTAGGTTTGATTTATCTCCCGGTCTAAGTTTGAAAATTGCTTTCAAGATTACTAATGGTTGATGTTTGAAAAGGCTGTCTCGGTAACCGAAAAAACAATCTTTCTTAGTCATCCAACGCCTTTTTTCTCCGTCAAAAATTTCCACTTCCTGAAGAGTGTCTGAAATTGTCTGACCGTAAGCTCCGGCATTGCCTGCTATTGCTCCGCCGACCGTTCCCGGAATTCCGGCCAATTTTTCCAATCCTTCCAGACTATTATCAACTGATTCAATGATTAATTTTGCCAGCAAAACCCCTCCGTCCACACTGAGCTTCTCTTTTTCCTTTTTAATCCTGCCTCCTAAAAACCTGATTACCAGACAATCAAGACCTTGATCAGGGAAAAAGGAGTTGCTGCCTCCCCCGAAAACTCTAAATTCCGTTCTTTTTTTTCTGCTCCAATTGATTGCCTCCAGCAAATCCTCCGGGTTTTTAACTGTGACCAGGTATTTGGCCGGACCGCCAATTCTGAAAGTAGTCAGAGGAGCCAGGAGAGCATTCTTTTGGATTTTAATTCTTTTCATAACGGCCTTTTGATATTTGCAAAACTAGGGTTAATTTTGCCTTTGCATATTGCCGGGACGTTCTGATGTTTTGCTGGCCGAGCAATTCCCTGAACATATCTTACATCAACTCCGTTTTTCAGCAAGTGGTTAGCGAAACTATACCATAAGCTACGAAAGGTTGCTTTCTTTTTAATTCCGGTTTTTTCTAAAGAATTTTCAAATAATTTTTGGGCAGTCCGGGTTGTTGATTTTCCGCCTGTTTCACTTTCAAAGACGAAGTCTTTATCCGCTTTTCCTGCGATAAGTTTTTTAAAACTGTCAACAGATTCTGCCGGTAAAATACTGACTCTGTTTTTCTGCCCTTTGGCTTGTTTGAGATGAATAATCGGCGCGGCCTTTGAGCGGTAATTTCTTTGCCTCGTTAATTCTAGTTTTTTTTTGCGACAACTGGTTGGGAAAGTACTAAAATGCAATCGGGATAAATAATAGCTGTTATCCGCATAACAGTCAATTTATATTACTGAGGTTATTGGATAATATTTTAGCTGCTCGTTATTCTGAGGCTAAAAGCCGAAGAATCCCCGCCCTGTCATTCAGAGGCCGGATCCCTTTGGTTTCAAGCCGGGGATTCTTCTTTCCGCCCAGGGTGACGGCGAGAAAATTTTTATTCAACAATCTCAGCAATTATTAAGAAAGTAGTTCGTCTAATATAACGGGTTATGCGAAATTAATTTTGCTTACCTCTTGTGACCCCAGGTTAATATGTTATTATAAGTTGGGCTCCGCAATGTCGGCCAGGCCGGAACATTAAATGAAATCAGAGTCGGTTTATCTGCAGTCAGAAAAGGTAAGGTATCAGACGAAAGGGGCAATATGAAGCTTAAAATTTTTTTAATTTTCGGATGCTTGGCTGTTTTAACTGTTCTTTTAATAAGCTGCAGCCAAAAGACGTCTTGCGAAAAGTGCCGCAGGGAGAAACCTGATTGCTTTAGCTGTTGTGATCATATTTGTGATAATGCTGGGGTTGATAAGCAAAAGTGCGACTCAACTGTTGATTTGGCGACTTGTGCCTATACTGAAAAGTGCGGCTGTGTAAATTTAAATTTTGTTGACAAATGCGGGGGCAGCGAGGATGCTGCTGGGATTAACTGCGAATGCGTTGATGACAGGTGTGTAGAAAAATAATTCGCCGACAATGTTTTTTGCCGGTCCGGCATCGGTATTTTGCTTCAGGATGTTGCCGGTTTATTGGGGCCTCAATTTTTATTCATTAGGATATTTAACAGGTTCTTTATTATTTTTCCGAATAAACCCTGCGGTTGAGTAAAAATAGGTTTGCCGGTGCCGATTATTTTTGACCAACAGGAAAGGATCACCCATTCTGCTTTTTCATTTTTTTTCGCTACCACTTCAATTCTTTGATTGCCGTAGGTTTTGTAAAAACATCGCGAACCGGCCGATTTTCCTTTTCTCGAATTATCCGGCCGCCGAAAAGTGTACCAGGCATCACTTTGACTGATTTTTCTTTCTCTTAGGCGTTGCAAGGCATGGTTTGTCCAAATCACGCCCTGGTAGTAAGTCTGCATAAAAAATCCGCTTCTAGGATGAAAAACTCTTATGATTGAAAATATCATCCAAATTAAACTCGACCCACTTACCAGAGAAGGCTACTGGCGCCTTCCTGCCGTTGGCAATCAGGAGCTTTTTTTGTTTGGCAGAATAAACAAAGGAATGAACGGTTCCTAAATTAGAAATTGAGCCTTTGTTTTGATCCATGGTCTTTTCGTGTATTTCCAAAATCCGGGTTGCCTCTTTTAAATTAGTAATTTTTTTGACTTCTTTTTCAATGTTTTTTTGACGCCAAACAGAGCCAAGATAGTGATGATCTTTGGAATATTTTTTTCGGTAATGGTCATCAATTAAATCTTGGCAAAGGAGGTGATTGGTTTGTACCAGGCAGTCATTCATTTTTCTTAGATGATGCTTTTGATATTTTGAACTGGAAACTTCGAAAGCAAAAGAATTCTTTTTGGTACCATCGGTCACAATCGGCACAAAAGGCTTCATCGGCTTCTGTTTTTTTAAAATCTTTATTGTCTTGCTTATATTTCCGTCAGCTCTGGTTAATCGTTTAACTAATTCCGAAAAAAAAGTCTTTTTGAGGTCATATCTAGCCACATAAGTAAAGCCGCCGCCCATGAAACCAATACTCAGACCATTTTCAAAAATGAAAGAATCGCCAATTAAGGCCAATCCGTAGCTGGGAGTAAGATACTTATTTTCTAACCATTTGCAGTCATAAATGATCATTGCTTTATGATTGGCAAATAATTCTGCGTTTTGCGGAGAGACATCGCTATTTTTACCCATGATAACTTCATTTGATTTTTCAAGATAAGTTAAGAAACCTGAGCAGAAATTAGCATTCAAAAAGTTCGGAATTTTGGAAGTGATATCAAAAATCGTATTTGCCAAAATCGCCGTTTTAAATTTTTGGCCACTTCCGTCAGCCATCCCTCTAATTTCTTCGATAGACTCTTTAGAGAATCTTTCCGATAATTTTTTGGAGAAACATTCTAAGACTCTGAATGTTAAAGGCCCGAAAAGAGGGGTAAGAAAGAGATTAAAAAATTTTTTAATCCATTCTACCTCGCTTTCAACTTCCGTCTTTAAAAGTCGTCCCTGTTCGTAACCGATTTCGTAGGGATTTTTCCCTTTAAGATAGACAAATAAAATATCTTTATCCGTCCAGGTGTGCGATTGTCGCATATTTTAAAAAACTTTGTTTTAAGACAATAAACTTCTTAATTCTTAGGTAAGATTGGAATTACCAACTCAGTTACTAAATTTTCTTCGTTCCTATTCCCGGCACCATTAACAATGTAAAATTCCCGGTCAAATAGCTGCGGGTGGTGTTGGTATTTTTCTTTTTTGAAAAAAAGATTTAAAAATTGCCAAATGTAAGAGAGATACTTGTATGAGCCGATATGAGTATAAGCAATTGCTTGGTGTCGGGGAACTTTGATAATTTTTATTCCCGGGAAGTTCTTTATTTTATTTGATTTAATCAATACTCCGGTTGTCATCCTTGCTTGATGAGGAGTATAGCCTTCATCGTAGAAAACGGTTAAACCGACATGCTTAAACTTAAAGTCCCCGATCATTCCGAAAATTTCTTTCTGGTGGCTGGAAATATCAGCATAGCGGCCAGATTTTTCCAAGGCGTAAAAGGAATAAGGCTGAATTTCCTTGATCTTGGGAACTATCAGGGGCAATCCCTTTTTAAGGTTGGTAGTAAATTCTTTAATTTTGGCCAATCGTTTTTCTAAGACCTCTTTTTTGTTTTTTAAAGTTTTCTCTTTTTCAGAAAACATTCCAAGCAGATTCCGGTTGGAGGGTAGATGTTTTTTGATCTCAAGCAGGGACAAGCCAAAAGACTTTAGCAGGTAAATCTTTTGATATTTTAAAACTTGTCGGGGTTGATAAAGCCGGTAGAACCCCTGCCGGCGGAAAGGTTTTAAGAGGCCGATCTCATCATAGTAAATAATTGTCCTTTTGGTAGTATCGCAAAGCTGGGCAAAGGCTTTAGTTTTCAGCATCATAAACTAATCCTTGACTCTAACATTACGTCATAGTTTATACTTCCGAGTTATGAAGATCAAGATTAGAAATGCTTGCCAAAACAACCTGAGAAACCTCACTCTTGAGATTCCGCGCAACCGGCTGGTCGTTTTCACCGGTTTATCAGGATCGGGAAAATCGTCTTTAGTTTTTGATACGATTTACGCCGAAGCCCAGCGCCAGTATTTGGAGTCTTTAAGTGTTTTTGCCCGTAAAAGACTGCCCGTTTTTTCCCGGCCCAAGGTTGACGAGATTTGCAATTTATCGCCGGCGATTATGATTGATCAAAAGAAATTGGGCCAAAATTTGAGATCAACCGTCGGAACAGTGACCGAAATTTATACCTATCTAAGACTTTTGTATTCCCGGTGTGGCCAGCCAAGAATTGGTGATTCAACTTTGTTCTCCTTTAATACAGCCGAGGGGATGTGCCCGACTTGCCGGGGTTTGGGAGAAAAGCTGGTAGTGAATCAAGATCGGCTTATAGACTGGGAAAAAACTCTTAATCAAGGAGCAATCAGACATTCAGAATACGCTGTTGCCGGCCGCCGATGGAGCATTCTCAGGGTTAGTGGTCTTTTCGAAATGGACCGGCCCTTAAAAAACTTCTCTCAAGAAGAGATAAATAAGCTTTTATTCTCCGAATCAGTGCCGTTGACAGGAAAAGATGATAAGGGCTTTGTTCAGCACTACAGTTTTGAGGGGATTGTAACCGGCATTAAAAGACGCCGATTGGACAAAAGAGGCTTACTGCTTTCCTCCTCGGATCGGGAAACAAAGTTCTTTAAAAGCGCTCCTTGTGATGATTGTGGCGGTTCCCGGCTTACCGAGAAGGCCCGGATAGTTAAAGTCGCTGGTAAAACTTTGCCCGAGTTAGTCGCTTTGCCATTAATTCGCCTCCCGCCCTTTTTTAAAAAAATTTTTGACCCTCTGGCCGATCCGATTGTTGTCAAAATAAAAGAGAGTCTTTCTCACTTGATTGAGATTGGCGTTGGTTATCTCAGCCTTGATCGGTCCGTTAATAGCTTGTCCGGCGGAGAATCCCAGCGGGTGAAAATGGCCCGTCAGCTTGGGAGTAATTTAATTGAACAAATCTATATTCTGGACGAACCGAGTATTGGCCTCCATTCCCAGGATATGACTCAATTGATTGGGATTCTGAAAAAATTAAAAGAAAAAGGCAATACTGTTTTCGTTGTCGAACACGACCCGGCCATCATTAAAATTGCGGATCAGATTATTGATCTGGGTCCTGGTTCGGGCAGGTTCGGCGGGCGGCTGGTTTATCAAGGTCAGGTTGCCGGTCTTAAAAATTGCCCTGAGTCAATTACTGGTTTGTGGCTAAAAAAGGAAACAGCTAAGATCAAAGGAGATTACCGCCGACCCCGAGGTAGTTTGTCAATAAATAATGCTTCTCTTCACAATTTAAAAAATGTTTCTCTTAATATCCCCCTGGGAGTCTTTGTTGGAGTCAGCGGGGTTGCCGGTTCCGGTAAAAGTACCCTTATTAACGATTGTTTTGCCAGCGACCATCCTGAAGCTGTTGTTGTTGATCAAAAAAGTGTTGGCCGGATGAGCCGCTCTAACCCGGCGACTTACATTAAGGTTTTTGATCTTATCCGCCAAGAGTTTGCTCTGAAAACCGGCCGGCAGCCGGGCCTATTCAGTTTTAACTCTCGGGGAGCTTGCCCCCAATGTCAAGGGCTGGGAGTCAAGAAAATTGATATGAATTTTTTAGAAGCTGTTGTTATAACCTGTTCTCGCTGTCAAGGTCAAAGATATCGTGAGGAAGTTTTAAAGATTAAACATCAGGGTAGAAATATCGCTGATATTTTAAAGATGACTGCTTCGGAGGCGAAAAATTATTTTGAAAACGAAAGGATTAAAGAGAGATTGGTTCTTTTAGAGCGAGTCGGCCTGGATTATCTTGAATTGGGCCAGCCTTTAACTACCCTTTCCGGCGGCGAAGCTCAACGGATAAAACTGATTAGTCAGCTAAGAAAAAAAGGCCAAATTTATATCCTGGATGAACCAACCACCGGTCTCCACTTGGCTGATATAGGCAAGCTTTTGGAAGTTTTGAATAAATTGGTTGATGAGGGCAATACGGTGATTGTGATTGAGCACAACCTCCAGGTTATTGCCCAGTGCGATTGGCTGGTTGATTTAGGTCCGGGTGGGGGCGAGCAGGGAGGGGAGATTGTTGCCTTAGGAACTCCGAAGGAGGTTAGCAAAAACAAGTTGTCAATTACCGGCCGTTACTTAAAAGATTATTTTAAAGGTTAATTTTTCCTGCGAGATATCAGGTTGGGTATAGCAGTTTAGCCGCAACTTCAGAAAGTTTATTTCAGGATTCTGCTTGTGGCCGTTTTCATTTCTTGTCCTCCAGCGAACTGGCCGATCTTGATCATCTTGCTTCATTAACGCAAAAAGCTCAATAGAAACTTTAATTTATTAAAGCGCCTCTGATAAACCCGTCGCCAATGGCGGGTCTTAAGAGGAGGATTGACCAGCTGAATTTTAGTTCAATGAACTGAATCATTGAACTATTTTTGGAAAAGCTACTTCCTGAAAGTTACTTCCTGGCCGATTTCTATTCCCAGCTTTTTAATCGTACCGCTGTTAACTTCAAGAGCCTGGTCGAAATCGGCCTTGGCAATGATGACTGTCGGTAGTCGGTTGTCAGCCGGTCTGGGAATATCTGTTGCCAGATCAATCACTTTTTTATCTTTGATAAAAACGAAGTCAAGGTCAAATTTCATTTCCTTCATCCAGAAAGGCCGAACCGCTGATTGCTTAAAAATAAAAAGCATTCCCTGATTTTCAGGCATCGATTCGCGATTGGAAAGGCCTTGGCCGATTTTTTCCGGTGTGTCGGCGATTTCTACGAAGATTTTTTGGCCGTTAATCATTATAAACTGGCTGTCTTGAGAGGCAGTCCGAAATTTTTTTATCAGATTCAGGCTTAAAACAAAAACAGCCAAAGCTGTAATCGGAATCAGCGTTGACCAGGGGATTTTTTTAACTTTACTTTGTTCAGACATCTAATTTAAATAATAACTCTTTCCAGATCTAAAAGACAACTTTTGCACAGGCTATACGCCTTTTGGACTTTTAATCTAATCTCCTTTCCTAAGACCCGGGTCGGGTATGATCACCCAGACATTCGTGAATTCTATTTTTAAGCGGGCTTCGCGGAGTTGCTTTCCAAAATTTATGATTTCGCTTTTCATTGTTTTTATCTATTCGTATTCCCTTCCAAATTCAAACACTCACTGTCTAGCTTAGTCGGGGATGCCGGATTTGAACCGGCGACCTCGCGTACCCCATACGCGCGCGCTACCAGCTGCGCCAATCCCCGTTCCCTCCTTTAATTTTAGCAAAATTTATGCCAGAATAAAATCAACAAAGGAGGATTTATGACAAAAGACACCAAAAAGCTAACCGCTGTCAAGATGGCAATGGAGCAAATTGAAAAACAATACGGCAAAGGTGCCATTATGAAATTAGGGGACAAGCCGGAAGTGAAAAAAATAGCAGCAGTTTCTACCGGGTCTTTGGCTTTAGATATAGCTTTAGGAATTGGCGGTTTGCCTCGAGGCAGAGTAAGTGAGATTTATGGACCTGAAGCTTCAGGAAAAACCACTTTGGCTCTTCATGTGGTGGCGGAGGCACAAAAGACAGACGGGGTGGCCGCTTTTGTTGATGCCGAACACGCTTTGGATCCGGCCCGGGCGGAGAGCATTGGGGTTAATCTTTCCGAGCTTTTGATTTCCCAACCTGATACCGGCGAACAGGCGCTGGAGATTGTAGAGACTTTAGTCCGTTCAGGCGCCATTGATGTGGTGGTGATCGACTCGGTGGCGGCCTTAGTACCTCGGGCCGAAATCGAAGGCGAGATGGGCGATGCTATGGTTGGAGTTCAAGCAAGATTAATGTCTCAGGCCTTACGAAAATTAGCCTCGGCGATTTCAAAGTCCAGAACAGTGGTTGTCTTTACTAACCAGATCCGTCACAAAATCGGAGTGATGTTTGGCAATCCGGAAACGACTCCGGGTGGTCTGGCTTTGAAGTTTTATGCCTCAGTTAGAATAGATCTTAGAAAAATTGCCACCATTAAAGACGGCGAGATTGCCATTGGTTCCCGCCATCGGGCCCGGATAAAAAAGAATAAACTGGCTCCGCCCTTTCGCGAAGCCGAGTTTGACATTATGAATGTCGGCGGAATTTCGCGGGAGGGTGATTTGGTTGACTTGGGAGTGGAGCATGGTCTTCTGGCCAAATCAGGGGCTTTTTTCCGTTATCAGGGCAAAGTGATTGGTCAGGGCCGGGAAGCAACGAAGCTTTTTTTAAGGGAAAATAAGAAAGTAATGGCCGGGCTGGAAAAAGAAATTTGGCAAAAGGTGAAATCTGTTAGTTAACCGCTTGTTTTATTGGCCATTCTTGGCAGGTAATAAAGTGGTATCCTTCTGTTTTAAGATATATTAAAAGATTTTCCAGGATTGTAAAAGCTTTGGGGCCGGTATTAAGATAAAAAGGAGAGTTCATAGCTAATTTTTCCCTAAAGGAAAGATTTTTTTGGCAGGCTTCGGTTAGTTCCCAAGGGTGAATTAAGAAGTTATTGATTTGACCAGGAACAAAACGGTAAAAGAAATTTTCCCCCAGAAGTCTGATTGTTGTCAGTGAAAGAGGAAGTTTTAGCGGACTGAAAGCCTGAAGGGGGATTTCTTTAATGCCCTTAATTTTTTTTCGGGAAAAAGAGTAAAGCGTCCGATAGTAGGTGAAAAGAGCCGCGCTTTGGCTGGAATCATATTGAAATTGGTTTTTTATAAGGACTCTTTCCAACTGGTCGGGAATGATCAAAAAGGGACAGCGGAACCCTTTAGGATCAAGACCTATTTTTAAAAAGGCCGACCGGGCTTTTTTAATCTCAGCTTCTAAACTCTCAGGGCAGAGCCTTTTTAAGTTATGGTGAGTGTAGCCGTGAGCAGCTATCTCATGATTTTGAGAGATTTTTTTGATCAGGCCCGCTTCCTGCTCTGCCAAATAACCGCAAATAAAAAAAGTTGCTCTGACCTGGTGCTTTTTAAAAAGGGACAGCAGCCGGATTGTTTGCTTTTTTAACACGGTCCGATTTTTCAAGAATTCTTCTTCGATGTCGATAGTAATGCAGGTTAACTTCATAGGCGATTTATAAACCGGGCAATTTTTTCGAAAATTTCCTGGCGATCATTATCAAGCAAAACTACATGGCCTGAATTCCTGGCTAAAAAAAGATCTTTAGTTTCTGAACCGACGTTTTTTAGAAGGTAGTCAATTCCTTCGGGAGCCGATCGGTTATCATATTTGGCTTGAATTACGAGGAGGGGGCTCTTGATTTTGCTCAAATTTTCCCGCGTTTCCCTGGCCAGAAGAATTGCCTGATGGCTGAAATGGGCCGGTAATTTTCTGAATCGGGGCAAATTCTTGGCCAGTGACCAATTCTGGACCATGTGAAAATCGAAGCGCGGCAAGTATTCGAATTTATCCCCGAGCCATTTAAAAATCTTTTCCTGGGGTAAATACTTAAAAATGGAAAAACCGGTTTTGATTGGTGGGCAAATCATGATTAACCCGGCAAGAGAATACTGTCGGGCCAAATAAGCGGCTAAAAGGGCGCCGTTGCTGATTCCCCCCGCAAAAACCTTTTTGAAAGAGGAAACTTTTCGATAAGCTTTTCGGGCGTCTTTTTTCCAAGTGGCCAAATTAGCTTTTTTTAAATCAGCAAGTCTTCTGCTTTGGTGGAAAGAAAGAGTGGGAGAATAAACGGCCAGATTCTTTTCGGTCAAATATTCTGCCAGACCTCTGGTTTCAAAGGAGGAGCTGGCCAATCCGTGAAACAAAAGGACCGCTTTTTCGCTCGTTTTCGGAAACCAAATTGAATTAGTTATTGTCTTCATAGATATTTTTTAGTTTATCATCGCGATGATAAAAATGTGATAGGATAAATCAGGATGATAGTTTTGGACGATCCGTTTCAGAAACTTTATAACCAGGCGCTTAAGTTTTTAACTTATCGCTCTCGGGCAGAAAAAGAAGTCCGTGACCACTTAAACAAAAAATCCCTTCGGTTAGAAATCGGGCCGGAATTTACCGAGAAGGTGATTTCAAAGCTCAAAAAACAAAACCTGATCGATGACAAGGCTTTTGCTGTGTGGTGGTGTGAGCAAAGAGCTCAGTTTCGACCTCGGAGCAAAAAAATGATTGCCGCCGAGCTTTCAGCTAAGGGCTTAGACAGAGAACTGATTAAAGAAATAACTGATAAAACGGTTGATGAAGAATTGTTGATTCGGAGATTGCTTCAAAAGAAAATTAATAATTCCAAACAGAAAATTGATCAGCGGGGCCGTCGCAAACTGATCAATTACCTTCTTCGCCGAGGTTTTGGCTGGGCCAGTGCTAAAAAAGCTATTGATTCTCTTTCCCGAAAAGCTTAAAATCAGGGTAATTAATCAATAAATTAAGCAGTTTGATTTAGAAGGTGGTTTTAAAATGATCCTGATACGTTTATCCGTGCTGGTTAGTTTTTTCAAGCCCTAATCCTTCTTTTTGGCCTTAAAAGCCCCAACTGCTTTTCGGGAGGTTTTTATGAACTCATTTTTTTCTCAATTGAAACGGGTTTTGGCAGGCAACCTGGAAAAAAAAGTCCAGCCCAAAAAACAACTTCCGCCTGCTCGTTTTAAACCTAAACCTAAACCAAAACCGCAATCAATTGCTTCAGAGGGTAAGGCTGAGGCGGTGCTGGACCGGGCTCAAAAGGAAGCAGCTGAGATTAAGGCGGTGGCCGAATCAGCGGCAGCGATGATCAGGAGAGAGGCGGAAGCGTTAAGAGAGAGTGCGGTTGTCCAAGAAGCGGAGATGGGTCGGAAAAGGGGCGCCTTGGAAGAAAGAGAGAGAATTCTTGAACAGCAAAAATCGGTGATCGAAAAAAAGCAGGCTGAAATTGAACAGCTTAGGAAAGGCCAGGTAGCTAAACTTGAAAAAATAGCTTCCTTAACCCGCGAACAAGCCAAAGAAATGATTCTTGGGCAAGTTGAAAAAAGCCTGGCTGAAGAAATTGCCCAAAAGGTTCAGGAGTCAGAGCAGGAAATCAAATCTCAAGCTGAGGAAAAAGCTAAGGATATTTTGACTGAAGCGATGCAGCGGGGGGTGACTGATTGTGTGGTTGAATATACTGTTTCCACGCTAAAACTGACCGATGAGGAAATGAAGGGGAGGATTATCGGTCGGGAGGGAAGGAATATTCGGGCTTTTGAGCGGGCAACCGGAGTCGAAATTGAGCTGGATGAAAGCAATGATATTTATCTTTCTTCATTTGATCCGATCAGGAGAGAAGTTGCTCGCCGCTCTTTGGAGAAATTGATCAAAGACCGGCGGATTCGTCCTTCGCGAATAGAAGAGGTGGTTCAAAAAACTCGCGAAGAAGTGGATCAGATTTTAACTGACCAGGGTCGGAGGCTTTGCCGGGAAACAGGTGTCTTTCGCCTTCATCCTGATCTGGTCAATATCCTGGGCCGGTACAAGTTCCGTTTTTCTTATGGGCAGAATATGGCTGTTCACACTCTTGAGGTGGTAAAGATCGGTGTGGCAATTGCCATTGAAGTCAAAGCTAATGTTAATATTGTCCGGTTAGCCTGTTTACTTCACGATATCGGTAAGGTAGTGACCGAAGAAGAAGGAACCCATGTTGATTTGGGAGTGGATCTGGCTAAAAAATACCGATTACCCGAGGCGGTAGTTGCTTGTATTGCTGAACATCACGAGGATAAGTCCTTTTCTTCAGCTGAATCAAGGATTGTTTGGGTGGCTGACGCCATTTCCGGAGCCCGGCCCGGAGCTCGATACGAACCTCACGGAGAGTATGTAAAAAGAATGACCGAGATTGAAACCGCCGCTACATCCTATCCCGAAGTTCAAGCGGCTTTTGCTTACCAGGCAGGTCGAGAGGTCAGAATTCTTATCAAGCCGGAGGCAGTTTCCGATAGCCAGCTCTCTCTATTAGCTCGGAAAATTAAAGAAAAGCTGGAAAAAGAAGTGGCCTATGTTGGCCAGATTAAAGTTACCTGCATCCGGGAGACAAGAGTGACGGAAACAACAAGAGCCAAATGATAGATTTTGCCTAATTAGCTTGACAAATTAGACAGGGGGTGTTAATTTAGGAACAACTTAACCGCAAAAACTGCTCGGAAAGGAAGATTGTGACCAAAAGAGAGTTGGTGGAAATTGTTTCCAAAAAGGCGCATTTAACGAGAAAGGCCGCTCGGGAGGCAGTAAACGTTTTTCTTGACGAAATTATTAAATCTTTAAAAAGAGGCGAAAAAATTCTTTTATCCGGTTTTGGTACCTTTAAAGTGGTTAAGGTTGAGGATAAATCAGTAGTTATCCCCGGAACCGGAGAAAGAAGAACTGTTCGAGCTCATCGAGCTCCTCGTTTTATTCCCGGCAAACCTCTTAAACAAACTATTAGGCGCTGACTTTATATTCCCTGAAGATCTTTCAGATTCACACCTCAGCCTTTTTTACCTAAAAAAAGTTTGACGACTCCCCCACAGAATAGTTTATACTTCTCCTTAAGAGAAGATAATGAAAAAATACTGGGCTTTTTTTAGAGGCTATCTAATTACTCACTTTGAATACCGAGCCGTTCCCGTTTGTTGGGCGGTGATTCAACTGGTAATTACCGCTTCAGGAGTTTTTCTGTGGACTGCCATCTTTCGTGATCAAACCATGGTAGGTAATTATGATGCCAGCCAAATGATTTTTTATTATCTTTTAATTCCTCTCATCGGGTCAATTACCCATGTTTACGTTTCTTCTTCTTTGCCACAAAGAATCGAAAGCGGTCAGTTTTCTTTTGCCCTTTTAAAACCCTATAGCTATGCCTTGGTTAATCTTTTGCGGCAATTGGCTAATAAAACTAACGAGCAGCTTTTTAAAGTGCCGTTTTTTCTGGTCTTTTTTTTATTTTTTTCTTCTGCTTTGGATTTCCATCTTAAGGGAATCAATCTTTTGCTGGCTTTTGGTTTTTCTTTGCTGGCTTTTTGGCTTCATTTCTGGTTAGACTACGCTTTGTCTTTGGGAGCTTTTTGGTTAACTAATGTTTGGGCATTAAAACATTTTAAACTTGTTTCAATTATGATTTTCGGGGGAATGATGATCCCGCTTGATTTGGTTCCGGCCGGTTGGAAAAGGATTTTCTTTTTTTTACCCTGGCAGTTTTTTTACTTTTTTCCGATTAAAATAGCCCAAGGCTATTTTTCCCCGGATGAGATTTTTTCCGGTTTTATAAAGATAGTGCTCTGGAGCGGTTTTTTTTATTTTTTGTCAAGGCATCTTTGGCGCCGGGGATTGACTAAATATGAAGCCTATGGAAGTTAATAATTTCAGAAAACACCTCAAGATTTATTGGCAATTAATCAAGTTTGCCGCGATTCGAGATATGACCTATCGGTTAAACTTTTTCCTGGAATGGTTAGTTGAATTTGGCTATGTTTTAACCGGTTTAATTTCTCTGCGAATTATCTTTGTTAATATCTCCGAAGTGGCGGGCTGGAATTTTCACCAGATGCTGATTTTGATCGGTTTGGGAACGGTTTTTTCCGAAACGATCTTGGGATTATTTTTTATTTTTAATCTTCGAAAACTACCCGAGAAAATCACCCGGGGTGAGCTGGATTTAATTTTGACTAAGCCTCTGAACTCTCAGTTCGTAGTTTCAATGTGGCGGCCTTATTTTACTTTTATCCCAAGTTTGATTCCCGGGTTGATCCTGATTTATTTAGGATTTACCGGCGGCGGTTATGGTTTTGATCCTTGGTTATTCTTACCCTTTTTGACCATTTTTCTTTCCGGCCTGGTGATTGCATATTCGGTGGGGATGATAATTACGACCTTGTCGGTCTGGTTGATTAATGCTACTCCGTTGCCGGAACTGGCTGAACACTTGCTTTTTTTAGCCGAAAGACCTCATAGCATTTTTAAAGGGCCCTTTAGAATTTTTTTTATATTGGTTTTGCCAATTGCTTTTATGGTTAGTTTTCCGACCCAGACCTTGATGGGTGATTTTATTTGGTGGTGGGTTCCGGCAGCTCTGGCGCTGGCGGCAGTTTTTTTAAAGACTTCCGCCTTATTTTGGCGGCTAGCCCTGAAGCATTATCAGTCAGCCAGTTCATAAAATGGATGAAACATTCGGTTATTCTGGCATGGAGAAGCTTCAATGTTAGCGATGTGGGATTGTTGGCCATTTTTGATCCCGGATCCGAAGGCGCTGCGTGTATAATAAGAAGATAGAGAAAACCAATGTCGGTTATCAGAGTCAGGAATCTTAAAAAATATTACCGGGTTTATCAAAAAGAACCGGGCCTTCTGGGGTCGATGAAGTCCTTGTTAAGGCGGAAATATCAACCCGTTAAGGCAGTAGACAACATTTCTTTCTCGATTGGCCGGGGAGAACTGGTGGGTTTTATCGGTCCGAACGGAGCGGGTAAAACCACGACTCTAAAATGTCTCTCCGGACTTTTGTTTCCTAATGAAGGAACAGTCGAAGTTCTGGGTTTTACCCCTTGGGATCGAAAGCCGGAGTTTCAAAAGCAGTTTTCCTTAGTTATGGGCCAGAAAAATCAACTTTGGTGGGATCTGCCGCCGATTGAAACCTTTATCTTGAATCGGGAAATTTATGAAGTGCCTCAAAAACAATATGAACAAACTCTTAACGAATTGGTAAAAATATTAGAAGTTGAAGAGGTATTAAAAATCCAAACTCGAAAACTTTCTTTAGGCCAGCGAATGAAGTGCGAGTTGATTGCCGCTTTAATCCATTCGCCCAAAGTGCTTTTTCTGGATGAACCGACAATTGGTTTGGATGTGGTAATGCAAAAGCGAGTGCGTGATTTTATTAAGCTTTATAATCGGCGTTTTAAGTCGGCGATTATTCTGACCAGTCACAATATGGATGATGTTAAAGAGCTTTGTCAGCGGGTTTTAATTATTGATCGAGGTCGACTGGTCTTTGATGGTCGGCTTAGTGAGATCATCTCAAAATATGCTGACCATAAAATTGTTTCGGTTGTCTTTTCTCAAGAAATCGATCCTAAAAAGCTAGCTAAAATTGGTCAAGTGAAAAGCTATCATTTTCCCGAAGCCACTCTTTCCATTAAAAGAGAGACTGCCCCTTTGGCGGCTGCCGAACTTCTCCAGCACTTTCCGATAGCTGACTTGACTCTTGAGGAAGAAAAGATAGAAGATATTATTCGAGAATTGTTTACCGGGAAAGATTATGCTTAATTATTTTGCTATCCAAAAATAATGACTGACCCCAATGAGATGTTATTGCTTAATTCCGGCCCCGGTCTTCAAGATATTGCCACAGCGCCCCAAGTTGGAATTTCTAAAAAAAAGGAGGGATTTTTAAAATGAACAGCGAAAAGCTTGCAGGCTACCTTTTACTGGCGGTTGGTCTAGGCGTAATTGTCGCCAGCGCCTTTTCCATTTATCAGGTTTTTACCGGTTTAAAAACACCGCCTGAGGTTTTTTCTTTTGAAGCTCCCGGGATCACTCTGCCCGGCCAGCAGAATTATCAAATTCGGTTGCCTGAAGGCTACGAATTGCCAGAAAGGTTTTCTTTATCTGACCCTGGAGAAAAATCGCCCCCTCAAGAGTTAAAGCTTTTGCCCGATGAGGTGGTAAATGGCTTGGTTAATATGAGTATCTATCTTTTATTAATGGGTTTTTTGTCCTCGGTCGGTTTTAAAATTGCTGCTCTGGGAATTAAACTCGTCAAGGAAATTAAAATGGTTGTCAGTCAGGACAGAATCAGAGCTTTAGAATAAACAAAACTTTTAAATGAAGCAAAAAGAAATTGACCAGTTAGTCCGGCTCTTAAGGAAACTTAAAGAACAAAGACAACCAGGGAAAAGATTGCCCTTTCCGGTTTGGGCTGAACTGGCCTGGCTAGTTACTCTTCCGGCTGTTGAAGTCATTATTTCTCAAACCGGAAAAGATTTTTTATTAACCAAAAGAAATGATCATCGCTGGCATGGCTGGCATTTGCCCGGGGGATTTATGATCGCCGGTGAAAGTCTTGAGGAAACTTGCCAGCGGATCGGCCGTTGGGAGTTGAAAATTGAAGTATCTCTTAAAAAGTTTATCGACATTTTCGTTTGGCCGGATCATCCTTATGCCCAAGTCGTTTCTTTGATCTGTCTTTGCCAAAGTCCGCAAAAGCCGAAAGCGGGTCGCTTCTTTACCAGGATTCCTTCCAGGCTGTTTCCTCATCATGAAGAATTCATAAAAAAATTCTTAAAGTCAAAATAATCAGGGAATGAAAGTTTTATCAGTTTCTAATAAAAGACAAAGAGTGAGGCAAAAAAGTTTTAGTCAGAGTTTTGAAACTTTTTTTCCTCTTCTTCTGTTAATTTTACTTCCTTTATTAATTTTAGAGGGCCTGCCTTTTTTTAAGCTGAGAATAGTCTTGGTTTTATTAACAATGGCCGCCATTGCCGGGTTAACTATTGCCAAACTCGGCAAATTAAAAGTATTTTTTTCCCGGCCGGGTAAACCTGATCTCATATTTTTAATTCCGGTTGTTGTTATTTCTCTGATTGTCTTATCCGAAAAAATATCTTTGCCAATTTCCTGTAATGAATTGACAATAATTTTTAAGTTGAAAATTCCCTTTTGGCAGCAGGCCTTAATTTACATTTGTCTTTCCACTTTTCTTCAGGAGTTGATCTACCGGTTATTTTTATTTAATTTTTTAAAAACCCATTTTGGTAATCCCGGTTCTTTTTTAATCTGGGGAACATTTTTGTTTGCTTGGCTTCATTTGGCCTGGGGGCCGGGACTTTCTTTTGGCTCATTATTTTTCGGGCTTTACCTTAACTGGTGGTTTGTCAAAACCAATAATTTTTGGGGTGTTTTTTTGGCTCATGCTTGTTTGGGAACAGCTCTTAGTGGTGCGTGCTATCTTTAGTTAAAAATAATTCTCACATTTTCGCGCTAGTGTGAGTTTTTTCTTGCGCGCCGGGATATTCAATTTTACCCGTTCTGATTAAACAATCTTTAAACTCAAAAATGATAAAATTATTCTCATGAAGAAATACTTTATCCGCACCTTCGGTTGTCAGATGAATGAGGCGGAATCGGAAATGATTGCTGGTTGGTATCAGTCCCGAGGTTGGGAAGAGGCAAAGATCTGGCAAGAAGCCGATGAGGTGATCATTAATTCCTGCTCAATCCGGGAATCAGCTGAAAATCGGGTTTTTGGCCTGATTAATAATATAAATAGGTTTAAAGCGGATTCTTCTATTCAAAAAACCGGGGGGTTAAGGCGAAAAAATAACTTAACCAAACCGAAGACAATCCTTACCGGTTGCATGGTCGGGTCAGCCAGGGGGGAAAGGAAGCGATATTCGCTTCGCCAGCTTAAAAAAAAACTGCCTCAGGTAGCCGAATTTAAAGCCTGGTGGGAATGGGGATTTGGGAAGATTAAGACTGAGAAGAGCCGTTTCAGCAAGAAAAAAGCTTTTATTCCCATTATGAAGGGCTGCAATCATTTCTGCAGTTATTGTGTTGTCCCATACGCTAAAGGCCGAGAAGCTTCATTTCCCTTCAGCGATATCGTTTGTCAAGTGGAGGAGCTGGTCAGGAAGGGCTGGGAAGAAATAGTGTTATTGGGTCAGAATGTCAATTCCTATGGAAATGACTTTTTGCCAAAAGAAAGAACGGAAATATATCAAAAATACCAGGGTCTAACTCGGAATGGCCAAGCGGGCTGTCAGGAGAAAAGGCGCTGTCTATTCGCTTTGCTGTTGGAAATTATCCACACCATTGAAGGAGTTAAAAAAATTTCTTTTTTGACCAGCAATCCCTGGGATTTCAGCGATGATCTGATCAGAGCAATGAAATTGGCCAAAATCAGCCGCGAGCTTCATTTGCCGGTTCAGTCCGGTGATGACCAAATTTTGGCGAGAATGAATCGGCCTTATACGGCCGGGGAATATCTTGGCTTAATTCAAAAAATCAAAAGGGAAATTCCTGAAGTAAAAATCGGAACCGATATCATTGTCGGCTTTCCGGGTGAGACCAGAAAAGCTTTTAACAATACCTGCCGACTTTGTCGGCAGATTGGTTTTTCTAAGGCCTACATTGCGGCTTATTCGCCCCGGCCGGGAACGGCTGCTTTTGAGTTTGAGGATGATGTTTCTTGCCAAGAAAAAAAAAGGCGGTGGCAAATTTTGAACAAGCTGATTAATTCGAAGATATTTCAACCTTGATGGCGGGAATCAATTCCTCGTCAAGATATTCCCAGAGAAGGTCCTCAATTTTTCTTTTAGTAACTTGAGGATCCCGCTTGGCAATTATTTCCTGTTGCAATGCAATTTTAATTTCTTTTTTAATAAATTCGGGGACTCCCCAAAAGCTGGTTTTGAGTTGTCTTGTTTGCGGATTGATAAAGACAGTCAAAAGCCCCCTTAAGGCGGCTTTTTTTCGCTGGAAAACAATTTCGGCTCCGTTTTTGATTGGGTAATTTTCTATAACCGCTGTCGGCGGCCTGGTTTTCCCGCTGGTTTTTTTAAAGCCCTGCCGGTTGATTAAGACCGGTTGATTATTTTTAGCCAGGATAATTTCGTTCTTCCGGTAACCGAATGAACGAGCCAAAAAACCAAGTTGATGACGAAAAGAAATATAGCCCTGGACCGGAAAAATGAACTTGGGCTTTAAAAGTTGAATCATTTTTTTAATTTCGTCTTGATGACCGTGGCCCCCGGCATGAATGTCAATAATGTCATCGGTAAAAACCCGGCAGCCCCGATCGGCAAAGCGGTCTACCAATTTTTGAATGGTCACAATGTTGGAGGGAATGGTTGAAGAAGAAAGAATAATGGTGTCAGTGGGTTTGACCTTGAAAAGGCCTTTTTTTGCTTCAAGCATTCGGGCCAGGGCGGCTTTTTCCTCTCCCTGGCTTCCGGTGGCGAAAAGAAGGATTTCCCGGTCCGGGAACTGCTCCATTTGCTTGGCGTCTCTGATTTTTAGGGATTTGTCAAAAAGACCCATCTGTTTGCCTATTTGAGTGGTTTTTTCCAGGGTTCTGCCTTTGATAAAAATTTGCCTTTGGTATTTTTTGCCGATCAGGGCAATTTGATTGATACGGGAAAGCATCTGGGCAAAAGTACTCACAATAATTCTGCCCGGAGCCTCTCTGATTAATTTTTCCAGGTTTTGGGTAATTTCGGTTTCAGATTGGGAATGGCCTTCTGAGGTTGCTCTGGTGCTGTCGATGAAAGCGACCAAAACTCCCTGCCGACCGATTTCCCTAAGGGATTGATAGTCGGTTGCTTTTTCCCGGAAGGGAGTGTCGTCAAATTTAAAATCACCGCTGTGGAAAAGGTTGCCCCGGATGGTTTTCAAAAAATAACCGTAAGTGCCGATAATGCTGTGGGTAAGGTGAACTGCCTTAACCTGGATTTTGCCGAGATTTATTTCTTGCCTCGGCTGGAGAGGAATCAGCCGGGTTTGGCTTACTTTTTTAAATCCTTTGAGGTGTTGTTTAATCAGTTGAATCGTAAAGGGAGAACCATAGACAGGCGGGAAGCCTAGTTTATCAATTAAAAAAGGAAGGGCGGCCCGATGATCATAGTGTCCGTGGGTAATGAAAATTCCCCTGATTCTGTCAGTTTTGCCCAGAAGGCTTTCGATGTTGGGAAGATAATAACTGACACCAAAATCACTGTCTTCGAAATTATTTCCCAAGTCAATAATGACAATATCATTATCAACCTCGACAACTGTTGAATTGAGGCCGACCTCTTCCTGACCGCCGAGAACGGTGACGCTGATTGAGGAATTCATAATTGTAGTTTATTCCTTTTTATTCCTTTTTGAAAGGGCGGGTTTTCTTCCGGCCAGACAATCAAGAGAAGCTTGCGTATTTCCCCTCCGGGATGAAGTTGTTAAAATAAGCCCGGAGGATCAATGTTGAGAAAGCTTTTGGTTATTTGCGGACCGACGGCAACCGGCAAAACCGGCCTGGGAATTGATTTGGCAAAACGCTTTAACGGGGAAATAATTTCGGCCGACTCAAGACAAGTTTATTCAGGAATGGATATCGGAACCGGTAAAGATTTGGGCCCGAAATCAAATGTTAAATATCAAAGATCAGAAATGCGGATTAAAAATGAAAAATATCAATTAGGATTTTATCTGATCCGGAACATTCCGGTTTGGCTTTACGATTTGGTACTGCCGGATTATCGTTTTACTGTTGCCGATTGGTTAATTTGCGCTCATCTGGTGATCAAAGATATTTGGCGTCAGGAAAAATTGCCGATTATAGTCGGAGGGACCGGTTTTTATATCAAAAGCCTGATCGAAGGAGTCGGAACTTTGGGAATAAAACCGGACTGGAGATTGAGGGAAAAGCTGAAAGACCAGAAAACAACGGATCTGGCCAGGAAATTAAGGCGGCTTGACTCCACGCGTTGGCGGTTGATGAATTTGTCTGATCGGCAGAATCCCCGGCGATTGATTCGGGCGCTGGAAGTGGCAAAAAGCAGGCAGCCGGCGGGGGGTAAGTCGGAATACAAGAATCAAAAAAAAATAAAAAAATTGAGATTTGATCGGATTCTGATATTGGGGCTGAAAGCGCCGTTACCGGTTCTTTATCAAAGAATTGATCAGCGGGTGAAAGCAAGAGTCAGTCAGGGAATAGAGGCAGAAATCAAAGAACTCTTAGTAAAAGGTTATCATTGGCAAAATTCAAGTTTGGGAAAAACCCTGGGTTATCAGGAATGGCGGTTATTTTTTGAAAGAAGGGCGGCCAGAGAGGAAGTTATCCGCCGCTGGCAATATGACGAACATGCCTATGCCCGGCGGCAACTGACTTGGTTTAGAAAAATCCGGGGGGTTTGTTGGTTTGATCCTGACAAGAAAACCCGGAAAAGAAAAATCGAAAATGAAATTGCCGCCTGGATTACAAAATGATTATTAATTTTTGACGGCCTTTTTGGATCTTTTTTCAGCAGCTTCTTTTTTTTCCATATCTTCCCGCCAGAGTCTTTTTTGGGTTCGGAAAACCTGAAACGCTAAACCCGACAGAAGAATAATTGAGATGACTAAAAAAATTGTTTTCAGTTTTTCCTGAGGAAAGAAGGGAATCAGAAGATTACTCAGAATGGTTAGGAGTCTTATTTCGGTTGCGCCTACGCCGTAATAGCCGGCGACATTATATTTTCCCAGACAAACGCAGGCCAGGGCTTCATGAATAAAAAGGCCGCTTAAGGCCATCAGAAGGATTTCTAAAAACGAGCGATATTGAGGAAATACAATTCCGTAACCGATGATAATCAGAGAAGTAAAGACAAAATCTAAAAAGTGATCTAAATAAAAGCCCCATTTGATTAGGCCGGTTTTTCTTTGTCGGCCGATTTCTCCATCAAGAATATCGGTGATATATTGGCAAAAAACCATTAAGCCGCTTACCCAGAGCCATTTAAGATTTTGCCGGGCTAGAAAGCTGGCGGCGATCAGAATAAGGCCGAAGGGAATTGTCATGGTAGTCAGATGATAAGTTTCCAGCCAGGGAGGAACAAAGGGAACTAAAAAACGGATAAGCTTTCTTTCCAGTGGTTTTAAAAAAGAAATTTTGCTTTTAATTGCCCCGCTGATATTTCTCAGGTTGACAATAATTTTCATGCGCTTTTTTAAAATTTTGTTTTCTAATCAGCCGAAAGGGAATTTTTTTAGTTTGCCTTGATTATTTTATCACTTGGATTCAGAAACAGCAAAAAGGAAGAAAGTATGATATATTAGGAAGAAGCTAAATATGCCCAGAAAAATTGAAATTTCCCACCGGACAATTATTTTCAGCGTTGCCTTTCTTCTTGGCATTTGGTTTTTATATCAAATAAGGGAAATAATTTTTACCTTATTTGTGGCTTTTATTTTGATGGCGGCTTTAAATCCAACCGTCGAAAAAATGGAAAAGGTTAAAATCCCCCGGCCGTTGGCAATCTTGCTGATCTATATCGTCTTTTTTACCTTTTTCAGTTTGGTAATTGCCGGTTTAGTGCCGCCCCTGGTCGAACAGACGGCAATTTTGATTGATCAGATTCCCGGTTACATTGAGCAGGTTAATTTACCCTGGCTTGACAAGGAAGTGGTTTTATCCCAATTCGCTCAGTTAGCCTCATTACCCGAAACTTTGCTTAAATTGACGATTAATATTTTCCAGAATCTTTTTAAGATTATTTTTCAGGCAGTGATTACCTTTTATCTTTTGATGGAGAGAAAAAACCTGGGTAAATACCTGGAACTTCTCTTTAGCAATAACAGCTTGGATCGGGCGAGTCAGTTTGTCCGGAGATTGGAAAAGCGTTTGGGAAGCTGGGTCAGAGCAGAAATTTTTTTAATGACGATTATCGGAGTGATGTCTTACATTGGTTTAAGATTGGTCGGAGTCGATTTTTGCCTTCCCTTGGCGGTTTTAGCCGGAATTTTGGAGCTTATTCCCAGCATTGGGCCGACGATGTCGGCGGTGCCGGCAGTTATTTTTGGCCTTACAATTTCTTCTTTTCACGGGGTGGCGGTGGCAGCTTTATATATCCTGATTCAGGAAATTGAAAATAGTATTATCGTGCCGAAGGTGATGGGTAAAAATCTGGGAATTAATCCTTTGCTGGTGATTATTGCCTTATCGGTGGGAATTAAATTAGGGGGGATCGGGGGGGCTGTTTTGGCAGTGCCCACTTTTTTAGTTTTGCAGGAAGCGGCGCATGAAATTAGGACTTCTGATTATTTTCCCAAACAATAATTAATCTGGGAAGCGTGTAAGCCAGATTCTGTTCGATCGAAATTTCGATTTGCAGCTATCTGTCTGATGCCCTCTATCTTTGGCGCGTGTCCGGGTATTACCCCGGACTTGGGAAAGCGTCCTCGAACGTGCCGGTCGGAGGTTGCAGCGGGGAGGGTTGCCTCTTTTCACCCTCTTGCTCCGCAAGATGCGGGGCTGAGTCGTTGTCTCTGTGGTCCTGTCTGTCGGGTCGAAATTTCAACCCGCTCCCAATTTTACATTGGGACACCCTGCTTTCAGCTGTCTGGACTTTCCTGTCCGACATAATATCGGACTTGCTGCCAGCCTCCCAGATTAAACTGATTATACCAAGCCGGGTTTTTTTTGGCAAAAAATGCTTTCGCATATTACATTTCGGAATGTGTGATTCAGCCATAGCTGTGACAATCTCACCCCGGATTCTAAATAGATATCAAAAAAGCCTGAGTAATCATTTTGAACCGCTTTTCGGGTCGACACCCCGGGATAAAATTTAGTAAAATAGGCTAATGAGCTTTCCCCAAGCTATTTTCCTAAGTGTCATTCAGGGCTTGACTGAGTTTTTGCCGATTTCTTCTTCGGGTCATTTGGTGATTTTCCAAAAGATTTTTAATCTTGATCCTCCGATTTGGTTTGATATCACTCTTCATATCGGTACCTTAGGAGCAGTGATATTTTTTTTAAAAAAAAGACTAAGGCGAATCCTTGAAGGTTTGCTGAGAGGCGATAAGGAACAGTTGAGATTGATTGGCCAGCTGATTTTAGGAACGGCGCCGGCTGTTCTGATAGGTCTGGGAGTTTCCTTTTTCGAAGAGGTTATTTTTAATTCCGTTAGGTTGGTGGGCCTGATGCTTTTATTAACAGCCTTTTTCCTTTTTTCTACTGTCAATGGTAAAAGAAAAAAAGAGTTAAGTCAATTAAACTGGCGGGAAATTTTACTAATCGGGTTTTTCCAGGGTTTGGCGGTTTTTCCCGGGGTTTCCCGCTCCGGAGCAACTCTTGCCGCCGGCTTGGGTCAAGGATTGTCTCCTTCAGCTGCTTTTGACTTTTCTTTTCTTTTGGCTGTTCCGGCCGTAACCGGGGCTTTTTTTTTAAAACTTCCCCAACTTTTGGGATTACCCTCTGAAGTCCTTATTCAAGGAGGAGTCGGATTGGTGGTAGCCGGAGTTGTGGGTTATTTCAGCCTGAAGGCTTTGAGGCTGGTTTTGGTCAGTAATAAACTATGGCTTTTTGGAATTTATTGTTTTCTCTTGGGAGGCTGGCTCTTTTTTTGAAGAGTCATCAATCGGATTGCAGGCCTCGGTCCAATTTTGGTGGAGAGATTGGAGTCTTTTAATTAAAATTTCCGAGGATTCTAAGGATGCCTTGATAAAATATTCTGTTTTTTTATCCAAGCTCTTCCCTTTCTTGGTAAGGACAAAATACAAGAAATTTCTGATTGATGAAGCTGGCCCGAGTAAATCATGAAACAGAATGGCTATTTTGTTTTCATCCATTATTTTTCATCATACTATAAATTTTATTTTTTGCCAAGATTATCTTGATTGGTCTTTACTTAGTTTCTTTGACAATTCCAGGCTCACTTGATCCCGGATCAAAATCTGCAGACGATCCGGAATCGTTATCTTTGTTAAAGAGTGCGAGTAATTTACCTTGATCGGCTTTCTAAAGAATGTTATATTAAATTTAATGGTCAGGATACTTTTAATTGAGGACGATCGTTTCACCCGCGAGCTATATGAAACTCTTTTAAAAGGAGAGGGTTATGATTTGGAAGTAGCTGAAGACGGGGCAGCCGGTCTTGCTAAGGCAATTGAAGGCGGGTTTGATCTAATCCTGCTGGATATCATTATGCCCAAGATTGACGGTTTGACTTTTCTGAGAAAAATAAAAGAAATTCCGGCTAAGAAAAAAAATAAAAAAATTGTCATGCTGACGGTTTTGAATCAGGATGAGTTTATTAAAAACGCCTTGCGAATGGGAGCTCATGGCTATCTGATGAAATCAGCCCTGAGGCCGGATGAGGTTTTGGCTGAGATAGCCGTCTTTTTAAAGACGGAGTGATTGTTATCATCTTTTTTAAAATGTATAAACTTCTTCTGGTTGAAGATGATCGTTTTACGAGGGAACTTTACGAACTTCTTTTCAAACAGCAAGGTTATCAGGTTGAAACAGCCAGCGACGGCCAAGCCGGGTTTGATTTGGCTTCCCGGGGGGGTTATGATCTAATTCTGCTTGACATCATGCTGCCCAAAAAAGACGGCATTTCCCTTCTTTTTCAGCTGAAACAACTTAGTCCTCCGATCAGCAATCAAAAAATTGTCATGCTGACGGTTTTGAATCAGGATAAATTTATCAAAAGGGCCATGCGTTTGGGGGCCAATGGCTATTTAATGAAACAGGCTCTAAAACCGGATGAGATTTTAGCTGAAGTGGAGGTTTTTTTATCCTCCGAGAACTGACAGCCGACGCTTAACGGCTACTTCAGATATTCTTTCACTTTTTCTACTAAAATATCAGGCGTAAGAGAGCTTTTGATAAGATATTCGTCAACTTCGATATGCCCCTTTTTTCTTAAGACCGCTTCTCCGGAAAGGTTGGTCAGTAAAATAATGTGTTTATTGAGCTTTAGCTTTTTTTCCTTTTTCAGGCGGTTCAAAATATCAATTCCGTCCATTTTTGGCAGCATGATATCCAGGAGAACCAGGTCAAAGCTGCTTTTTTTCATGGTCTCATAGCCTTTTTGGCCGTCGTGAGCCGTTTCAACTGAAAAGCCTTCCGCTTTTAAAACTTCAGCATATAAGTCACTTAAGAATTGTTCGTCCTCAACCAATAATATTTTTTTCATTTTTTCACCTCCTCTGCAATTTTTATATTAAAGTAAAAACAAGACCCTTTGTCCGGAATCGACCTGACCCCGATTCGGCCTCGGTGAAGATCGATGATTTGTTTGCAGATATAAAGGCCCAGGCCGGTGCCGCCGGTTTCGGCGATAGTGACAAAAGAACGGTCCAGCCGGCCGAATTTTTTGAAAAGTTTAGGAATATCATTTTTAGGAATGCCTCGGCCGGTATCGGTAATTTGGATTAGGATCATTTTGCCTTTGAGATTGAAAGTGACTTTTACTTGGCCCCCGACCGGAGTGAATTTAAGGGCATTGTCAACCAAATTGATGAAAACTTCTTTAATCTTTTCTTGGTCGATTAAGGCCAGGGGAAGTTCCTTTTTTGGTAATTCCAGAAATAATTTGATCTTCTTTTCTCTGGCTTTGGGCTTTAGTTCTTCAATGACATTTTTGCCGATTTTTAAAATACTCCCCGGCTTAAGGTTGATTTCCAGTTTGCCGCCTTCAATTCGGGAAACGGTCAGCATGTCTTCAACCAGATTGATCAGTCTTTGGGTTGAGGTCGCGGCCCGGTCCAGATAAAAGCGTTGTCTGGTGGTAATCTGCCCGCCCTTGCCGCGAAGCACCATCCAAATATAATTGTTGACCGAAGTCATCGGGGTTCTGAGTTCGTGAGATGCAATTGAAACAAATTCATTCTTCATCCGGTCTAAATCCTGAAGTTTCAGATTGGCTTGCTTGAGTTGACTAACGCTCCGTTTTAGTTTTTGGTAAAGAATGGTATTGTCCAGGGCAATGCTGGTTTGGTCAATCACATTTTTCATCAAATCTTTCTCTTCCGGGGAAATTTTGTGTTTCGCTTTTTTCCAGCCGAACACCATCGCTCCCAAAACATTGGTTTTGGAAATAATCGGATAAATCCGGCAAGTTGAAATTTTTACTATCTTTTGCCAGCCTTGGAGTTTTTTTCGGGGGAAAAGAGGACAAAGAATGTCAGCGATTTTTTTAGCCGAAATTTTCTTTTTAAGACTGATGCTTTGATTAATTGAATTATTTTTTTCTTCAAGTGAGAGATAGCTCTCTTCAATTTTGATATGCTTTTGCCGAAAAAGCCGGGCCAGGCGCGAATCTTTATTAATCGCTTTGAAATAAAATCGATTTCTGGTTTCATCAATTATGCCGATCAGGCCAAAGCTGCACTTTAACTCCACAGAAAGAGTGTCAACAATTTTTTGGCACAAACTTTCCATCTCCAAAGATTCCATAATGATTAGGTTTAATCGTCTTAGCGCGGCTAAAACCCGGTTTTTTTCTGACAAATCCGTTAATTGGAGTTTGATTTGTTCTTCTGCTTTTTGAAGTTTGTTGACTAATTCTTGTGCTTGATTGCGGGCTTGTTGCTCTTCAGGGATTTTTTGAGCTAGGGAAACGCTGTAAGTGTGCATTAGAAATAAAGAAACTAATTAATTACAAGTATAGGCTCTTTTGTGCCGAGTCTCAATCCCTGAAATATACACCCCTGGGGTGTATTTCTATTGACACCTCAGGATTTTTGGCATAACTTAAGAAGTATATGACCAACCCAAGAATACCCCTGGTAACCGGTGAGTTTTATCATGTTTTTAATCGGGGCGTGGCCTTTCAGCCTATTTTCCTTAGCACCCGGGACTATAAGCGGATGTTAAAAGTAATTGATTTTTATCGTCGATCCGATTTTCCCTTAAGATATTCTAAGTTTTTGCTTTTGCCTAAAAAGGAAAGACAACTCCTTTGGGAGAAGGTAGAAGAAAAGCAAAATTATTTAGTGAAAATTATTGCCTTTTGCTTAATGCCTAATCATTTTCACTTTCTTTTAAAACAAGAGAGGGAAGACGGAATTAAAGAATTTATTAGTCAGATAGCCAACAGCTATACCAAATATTTTAACACTAAAAGGAAAAGAATCGGCCCTTTGTTTCAGGGAAGATTTAAGGCAGTCAGAGTGGAAACCGAAGCCCAACTTCTCCATCTTTCAAGATATATCCATCTAAACCCCTTTTCCGCTTATTTGTTAAAAGATAGAAATCAGCTGACGGAATACCCATATTCTTCTTTTCCCGAGTATCTTGGAAAAAAAGAACTTGGGCTTTGTGACCAGGGAGTAATTCTTGATCGTTCCAGAAATAGAAATGATTACCGAAAATTTGTTCTGGATCAAGCTGATTACCAAAGAAGATTAGAGGAGATAAAGCATCTGTTCATGGAAGACTAACTAAAAATTTCCCGGGGGTGCCAACTTAAGACACCCCAGGGGTGTATAGAAGTTTTAAATGGCGGGATTGAAAGGGAAAGGTTAAAATGATATTCTCAAAGTATGCTGGAGCTGACCGCGCGTCAATTTCAAAAAACCTGGAATGGGCTGATTCTGATATTAATGGCCGCCAGCGGCTTGATTTTGCTGGCTTTTCCCCAATGGTTTAATTTTCAAAATCAGGTAATAATTTTTACGGTTTGGATAATTATTTTTATCGATAAAATTTTTTTCGGAGAGCAGTTTCGGGCCGAAGCTTATAGGGCGACCAAAAAACTGCGGGACCTGACTAATCAATTAAAAAAAGCCAATGTGAAGCTTAGAGAACTTTCCGCGCTTAAGGATGAATTTGTTACTGTGGCCAGCCATGAGTTAAGAGCTCCGATGACCACGATTAAGGGTTATATTTCAATGGTGAGGGAGGGGGATGCCGGCAAAATTCCGCCTAAGGCTCAAGAGTATTTAAAAGATGTTTCAGAAAGCAACGATCGGATGATCCGCCTGATCAACAACATGCTTAATGTCTCCCGAATTGAATCCGGTAAATTAATTATTGGTTTGGAGGATATTCAGATTGAAGAGGTAATTGAAGGAGTAGTCAGGGAGTTTCGTTTAGAAGCTCAAGGGCACGGCCTTGAGCTAAAATTTATTAAGCCGAGAAAAAAATTGCCTAAGGTTAGAGTTGACCCGGATCGGATCAGGGAAGTAGTTTCCAATCTAATCGGCAATGCGATTAATTTTACTCCCCATGGTCATATTTATGTCCGGGCTTATGAAGAAAATGAAATGATTACAGTGACAGTGGAAGATACCGGAGTGGGTATTGCCCTTGAGGATCAGAAACAACTTTTTAAAAAATTTTCTCAAATCGGTGTCGGGGTGCCCTTAAAAAAAGGCTCGGGCTTGGGCCTTTATATTTGTCGAATGCTGATTAATGAATTTGGCGGTGATATTTGGTTAAAATCCAAACCAGGCAAAGGAACCACCTTTTATTTTTCCCTGCCGGCAATAATTAATAAAAAATAGAATAAAGATATGGGCCAAAACCAGCAAGAGAAAATTTCCCAAACAGCTGATCCGGCAGTTTCGTCTGTTTCGGCAAAAACCATTCTTTTGGTTGAGGATGATTTGCCGATGGTTAAGATGTATTCAACCAAATTTAAAACCGAAGGTTTCAATGTGGAAACCGCTTATGACGGCGAAGAGGGATTGGTCAAACTAGCCGAAAAGAAAATCGACCTTGTGGTTTTAGACCTGATGATCCCTAAGATTGGCGGGATGGATGTTTTAGAAAAGGTAAGAACTAACGAGCGGTTGAATAAAATTCCGGTGATCATTCTTTCTAACTTATCTCAAGATCAGGATATTAAAAAGGCCAAAGAATTGGGGGTTCAACATTTTCTGATTAAATCGAATTACACTCCCAGCCAGGTGGTGGCTTTCGTTAAGAGTTATTTTCCGTCTTAAAAAGTGAAAATTCTGCCAGAAAAGTTAAAAGAGATTGTTTTAAAGGCAGGTTTTGTCGGTGAGGAAGATTTCAACAAGGCGGCTAAAATTGCCGAGGAATTGGAGAAGCCCCTGGTTGATGTCTTAATTTTCCGGGGCTTGATCAATGAGGAGTCTCTTGGTCAATTGGTGGCCGAACATTACCAGGTTCCTTTTGTTTCTTTGGCTCATAAGGTAATCCCTCTTGAGATTCTAAGTCTTCTTCCGGAAAAATCGGCCCGGTCTTTTCATATCCTGCCTTTTGGGAAAAATGACCAAGAGCTCTTCTTGGCGATGGAGGATCCTGAGGATTTTGAGGCAATTGAGCTGGTTAAGCGCCAGTCCGGTTTAGCGGTAAAGCCTTTTTTCGCTACTTCTGAAGCAATAGTCAAAGGCCTTTCCCAGTACAAAAAAAATATCCGGAAAGAATTTGAGAAAATAATTACTGAGAATGTTAAAAAAACTAAAGCCAAAGGGGCGACCGGTAACAACTTAGTTAAAGCAGCCGTTGATGTTCCGGTGGTCAGAATCCTGGATACGCTTCTGGAATACGCCATTGCCGAACGGGCTTCAGATATCCATATTGAGCTTTTGGAAAACGAGTTGATTATCCGTTATAGAATCGACGGTATGCTGAGAGATATTATTTCTTTACCGGTGGAGATTCATTCGGCGATTGTGGCCCGGGTGAAGGTTTTGACCCATCTTAAAATTGACGAACACCGGTTGCCTCAGGATGGCCGGTTCAAATTCGGCCTGGGTGGAGGTTTTATTTCCCTGAGAGTTTCTATTATTCCGGCTTTTTACGGGGAAAATATCGTTATGCGGCTTCTTTTTGAATCGGCCCGGCCTTTAAGTTTGGAAGAGTTGGGTTTATCAGGGAAAAATTTTGAAATTCTCAAAGAAAATATCAAAAAGCCCCACGGAATGATTTTAGTGACCGGCCCAACCGGTTCCGGCAAAACGACAACGCTTTACAGTCTTTTAAATATGATTAATTCGACTGAAGTTAAAATTTGCACTGTCGAGGATCCGATTGAATATAGTATGCCCCGGATAACTCAAATTCAGGCTAATCCGGAAACCGGCCTTTCTTTTGCCGCCGGTATCCGGGCTTTGGTCAGACACGACCCGGATATTATTATGGTAGGCGAAATTCGTGATCCGGAAACGGTTGAAATGGCAATTAACTCGGCTCTGACCGGACATCTGGTTCTGTCCACTCTCCACACTAATGACGCTCCGGGAGCGGTTCCCCGCCTTTTGGATATGGGAGCCGAAAATTTTTTGGTTGCTTCGACGGTGAATCTGGTAATTGCGCAAAGATTGGTCAGAAGGATTTGTTCGGCTTGTATCCAGCGATTTGAGCCGGACGATAAAACTCTGGGTTTAGTCAAAAAACTTTCGGGTCAAAAGAAAATGAGTCAGGATTTCTATCGGGGTAAGGGTTGCGAAGAGTGCGGCGGCAAGGGTTATCGGGGTCGCGTTGGCATTTTTGAGATTTTAGAAACTAACGCTGAAATCAGGCAGCTGATCTTGAAAAAAGTTTCCAGTGATGAAATCAGAAAAGCGGCTTTAGCCAATGGGATGATCGGTATGGTCGCTGATGGTCTGAATAAAGTGGCCGCCGGGATTACAACGATTGAAGAAATCTTAAGAATGGTACAGGAATAATTTCGGATTTTAAGTTTAAAGCATGGCTGTTTTTAAATATAAAGCTAAAGAAGAAAAAGGCAAAATCAAAGAAGGGGTTCTGGTAGCGGCAAGTAAAAAAGAAGCCGGAGCTCAATTAAAGGCTGACCAGCTTTCGCCCCTTTTTGTCAAAGAAGTCGGTGGAGAGACTGAGAAGCAATCCTTTCTGACCCGGAAAAAAATCAGCCTGATTGATAAGGCTGATCTTTGCCGCTATTTGGCGACAATGATCAATGCCGGTTTGGCTCTTACTGAAGCGGTGGAGGCAATTTCTGCGGAAACTAAAAATCCGACCATGAGAAAAGTCCTGGATGATCTTCAGGCGGCTTTGCAAAACGGTCAACCCTTGTCTGAGGCTTTTGCCAAACATTCGGCAGTTTTTGATGAAATTTTTTTAACTTTGGTTAAAGCCGGGGAAAAAAGCGGCACTTTGGGCAAGACCTTCGAGTATCTGGGAAATCAACTTTATTCTGATTATGAACTCAACAGCAAAGTTAAAAGCACCTTGGCTTATCCGACGGTTATTGTTTTAACCAGCGGAGGCTTGGGGGTGGCAATGTTAGTCTTTGTCGTGCCGAAGATTGCCCCGATTCTTTTAAATCTTCACCGTGAATTTCCCCTGCCGGCTTATACGCTTTTTATTTTAAGAAGCGGTCTTTTTATTTCTCAGAATCTGCTTTTGTTTTTCGGTGGTCTTTTCATTTTGATCGCTGGTTTGGTTTCGGGCCTGACCAGACCGGCGGGGAAGAAGCTTTTAGGTAACTTGCTGGCCCGGATTCCATTTTTCGGCCAGCTTTTGATTAAGCTGGCACTGGGAAGATTTAACCGGACTCTCTCGACTCTTTTAAAAAGCGGAGTGCCGATTATTGATGCCTTGAGGGTAGCTTCCAGCACTCTCAATTTACCCCAGTATAAAAACATTGGCAATGTTTTTGCCGAGGAAGTAGAAAAAGGAATCGCTCTTTCTCAGGTTTTAAAAAAAACAAAAACTTTTCCCTCAATTATGGTGCGGATGGTTTCAACCGGGGAGAAAACCGGGGCTTTAGACAAACTTTTACTTGATCTGGCGCGGTTTTATGAAGAAGAAGTGAGCGACGCCTTAAAGACCTTAACCAGCGTAATTGAGCCGATCATGATGTTGTTAATCGGGATTGGCGTTGGGGTGATGGTGATTTCGGTGATTGCTCCGATTTATTCTTTTGTCGGAAGTTTATCCAAAAGCCTATCGTCAAATTGAAATGATGCGATGAAAAACATGTAGCCCGTTTCCGGGATAATCAGAGTCAATTTACAATTTTCTCAAGAAAAGAAAATTGCCGCTTTTTAAAATTAATTAAATCAAGAGATAATTTAACAATTGACTTTTGACATTTTTTATAGATGAAAAAAGAGAAACTGTCTGTTCTCTTTGAAAAAAATAACGATTCCGAGCTGTTATTCGATCCCGGATCGAAATCTGCAGACGATCCGAGACCGTTATCTTTATCAAAGAATGTGAGCAATTATAAAAAGGAAGCCGGTCTGACTCTAATCGAGATAATTGTTGTTATTGGTGTTTTATCAGTCCTTTTCGGTTTGGGAACGGTGGTGATGAGCGGTTTTGCCCGGCAAGACAGAATTGAAGCTGAGGCAAAGAAAATAACTGCCTGTCTTTTCCAGGCCAGGGTCAAAACTCTGGCCGGTTATTCTTATGGCCAGCCGACGGCTTTAAATTTCGGTGTCCATTTTGAAAGTGCCCGCTACACTCTTTTTGGAGGAATCGGCTTTAATCCCGATAATCCGCTCAATCAAAAATTTGATTTAGCCCCAGAATTAGCGATAAATGATATCAGCCTTTCTTCAGATGATTGTGTTTTTGAAAAAATTACCGGACAGGTCCGCAACTTTGATCCGGTGAACAATTATTTTATTTTGACTGACCGGCGGGGAAACCAGAAAAGAAAGATAAGCATTAATAAATTAGGAGTGGTGACGGTGGAAAAAATCTAAAATGCAGAGTTCAGAAAATCAAGGCCTTATCCTTGTTGAAGTTTTGTTAGCTGTCGGCATCTTGGGCTTGCTCCTAGTGCCGATTTTGAATTTTTTTGTTACCAGTCTTGAATCAAGCTGGCTTGCTTCAAAAGAGGTAAAAGCTCAGAGTTTGATTGAAGAATATTTAGAGGCGGCGCGGTCTATCAGGGAGCGGAACTGGGAAGAATTGGCAGCGGGCACTTATTATCTTGATTTAGCCGGCGACCGTTGGGAATTAGTTGCCAGCGAAGAGGGTGAAACCGAGGATGAATTCCGGCGGCTGCTTGAAATTTCCCCGGTTTACCGGAATGAGACTGATTTAATGGTAGCCGAAGGCGAGCCTGGAGCCAGATTTGATCCCTCAACTAAAAAGATTACCGCCAGTATTTTCTGGCATCTTTTAAGAGAACGCAGTTTTTCAGTTTCCGCTTATTTGACTCGGCTGGATAATCTTTCGTGGCAGCAGAGTACTATCGCCGATTTTGAACCCGGGGAGTTTGATTTAACCAAGGTGACCGATCCGCCCCGGGCTGACGGCGAGATTGAGTTAGAGGGGGGTTGTTTCGGCGGTTCACCTGAGTCTTTGATTTACGATGACCAATTGCAAAATAACTGGCGGGTAAATTGCAATGGCTTGCGGTTTTTGCAATGGCTTCTTTGCCAGCTAATCCAGTTTTTCAATAACGGCAGTGTTCAGGAAAAGGCAACTGATTATACCTGGAATGATTCGCCTTATGCTTTGAAAATCACTCTGGAACCGCCCGGTTCCGGTTCTTTTTGGTCTTGGGTAAGATTTTACAATTACAGCTCAGTTTGCACCAAAGGATTCAGAAATATTCATTTTTATGCCTATAATCCGGGTGATGATGAGGTAGTGCTTAATTTTACTGCGGTTCACAATGATTGGGATAATGTTGAATTGATTGTTCCCGCGAAGGAATGGACAGAGATAGATATTGATTATGAGCAGGCCCAGGGTGATTGGGACAGCCTTCGTTCAATATATTTTTCGAAATGGATGAGCGCCGGTGAACCGGCTGTCATTTTATATGTTGATCAGATTGAGTTGACCGGCGGCGTTGGCGGCTATTTTACCCAGGGGACATATACTTCTTCTGTTTTTGATGCCGGCAGGCCGACGGCCTTTAACCGGATTACTTACCAGGGCGATGTTTCCGTTCAGACAGAGATTGGTTTTCAGGTTTCAGTAGCGGACAGTGATGTCGGGCCGTGGTTATTTTATGGACCCGGCGGAACTACTGATACGAACGATCTTTATACTATCCCGGAGGGCGAGGGGCTCTGGTTGGGGAATAATTATGGTCAATATATTCGTTTTAAAGCCTATTTGCGTTCGTTTGATGGGGAAGAGACGCCGGTTTTAAATGAGATTGGGATCAATTATTCGCCTTAGCGGGATCTTTTGTCTCGGGATAGACAAGCGAATTTAGATGAAAAAGAAAAGTTTAAAAATAACCAAGGGTTATTCTCTGATTGAGATCTTGATTTATTCCAGTATTCTCTCTCTTTTTCTGGTTTTGTTGGTTCAGATTTTTATCAGTATTAAATTGGCTAACGCCCACTCGACTGCTTTCGTGACGCTAAGTAAAAATCTCCGCCAAATGGCCAGTGATATGACCCGGACTATTAGAGGGGCAGCCGGGGTTACCAGTCCGACAGCCGGCAATTCAACCGCGACACTCAGTCTTAATGACGGGGTGATTGTTTATCAGCTTCAGGATGGGTTTTTAAAAAAAACAGATAGCGGCCAAACCTGGGATTTAACCACGAATGAAGTTACTGTAACTGATCTTTCTTTTACTAATACGACTGAAGCAACTCAAACTGCAGTAATAAAAATTAAAGTTACAGCAGAGTCAAATTATTTGCTTCAGGGAGGACGGAAATTATCAGAAAACTGGGAAACAACCATTAGTTTAAGATAAATTCACTGATGTTAAATTACAAATTAAGCAGTATCCCTGATCGATCCTCTTCCTTTGAGGGAGGCGGCAGATCAGGCTGTCGAACTGAAAGAAGATCAGGTGAAATCCGCGGCCAGGCCTTAATTCCTCTTTTGATTGTCATTCTGATTGTTCTGGGATTGGGAACGGCGGCAATAGAATTGGCAATTAGCCAAAATCTAATTGACCGTTATTCCTGTGAGGGTTTGATTATCTTTTACGAAACCGAATCGGCGCTTGAAAACAGCCTTTTGCGTCTCCTGAGAAATCCGGCTTATGATGGCGAGAGTTTACAGATTGGCGAAAGCTTGTGTACAATAACTGTTAACGCCGGAACGCCGGACATAATTGTTGCCAACTGCGATAACGGGTCTCAGGTAAAAAAGATCCAAGCCGAGGTAAATTTTGTTGACGGGATTATGGAAGTCAACCATGTCCGGGAGATAGAATGAAATAGATTCTGCCCATGCTTTTTAAACGGAAAAAAAACTACTTTGCCCTGACTTTTTCTGACCAAAAGGTTTTTTTGGTTCAGGCTGATCAAAAAGGCCAGCCGGTAATTGCTTCCAGCCTGGCTTTGGCACCGGGAATAATTGTCAGGGGATGGGTAAAAAAACCAAAAGAGCTTTTAACATATCTTAAGAAGTTTCTTTTTATTAAAAAATTAAAAAGTAAATTTGTGGTTGTCGGTTTACCGGAAGTGGCGGCTTTTAGCCGGGTTCTTAGTTTGCCGCCTCTTTCTCCGGCTGAGCTTGATGACGCGGTCCGTTGGCAGTCCGAACCTTTGTTGCCTTTATCGCTGGAGGCCGTTTATCTCGATTGGATGCTTTTAGAGCAGGATAGGAAATCCAGCCAGGTTTTAGTTATGGCTTTGCCAGCCAAATTGGTTGAGGGATATGCTCAAGTATTGGAGTTTTTGGGTTTTGAACCGGTTGCTTTTGAACCCACTTCTTTGAGTTTGGCGCGGTTAACGGGAAAGAGCAAAGATGATCGTTTGGCGATTAAAGTTGATGAAGGTGAAGCTACTTTAGTAATCGTCGGCCCTCGAGGAGAGATAAAACTTAGTTCAACCATTAATTTTGGTTCTCAAGACAAGCAGGGAAAGCTTTTAACCAGTATTCAGGACTTGTTAGCCTTTTATCAAAAAAAACAAGTTCAGGCCAAAAAGAAAACCCGGATTGCCGGTATTCTGTTCTGCGGTCAGGGATCGAGCGAAACTTTGGCGGCCGAAGTTTCGCAAAAGTTTCAAATCAAAGCCGGTTTGATTCCGATTAAGCCGGCAGAATTGGCCATTACCGTTTCTTTGTCCAGGAAAGACGTTGCCGCTCCGCTTGATGAGAAAACAATTAATCTGATCCCTCCCCGAATTCAAGGAGTTTATGACCGGAATGAAAAAAGCCGGATCCTTTCTAACTGGGTTAAGCTTTGGCTTTTCGGGCTTTTTTTAATCCTTTTTAGTTTTGGCGTTGCTACTGCCAAAGTTTATTTTGAACTTCAGAAAATCAAAGGGGAATTGATTGAAGTCCAGGCCCTTTTGACTCCTCAAATGGATCAGCTTGCTGTCCGGGCCAAAATGATCAATATCAAGGCTAGCCAGATTTTGGCATTGACTGCTTCTCAGCAGGAATTGCTTCCTTTGATTGAAGTGGTTAAATCGGCCGCCCCCGCCGGAATTGATCTTCAGCATTGGTCAATAGATTTTACCAGAGGAGAATACCTGATTAATGGTTTTGCCGATCATCAAGATCAGTTGATCAATTTCAGACAAAGGCTTGAACAGACGGGTCAACTTTCTCAGGTGAGAATTCCGCTTTCAAGTTTGGAAAAGGAAGAAAGCATCAGTTTTACAATTTCTTTTTTGGCGATAAAATAATTTTCTACTAATGGAGAAGGAAAAAAACAAAAAAATCAAAGCGGTTTCCAAAAAACAGCATCAATTTTATCCCTGGCTTCATCTTTCGCTGGCAGTATTCTTTTCCGCCCTTTTTTTAGGCGGAACTTTCTGGCTGATTGGCCGGTTGTCTTCTTTCGGCAGTCAAGCTGAAATAAGCCGGAGTCAGCTGATTGCTCTTAAAGAACAGGAAACCAGTCTGAAAGTGATTTCTCAAAATTTTAGCCTGGTTGCGGAAGAAACTGAAATAATTGAAAACTCATTACCTGACGAGGCCGGAATTGTCCGTTTTGTTAAAGAGCTCAAGGGAATCAGCCGGGATGTTTCCTTGAGTGTATTTCAGTTTGCGACTGATCAGCCGATTCTTGATGAGTTGGGCCGTTCCTACATTGATTTTTCTCTTGAGGCGAAGGGTGGTTTTGCCAATCTCCGAAGGTTTTTGACTGATTTGGCCGGACTTCCCTACTTATTGAAGTTAAGCCTGATTGATTTTTCCAAAACCGATCAGGAAGAGACGGAAATGATTTTGCATGCCAGAATTTTTGTTAATACTCCTTTTTTTCAGGGGGAAAGTTGATGAAAGGAATCAAGGCTGCCAATTTAATAAAATTACTGCTGATTCTGGTTCTTTTGGGCGGTTTTGTCTTTTCCGGAAAAAATATCTATGACCGTTTGTCTCAGGCTTTCAGAGTCAATCCGGTGTTAGTTGAAGCCAATCGGCCTTATTTGGATGTTGATTCAGTTAAAAGAGCGGCCCGGGCTTTGGGCTATTCGAGTGAATAAGCTGAAAAGAATAAAGAGAAAAGGCAGCTGCTCACACTTTTTGACGAGAACAACGGTTCCGGATGGACTGCAGATTTCGATCCGGGATCGAATGGCCGCGATTTATTAAAGAAACTGAGTAAACACAGAGAAAAGAGGCTTATTGACAAGTTTCTTATTTCTCTGCTAAGCTGAGATCATATTCGGAATCAAAAAATAATTTCTCAAAAAAGAAGGGGGGTGAAAAAATGAAACTGCCCAAAGTGAAAAAAATTAGGGGCTTCACTCTAATCGAACTTCTGGTAGTGATCGGCGTTATCGGTATTTTGGCGGCGATTGTTCTGGTTGCCGTTAATCCGGCCCGGAATTTTGCCCAGGCCAGAGACACTCAGCGCCGAAATGATATTTATCAGGTCTTGAATGCTTGTCACCAATTTGCTGTTTCGAATGATGGTAGTTTTCCCACCGGAATTACGACTGCTCCTCAAGATATCGGTACCGATGGCTTGAATTTGGAAGGCGAGCTGGTGACTGACTTTATTCCGGCTATTCCTATGGATCCGAGTAGCGGAACCGCTGCTACCACCGGTTATGTTTTGTTTGAGGAAGCTGACGGGAGGTTGACAGCTAGCGCCACTGGTGAGCTGGCAACGATTACAATCACCCGATAAGATAAAAAGTTTTTGTAATTTAAAAAAGACTAAGGGGCTCGTGAGGCCTTTTAGTCTTTTTTTTAAAAAAGCACCGTTTATGAAATTTTGGCCGGAAAATCAAGAAAGAATCCAGAAAATAGCCGTCATTTTAGGTTTGCTTTTTTCCGGTTTGGCAATTCTTTTTGGCATAGTTTTTATAAGATATAAAAAATCAGCCCAAATTCCTTCCTGCTTGACTCTTTCCAGTTTCCCTCTTGATATTGCTTCGTCAGTCTGTCCTCAACGGGTAAACCCCGAAAATTTATTCTTAGCTGACGGCAGGATTCAAGCCCGGCCTAATTGCCTGGCGATAATGAATTCTCGTTTTGGCTCGCGTTTTAATTTTGATTGGTTGTTTTCTGAAAATAAGATAAATTCAGGCATTTTGGGAACTTTTGAAGATAAAGAGACTGGTTTTGACCTCAGCTTGAGAAACGAAAAAGAGACTGTCCGACTCTTTCCGATTTTGCCTAACAGCCGGTTTGCAGTGACTTCAGTTGATTTGGGCTTGACTTACCAGCAGACGGATTTTGTCAGTCAAGACGCTCTGGTTAGCCTAAAGATTATCTCTCCCTTTTCTCCGACCGAATCTTTTCAGGACGAGGCTAATAAAATGAATGTTGCCCCCTTTTTTTATTTGCAGATTTCTTTGACTAATAAAACCGCTCAGAAGCAGTCAGCAGGTCTTAAAACTTCCTTCAGTCAGGCAACAGAGGCAGGTTTGTCTGGCGGTTTGAAAGCTGTTTACTTTCGGGACGGGGTAAGAAAGGAGGGCCGGCGGGCTTTGGTTGTTTTGTCTAACCAGGATCAGATAAAACCCTTTATTGCCAATAAGCGCGGCGGTTTCGAATGGTTGATTGAGCTTGAACCCGGAGAAACGGACACTCTTAGACTGGTTTATGCCGGTTTTTTAGACGGGAAGGTTCTGACCCAAGACGATCCGGTCCATCGTCTCTTTACTTTTGCCTATCATCGTTGGTTCGGCGACCTTGATGAGGTGATCCGCTTTGCTGTTGTTGAGGAGGAAGAAATTTTAGCGAAGACAATCAATTTCGAAAACAAAGTCGGCCGGCAGATAATTTCTCCCCGCCGGAAATGGCTGTTGGCCCAAGCCTTTCATTCATATCTGGGCAACACTTGGTTGGTTTGCGAAGAGGCTGATTGCCCGGATTTTGACTGGTTTGTCTGGGAAGGCCATTTTAAGTATTTGAATACTTTGGATGTGGCTCATGACTATGCTGTTCTGGAAGGGTTATTTTTCCCCTGGGTTTTAAAGTCAGAGCTAAACTCCTGGCAGCAAGCGGCCAAAAAAGATGATTGGGGAGTGGTGATTCCTCATGATCTGGGTTCCCGTTTCCGGCTTAAAAACACTCAAGCATACGGCATTCCGGGCTGGGAAACCTCGGGCATGCCTGTGGAAGAGAACAGTAATTTTATCCTTTTGACTTTCTGGTATTGGCGCCAATCTCAGGATCAGGATTTTATTAAGGAATTATTGCCTTTTTTAAATGAGCTGATTGTTTCTCTGGCTAAAAGAGACACTAATAATAACGGCATTGCCGATGAGGGAATCGGAATAACCACTTATGATAATGACGGAAACGCTGCCCTGAAACAGGGCCCTGACAGCAGTTATCTGGGTATAAAACAACTGGCGGCCTATACTTCGGCGCTTGAAATTTTCAAAACCTTTAATCGGGAAGATTTTTATCAGACTGCTAGTGAACAGGCAGAACTGATTAGCCGGTCTCTGGAGGCCGCTTTTGAAAAATACGGCCTGATTCCGCTTTCGCTTGATTCCGAGTTCAAGGAAAAAATAGCTTTTGAAAACAAGACAATTTCCGGAATTGAGGAGCAGGGTTTTGCTATCATAACCGGGCTTTTTTACCCGGCCCTGACCGGTCTTAAGCACCCCGCTTTAGACAATGTTGTTTCTCTTCTGCGCCAAGCTTATCCTCAGGCCTATCAAAAAAGTTTAGCCAAAGATGAAAATGGAACTCTCATTGGCCTCAAGCTAACCCAATATCAGGATTTGGGCTTAGGGTGGGTTTCCCATAGCCTTATGGCCGACTTTATTTCCCAAAAACTTTTTGACTTTTCCGGTCAGGCGGAGGATATTTTTTTCCCTTTACTTTTGGACAATCCCCAGGCTTGGGCTGATGGCTATTATTTTAAAGAGCCGCTTTATCCGCCTCAGATCACTTTGGGTTTTTATCCCCGCGGCGCTGTTTTGTTTGCTGACCTTTATTGAAAAGTTATATGCCTTGGGCTTACCCGGAAATTCCTTTTTTAAGAATCTATTAGTCTAATTTTTGCCTTCAGGGTATTTCCTGGAGTTTAATCCGGAGGCGGCTTTTCAGCAAGGAGAATTATCCCGAGCATACTTGGACAGGCTTAAAGAACTTTATCCTGGTGAGGAGTAGCGCGCCTTGCTTAGACGCCCCTTATCAAACTCAACCGACGGCTGTTTATCTTCGAGTGGCGATGAGCTATTCTGTGGCTGGTGAGGAAATTACTGATCAGATGGCTTATTTTACCCTCAATTTTAAATCAGGAATTAAAAAATGAAAGCAAACAGACTAATACCGCCTTCCGGGCGCAACAGGTATAGCGCTTGGGAAATTGCTGTCTTTCTAGGTTTCGTGGTGTTGGATTCTTCGGCTGGCTTCAAAAAGGATCGGAATGATCAATAACAAGCTAATCAGCCAGATTATTGCCTGAAAATTAAAGTTAAGCTCTTTCTGGGTAAATAATAAGAAACTGACCAGGCCGGTGTAAATTAGACAAAGCAGAGTGGCTGTGAGGCCGCTGGGGCTGGTGGAAAGTACTTCGGCATTTTTCTCCCAAAAGTTAGGCTTAATTGCGCCGATTCCCAGAGTTAAAGCGGTTAGAGTAAGGGCTAAAGGCAGATTTGCCAGAAAAAAAGATTTAGCCGAACTCAAAGAAAGGTCAAGAGTTTTAAGAGAAAGAGCAGTCGAGGCTTCAAGCCAGATTAGGATAATCAAAAAAGAAGAGATCAGTTTTGCTCCAAAAACTTTTTTTCGGGAAATGGGTGCGCTCCAGATGATCCAGCTGCTTTGGCCTTCCAGGGAAATCAGCGGAAATAAAAACTTCATTGCCAAAACAGTAGCCAAATAGCTGATAAATAAAAAGTTTAAAGCCATTATTTTGTTTTCATACCAGATTGGGAAAAGTTGCCGGATTCTGGCGATCGGGATTTGAGAAACAATCAAAAAATAAATCAACTCCAGAAAGACAATAAAAAGCAATTGGAAAAATTGGCCGGGTGAGCGGAAAATAACTAACCAGTCTTTTTCGATCAGGGCGCCTATCCGGCCTGGAAGAAAGTAGGGGAAGAAACGCCCCTTTTTCCCGGATTGATCCCGGTCGCCGGCAATAAATTTGCCGGCGGCAGTTTGATTGACGGTTTTTCGGTAAAAAGCGTCTTTTAACAGAGCGGCAAAAATCAGAAGCGCCAAATAGGCAAGAAAGATTAAAGCTAAATTCTGAAGAGCCAGTCTTGATTGTTGGGGCCAGTAGATAATGAGATTAACCAGCCAGGTAGTCGGTAAAAATTCATAAAGAAAGAATTGGTTTTTGATCAGGCTGGCAATTTCCGGGATAGAAAGAGATTCCAAGTTAACCAAAAGAGGCGCTGGCAGAAGAATCTTGATCAGTCCCCAGGCTAAAAAAGGCGTGAGCAAAAAACTGAACCAGCTTAAAGCAGCACTTTTTAGATTTCCCCAAAGACGGCTGATAATCATGGCGGTGATTACTCCGGCAAGGGCTGAGAAAAGAGCCAGCGTCAAAAAACCGAACAAAAAAATAAAAATTGACCCCCAGTCAAGCCCGACTCCCAGGCCATAGCCCAAAGTTTGGGGTAAACCAAAAACCAGAAGAGGCCAGCTGGAGATCAGGACAATATCAATCAGTCGTGATTCAAAAATAATGGTTGATCTGATGGGCAGGCTTAAAAGGAGATGATTATCATCTTTCTGGAATAGACTGGTTAGGCTGGTGGCAAAGGCGGAAAAAGTAGTCAGGGACAAAGTCAAAATGAAAGTAACTGCCAGGGTATAGGCGATAATCGGCTCGCTTGCTTCCGGGTATTGGCCCAAAAAGGAAAACCCGGCATAGGCAAACCCGAAAACCCCCAGGGCGAGTGAAATAAAAATTGCAGTGGTTAAGCCGGCAACGACAATTCGAGCCCAATTGCCGTTTTTAAACCAGGCCAGCAGCAGCTTTAATTTATTTTTTTGCAGGGTAAAAAAAGCCGGGTCAATCATTTTTGGCTGTTAGTGGTCAGTTTCAGGTAAAGTTCTTCCAAGTGCTTGCCTTTTTCTTTAAGTCTCTCGGAAAGCTCTCTGAGATTTCCGTCAAAGATAAGCCTGCCTTGATCAATAATACCGATCCGGTGGCAGATTTGTTCGGCAATCGCGAGGGTGTGGGTGGAAACCAGGATCGAGCCGCCTTTCTGGGCAAAATCTTTAAAGATCTTGATTGTTTTTTGACTGCTCAAAGGATCAAGGCCCAGAATCGGCTCATCGATAACTAAAACCCGGGGTTCATGAAGCAGAGCGGCTAAAATCGTCAGCTTTTGTTTGTTTCCCCGGGAGTAGTTTTTAAAAGGACTGTCAGCGGTTTTCTCAAAATCGTAAATCGGCAAAAGTTTCCTGATTTTTTCTTTGAGATTTCTGGTCTCAAACAGGTGGCCGATGAAGTATAAAAATTCCCGGCCGGTCAGCTCTGGATAAACATAGGGCTCGTCGGGAATATAGCCGATAAGTCTCTTAGCCTCGACATGAAAAATTTCCAGATTATGGGGGCCAATAAAGATCTTGCCTGAAGTCGGCAGAAGAACACCGGTAAGCATTTTGATCGTTGTTGTTTTGCCGGCGCCGTTAGGTCCCAAAAGCCCAAAGATTTCTCCTTTTTTGATTTCCAAACTAAGATTATCGACTGCTGTCAGTTGCCCGAATTTTTTGGTCAGATTCCGGATTTTGATCATTATGTTCTTAATTAAGAGTTAATCCTGCAAGCTTTCTGGATAACCTTCTTTGTCCCAATCATAGCACAAAATTAAGACTTCCGTCGTGGATTTTTCCACTTGGAGGAAGGTGCCGGTATTCAGGGTTTGACTAAGGCTCTGGATTAAATTAAAGTTTAAACGATGCTTTCCCAAAAGAATCAGCAAAAAAACCTCGACTTTTTGATTGACTTAGCTCAAAAAAAAGGTTGGCAGATAAATTATTCTCAAGTTAATAAAGTTCTTAAAAAGGAAAAGCCCCGCTTTCTTTACTTTCCTTTCACCGACTCTGCCGGAAAAGAATTTTTTTATAAAGGCTGTTTGATTGGCGGCCAGTCTCTTGGTAACAACCTCAGGAAGGAAATGGCAGCTCAGGTTTGGTTAGCCAGGCAAGGCGGGCCGGTTAGGCCTGTAGCTGATTTTTCCCAAGAAGGCAGGGTTTTTTGGTATATTGGTCCTTATTATTCGGGTAAGAATGGTATTGTTTGTTTGGATGAGGATATTTCCCTTTTGACGTTGGCACACATGCGCGCTCTGGGGGTGGAGATAAAAAAACTGTGGCAAATTAAACAAAGTCAAATCCCCCGGAATCTTTTTAAAGAGTTATCATCAGCCCCGAAAAATATTAAGACCTTTGAAAGATTAATCACCAAGACGCGGCGTTATCTGATAACCCTAAGAGGAGCTTTTGGTAAAACTAAACTGGATTGGAGCGAGGCAGATGAAAAAGCAATCTTAGGCTTTTTTAAAAGCCTAAAAAAAGAGATCGTCAAGTTTCAGAATGGCCGGGGAGTTTTAGTCCATGGCGACCTGGCGCCGAACAATGTTTTTTTTAAAGAAAATAAGCTGGTTATTTTTGATTGGGAATGGGTTTGTTGGACCGATAATCTCCTTTTGGCTTTGGGCATTGATGTGGCTAATTTTTCCACCCGGGCCTGGTTACGGCCTGAGTTGGGAAAAGAGTTAATCGCCGAAGTAAAAAAATCGCCTTGGGCAAAAGAGCCTTTTTTCCCCAAAAGCCTGACCATTGGTTTGGTCTTTTCCATTCTGCAAAAAATTGCCCCGATGTTTAAGTTTGGGATCTGTCAAACAGACTATGACCGGCGGCATTTTAATACCCTGATCAAGATGTTAAGAGCCGCTTTAGTTTAGGAGATTTTGTCTTAAAAAAATGTTATCTGAAACCGAGTATCAACAAAGATTAAAAGTGATTCTTTCTTTAACTGAAAGAAGAAGCTGGCAGCCCGATCGAATTGAGCTTCGCCGGTGTTTGACTAAAGAGACCCCCCGCTTTGTTTATTTTCCACTTATCAATTCCGAGGGTAAAAAATTATTTTTCAAAGGCGCTTTTAGTGATAAGCCCGGCCTATTGCGAAGGTTCCAAAAAGAATTATTAATCCAAAAATGGCTTTCCCGGGAGAGTAATCTGGCCCGGCGGATCTTTGACTCCGGCCAAATAAAAAACCTTTTTTGGTACGTTGGTCAGTATTTTAGAGATAATCAGGGACTAATTTGTCGGGAAGAAAACATCTCCTCGCTTAAACCCAAAAAGATGATTGCTCTCGGCCATGCTCTTCGTCAACTTTGGCAAATTAAACAGTCAGACCTTCCCATTAAGCTAAAACCCTATCTTTTGATTAATAAGCAAAAATCAGTCATTATCAACGAAGTCGAAAGTCGGATTCGGGAGCACCTTGAAACTCTTTATCCGGCTCTAGAAGTTTCCGACTTGAATTGGCTGAAATCTGATGGCCAAACTGTCATTCTTTTTTTTAAAAAGTTTAAAGAATCATTCTTCAAAGCCAAACAAGCCCCGGGCGTTTTAATTCACGGCGACCTGGCTCCCAATAATGTCTTCTTTGGGACCAAAAGAGCGGTTTTGCTTGATTGGGAAAGCGCCTATTGGTCTTGTTTGCCCCTTCTTGATTGGGGCTTGGATGTGGCTAGTTTTTATACCCGGGCTTGGGAAAATATCAAGCTGGGAAAAAAATTAATTAAAGAAGTTAAAAAATCAAAACGGATTCAGGATGATTTGTTTGATCGGGCCCTAAAGATTGGTTTAGTTCTTTCCAGTTTGCAAAAATTAGCCCCCATGTTTAAAGGCGGTTTTTACCGAAGCGATTATGACCAATGCCACTTTAACAGTCTGGTGGGAATTATCCGTCGGGCTTTGAATCAGAAATAATTTGTCAAGGTTTATTTCATATCAGGAGGATAAGGTTTGGAAAAGTCAAGCGGGAAGAGATAAAAAAGGGATTCGGGTCCGGGGTTGTTTTTTTCTTCTTTTTCCGAGTTGAGGATCAAAAAGACTAGTGCCAAAATCAATTTTTTTGTTTTCATATAGCGGATAAAATTTAACTGCTTTATTAAGTTTGGCCTGACTTGGGGGGAAAAAACTCAATTGAGACTGACGGTTATCTTGAAGATTTGATAAGCAACAACCGGTAGTCCGGTAAAGAGTTTGCCGGGAAAGAAGGCCGTTAAAACTTTTTTTTAATTCCTTTCTGATTAAAAAAGGATAAGCGGCTTTTTCCAGAAGCCGGACTTGGCTGGTATGATAAATAAAGTCCTGACTCTTTAAAAAAAGAGACACCTGGCCAACCGAGTATTGATAGTGCCGGGCCTTGGTAAAGGCCGCTTCAATATTATTTAACAATCTGGCCCAAAGCAGATGGGGTTCATTAGTGGCCGGCCGGAAAGTCTCGCTTTTTAAGATACTCTGATAGGTTGTTTTGGGGTGGGTGTTTAAAAGGTAAACTTGTTCTCCCCGAAGCTCATGCCAGATTTCAAGATGGGGTTTAATCAAATAAGCGCTGATAAAACTTTCCGGTTTAAGGGCTAAATCCAGGGCGCTGATCAATCCCAGCTTCTCCAGGTAGGCGCTGGTTTGTTCGCCGATTCCCCAAACTTTTTTTAAAGGGATTTGAGAAAGGAATTTTTCCAGACCTAACCCGTCAACTACGGTCAGGCCGGAGGGTTTTTGGAAAGAGGAAGCCAGTTTAGCGAGCGATTTTGTCAAAGAAATGCCGACTGAAACTGTAATTCCCAGTGATTTTTCGATTTTTTCTTTGATTTCTTGCCCGATTTGACGGTAACTGGCCCGAAGTGGCCGTCTCAGGCCTTTAAGATCAGCAAAGCCTTCGTCAATTGAATATTCTTCAATCGCAGGAGAAAATTCTCTTAAAAGTTTGAATATTTTTTGGGAAAAAAGCTGATAAAGTTCATAATCCGAGTCTATCAAAAGGCAATGGGGGCAAGTCCTTTTGATCTCGTTCAGTCTCATTCCCCGTTTAACACCCCATCCTCTAGCCTCATAAGAAACTGCCGTTGCGATGCCTCTTTCCCTGCCGACAATCACTGCTCTTCCTTTTAAATTCGGGTTGACGGCCTGCATCACTGAGGCAAAGAAGGCGTCAGCGTCAAGATGAAGAATGGCGTTGGGCCAGGGATGGATTTGAAACATGGATTTTATTTAATTTTTCTAATTACTCCTTTTAAAACTCCGAAGATCTGTAAATCTTCTTTGGGGTAGAGGGGGGGATACTTTTCATTGGCTGATTCCAGCCGGAGCCGGCCGTTTTGCCGCCGGAGAATTTTTAGGCTCCAATGATTGTCGATTAAAGCTAAGACAATCTCTTCTGTCCGGGCTTCGGTTCTTTTCTCGATGATGGCCAAGTCTCCCGGTAAGATGCCGATGCCGGAGAGAGAATCGCCGTCAACCGTTAGTAAGAAAGAGGCTTGGGGTTTATCGATTAAATAATCTTCCAGGCTTAAGAAGCGGTGGTCTTCGTCAGCGCCGGTGGGGAAGCCGGCCTTGACCAAACCAAAAAATGGCAGGCGGAAAAAATCTTTGGTGGGAGCCAGTTTATGGTTGATTTTTTCTACCAGGCCGGTTTCCTGCCATTTTTTAACAATTTTATAAATCGCATTCTTAGAAGCCAGTTTAAACAATCTTAGCATTTCCGAGTAAGAGGGTAATCGGTGGTGATTTTTGTAAAAATCGCGAACCTTGTTTAAACGGGAGTCTTCCATTAAAGAACTATTTTAGTGAACGAATGTTCACTTGTCAAGAAGATATCTAAAGGAGAAGGCTCGTCTTGATAATAAGAGCAGTTCAGACAGCCAAGATGATTGATAATAATGTTAGCTGGCTTACAGAATTCGAAGACTTCCTTTGTTATCTTTAGTTAGTTAAAAATTGAAAAATAGTTTAAAGGAGGTGAAAAGAAGTGTGTACTACTTGCATAGCCCATAAAAAGAAAAATAAGCCGCCGGGGAAATAAAATGATAGCCAGAAAATTTCCTTTTTGCCCCAAGTCCGGGAAGGACTTGGGGACTGGCTGTTCTTTGGCTTTTTTGATAGGATGGAAAAGAAAGGTAATTTTATGAACGAACTTTTTAAAAAAAGAAGAAGCATCAGGCAATACACTTCTGAGCCGGTAAATGATCGGCAAATAAGGTCAATTTTGGCTGCTGCCATGGTTGCCCCTTCGGCTAACAGTCTCCATCCGGTTGAGTTTGTGGTGGTTAAGAGCCGAGTTAAATTGTCAAAGTTGTCCCAGTGTGGCCCCTGGCAAAAATTTATCGGCGGCGCTCCGATTGCAATTGTGATTTTGGCTGACCCCGGACAGAGCAAGTATTGGCTGGTGGACGCCTCAATTGCCGGGGCTCATATTTATCTTGAAACTGCCAATCAGGGATTAGCTACTTGTTGGGCTAATGTCTATCAGGGAAAAACTCAAACCGGAGCCGATCGGGAGGAATTTGTCCGCCGGATTTTGGCGATTCCTCCGTCAAAAAGGATTTTGGGAATTTTTCCGATTGGTTATCCGGCCCAGGATCCGCCTCAGCATACGGAGGCAGAATACGATCAGGATAAAGTCTGTTGGGTTTAGCAGACTGTTTTCGGATCAGGGCCTTTTTTTTGTTGGGATCGGGAGAATGAAGTTGTTAAAAATCAGTTGATTGTGGTATAAAAGAAAAGCTTTAAAAAACAAAAATTGGAGGTCGAAGATGAAGAAAATCTTATTTCCTCTTTTCTTTTTTTTGGCTTTGGTGGTAATGCATCTGGCTTTGGAAAAAACAGTTGCCTTTGAGCTGCTTTAAAGTTTTTAAAATTTGCTTCTAAAAGAATTAATTCGGAAGCCCGCTTTAAGAGGCGGTTTTTTTATGGGTGTTTAATTGTGTGCCTTGACAGTCATCGTTGAGGTTTGTTACCTTGAATTAGGCAATGATAAAGAAAGGGGGTGAAAGGGGATGGAAAATAAAATTTTACATACGGTTTTGCCGGTGGCTTTAGTAGTCGGCGGAATTGTATTGGCTTTTAATGTAGCCCTGCTGCCGCTTGTGCCTCGGGCTGTTCCTTCCAGGGTTTTAGGAAAATTTACTGCCTGTAAAACTATTCAACAAGGGGATCTTTTGACTAGTGACGGTTATCCGATTACTTCCGGTTATGACGGGTGGGGTTATAACTACCAAGCCCGCTCATTCAATGGTTTTTATTGTGATTCCTACCGGAATGCGGCCTGGTGTCAACCTTATAAGGACGTCAGGCTGGCTATGAAGTGGAATGACGCCTGGCTTTCAAACAGAGATTGTGATGGTGATGGCTTGCTTGACCGTCATTATGGTTTTGCCGGCTATGTTGGATCCGGTGCCTGGTTGACCAACCATCAGTCCGGTGAGTATGAACAGGACGGCGAGACTTGCCAATGGAATTATTTTGTCAAAATTGCAGCAGCGCCTAGTGGCGCTTATAAAGAGAATGGAATGTGGTATGAGAAAAACCGTCGGGAGCTTGGGCCGGTAATCTGGGATGAATTTGCTGTTATTCAAAAGGTTGAGAATGATTCTTGTGCCGGTAGTCACGGCCTGCAATATCGTACGCCGGTCGGCCCGGGCTTTGGTCAGTTTCGCTAAGCTTTTTTAAGATGAAGCAAAAAATACCGCGGTTGTTCTGGTGGTTGCTTTTGAGTTTTATTTTTGGGGTGGCGCAATTTTTTCTTGAACCAATCAGAGAATTATTCCGAGGCACTTTTTTGTTTCTTCTGCCGTTGGCGGTTTTTTCCTTTTTGGGTTTTGGCTTAATCATAGTCATTAGAAGAAGAAAGTTTAAAAATCGCCTAAAAAAATTCCTGCTTCTTAGTGGGGTTTCGGCGGCGGCTTTTTTCCCCGGCGTCGTTTTCCACAATCTGCTTTATGCCTTAGCCATAATCACTGAAAAAATCCAAATCCTTCATTTTTTCGCCGAAGCCCTTCATGTTACCTTTTTTCTAACCTCAACTATTGTCTGCCCTTTGGGTTTTTTAACTGGGGCGGTTGGGGTGACCGGCTATTTTTTTAGCCATAGGATTAAAAAAAGGATAATTTAACTGGCCGTTTTCGTAAATTTTTTTCCATGTTGGTAAAAGAAGAAGATCGAGATTTTCCATACACTATTGAGGGGGGTAAATAAGCTTGCCATAAACCTAGTCAGAAGTGGTTTTAGGGCAGCGGCGATTCACGGCAACAAAAGCCAGGAAAAATTGACTGACATTTTCCATTGATAGGTTCGATTCCGGCTTGGCCGTTCCGGAGACAGGTGCCAACCCAGTACGTAACTGCTCATGTTCTTTGACTATCCGGAGCTTCCCCGATCCCGGATCGAAATCTGCAGACGATCCGGGATCGTTATTTTTATCAGTTTACACCCTTAGGGTAGTTTAGCTTTACATCTCAGGAATTTTACTCTCCCTCTCTTTTTTTGCTGTCATGATTTCAAATGCTGGCTAAAGTTTTTTCCGACGCCACGTTGGCTTGGATGGGGTTTTGGTTGAGGTTGCTGTCTCTTTAAAAGGTTTTCTTTAAGTTTATGCTGCCTGCCCTTTGTTATTTTTTTTGCTAATCAAACTGGGTCTGTTAATATCTACCAACTCGGTAACTCGGGCCTGGTCCAACTTCCGGAATAACTTAGACGTTCCCTGGTCTAGTTTAAAGGCAGTTTCTTCAGGGTAGAGAGGGATTAGAGCGTAAAAATGAACTGTTTTATCTTTGTTGATTTTAAGAGAGCTGAATTCTTTGGGGAAAAGAATTGGTGGGAGTAAAAGCAGACAATCAAAGCGGGTATTATTAGCAAGAGGCTTGGGAGGGTTACCATTGGGCACAGTATGACCAATGTAAAGAAAGGTTCGGTAAACATGGGGCAGGCGTGCCAACATCTTAAGTTGTCTTACCGGCCAGTAATTAGCTTCTTTTTTAAAAGCTTCTTTACTCAAAGGCCAGCTAGCCGGTAGACAAATTAAAAGTTCGGCAAAGCGATGACTTTCTAATCCGGGAGGAACATTCATTGGCAAAAGGCTCATTCCTGCGGTCACTAGGGTATGAAAATTTCTTTTTTTACTAGCCTCAATAAAGTAAACATCCAAGTGGACATACTCCGAAATCAATTCATGAAAAACAGTTTTTGCCTCCCCAATATATTTTTTAATGTGTTTATCCAAAACTTTGAGGTATTCTTCGGTAGGATAGGAAGTTTTTTTAGGCGGTTTAGCTGCTTGCTGATGGCGCAAAATTGGTATTCCTGACTTAGAAACCTCCTTTTGGGGTTTAGAGTTCATATTAAAAAATCAAATGTTTTAAAATAGTCTTTACCCCGTCATAATAACACAACTCCTTTCCTTTAGCGATTCTCCGCCCTTAGATTGATTTGAGTTCACGTCTTAGGATCTTTGTGTCCTTAGCATTCTTTTGCTATCATAACCTCAAATGCTTTCAAAGGTTTTTTCCGGCGCCACCGTTGGTTTGGATGGGGTTTTGGTTGAGGTTATGAATCACAATTTAACCTGCCACTTTGAGGTTTAAAAGAGGATTCCTAAGATTAAGAATCAAAAGAGTGAGATTTGGAAAAAACCTGAAAAGGAATATCGGGGCTTGTGTTTATGATAGGGTTCGAGAAAGTAGGGATTTTAATTTTTCAGCTAATGAGCTAGCATTATATAATGGGAGAAGGTGCTAACGGGGTTAAGCCAATCGAGGATCAGCCAAGCAAACCAATTGCCGACCAAGAAACAGGCCAGGAACACGAGCAGGATTCGGATAGGCTTGGTCAGTATCTCGATCACCTGGTCAAAGAAAGGAAGGTTCCACCAGAACAAGAGGAGCGCTTCCGCGCCTTGGCAAAAGAGGTTTACTCCCAGACAAGGGAAGTTGTTGCTCCGGTATATATCCTCTTAGCCGATAAAGTATTAACCAAGCTCAAAAACGAACCAGATAGTCTTGCTTTGACCTTGGCCAGAGATGGTTTGCCGATTCATATTGCTGCCCAAAAACTCAGGGAAAAAGTAGCTGAATATCAAGAAATTGATCCCGGCAGAACAAGATATCTCCATTACAACGGCCAATTTAATCCCTTGGTTAGGGGAACTGCTCATGGCCCGGATTTTTATGACCGTTATCGAGGCTATTTAAGACAAATGGGAGTCGCCAAAGCTAAAAAAGTAATTTTGGCGGATAGTCAAAGCGCTGTTGGCCTAAGCTACCGGGGATTAACTGGCCTGATAAATGATGTTAATCCCGAAGCAGAGATAGAGGGGGAGTTTGTTGATCTGTGGCCAAATGGAACCAGAAATACTCACGGAATTCTTGAAGAAGGTAGTGACCCCGATTTTCACCTCAATGTCTACAAAAACCGCCTCCAGTTAGTTGAAGCTTTATATAGTGGTGTTTATAACTCAGCCACTGATATTGTTTTAGATCAAGATTCAGGTCAATATATCCCGGTAATCACCAGAAAAAACCCTACTGAAAAAACTGCCATTAAGGGTCTTTCAGCCCAAAGCCTTGTTTTGCTAAATGAGGTGGCCATTAGGGGGATTGAGGATGCGACTGATGATTATGATTCTATTAAAACGGGTGGTGTAAAAGCAGCCGTTGATAAATTTGTTGGCTTTGTCGCTGGTGAAGAAACCAGGGGCATTCGCCTTCTCAAAGAAGTAGTTCCCTGGCAAAGACGAGCTGAGGAATGGTATTTGTATGACCAATATTGGACCGAGCCTCGGAAAAAAAAGTGGGCGGCCAGACCAGATCAGGTCGAAGCTCTTAAGAAAAAGTACGAAAGTCCGCCCCTGCCAGATCCTCAAATGCATGAACCAGACAGGGTAAAAGCATTTATTGAAGGTTACTTAGAACGAATGGAGGAAGAGCCTCGGGAGACTAAGCTCCAAATGGTTGGTATCAAGTCTTTACAAAACCCGGAATTAATTGACCGATTTTTGGAAGATTTTGCTGAGTCTAGACAAAAAAGTGCTTACCAAGGTGAGGTGGGTGTTTTTATTATTGATGATTCTTGGGATGATGAAGCTGCCAGACAGATCGCCAAAGTTGCTAAAAAATATCAAGTCGGCTATTACCGAGTTAGGGAAAATACTGGGTTCGCTCAAAGACTTGCCCAAAAAGTTGCCCAAGAACTAAAAGCAGATCCTGACCTTACCGAAAAACAGAGAAGATATCAATTTTGGCTTAGTCGGGCTTTATTAAAAGACCGACTTCAGGCGCCACTTCGAGAGGACTTAGAAAGTTTTGAATTTGCTGATCCCTTAGCTGAGCTTGGAGGCATTGCCGGCACTCAGAATTTTGGCTATTTAGCAGCGGCGTATGAGGCTGGTAAACGAGGAGTTCCCTTGAAGGAAACAACGATCACCATTAATGAAGACGATCAGCGCTATCGGACTCTTACTAGAACCGAAGAAGGAACTATAAGAACAGATCAGCACGATATCTTGGCTGAAAGAGCGGCCTGGTTTGAAGATCCAGAAACTCAAGTCACTATTGGCCGATACACTGGCCATACCGGCAACCCCATTTCTTTAGTAAAGGATACTCTGGAACTAACCACTCAGATTATGACTGAAAGAAATAGCGGCGCTTTTAGTACTTATAATATTTTTGATCCTGAAACTGGTGCCTTCCGTCAGGTGTCAACCAGCGAAGCCTACCGATTGCTCCCTCAAATACTTGAAGCGGCTGTCCGCCGCCAGCCAATTGCCGCCCTGTGGACTGAGGAACGCCATTTTAAAGAAGGTTTAGATTGGCAAGAAGCCAGTAAGCTTGATCTTGGTAATATTACTTTTTCAGGTGAGGCGATTAAGGGAATCCCGACTCCATTAGGGGGCATATTTGACTATAATCTTAGCGGCGCTATTCGAGCTCAAGCAGCTACCGCAGCTGATCCAAATCGGGTTATCCGCCGAGAAAGGCCTCTAATGCACCAGCGAGCTGCCCGTCAGGGTGGTGGTGATGCTTTTGGTGCCGAAATGGTTGGTGCTTTTAGCAACAATTACGCCAGGGAACAATTCAAAATTTCTAAAGCTATTGATGGTAGCCCTAGCCTTCAAAATGAAGCCAAGCAGGCTTTAGGAATTGCCCCTGCTGATGACAAGTCTCTCCAAGCTTCGATCCGAACATTTGAGGCCAATCATGCAAAACTTGAAGAAATAAAAAGACTCAGAGGTTTGTTGGATGCACAAGTAGAATTTGCCAGGCAAATAGATTCTGCGGAGCCTGATCAGGTTATTGATGAGTTAGAAAGTTTTCTTCACGCCTTTCCTGAGGGAGCAATTGAAGCTGTTGAGAAAGATCTCGAAAATCAGCCCTTGCCAAAAGAGATTCGGTCAGTCCGCAAGGGGGTTCGGCGCTATCTTAGGACCTATCAAGTCTGGCCAAGTTTAGTTGATGCAGCCTACGAGTTGGGAGCCGAGGAGAAAAGGCTTAGTCAGGCTAAAAAAGAAAAAGAAGATCCGGAAGTCCCAATCGCTAGCGAACAAAAAAGCCAGGCAAGGCCAGTTGAGGTGGGTTATCTGCCTGGAGTATCAGCTCATACTGGTCGACCTCTTGAGGTCGCTTTAGAACTTGCCCGAGCCGGAGTGCCAACTAATATGTGTGGGTCTGAAAGTGGCCGGCAAGTCTTTGACCTTGGCCGGGGATTTGAAACTCCAGGCAAGCCTGTAACAGTTGAGAGATCTGATGATTATTTTTACCATCCTGGTCATTTAATCAAAGGAGAATTTAGTGTTAAAGAAATGGCCGGGAATGTTGTCCGTATTGCCCAGCGCTTGGAAGAAAATCCGCCACCATTTGTTCTTTCAGATCATAATGTCCCTCTTTTAATGGCTGCTAAAATGGCTGGTGTTCCCACGGTGTCAATCACCAATCTTAGCAATGTTGGTTTTACCTCCGAGGCGTTTATTCATAAACTTGGTCCTGAGGCAGAAAGATTGGCTGATAAGTACTACCGTCCGCTTGATCCTAAGTTGCGTCAGGTTTATCAAGAAGCGCATAGACAATACATCGGCGAGCCGCCTACCGATAATCCAAGCTGGTTTCAACATATGGAAGCTGCCGATCTGACCATAATTGCCGATAATGAAGCTTTCGTCAATCAGGGAGTCGGCCCTGATTTTAATCTTGACCCCCGGCTTCGAGAGCTGGTCAATGGTAATGAGGTGGCTTACGTCGGTTCAATTCAGCCAGAAACCATTATTAATCAGTATGTTGACGAAGGGGCAACCAAAGAAGCGGTTGCTAAGCTTGCTCAGGCTAAATTAGAAGGTAAAAAAATCATTTTTGGTAGTTTTGGGAGCATTAAAGAGCCCAAACTTTATCAAGCCTTATTTGCAGTTGCCCAAAAAAGACCGGAGGCAATGATAATGGTTACTACTGCCGATGCCGAATTACCAGCTGATTTGCCGGAAAACTTTGTTCCCGTAAAATTTGCCAATCTTCCTGAACTCGCCAGCCACGCCGATGTCTTGCTCTGCCAGGGTGGAAGCGGTACTCTTTATCCCTTTATGAAAAGGGGCAGGGGGGGGATTATTACCATTACTACCAACGCTGATCAGCAATATAATGCTGCTTTGGTTGAACAGCATGGCTTAGGCCAAAACCTGCCTCTTTCCAGACTAGACAATGACCGGCTTGATGCTGGGATTCAGCAAGCTCTTACTGATCAAGCGACCTACGCTGCTCGTATGTCGGAGATATCACCCCGAATAAGTCTAGAAGGAGCCAAAAAAGCAGCTGCAATAATTAAAGAAAAATTCAGCCTTTAAATTTTGTCGGGAAAGTAATCAGGGTAGCGTTCTTTAGCATAAGCAAAAATCTCCTGCTCTTGCCGGCTCCAGTGGTGATGAATCTGATCAATCTCTTGAACATCGACCAAAATTCTCTCCGATGATTCTTTCTGAGGAACAAAGCTTTTATCCAACACTACTCTTCCTATGTATACCGCAATCCCGCTTACCAACGGATATTGTTGAACTCGAACAGTCTCAGCCTTCTTAGTCATTCTCCGAATCCCAATAAGGTGCGGTTTATCCTGAAACCGAGCTCCGGTCTCTTCCTCTAGCTCACGGGCTAGAGCGTCCTCCGGCTTCTCGCCGCTTTCAATATGGCCACCCGGCAGATCACAACCTCGGGGCACTTTAGCCAAAACAACCCTTCTATTATCATCGGTAACAGCAATGCAAGAAACTGCAGTTAAAGGAAGTTCCTCCTCAGAAGGAAGTGTTTCTTGGGGGCAAAACTCAACCTCAACGATTTCACCCCATAAGTCTTTGCTAAAGGCTATTTCTGTGTTATACTCCATTTCAGCTGAAAAATTATTTAGTTATAGTAAAACTAGTTTAAAATAGTATTACTGTTATTTCAACTAATTTACTTAATAAATTAATCATGTGCGAACGATTAACATGTGCTCAAGTTCGTGAAAAGCTCCAAGAAGACCTGCGAAGAGGCTGGTCTCCTCAAGGGGTTGTTCTTAGTGCTGGTCAGGCTACCAGCCTAGCCGAGGGAGGTTGTCTAGAAGAGGGCCGGATCACGGTGGGTGATAGGCAATACCCTGTCCGAGAAGTGGAAGAATTAAGCCATCTTGGCACTGAATGGCCATTTCTAACTTACGACCCAGAAGGAAACCCAATCATTTATTAGTCTAAAATCAAAAGTCAAATTTACACCTCCAAGTCTTTGCTCTGCTCCCTCTATTTTGCTATCATAACCTCAAATGCTTTCAAAGGTTTTTTCCGGCGCCACTGTTGGTTTGGATGGGGTTTTGGTTGAGGTTATGATCACAATTTAACCTGCCACTTTGAAATTAAAAAAAAGATTTCCAAGATAAAGAACCAAAACAGCAAAGTTTGGAGAAAATTAGAAAGGGAATATCAGGAGTTATTTTTGTGATATAGTATATTTCACCTTATGACTAAGAGTGAGATAACCAAAATTTTCCATTTGATTCAGCAATCGGGTCTTTTAATGCTGATGCCAAGATCACATCAGTATCATCTGGGTAATGCCTTTGATACGGTTGCTTCTCATTCCTATCAATGTAGTGTTATTGCTTATGTTTTATCCCAGATGGAGGGTTTATCCCATAAAGACGGCCTCAAGTGTGTTTCCATGGCTCTTTTCCATGATCTGGTTGAAGCCAGGACCGGCGAAATCGGTTTTATCGCCAAGCATTATGTCAAAATCGATGAAAACAAAGCCTTAACTAAACAGGTCGAAGGTATCAAATTTGGCCAAAACATCAAATCCCTTTTTGATGAGTATGAAAGACAAGAAACCAGAATTGCCAAGATTGTCAAAGACGCCGACAGCCTGACCCAGATCTACACCGAGTGGGTAATGATGTGGCAAGGACATAAACTGGCCCAAAAATGGTTTGAGTCTGACTTTAACGATCGTGTTCCGGCTATGAATACTGCTTCTGCCAAAAAAATTGTTTACCTGATGAAAGAAAGCAATCCCAATGAGTGGTGGTGGAGTGAATTAATGGAAAATGACGCCGCTATCGATAAGGACCGGCTCCTAGGCATGAAAAAATAAAAATCATATTGCCATTGGGCTAATTTTCTTGTTTTCCAAAGTTAATAAAGCAGAGCTTCGGATTTGCTCCGGATGGTGTTTGCCTTAATGGAGTTAATCTGATTATTTTTCTTATTAGCCACATCTCGTCCTATGCGCTTCGCTTCGTCAAACATCCCCAGCTCTAAGTAGACCCGGGCAAGTATAAGTCGAGAGTCAGTATCTAGACTATCCAGGTTGGAGTAAAGATATTTTTTTAAGGGCATTAACTGGCCGCCAAGCCATAATCTATCGGCTTTAATTTTAATAATTTCGCAGGCATTTCTGCCTTTTATTTGATTGAGATTGTTAAATATTAATGATCTTAAAATGGTGCTTATTTGAGCATTTTTTACACCCGAAATTTGTTTTAGGAATTTATAGGTTTCTTTATCAACCCAGAAATTGTAGGTAGTTAATCTTCCGGTGATTTTCTGTTGAGATATCTTAGCGGAGTTAATATTGGAATTCTGTATCCAAGTAGTAACTGTTTTTGAAATTGGGACACCTTGTTTTGCGGCGCGCTTCTTGAGCTGGGCATATAAGCTCTTTTCAAGAATGAAGTTTATTCGTTTATAACCCATGGATGTATTATAGCAAGAGGCATCATAACGGGCAGCTTATTTACACATTGCCTAAGTAATAAATAGCATTAGGACATTGCTAATGATACAGTTTTAAAAACAAATAAATTAGTTAATTAAATAAAATAGTTTACTTTAAGGGAAATTTTGAAAATAATGACTGTAACCTTGCCTTTGAATAAATTATAATTTTCACCGATGAAAAACAAAAAAGCCACCCAATTTGTAATTAATGTTTCAACCGCTATTTTTAAGGATGACCAGGTCTTACTTGTTAAGCGTGGCCAAGATGAAGATACTTTTCCTGGTTTTTGGGTTATTCCCGGAGGGAAAATAGAGCTTAAGGATAAGACAATAACTTCCGGCTTGGCGCGTGAAGTTTTAGAGGAAACCAATATTCGAATCAAGAATCATTTTCTAGTATCTTCCGAAGTTAATCAAAAAAAGGCAAAAATATACCTAAGATTTAGATCTTATTATCTAAGCGGAAACCCGAAGCCATTAGATAAGACAGTGGAGGTTCGCTGGTTTTCTCTTAATAAGTTGCCCTCAAAAATTGTGCCCCAAACCAAAGTTTTCTTAAATGAATTCCGAAAGAGCTAAATTCATCCATTTAGATGGAATGGATCTTGCTGGTAAATCTTTAATAGCTAATAGTTTTGCCTCCCGACAATCAGCTCCCTGGATAGTCCAAAGAAAAAGTATTTGCCAAGAAGAAAACATAATCCGATTATTAGCCGATTCGATTGGTAGAAGTGATTCCTTCAGTCCAGAAATTTTAGGAAACCTATATGCGGTTGCTTTAATGGCAGATTTGGAAATGTTTACATGGCCCGAAGTTAATACAATTCAGGACTCGACAATAATTTTAAGATCGTTAGCTTTCCACACGGTATCTGGAACGCCAAGAATTCCCGAGGTTCTAGTTGATATGTTGCCGCAACACCCCCTCTTTGATCACTCGTTTATTTTAACTGCTAGTCTAGAAGCAAGGCTGCAGCGGCTTGAGCAAAGGCGTAAAGATAGAACAGATCTAGTCACAGAGAGAGATTTAATGATTGTTGCTGCGCCTGAAAGATTTATGGCTATGGAGGCAGTAATTGTCGAAATAGGCAGGAAACACTTTCATTCAGAGACAATTGACACCACTCGTTTAACACCTGAGCTAGTAGTTTCTCAGATAGAAAGATATGTTCTTAAATGAATCAATCCCGTTCAGATGTTTTAGCTTTAAACCCTTGAGGCTTTGCCCTTCACAGCTCCTTTTGCTATCATAAAAACTAATGCTTGCCAAAGTTTTTTCCGGCGCCACCGTTGGTTTGGATGGGGTTTTGGTTGAGGTTGAGGTTGATGTCTCCTCCAAAGGCTTTCCCTCATTTAAAATTGTTGGTCTGCCCAACAAAGCCATCGAAGAAGCCAAGGAAAGAGTTTTTACGGCTATTAGAAACTCCGGAGCTAAGTTTCCCGACCACCGGGTTACAATCAATTTGGCTCCCGCCAATCTGCCCAAAGAAGGCCCGGCTTATGACCTACCCTTGGCAGTGGGAATCCTAATTGCCTCTGGCCAGATGGCCGCCAACTTAAAAGAAACCTTCTTTTTAGGCGAACTCTCTCTCGACGGCTCCTTAAGACACACTAACGGCGTCTTGCCCTTAGCACTTTTGGCCAAGAAGAAAAAGCTAAAAAAAGTTTTTTTACCCCAAGTTGATGCTTCTGAAGCCGCTGTTGTTGGCGGACTTAAGGTTTACCCGATTCCTAATCTAGTTAAGCTTTTTAGTCATTTTTCCGGTTTTAAAAAAGTTAAGCCCTTTCCCAAAACCGACTTTTCTTCCTTGGTTTCTGATCCTCAGGCCGAATTTGACCTCTCAGAAATCAAGGGCCAAGAGTTTGCCAAAAGAGCTCTGGAAATCTCAGCCGCTGGAGGCCACAACCTTTTTCTAAAAGGTTTACCGGGTTCCGGGAAAACAATGTTAGCCCGGTCTTTGCCGGGAATTCTGCCTGATTTAACCGAAGAAGAGGCTTTAGAGATAACTAAAATTTACTCGATTACCGGTAATTTACCCGAGAAAAGTGCAATTGTTAAAAACCGTCCTTTTCGTTCACCTCATCACACGGTTTCCCAGGTTGGAATAATCGGCGGTGGTGCCCGGCCCCGGCCGGGAGAGGTTTCTTTGGCTCATCGGGGGGTTCTGTTTCTGGACGAATTTCCGGAATTCCCCCGGTCGGTTTTGGAATCTCTGAGACAACCCATGGAGGATGGTCGGGTAACCATTTCTCGAGCGGCAGGGACAGTTACTTATCCGGCTGAGTTTATTTTGATTGCCGCTTCGAATCCCTGCCCCTGCGGTTGGCTTGGAAGTGATAAAAAAGAATGTAAGTGTTTGCCCGGTCAGATTATCCGCTACCAAAAAAAGATCTCCGGCCCGATCCTCGACCGGATTGACCTTCATGTCCAAGTGCCCGCTGTTTCGGTGGAAAAATTAACCAGCGATAATGTCATTAGTGAATCTTCAAAAAGCGTTCAAAAAAGAGTTCAGGTTGCTCGGGATCAGCAGGGGCAAAGATTTAAAAAGACAAAGATTAAAGCCAACTCGGAAATGAAAAACAAAGATATTAAAAAACATTGTCTCTTGGATAAAGACTGTCTTAGTCTCCTTCGTCAGGCTGTTTCTCAAATGAATCTCTCTGCCCGGGCGTACTTTAAAACCATTAAAATTGCCCGCACCATTGCTGATTTGGCCGGGGAAGGAAAGATTAAAATTATCCATTTGGCTGAGGCGCTTCAATATAGACCTAAAGATCAGTTTTACTAACGATTTCCCAGATATTTTTACCGGATCGTCTACTTAAAAATGATCCCGGATCGTTAAAGGCATTAAAGTTATTTTTTGCTGCGGGAGATGGAAAAGAATTCTAAGGCTGTAGTAGAATAGGATTTAATGAACCAATTAAAACAGGAAACTGACCAGGAAATTATGGCCAGGCTAAGAAGGCCAATTGACGAGCTGATCGAAAAACATTGCGGTGATAAAACCGAAATGGAGCGTCTAAGATTAAGACAGCTGGCTTGGCAGGCGGTCGATGTCTTGGTCCGGACCCGAAACATCGCAAATCTCGAGAATCAGCCGGATATTAAAAGGATTACCCAAAACATTAAAGAAGTTGGGGCGTCAGAAAAATTCATCCAGGAGTCTTTATTTCTGGCCTTAACGATTTACAAAAAAATGCAAGCCGATCACCCGGGGCTTTTAAAGAGATATGGGGGATAGAGTTACTGATTGCCTCTTAAGAAATATTTCCCGTCAAGGGTAATAATCCAGACATTTTGATCTTGGGGATATTTATAAATTCTTTCCTCTGGCTCGATCCAAATATAATAAACATGGAAGGACTCTTCTGGTTCTTTAAAGAAAGCAAGCACTGGTAGTTTTTTGGCCGACTTATTAAGGTAATACTTAGTTTCGGGAAAATTGAGCGGCGACTCAGGGATAATAATGTCTGTTTCTTTTGCCTTTAAAAGAATTTGATTAACAGCCTGTCTAATTGGGGGTTTGGAGGTAGCGGCTAGAGTTTCTTTGGCTCCAAAAGCCAAAGTAAAATTATAAATTAGAGCCAGGAAGACAAGGGAAAGCTTAAGGCTTCTGCTGATCTTTCCTAACTTTAAGAGAGCGCAGGCAATCCAGATAATAAAAAGGGGAAGACTGGGAATGACCACCTTTTCATGATAAAGAGGGATCCAGATAAGAGAAATACTTTCAATTAAGACAAGAGGAGCAAAGGATAGGAAAACTAAAATTAGACTTTGCTGATCAGGGCTTTTCCTGGTTTTCTGAGGATAAATTCTTTTAATAATCCAATAAAAAAAGCTGATTAAAATCAGGGCTAGGGCCAATCTATAGTTTAACATCCTGGTTTTGGGGCTGTATAGTTGACCTTGGAAAAAAGCCTTGAAAGCAGTTAGAAAAATTGGGAAAGGAGCCGGTTTGATCCAAAACCTCTGCCCAATTCGTGCAGATTGGGACCAGATAAACTTGATCCGGAGTAGGAAAACTAAAATAGGGAGGCCAAATATAAGAGTAAACTGACGGATCTTTTTCCGGAAACGCTTCTTGTTTTGCCAGAACCAAAAAATAGCCAAGGATGTCAGGTAAAGAAGGCTGATATTGTGAGTGATGATTGTCAAAGCCCAAAAAAACGAACTTAGAAAAAAACGCTTCTTGAGATAAAAAAAGATAGCGGCAATAACCAAGAAACCAAAGAGAGAATAGGCTCTGGCTTCAGCGGCATACTTGATTAAAAAGGGGTTTAGCAAGATTGATGGAGTAATCCAGAGTGAGATTAAACGATTTTTTAAAAGGTGTTTTAATATTTGGTAGGAAAAAAAGACTAATAAAAGATGGCAGATAAGGGAAAGACTTCGTGTTGCAAACTCGGATTCGCTAAATAACTTAATCCAAAAGTGAAGTAAAAGGTAGTAAAGTGGCGGATGAATATCTTTGGCAGCAAAAGGAAAGAATTCTTTCAGATTCTTGGAAGCAATCAGAAGACTGATTGCTTCATCTCGCCAGTAATCCTGATAAAAAATTGCCAGAACTGATTTAGGCATTTCAAGTATTATATAATAATGGTGTGAAACATTATTTTTCTCTTATTTTACCAGCCTACAATGAGGAACAGGGTGTAGAAAAGATTATTCCCGCTGTTCCTGTTAAAGAGATCCGAGCCAGAGGTTTTGAAACCGAGATTGTTGTCGTTGATAACAACTCAACCGATAAAACTGCCGAAGTTGCCCGGCGATTAGGAGCTAGGGTTTTAAGGGAAAAAAATCAGGGTTATGGTTATGCCATTAAAAGAGGCCTTAATGATTCCCGCGGAGAAATCATGGTCGTTTGTGATGCTGACGGGACTTATCCGGTTGAGGAAATTCCCCGGTTGCTAGATTATTCCCTGAAAGGAAAATTAGAATTCTTGGTGGCTGACCGTTTTGGTTCAAACTATCTGTTTTTAAAGACGATGCAGTTGGTTAAGCGGATTGGGAATCTGCTCTTAACTTGGCATTTCCGCCTGATTTATAAAGTCCGCCTTAATGATTCTTTGTCAGGAATGTTCCTGATTCAAAGGAATCTTTGGCAAAAATTAAAAGTAAGATCTAATCAATACTTTTTTAGTCATGAGATAAAGATTGAGGCGATTCATTATTTAAAATGCCGTTGGGGTCAGATGAAAATTAGCTATGATCAAAGATTGGGGAAAAGTAAATTAAGGGCTTTTCAGGATGGCTGGCAATATTTAACTTTGGCAGTGAGAAAGAGATTGATAAGATGACAAAGCGGCGGGAACGTTCCGAGATTTTTCAAAAAGTTGACAGTTGGCTCGAAATGATTCTAAAAAGGAGGATAGTAGATTGGTTTCTTTATTTTCTGATTGCTCTAAGTGTTTTACATATTTTCTTAATTGCCATAAATCATAATCCCCGCCTTGACTTTGACGAATCAAACACGATGCAAATTGCCGAGCAAACTCCCCGAAACATTAACCTAATTCTCTCTCATGAACAAAATTTCCCTCTTTATTACCAGATTCTTCATCGGCTGTTTTTCCTGTCTCCGAATCACGAAGCAGTAGCGATTATCTTTAATTTTTTAATTTGGCTGTTTTCAATTTTCTTTTTTTACAAACTGCTAAAGATCTATTTTGCCGGTCAGAAACAATGTTTATTTTTTACCCTTATTTATATCCTTACCAGCAACGTTGCCTATTATGCTTTCTACATCAGGGTATATGGTTTATATAATTTATTGGCGATTATTAGCTTTTATTCTTTCTTAAAATATTTTGAAACCGATCGTTTTTTTTGGCTGATGCTAAATTTTTCTAGCTTGGCAATGATTGTTCTGATTATTCCCAGCGGCATTATTGCGGTTTTGCTGTTTTTGATTCTGGGAGTTTTTTTACTAAAAGGGGAAAAAGGGCAATTTCTATTCTATTTTTTTTTACTGGTATTAACCATATTTCTGGCGGGAAGCCAGTTTTTAAGCAAAGCAGACTTAGTCAGAACTTATCTTGGTACCGGGGGTGACTACATAAGGGCGCATCGGACCCCTCTTTATCAGAAACCGGGGTTGTTTCTTTTTTTTCCTACTAAATGGGAGTTCGAAAAAATTGTCTCAGCTCAATTTTATTCGTTTTTATTTTGTCTTTTTTGCGTCTTTTTGTGGACACTTTTTTTAGCGAAAAAGCCCTCCCTTGAAAAAAAATATCTAGTTATTTCCTTGCCAAGCCTACTTTTTTTTGCAATTGCCCCGCTGATGAGAGGATTGATTGGTCGTCACTTCATTTTTATAATTGCTCCTTTTCTCACATTACTTTTTTGCGGTTGCACGTTTCTTGAAAGAAAAATCAGGAAATATGTGCTTCTGAGCATGCTTTTCTTTTTTTTCCTTGGCAACATCTATTTTTACAAAATTGTTAGTCTTAGGAAATTTTACTTTGATGATTTTTGCGCTACTTTGAGAGGGCTTGATCCCGGGGTGTTCATAACGGAATTTTACAATTACAATGCCCTTCAGTATTGCCCGAGTGCCCCAAGAATGAGGGTTGTTTTTTTGGATAATGCGGAGGTTTTTGATACTGGTCCTTTAGGTAAACTCCGGGTGTTGCTTGTTCAAGCAAAAAAATCTGGTAACCAGCTAAACTATGAACTTGTTTTGGGGCGGAATGTTTTAACTAACACCAAGGCGGAAAAAGTTTTTAATAGCGCTATTAGTGAAAAAAATTTCGTCTATTTTTTCAGTTGGCAGCTCCAACCCGTTCAAGATCAAATAGAAAAACTACTTACGGATTGTTTTGTTTTTAAGGAAAAAGTTAGTTCCTCAGTCATTGTGTATGAGCGTTCTCCCGGGTGCCAAACTATTTAAAAATGTTTAAAAAAAAGAAAATTGTACGAAAACTGATTAAAGTGATTTTCCGCCCAAGCCAGAGGGATCGTTTGTTTTTAGTGCTCTTTCTTCAATTTTTTTTTATTGTTACCCGTTTTTTAGGTTATCGCAATCCAGTGGCAACTTCTGATTATGGAAATCATTTATTGATTTCTAAATATATGGTTGAGGGAAAAGTTCCTTACAGGGAATTTTCTCTTACCCATATGCCAGGCCTTTATTGGCTTTTAAGATTGGGTTTTCTAGTTTCTGATTCTGTTTTTTGGCCATTTCTTTTTTATGTTCTGGTAGTTAGTTTAGTTGTTCCGGGTCTTTACTTCTTCACTAAGACTTTTTTTAAGGAAGATTTTATAGTTTTATTGGCAGTAATTCTTTTTTTGGGCGACCCCCTTTTAACCTTATATGCTAAGGTGGTCACCTTTGACTGTTTAGCCCTAGTCTTTATTGTTTTCATTCTCCTTGTTCTTGGTAAAAAGACGTTATTGAGGAGGGATTATTTGTTGCTAGCCCTTCTTTTCTCCGTAAACTTTCTGATTAAGATTACAGCGGCTTATTATTGGGCATTTTTCCTTTTTTCATTTTTTGTTGTCTACTATCAAAACAGAGTGGAAGTAATTAAGGTGATAAAAATCGGATTGACCTTTTTTTTCTCGACTTCAATTACTTTGCTTGCTTTGAAAGTATCAATGCCGGAGTTATTGCCGGATATTCTTTCCTCTCATCTTTTAAGACCGGCAATGTCTCTAAAGGAACGGCTCTTCTTTTTATTTCACACTCTCAGCCTTTCGCCAGTATTACTTCTGCTGGCCTTCCTGGTTGCTTGGCCAATGCTTTTTCTTGTCAGGGATAAAAAGGTAAAGCACCGGGCGCTCTTTTTTTTAGTTTTTTTTATTTTCTCAGTTTTTATACCTCGTCATTTTTATCAACATCACCTGATTACTGTTTTGCCAATTGGTTTATCTTTAGTAGCCAGTGCTGCTAAAGCTTTTTTGGCCTTTTTTAACAAACAGAGAATGCCTAATAAAAATTTTGTTTTCAGTTTGGCTTCACTTACACTGGCAATTTTTTTAACAAAACACACTTTTTATTCATTAGTCCTGCTTGCCTATAATAATCTTAAAACTGGGGAAATATATGAGAGGGCGAGTAAGTTAGAAGGAAAGATGTTTGCCAACAACAATTTTTTTTACATGATTACCGGAAAAGAGCCTCACTTCTGGTATTTTGTGACAATACCCGATGGTCCCTGTCGCTGGGGGAATTCTTGCTATATGCACCAAAAAATTTTGGCTAGTTCTGATTATGCCCTTTTGGATAGCGCGGCAAAAATACACATTCTTGACCCCGGATTCTATCAATACTTATATTCAAACTTCTATTTAGATTCGTACGAACAATTCGGTGAACTGTCGTTGTATCTGAGACGCTAAAAAATATTTTTCTCTGGCCGATAATAAATTTTTACCAGCAAACAACCCCGCTCATAGCGGGGTTGTTTTTAAAAGTCAAAAAAATTATTAGCTTTTGCCGCCAATTTTAAACATGGTGGTGCCACAGTCCGGGCATTTGCTTTTCATTGCCGGTTTGCCGTTTTTCATCGTGACATGTTCAACTGCTTCGTCATCAACCTGTTTTTTAGCGCGGCACTTAACACAGTAAAAAGAAGTCATATTTTTCACCCCCTCTCAAATAAATCTTCTCAATTCTATTAGGGCAGATAGATTTGGCCTGCCTGAAGTGGATTATCTTAGCCTCAAGTATAACACGATTTCGAGGGTGATGATGGCTAGGGCCAGGCTGAGGCTTTTAATAAGATCAAGCCTGATTAGCCTCGGAGAATAGGAAAAGATCGATTTATCAGGCCTTTTTATGGATTTTTTTCTTAAGTCAGTTTTAAGATCAGGTTTGAAAATTGCCCCTTGACGAGGTTGGGTAGAAGATGTTTTTAGCTTTTTTGCCTGGCTTGGTTGAATTCCGTCGCCGGAGTGTTTTTGAGACTTCTGATGAGCTAATTGCCGCTTTAGCTGGAGGATAATTTTTTCTTGTCTTGTTTTTCTTTTTTTAGCCATAATTGAGTTTTAAGTTATCATAACCCAGTTTCAAGTTCAAGGGCGGCAGGAAGTATTGCAGGTGTCCGGGCTCGTTGTTTCCATCAGGCATTCTGGACATTTGCAGGAGTTGACAGTTTGATCAGAGCCGGATTAGAATAGGAAAGACAGGAAGGATACAGATGTTGTTCAATTTCCCAACTGCGCTTTGGGTCGGGGCAGGGGTTCTTTTTGTTTGGCTTTTAGTTTTAACAGTATTGTTTTTTCGCTTATCGGCTCATTACCGTCGTTTGGGAATTGCCGGAGCGGGAAAAGATCTTAAATCGGTTTTGGAAGAAGTTTTAAAAAGCACTAGCGAAGGGAAAAAACAGATTGAAAACTTACTGGAAATTAGCAAAAGAATTGAAAGGGAGGGTCTTTTTCATTTGCAACAGGTTGGTTTGGTAAGATTTAACCCCTTTGCTGAAACCGGTGGGGACCAAAGTTTTTGTCTGGCCCTTCTGGATGATCGAAAAAGCGGTTTGGTGATTTCCAGTCTCCACAGTCGGGAAACAACCAGGATTTATGCCAAACCCGTCAAGGAAGGCAAAGAGGCCGGCTATTCTTTTTCTGAGGAAGAAGGAAGAGCAATTAAAGAAGCAAAAAAATTAAAATAATAAAATAAAATGCCAAAAAAGAAAATAATTTTTTACCTTTTAAGCGCTTTGGGCCTTTATTTGCTTTCGGCCGGTCTTTCTTATGCCGGTTTTGCTTATTTTGGTGGTAAAAAAGGAGAAGCATCAATACTGGTTTCTCCGGTGTCAATTGAAGACGGCCGCCCGCGGATTAATTTTGAGGCGCCGAAAACTGAAATCTGTCCTCTGACCGGAGAAAAATTTACTAAAGAAGAAAGGGCAATCTGGGAAAAAAGAAGACCTTTGGGGGTGATGATTGAAAATCATCTTGATTCCCGGCCGCAATCCGGTCTTTCAAAAGCTGATATTGTCTACGAAGCGGTGGCAGAAGGGGGGATTACCAGATTTTTAGCGGTTTACTTTTGCCGGGCTTCAGCTGAGGATTTCTTTGTTGGCCCGGTAAGATCATCCAGGACTTACTTCCTTGACTGGATTTCCGAATATGGTGATTATCCTCTTTATGTTCATGTCGGCGGAGCAAACGATTTTGGTAATTTAGGCAAAACTAATTCCAAAGCCAAAGCTTTGGAACAAATTGAGAGTTACGGTTGGCGTCTTTATAGCGATATTGACCAGACCTCTCTCCGGGCCAAGGAAACCCAATATCCGGAAGGCGGTTTGACTTTTTGGCGGGATATGGAGCGCTTAAAAGGAGTGGCGATGGAGCATACCATGTACTCTACGCCCGACCGGCTTTGGTGGATTGCCCAATCAAGAGGATTGACTCAAACTGACGAGGCGGGAGATCGTTGGGATGAAAACTTTGTCCCCTGGCCCGCTAAAGAGGAAACGGCCCAAGAAGGCCAGGTTTCCAAAATTGAGTTTGCTTTCTGGCAAAGCCAATCCGGTTATGAAGTTCGTTGGGAATATGACAAAGATAAAAATCAGTATCTTCGCTTTAACAACAACCAGCCTCATTTGGATCTTAATACCAATCAGCAGCTTTCGGCTAAAGTGGTGGCGATCCAATTTTTAAAAGAAACCCGGACCGGAGATGCTTCAAAGCATTTACTTTATCAGACAATCGGCCAGGGACAGGCGCTGGTTTTTCAGGACGGTCAGGTTATTAAAGGAAATTGGCGAAAAAAACAAAGAGAGGGAAGGACTTCCTTTACCCAAGAAAACGGTCAGGAAATTGCTTTTAATCCCGGACCGATTTGGCTGGAGATTCTGCCGACCGGCCAAGAGGTGGCCTATTAGCAAATTTTTAACAAGAATATGCTTCAGGTATTATTAGTTTCCAAGGTCAGAGTTAAACTGTTGGAGATTTTTTTAAGCCAGCCTGAGGAGATGTTTCATGTCCGAGGTCTGGTTCGTTTGGCCAGTGAAGAGATAAACGCTGTCCGGCGGGAATTATCCCGCCTGGAAAAATTTGGTCTGGTTAAGAAAGAACCGCGGGGTAACAGGCTTTATTATTGGGTCAATAAAGATCATTTTTTGTACGGCGACCTGCTTTCAATCATTGCCAAGACTACCGGTCTTGGTCGAGAGATTATCAAAAATAAGAACAAACTGGGTAAAATAAATTATGTGATGTTTTCCGGCCGGTTTGTCCGGGAGCTGGAAAGAAAAAGGGAGAATGAGGTTGATCTTTTGGTTGTCGGCCAGGTGGTTTTGCCTGAACTGGCAAAGTTGGTCAGAGAAGAAGAATCAAGCCGCGGGCGGGAAATTAACTACAGCGTTATGAATAAAGAAGAATTTATTTTCCGGAAAAAAAGGCGCGATCCTTTTATCCTGTCAATTTTGGCCGGGCCGAGGATAATGATTTACGGCAGTGAAGAAGGGTTGGTCAGTTAAAGAAAAAAAATTATGCGCCAAAAAATTATTAAGACGGGTAATAGTTTGGCGGTTGTTATCCCTTCAAACTTTGTTAATACCATCGGGATTAAGGCCGGGCAAAGCGTTGGGGTAAGAGCCTTGCCGGAATCGGGTCGGGTGATTTATACTTTTTCCGGGGCTAAGCAACTGTCAATTTCCGGCCAGCTGAAAAAACGGCTGGCCAGATCGGAGAATATCTCTCCGGAGAAAGATGATCCAAAAGAGAAAATGGTTAAACAATGAATAAAAAAAGGTTGTTTCTGCTGATTATTTTTCTCACGCTTGTTTCGGCTTATGTTGATTTGCCCGGAAAAATGCCGATTAAAATTTCTTTGGGTAAATTTAAGATTGATACTGTTCTTAATCGACCGGAAATTGATTTTAAATTGGGGCCTTTTAAATTTCAGCGGGATCTGGCGGTTAAAAAGGGTCTGGACTTAGCCGGAGGGGCTCATCTGGTTTTTAAGGCAGATATGAGCCAAATTGATCCCGAGGAGAAAGGCGAGGCTTTGGATTCAGCCAAAGAGATTATTCAAAGACGGGTTGATCTTTTTGGTTTGGCTGAGCCGGTGATCCGAACTTCCAGAGTTGGTGAAGAACACCGGATAGTAGTTGAATTGGCGGGAATTGACGAGGTTGATCAGGCGATTGGCCTGATCGGCCAAACGGCCCAGCTTGATTTCCGTTTAATCAATGAAGCGACTGATGCCGCTGTGCCCTTTGAGGAAACCGGATTGACGGGTCGTTTTTTAGAAAAAGCTCAGCCGGCTTTTGACCAGCAAACCGGAGCGCCCATGATTACTTTGACTTTTACCGAGGAGGGAAAAGATCTGTTTGGGGAAATAACTGAAAATAATGTCGGCCGCCGTTTGGCGATTCTTTTGGATCAGCTGATTTTGATGGCGCCGGTGATTAACGAACCGATAACCGGAGGCAATGCTTCAATTACGGGCGAGGACTTTGAAGTCAAAGATGTTAAGCGTTTTTCCGCTCAGTTAAACGGCGGGGCTTTGCCGGTTCCCTTTGAGCTCATCGAGCAAAGGAATATCGGACCGACTTTAGGCGAGGATTCTATCCAAGAGAGTCTCCGGGCCGGTTTAATCGGTCTTTTGATGGTTGTCGGTTTTATGATTATTTATTATGGTTTTTTGGGAGTGCTGGCCTCCTTAGGCTTGGTAATTTATGGTTTAGCGACTCTAGCTATTTACAAGCTGATTCCGGTTACTTTGACCCTGCCGGGAATGGCCGGCTTTGTCCTGACGGTCGGAATGGCGGTTGATTCAAATATCCTGATTTTTGAAAGAATAAAAGAGGAGATCAGATTGGGTAAGCCGCGGCCGGTAGCCCGCGAATTGGGTTTTGGCCGGGCTTGGGATTCAATTAGGGATGCCAATGTCTGCACTTTGATTATCTGTTTTATTCTTTTTAATCCCTTCGAGTGGTCTTTTTTAAATACTTCCGGTTCAATTAGGGGTTTTGCTTTGACTCTGGGACTGGGAGTCTTTTTGAGCATGTTTACCGGTATTATTGTTACACGGACTTTTTTGGAGGTTTTTTCCAGAAAGAAGGATCCCCGCCTCGGGGGTGTCTGAATCCTTTCACTCCCCGGGGTGTAAGGATTGGGACTCCTGCGAGGTGATGTTAAAAAAATGAACTTTTTAAAATACAAATGGTTTTATTTTTTAATCTCGGCTCTTTTTTTAGTGCCTGGTTTTTATAGCCTGGTGCGTTGGGGTTTGGAGCCTGCGATTGACTTTGCCGGCGGAACGATTTTGGAATATGAGCAAAAAACAGATCAGGGGATTGAGATTGAAAAAATAAAGAAGGTTTTGGATGAAAAAGAATTTAGTTTTGATTCGGTTCAAATCTCCGGAGAAAAAAAATTTGTCATCAAAGGCGAACCGGCCCAGCGGGAAAAAGTGGCGGAAATCAAAACCAGCCTGGAAGAGGTTCTGGCAACGGAGTTGGTTGAGATTCGATTTGAAGCCGTCGGCCCGAGCCTGGGTAAGGAACTTTTATGGAAAACCATTGCCGGAATCATTCTGGCCTCGATTGGCATCCTGATCTATGTTGCCTGGCGTTTTAAGGACAGAAGATTCGGGGTGGGGGCTGTATTGGCTATGTTTCACGATTCCCTGATTCTTTTGGGCAGCTTTTCTCTTTTGGGCCATTTTTACCAGGTTGAAGTCGATACCCTGTTTGTGACCGCGGTTTTAACGACTCTTTCTTTTTCGGTTCATGATACCGTGGTGGTTTTTGATTCGATCCGGGAAAACCGGAATCTTTATCCCCAGGCAAACTTTGATGATCTGGCTAATCAGGCAATTGCCAAAACTATCGTGAGGTCTTTTAATAATTCCTTAACTATTATTTTTATGCTGATCGCCCTTTTGCTGATGGGCGGGGCGACAATCAGGTGGTTTGTGGCCGCCCTTTTGATTGGTACCATTGCCGGCACCTTTTCTTCTACCTTTACGGCAGTCCCTCTGCTTTCTGTTTGGGAAAACTTTAAACAGAAAAGAACGGTCAAAAATAAGGCTAGGCTAAGATAAAAAACGCCAATCTTGAAACGGCAAAGTTTGATACCATGATATGAATCATAGTATCAGGAAAAAAAGAGTTTTTTGAGATGAAAAAAATTATTACCGGTAATCTTTCCCTGGAAGCACCCAATCATCGGGGTTGGGTGGTTGGTCATTTTATGGAAAAAGAAACCGGTCTTCAAACCGGTAATGTTGAAGTCAAATGGGCCGAACACAAAAAAGGCGAAATTGCCGAGAGACTTGAAGCCGGCAAAAGAGAAAGAACCAAAACTCTGACTTTTCTCGTCCGGGGTAAATATGTTTTTTTCTTTCCGGATCTGGATCGGGAAGTGATTTTAGACAAAGAAGGCGATTTTGTTTTTTACGGAGCCAATCTCGGCTATGTCCGGCGTGCCGAAGAAGATTCCTTAGTTGTTGTTCTCCGCTGGCCGTCAATTAAGGCAGATAAAGGCTGAAACCAGTTGATCAGTAAAATTCTGGCGCTGCTCGTATCTTTGGGTGGGGCCTTTCTAATCCGGGCTTTTATTTACTTTTATTCCCGGCCGGTTCTTGTTTTGATTTTAACCTTTCGGTTACTTCCGGATCGACCACGGCTTTTAAAAAATGACCAAGTACTCTTAGAGTTATTTCTTGAGGGTTGTAACCGACCGCAATTTGGTTATTTTTATAGACAGCCACTCGGAAAGGTTCTCCGGCGGCTAAGGAATAATGATCGTGGGTCAGGCGGACGGTAATCGAATCATCTCCCTCTTGAAAATGGGCAGTCAAAACCAAATCGTGTGCGATTTCTGATTTGGGGTCACTTTCTGGTTCTGATTCGGCGCCAAAGACTTGTACTTCCCGGGCTTCAAAAATCATACCATCAGGATCTTTTTCTCCGACGACTGATCGGGTTTGGGATAAAACGCCTCTTTCTTGATAATGACGGCTTTTTTCTCGATGACCCTGAAGGAAGTCATCTCGCAATTTGCCTCTGGTTTTCTCTCCAAGTTCTTTTAATCTCTCAGTCAAGCCGGCTGCTTCCGATCGGGGTGCAGTGTCAGTCATTTTTTCCTTTCCTCTTCCTGATTAAAAATACTTGAATTGATTTCTTTAGCTTTTTTCAAAAGCGCCTCTCTTTGGTTTTCCAGCTTTCCTTTTTCCACCTCGGTGAAAAGTCCGGCTAGGATTTTGCCGACCAGAGGTCCGGGATTGATTTTTAAAAATTCCATTATTTCGTGGCCGTTAATTTTCAGATCTTTGACTGTGAAGGGTTGTTTTTGAACTTCAGTCAATCTTTTTTTAAATCGCTCCAACCGCCAGGAAGTTTCCCGGGCGCCGCCGCCCAGCCGGTCGCCGACTCTTAAAGCCAGCATTGCTTCAAGATTTTCTTTACCTACTCGCCGGATGAAGCGGCGAATGGCCTTGTCGGACTGTCTCTCATTGACCGTGAATTGATGCCATCGAACCAGGGTAGTCAGTTTCTTAAGCTGTTTTTTGGAGAGCCGGAGGCGTTTGCCAACATTATAAGCGATTGAGGTGGAAATAATTTCGTGATTATGAAAAGTGACTAAACCGCTCTCTTCGACTTGCCGCGTAGCCGGCTTGCCGACATCGTGAAGTAGGGTAGCCAGACGAACCAGCGGGTCTTTCGAGGGAACGAGTTTCATTGAAAGCAAAGAGTGGACACCGACATCGTGGATGTGATGCCGGCCGGGGCTTTTTTGCTGGACATCGAAGCAATTTTCTACCTCGGGCAGAATTTTCTGGGCCAGACCGGAATTTCTCAAAAAGACATAACCTTCATAAGGATAATTGCTTCCCAGAATCTTAAAGAGCTCATCCCGAATTCTTTCGGCGCTGATTTGTTGGATTAAAGCGGCATTATTTTGAATTGCCGCCAGGGTTTGCCCTTCGATGATGAAACCCAGCTGGGCGGCAAAACGAATTGCCCGTATCATTCTCAGGGCATCTTCGGCAAATCGCTGGTTTGGGTCACCGACTGTCCGAACCAATTTATCTTTGAAGTCCTTTTGACCGCCAAAAAGATCGATCATTTCTAAACTTTTTCCGTCCCATTCGGAGGGTTTCCCTGGGGTTTTTTTGGTGAGTGCGGGACCAATCACAATCGCATTAAAAGTGAGTTCTCTTCTTTTTAAATCCTCTTCCAGGGATTCGCCCCATCTTACCCGGTCGGGATGGCGCCGGTCGGCATAGCCTTCTTCTGTCCGGTAGGTGGTAATTTCATAAACTTCTTCTTTTTTGCCTGATCGGACCGGAATTCCCACAGTTCCGAATTGATTGTCATAAAAAGAATCATCAAAAAGACCCTGAATGACTTCCGGACTGGCATTGGTGGTAAGATCACAATCGTGGCTTTTGTCGCCGCCCAGGACGGTTCTGACTCCGCCGCCAACCAAATAAATCTCATAACCTTTCGAAGCGAAGGTTTTAAAGATTTTCCAGACCGGTTTGGGGATGAGTTTTTTCTTCTCTTCGGAAAGGAGAATTTTTTTGTTAGAATTAATCACGACGCTTTTTATTATACCATCATGCGCTGGCGAGTTTTAGGACATCTAAGATCGAGCGGATTAGAAAACCGGCAAAAAGAAATTATTGAAATTCTTTTTAAAAACCGGGAAATAATGTCGATGGCTGAAAGAAAAACTTTTCTTGACCCTTCTTCGCCGGAATTGCTTTCTCTGTCAACCTTAAAAATCAATCAAGCCCAAGTCAAAAAAGCTGTTAACCGGATTAAAAAGGCAGTTGCCCAAAAGGAAAAAGTTATCGTTTATGGCGACTACGATGCTGACGGGATTTGCGCTGCGGCAATTTTGTGGGAGACTCTTCATCATCTGAAAGCAAAAGCAATGCCCCATATTCCCGATCGGATTAAAGAAGGTTATGGGCTGAATGTCGGGACAATCAAAAATTTGAAAAAAAAGCATCCTGATTTAAAACTTTTGATTACGGTTGATCAGGGAATTACCGCCGGTGAAAAAATTAAGTTTGCCCAAAAGCTGGGTTTGGAAACAATTGTAACCGATCATCATGTTAAGCCCAAGACTAAATGTCCGGCTCTGGCGGTGGTTCATACCACTTTGCTTTCGGGCAGCGGCGTTGCCTGGATTCTGGCACGAGAGTTGAGTAAAAGTTTCCCGGCCCGGATAATTCCACCCGGGGAAATTTTAAGGTTTTTAGAATTGGTGGCTATCGGAACAATTACCGACCTTTTGCCGGTAACGGGTCCGAACCGTTCCTTGATAACTCATGGTTTGGGTCAGTTGCAAAAAACCCGCCGTTTAGGTCTTGAAACTTTAATGAAAGAAGCGGGAATAGAGGCAAAATCGCTGGGGATATATGAGGTCGGTTTCGGAATTGGACCTCGGTTGAATGCCTCCGGCCGGATTGACGATCCGCTTGATTCTTTGCGGCTGCTGTGTACTCGAAGCAGATCACGGGCGCGCAGTTTGGCTCAAAAGATCAATTTGGTTAACCGCCGCCGCCAGGAATTAATGGCTCAAACTGCTCAAGAAGCTCGGGAGGCTTGGTTAGCCCAAAGAGTGGCCGGGGCTAAGTTGATTTTTGTCAATCAGAAAGACTGGGATCAGGGAGTGATCGGTTTAGCGGCTTCAAAACTGGCCGAAGAATTCTACTTGCCGGTGATTGTTGTCAGCCAGGGAGATAAAGAATCTAAAGCCTCCGCCCGGTCGATTAATGGTTTTAATATTATTGAGGCGATCCGGGAGGCAGAAAATTTGTTAATCGACGCCGGCGGCCATCCGATGGCGGCCGGTTTTACGGCCGAGACTCAAAATCTGGACAAGCTTAAAGAAAAACTGATCACTATTGCCGAACAAAGACTCGACAGCCGGATTCTTGAAAAAACCCTTAAGGTTGATTGTGAGGTCAGGCTTTCGGACTTAAACCTGGCTCTCTTTAACCGGATTCAAGAATTTTCTCCCTTTGGCATCGGCAATCCCCAGCCGGATTTTACTGTCCGGGGTGCTGAGGTTATTGAAACCCGTTTGGTTGGCCGCGGGCAAAAACATTTAAAAATGACTGTTCGCGATGCCGAAACCAAACAAGTCTTTGATTGCATCGGTTTTGGTTTGAGTCAATTTCATGCCGATCTTTCTCCGGGTCAAAAAATTGACCTGGCTTTTTCTTTGATTCTTAATGAATGGAACGGCAGGAAGAATTTAGAGCTAAAGGTGAAGGATATTAAGACTAGCTAGCTCTTTATTTTCTTTTATATCTGGGACAATCATAAAGACTTTGGTTATGTCGTCTTCTTTGTCCTAAAGTTGTTGGTTGTTTATTTTGGGAGCGATTATGCCTTCTAATGCTTGCTTCAATGCTTCGACAGCCGCGCCCTTTTGCTGGGATTTTCCCTTGCTTAGTGATATCAGTAACTCTGATCGCTTTGGCCAGTTCTGTTGGTGATCCTCTCCAGAAAGGAACCAATCTCCAAACAAACATACCCGGTTTATAAACAGTTTTGCCATTAAAAGTTTTACTTAAGGGTGGCAGTATCTTGGCGCTTTCCTCGTCTAAAGCAGTGATCGTGTCGTATACGACGCAAAGCGCAGGAAAATCAGCAAGAGTCGACGTTGGGAATCTTCCATTGTTTCCCAGAATAAGATTGCCAATCATATCCGCATTAAAACTAGCCTCCGGCCAATTTACTTGAAGATGATAGACAAACATTTTTAGATCTGTAATCCAGACGGCAAGTGTTCTTTCGGGCCTCTCGTCACTATATCGGACTTCCCAACTTAGACCAACTGGCCGGGGGTTTTGACCCTCAAGATCAAAACTTTCGAGACATTGTCTTCCGGCGCAGTAAATACTAAAGGCTCCCTCGCCAGCCCCAGGCAATGCGCAGTTGTTTTCCTGAAGAATTTCGACTAGGTGTCCCTGATCTCCGTAAGGCCAAAAAGGAGCCACCATCGAGGTAAAAGCATAAAGATCCTCAATCTCGCCTGTTTCCAGTTGGCGAGGCAATCCTTTTAAGGCAGAACCTGCGTCTAACTGAAAGTCTCTAAGTCTTTCTCCCATGTAATCTTCTTTAGTAATAATTTCCGGTCTTTCCCCGATTTGGTGCCGGGATGTGCCTCATTCAATATTTACCCACCTAAACTTGCCTCAGCTTAGTTGCCCGCCTGACCTCGCCGCGCCTTTTCAGTTCTATATCCAGCACGACTCGCGGAGCGGTCTATGGCGGAATTAGTGATATTCAGTCCCCGTCAAAGCGGGCTCTGGTCTCACTAAAAAAGCCTCCTTTCGGAGGCTGTTGTTTTCCTTTTTTCCTTTTTTTGCTTAAGGTCGCTGCCAGCCTCCTCTTATTTGGGTCGGGATAATTACGGCACGAACCCATTTAAGGGGAAAATAAATGAGGTCATTGGCAAAATGAATCAATTTATTCATGGCGGGCGCATTATACCGCCCGGGTTTTATTGTTGTCAAGTTTATGCATAAGGAAACTTGAGCAATGCCCTGATCCATTGTCATTTGGACTCTGCTAGCGGCGAGGGGGAAGAATTCCCGCCCTGCCGTTCAGAGGCCGAAGGCCGAAGAATCCCTTTGGGTTCAGGCTGGGGATCATTCTCTTGATTTAGGGTGAAGGCAGGAAAACTTTTATTCACTAGTTTCTCGGATTTCTTAAAAAGAAGCTATATCGATATTTCGCAAGCATCTTACTCCGGAAGTGTTTTAATTTTTAGCCCAAGAGTACTTAGTGTGTATGTGCTCGGTCTTTTTGAAAACCCCCGGGGTCTAATATGCAAAAAATCCCGGGGTTAAGGGAGTTGTCAGGAAAAGTAGGTAATTGCCTTAGTATCTGAAGACTGGTTATTTTGGCTGGTTTTGGTTAAAATAAACCCCAGTTTCTTTTAAAAGGAGGGGAAGTGATTAATGACATAAAAAAAGATTCGGAAGAATTTACTTGGGAAGAGGCGGCCGCTGAGGTTTTCGAGATTCTCGATCACCCGAAAAAGGGCAATCATAAAGCAGAAGAAAGTCAGGCTCTTGAAGTCGCCTTGCGTTTTTTAAGAGATGGCCTTCAGCTGGATTGTATGCCCGGTTTAAGCGAAAGCCAAAAAAAAAGGTTGACTACCAGAAGTGCCAAAAAGTATTTTGCCGATTATCAAAGGCTTACTTTTAAAGCTCGTCAATTTATGCCTCGGGCGATGAGTTTATTAGTGCGGTTGATTGAGCGGGAAGGCCAAGAGCAGGTTTCGTTAGAGTGGGGGTTAGAATTGCTTGAGGCGCTAACCGATTATCAACCTGGTGCCGGCCTAGAGTGGGTTTCAAAACAATTGTCCTCGCCGTTTGCTTGACAGTCCAAGTTAGTCAAGCTATACTAAGCCAGATTTGAAAATAGCGCTGATCCGGTTGACACCGGTTAGCTGCGGAAAGAGTCCTGAGCATAGTCAAAGGAGGTAGACTCCGCCGGGTAAGCCCGTTAAAGCCGGAACAAGAAAGAGATAAGAAATTTTTTCTCAATTAAGGTGGTACCGTGGTTATTTTGCCGCCCTTTAAGAAGGGCGGTTTATTTATTTAAAGGAGGAAAATGAGAAGAACTCTGGCTGCTGAAACAACTCAAAAAATTGGTCAGAAAATCCGTCTGGCCGGTTGGGTCAACCGCCGTCGGAATCACGGTAAGCTGATTTTTGTTGATCTTCGTGACCGATCGGGAATTGTCCAATTGGTGGGAGGAAAGGAGCTTGATTCACTTCGGCCTGAAGATGTGATTGAAGTTTCCGGTTCGGTGAAAAAAAGATCTTTTCAAACCGTTAACCCCAAACTGAAGACCGGTCAGATAGAAATTGAAGTTGAAAAGAATACTCTCCTTTCTCCGGCTGAAAGCCTTCCTTTTGATATGAGTCAGTCTGAGCTTAAGCTGGAGCTGCCGACTCTTTTGGATCATCGGTCGTTGACCTTGCGCCACCCCAAAATTAAGGCTATCTTCAGAGTTCAGGAAGTGATTATTCAAGCCTTCAGGGAAAAGCTACTAGGTCTTGGCTTCGCTGAATTTCAGGCGCCCACCCTGGTTCCCGGTATTACTGAGGGCGGAGCTGAGGTTTTTCCGGTCAGATATTTTGATCACGAGATTTATTTAGGTCAGAGTCCCCAGCTTTATAAACAAATTGCGGTTTCTGTTTTTGAACGGGGATTTACGGTCGGCCGGGCTTATCGGGCCGAGCCGAGTGTAACCACTCGCCACTTAACCGAATATATTTCGCTTGATTGTGAATTTGGCTTTATTAACGATTGGACTGAATTGATGGACGTGGCGGAGATAGTGGTTCGGCATATTATGGCCCGAGTGGGAGAAAAATGTCCGGAAGAGCTCAAGATGTATCAGGTGGCTTTGCCCGAGTTTGGCCAAGAAATTCCGCGAATCAAACTTCAGAAAGCCCTGGAGATCATCTACGGGCAAACCGGTGTCGATAACCGGGGAGAGCCGGACCTTTCTCCTGAAGATGAACGGGAGTTGACCCGGTGGAGCAAAGAAAAATATGGAAGCGACTTTGTTTTTGTGACCCATTATCCGACTAAAAAAAGGCCCTTTTATACCTATCCTGACCCCGAAGATCCGGAATTAACTCTGAGTTTTGACTTGGTTGGTACCGGGTTTGAATGGATCACCGGGGGTCAGAGGATCCATAACTATCAGCAGTTAGTTGAAAACATCAAAAAATGGGGTAACCGGCCGGAAGATTTTGAGATCTATCTTCAAGCTTTTAAGTATGGGATGCCGCCTGAGGGCGGTTGGTGTATCGGAGCCGAGAGGGCGACTCAGGGAATTTTGGGGTTGGCTAATATCCGCCAGGCTTCTTTGTTTCCCCGAGATATGGAACGGGTTGATGTCCGCCTTTCCGCTTTGAGAGTTAAAAAGGTCAAGACTAAAAAAAATGTTCTGACAGACCTGATAAAATTATTAAAAGATAAAAGGATTAATTATCAGCTTTTAAAACATAAGGCTGCTTTTACTAGTGAGGAGTCAACCAAAGTGAGGAAAACCAGGCTTGAGCAGGGGGCGAAAGCGCTGGTTATGTTTGCCGACAAAAAACCGGTTTTATTAGTCCTTTCAGCAGCTAATAAGGTTGATTCCCGACTTTTTAAGAAAGCCTTTGGCTTTAAAGACCTAAAAATGGCTGCTCCTGAAGAAGTTAAGGAAATTACCGGGGTAGAAATTGGAGCTGTGCCGCCCTTCGGCAATCTTTTTAATCTTAAAACCTTTATTGATGAGGGTTTAGGCAGGAATCGGGAAATTGTTTTTAATGCCGGATCGCACACCCGTTCGGTAAGACTGACTTACCGGGATTTTTGCCTTTTGGCGAAACCGGCTAAAGGACGATTTGCTAAATGAATTTCTCCATCCCCGGGAGTGGAAATTTATCGATGCTCTTGGGGTATCTGGGATTATCTGGTGAAGATTGTCTAATGAAAAAAATTAACCGGGATTTTATTTTAAAAATGGAATGGGTTGCTTGTCTTTTATTGGGTTTTTCCTTATTTTTCCTTCCCAATCAAAATTGCCTGATTGTTCAGGCGACTCCAAAAAAAAACCAGCTGAGGCAAATCGATTTTGACTGGCCGCTCAGCTATTACCCGGTAAAAAAGACCGATTTAGCCGAGCCGATTCTGACCGCTTCAGGAGCAGCTATTCTGGATCGGGATTCCGGAGTTTTTTTATTCGAAAAAAACTACCGGCAACACCTCTTGCCGGCTTCGACGGTGAAAATAATGACTGCTTTGATTTCTCTAAAGCACTATTCTCCCTTAGAGGTTTTAATGGTTCCCGAGGTAAGCGATGAAGGTCAGGATATGGGATTAGTTGAGGGTGAGCTGATTACGGTTGAAGCGCTTCTTAATGGTTTGCTGATTGCTTCAGCTAATGATGCCGCCGAGGTATTGGCGAATAATTATTCTAAAGGGCGGTTTGAGTTTATCGGAACAATGAATCAGGAAGCGGGAGATCTCGGTCTTAAAAATACCTTTTACGATAATCCTACGGGTTTGGATAACGAAGTGGCTATTAATGGCGAGATTAAGAGGGCTTACACCTCGGCTCAAGATTTGGCTTGGCTAACTGATGTGGCTTTGAAAAATGAAATTTTTGCCAAAATCGTTGCCACTAGGCAGGTAATTTTGAAAGATCCTCAGGGTAAGTTTTTTCATCCGCTTTCAAATCTTAACGAGCTTCTTTGGACCACTCCCGGAGTAGTGGGAGTTAAAACCGGCTGGACCGAGGAAGCCCGGGAATGTCTGGTGACGTTTTTCAAGAAGGATGGTCATCAACTGATTGTGGTAGTTTTGGGAAGCGAGGATCGTTTTGGAGAAAGCCGCCGGTTAATAGATTGGGCGCTGGAAAATTTTTCCTGGCAGGAAATGGCCTAGAGTTTATCTGGCGAGGTGTTCCGCTTTGATAGCCGGAACATAGGCGATAAATTTTTTATCACCTTCAAAAACATAAATTGGTTGAAGGTAAGGTTGATGTTCGGGTGGATCAAAATAGGCCAGTTTAACTTTCCTGATTTTTATCTCTCCGGCCTGGTTGTCTCCAAGATTAGCCACGTAACCCTGGCCGCTTTTAAGTTCTTCCCAGGCGCGGGTAATATCTTTTAGAGGATAAGTTCCCCAGACCTCGCGGTCAACGGGAAAATAGTAATAATTAAGATCAAGCACTCTACGGGAAGTGACGCGGGAAATTAACGCTGAAATGTTGCCGTTATAAGGATTGGGCGGCAGGACTTCAAGATCATTAATGTTTTCTCTTAAAAGGGTAACCTTAATAAAATCAGTTTCATAAAGCGAGAGGGCGGGAATCAGGTTTGGTGCCTGATAGCGGAAATAAACATAATTGGCTGGACCCCTCCTGACATCTTCCGGAAGTGAACTGGCCTGTCTTAGAAAGCTTTGAATAGCGATTAAGGCATCTTGATTAGTCAATGCTCTTCTTGATTCCAAAAGAGATTGGTTTTTTTGAAAATCGTAGGCATAGGCAAAGGTTTGGTCAATAATATCCATCGTGAAGGAAGTGGGAATGCCTTCTATTTCGCTTTTCCACTGAAAAAGCGTTTCCGAAGTTTCCGGAATTTGGATCGGTTCTCCGTTGAAGCCAACCCCCCGGGCAATTTCCCTGGCTCTTTCCATTGTCAGATAGCTGTAAATTTTCTTGGAGATAAAGTGCACTTTGGCCATGATCGGCATGCCGGGTAACTTTCCTTCGATTGTTTCCAGTTCAAAACTAAGTTCGGGAACCGGTTCTGCTGGTGGGAATTTGATTGGAGGTAAAACACCAAATGAAAGAGTTGGCTGGGGAGGCTTGGGCGGATTGAATCTTTTCCAGACCTGAACGCCGACCCGGCTTAGCAGAACAAAGACGACAAAGATGATGAGGCCGTATAGCGCCCATCTGATTACTTTTCGGGTATAAAAAGTGACTTCGGTAAGAGTTGCCATCGGTCTGTCTCAGGGAGTTTCCGCATATTTCGCTTTTAGATGAAGCTGTTTGCCGGCAACCCTGAGCAATTCAATTATTGAATATTCTCTTTTGAGTATAAATTTATGGTATGTTAAAATCAAGCCGAATAAGCGGATTTTTTCCGGTGGATTCTTTTCATATTTTGTTTTAGAGACGCTGTTAGGTAAAAGTAAAAATAATCAGCAATTAAAATGATTAAAGACAAAGTTCGCGTCAGAATGGCTCCTACTCCCAGCGGTTTTTTGCACTTGGGAACAGCTCATACGGCTCTTTTCAATTGGCTTTTTGCCCGTCACTATGGCGGCAAATTTATTTTGCGGATTGACGACACCGATCCTAAAAGATATCGAAAAGAATATGAAGAAGAAATTTTAGAAAGTCTCCGGTGGTTGGGAATCAACTGGGATGAAGGGCCGGATATCGGTGGACCTTTTGCTCCTTACCGTCAAAGCAAAAGAATGGCAACTTATTGGCGTTATATTAAAAAACTTCTCGATGAAGGTAAAGCATATCGCTGCTATTGTTCTCCTGAAAAACTAAAGTCAGAGAGAGAAGCAGCGCTGAAGAAAGGAATCGCTCCCAAATACTCGGGTTGTTGTCGCTACCTGACTTCGGAGGAAAGAAGGGAAATAGAAAAGAAGGGCAGAAGAGGTGCGGTGAGATTGAAGGTTTCTCCAGGGCCCGTTTCTTTTATTGATCCCAGTCGGGGAAAAATAACTGTCAAAGCTGAGGATATTGGTGATTTCGTCATTGCCAGGAGTGATAATACCGCTCTTTTGGCAACGGCAACAACGATTGATGATATTGAGATGAAAATTACCCACACGATCAGAGGTGAAGATTATTTAAATTTTGTTCCGAAACAAATTTTACTCTATGATGCCCTCGGAAAAAAAGCTCCTGTTTTTGCCCATCTTTCTTTTATTTACGGTCCGGACGGAAGCAAGTTGTCGAAAAGGCACGGATCAACCGCTGTTTCTGACTACCGGAAAAACGGTTATTTGTCGGATGCCTTGGTAAATTATTTGATGCTTCTTGGCTGGTCGCCAAAGGACGATCGGGAGATTTTAAGCTTGAGTCAAGTGGTTAAACTTTTTAAGCTGGAGGATGTTAGTGATGCCAATCCCAAGTTTGATCTTGATAAGCTCACCTGGTTAAACGGAGCTTATATCAGGCGTAAGACTGACCGGGAGCTGGGAAAGCTTTTAAAACCCTTTACGCCCAAAGAAATTCCTTCGGCTTTACTGAAAAAAATGGTTCCCTTGGTCAAAGAAAGAATAAAAAAATTGACAGATTTTCCCGAATTGGTCAGTTTTCTGATTAAATATCAGAAGCCGAATAAGGAAGATTTGGTTCCCAAGGGAAAAAGCAGTCAGGAAACCCTGGCGATTCTTTCGCTGATTTTTGGAGAAATGAAAAAATTTTCTTTGAAAAACTGGCAGGCAAATCGGATGGAAAAAAAGCTGCTTCAAGTTGCCGACAGCACTGATTGGAAACGGGTCAGCTTTTTTCAAACTTTCCGGGTAGCAATTGCCGGCGGGAAAACTTCGCCGCCGCTTTTTGGTTCCATTGAGCTTTTAGGAAAAAAAGAGACTCTGAATCGTCTCCGGAAAGCAATGCGGTTTTTATGATCTAATCTTTCAAAGACTGCTTTTGTTGAATTTTCGATCCACTTTCAAAAGCCAATCGGAAATTTTGATTTTTTGGGGGCACTTAGTCTCGCAAATCCGACAGTTAACACAATTAGATGCTCTTTTTTCCTCCGGTAACCGCATGTAGCTTCGTTTATTTCCGGCCAGATTTTTGTTCTCATGCATTACTGTACTGTTATAAAGAGCAAAGTTAGCCGGAATATTAATCCCCTGAGGGCAGGGCAAGCAGTATTCACATTGAGTGCAGGGAATCGGCGCCAATTTTTGGTAGATTTTTTTTACTTTTTGAATCAGTTTTTGTTCTTCTAAAATTAGTTGAGCAGCGTTATTTTTCCCGGCAAAAACTAAGTTTTGTTTAACCTGGGTCAAATTGCTCATTCCCGACAAAACTAAAGATACCTCTTTTTGCGACCAGAGCCATTTAAAAGCCATCTGAACTGGATTTCTCCCGGTTTTATCAAAAAAGCTCATAATTCTCTCGGGGGGGTTAGCTAATAAACCTCCCAAAAGCGGCTCCATAATAATTACTGCCAATCCTTTAGAGGCCGCATACTTCAAACCTCTCAAGCCGGCCTGATAACTTTCATTCAGATAATTATATTGAATCTGGCAAAAAGTCCACTTATCATAACCATTTACAATTTTTTCAAATACCGAATAATTATCATGGAAAGAAAAACCCAAATGCCGAATCTTGCCCTCTTTTTGTACCTTTTTAGCCCAGCTTAAAACATCAAGTTTATTAAGCTTCTGCCAACGTTCTTCATTTAAAGCGTGCAGTAGATAAAAATCAATGCGGTCAGTCTTCAGCTTCTTAAGCTGCTGATTAAAGATTTTGTCTATATCCTTTTTTTTCTCCAGTGCCCAAATCGGCAACTTAGTTGCCAGTTTAACTTTTTCCCGATAGCCGTTTTTTAAAGCCAATCCAACTACCTTTTCACTTTCGCCGGCATGATAAGGCCAGGCCGTATCAATATAATTAATGCCTCCGTCAATTCCCAGGCGGATCATCCTGATTGCCTTCGGAATATTAATCCTGGCCGGATCCCCGCCAATTGTCGGCAACCTCATACAGCCAAAGCCCAAAAACGAAGCTTTAAAATTTGTTTTTCCAAATTTGCGGTAGTTCATATTTGGAAAACCTTAACATATTTTGACTGAATCATAAAGAGATAAATACTATGTTAGAATGAACAAAACACACCGGGAGTGGGTGTAGGCCCTCTCCCGGTGTGGATTCTTGCCAAATTATTGCCGGGCCAGAACAATGAAGCACAAGAAAGAAATTCTAATTATTCTCTTAATTCAAATCACGGAAGTACTTGGTTTTTCCCTGATCTTGCCTTTTTTGCCTTTTATGGCCCAGGATTTTGGGGCTACGCCTTTCCTGGTGGGTTTAATTCTAACTTCTTTTTCTCTTTTGCAGTTTATAACCGCGCCGATTATGGGCCGGCTGAGTGATCGTTTCGGCCGGCGACCATTGCTGATTGTTTCTCAAGTTTCTACTGCGGCCGGTTTTTTAATTTTGGGTTTTGCCAAAAGCCTGCCGATGCTCTTTCTTTCCCGCATTGTTGATGGTGCGATCGGGAGTAATTTTACCATTGGCCAGGCAGTTTTGTCTGATTTATCAACTAAAAAGGAGCGCAGCCGCATTTTCGGAATCGGTGGAATTGCTTTCGGTTTCGGGTTTTTGGTCGGGCCGGTGCTGGGAGGGGCTTTAGCTAAATCAAGCTATTCCTTGCCGGCTTTTTTAGCGGCCGGAATTTCTCTGGTAACGATCCTGATGACTCTTTTTTTCCTACCGGAGACCTCTGCCAAAAAAAAGCTACAGAAGAACAGATTGAAGATTGTTGACTGGAGTTCAATCAAAGCCTTTTTAATTACCTTTCCGACTGGTTTGATTTTAGCTCAACTATTTTTTTATCTTTGGGCTCAGGCAATTTTTCAGGGCTCTTTTTCTCTTTTTGCCCGGAAACAGCTTAATCTGGGAACTGATAAGATTGGGTATTTATTGGGCTATGTCGGCCTGATCAATATTTTTATTCGCGGTTGGTTGCTGGGGAAACTGATTAATTTTCTTAGTGAAGAAAAACTGCGATTTTGGGGGATGATCTTGCTGGCTGTCGGTCTGTTTCTTTTTCCTCTAGCGCGGAATTTTAAAAATCTTTTGTTATCAATGACTTTTTTTGCTTTGGGCAACAGTCTGGCGCGGCCATTTTTAACTGGAGCTATTTCTCGATCTGTCTCTGATTCAAAACAAGGGGAAGTGATGGGAGTTGTAAGTTCTTTGGGGAGTTTAGCCCGGATTTTTGGGCCAATTTCCGGAGGTGTTATTCTGACCAGCCTGCCTGTTTTTTGGCTGGGAATTGGCGGCGGCGGGTTAATGATCATTGCTTTGTTTTTTTATCTTCGGGAAAAACACGCCCTTAAGTTTCAATCTTAGCTTTTTATTTGGTAAAATAGGGTCTGAAATTGCCGGGTCGTCTAATGGCAGGACCGCAGACTCTGAATCTGTGTATCGGGGTTCGAATCCCTGCCCGGCAGCACGCACGGGCACCTCAACCGACCGAGGTGTCTCAAATATCCCTTGTTATCTTGCTAAAAGCCACTTTCAAAAATCGAGAATTCGAACCGTTTTTTATCCTCAAAAAAGCCCCGTTCGAATCCGACTTTTATCTGAGGGAAATCATCAGTTGGAATGATATAATAAGCTCAACATTTTAATCGGTTTATTTGAACATTTATGATCGTTTCTACAACCTCAGCGTCAATATCCTCTCAAATAACCACCAGCGATTGGGTGCAAATCGGATCAACGCTTCTATTGGGAGCATTGGCGGTTCTTGCTCCATATTTTGCAGAAAGATTAAAACACCGTTATTTCAAACCAGGATTAAAGATCAAGTTCAAACTGGCGCCCCCGGGTTGTCACAAAACTCGTAGAGTTGGGAGAGGTTACGACTTCCCCGTTTATTATTTTAGATTCCTTATCGAAAATTTCGGAAAAACACAAGCTGAAGACTGTGAAGTGTTTCTAGAAAATGTCTTCAGGGAAAATAGCGCAGGAGAAATGGTAAAAAATAAGAGCTTCACACCGGTGAATTTAAAATGGTCGGGAATAAGAGACCCATATAAAAGAACTATCCAGCCAGGGAAGGAAATGTATTGTGATTTGGGCAGGGTTCAACACCCAGATGACAAATTTCACTCAGTATTTAAGGGTTTTTCTAAAAAAGATGAAGAATCTAATAAGTTTATTTTTGAATTTCCCGAAAGGTACTATTCTCAACAAGATTGTCTAACCCCAGGGAAATATAAAATTGAGGTTTCTGTTTATAGTAATAATGCCAAAAAAACTAGTCGCCACTTTTTATTGTCGTGGACTGGCGAATGGAAAGACAAAGAAGAAAGTATGTTTTCTGAACTGGTTATTCGTTAGTTTTTTGACTAACTTATTGGGGCCGAACAAACTTCCTTATCGTGGATGTAGAGATACTTGCCGAATACTTTGACGATTTCCCTTTTTTCCTCGTTAGATCCGTCCCGGAGAACATACTTGGCGTATTCAGTAAATGAAATTTCTTCTGAGCCGGGATTAATATCCTTAAGCAACAATACTTGCTCCCGGATTTTCCGGTATGTTTCCATACCGGTTTTTACTTTGTGGGTTAGTTTTATCTTTTGAGGATGGTGTAGGCTCATAAAATTGACATATCTTGTTAGTGCTCCGATTAGCTGTTTCTCGCTTAGCATTACTTCTTTGCATTTTTTGTTTCTGGCCTTAGCGCACTGGTAATAAACATGTCTTCTCGGATTCCCCTGTTTTCTTTTCCTGAACTTTTCTTCTCCGGTTATTGTTGCTCCGCAACTGGCACATTTAAAAACATCTCTGAAAAGTACATTCCGGCTACCCCACTTTGATTTTTTAGGAACCACTAATTTTTCCTGGACTTTGTCAAAAAGTTTTTTGGTAATCAATGGCTCATGAGCTCCCTGATACCAATTGCCGCTTCCTTCTGGATATTCAAACCTGCCGTAATAAAATGGTTTTTTTAACATCAAATAAATTTGGCTCAGAGTCGCTAGTTTCCCTGAACGATTAGCAAACCCGACTTTGTCAAACCACTCTTTTAATTTTCTACCCGACCAATTTTGGAAAGCAACTTTTTCAAAAGCCTCTTTGACTAATGGCCCTTGTTTGGGATCAATAATAATGTCTTTAGTCCCGGCATGCGCTCGGTTAAAATATCCAAGAGGTGCCATGCCTGGTCGCCATCCTTGCTCACATTTTGCTCTAATCCCTCTTTTTACATTCTCTCCTTTTTGATCGTTTTCCAGTTTTGCCTGACTACAAAGTATCATTAACAAAAATTTCTCATTTGGATTATTAGAAAAAGTTTGAGAATAAGTTTTAATCTTAAGAAGTTTCCCCTGGTCCATCATGTCAACTAACATTCCTAAGTCTCCGGCATTCCGGCTTAACCTGTCCGGCGCCCAGGCTAAAATACCGTTGAATTTCCCCTGAACGATATCAGTTAGGAGTTTGCCAAAGATTGGCCGTGTGTTGGAGATTTTAGCTGAGTGGCTTTCTTGATAAACGTCAATAATATTAAGTTTGTCCCTTTTGGCCAAGTCTTTCATTTCCTTAATCTGGGAACCAATCGACATTGCTTGCCGTTCGTCTGATTCGCTGGATTTTCGGGCATATAAGCAGTAGTTAATCGGTGTCTCCTGAGTTTGGTTATCCATTGTCAACACAAGGAATGACGCAAGGGGAAGCTTAAGTCAAGCCGAGGAAAGTGACTTTTTTAAATCTTTGCCAACTCTCTTAAAAAACGTTCAAAGTCGCTAATTGATAGATCTTTTAATTCCACCCTGGCTACTTTCCCGTATTGTTTTCCCTTAGAAGGAATTCTTTCGTACTTAATGATTTTTTTGTTGAGTACTTTATTAGCCCCATCTTTATTCTTATCGGTGATCCAGATCTGTAAACCGCCGCCTTCAGCTTCCGGATTCATCGGCAAATTAATTGAAACTTTATCTTCAAACGAGGTAACCGTGTAGAAATTCAGATATTTAGGTGATTTTGAAGCTAAGATATTGGGAAACTTTTCCGGGTTTTCTTTAATCTCATTTTTAAACTCCAGTAACTCTCTTACCTTATCCATTTCCGGCCTATCCTTGTAGCTATTTAAAAACTCCTCGTCTGCTGGAACAATCCTTGAAGAAGTTGATTTGCCCAGGTCTTTTTTAACCTCTGAACCGTACAGTTTGGGAATCAGGATTTCAAAATCCTGATGTTTATAGTATTCCAATTCAACCGCATAAACCGTAAATTCGCTGTTGTTGTTTAGGAAAATGATTAAGTCTTTTAATTGCGGATGAAGGTGGTTCATTAAGACTACGAATTTAAAATTACCGTCACTTAAATTTCTTCTGGTATTTTCTAGGAGGGTATCGGTTTCATCTTCTGAAATACCAAAGAATTCGCCTAGTCTTTGACCTAAGGTTTGGTTAAAATCTTTGTTGGTATGAATTCCGACTTGCTCGATAAAGTCAGCAAAATCACGGTAATTTGACCAGAGAGAAGCGCCATAATCCAGAACCTGAGCCACCACGGTTCTCTTATCTGGGTTTTTGTAAAGCTTTGTTTCCACCAGATAAATCTCGCCATCTTTGTCTATCCCTAAAGCGTCAATTGGTCCGCTTTTAGTAGAAAACTCTCTGGCCAGAATCAAAAGCCGAATGTCTTCTTTAATCTCATAAAGGGGAATACTTTCCGGGTTGTCATAGATATACTGTTGAAGATGATCTTCCAGTTTGAAATTGCTTTTATCGATTTTGACTGCGTTTTTGCCGTTTTTTGAGATGATGATCGCCATTTTCCCTCCAATTCTTAATTGCTGGAGGGGGATTTACTACAAAAGCTCCCCGCCAGCTGATGGGCCTTACGGATTCCACCCGCCAACCTTTCGATTGGTGACCAGTTCAGGTAATACTGACGAGGAGCCCTCGTCCCTGAACTGGTTTTCCTGCCATGCCCAGAGGCTTGCGCCTCTGAGTTTAGGCAATATTTAAATTGTCAATTTGATTATATAAAATCGGAGACAATTTCTCCAATCTTATATTCTCAATGAAATTAATGACGCGAACGTGTTCCGAAGTCAAGGAAGCCCGTAGATTCTCCGAGGATTCTTCATCCCGTATTTTTTGAAAATTTCTTGATCCTCTCTGTCTGCCCAATCTTTTTTCATTAAACCAAGATGGTTGGTGTAACAGTGTCTATTTATCTGAACTGATTGATAAAGACCTGATGATCTGACGATAATAGGTCCATCTGACTGTTTGTCCTCCTCCATTATTTTTTTGATCAAGATCGAAAACGCGTCAGCAAGATCATCATATTTCTCAACGCCAAAGTTAACCATCTGATCTTCAAGTTCGCTAGTACCTGATGGAGGGAAGACCGATTTGCCTGCTCTGACCGTGTTTGAAACGAATAGCAACCTTTCTCTTTTCGAGGCGCTATGAACGCTAACTCCGTATGCATAGTATCCCAATTGACTCATTCTTTGAGCAAAAGCTTCTTGGTATCCAACGGATTCAATGTAAATTTTCACTCGTTCTTTACCTCCAAGACTTTCAACCAGAGCCTTTAGTTGGTCTTCTGTTTCTGAAAATTTCATTCTTTTGTTTACCGGGTGCGGAAGAATATATATTTTTAGGTTTTCGCCACGACCAAAAACATGAGCGGCAACAAAAGAGGTGAAATTAGCAGAATCTTTATCAGAAATGGCCAAGTCGACTCCAATCGCTGTATATCGATAACCGTTTCCCACAAAAAGAGGCAATTTATCATACCGTTGAATCCATTTTCTTTCGATTACCTGTTCTTCGTTGGATACGATTTCAAGCAAATACTCTTGTCTAAAAATTTTATCGTTCCCGACTCTTTTTTTGAGTTTTTCGATAGATTTCTTTGTGTTAAATTTCGTAGCCCAAAGTGGTTTTTTATCTTTATCCCAAAAAGGATATTTTTTAATAATCCCATCACGATCGCCATCCTCAATCTCATTTTTAAAGCGCATAACTACTGAGTCGGAATGTAAAAGATTTCCTACTAGAAGATATTTTGTTTCGATATCACCAGCCGGGATCACGTCGCTAGTTACAAAGTTATATGTTTTGTCTCTGCTATCCTTTGTTCTTATGGAGTTATTGTCCTCAATATCGTCAAGAATTATTAATTGAGGCCGGTACTGTCCATGTTTATAGCCGCGAATGCTTTCGCCCAAAGAGGCTGCCATGATTTTGGATTTGTATCGAGCCAAAACCAGAGAATTTGATCTCCAAATCTCATTTGAGTCTTCAAAAGGGCCAAAGTCTTTTCTTAATAACTCGTTTGACTCGAATTCACTTTTAATATTAGCCAGTAGCTGCCTGGCTTGCCCTTGAGTTTGACTGATTAGAAGGATGAATTTAAGATTTTGCTTACCAATTACTGACCAAATGGTATATGAGAGAGAAACTAAAGTCGACTTGGCAGACCCACGGAAGGCGAGGAGAATAGCAAACTTCTGTTTAAAGTTTTCGGTGATTGATATTATTTCCTTTTGAAAAGGAGCGGTTTCGTATTGAATATGATGAGCAAGATATATGTGGAAGAAGTAATAATGACTAAGCTTTGCCAGCGTCTTTCTGATTAGACGGTTTTTGATAATTGCTTTAAATATTTTACTATTAATATCCATAAAATTAGTCCTTTTTTTGGATGTCATCATCTTTTAACATGGCCAGCGCTTTTTCGATTAATTTTTGCTGTTCAGGGGTTAGTTTTTCTTCTTCATTTCTTGAAGTGGTCAACTCAACCTTATCGCTGTATACAGGATCATGATTTTTTAGCCAGAAAATTATCGAGGTTAGATTTCTATCTCTTATTGCCGATATAAGCTGTGATTCTGCTAGATCCGAAACTAAGCTTTCTCCTTCTTTAATTGCCCCTCTTGCCTTTTTGGCAAAATCAGGACATTTCTCTAACCATCTGTAATAAGTGCTTCTGCCAATAGAGGTTTTTTCACAAGCAATTTGGATGATCGGCGTTTTCTTAAGCTGACTAATTATCAACTCTTGATCATTTTTAACTCTTTTTCTTATGGTAGTTTTTTGTTTATTCATAATTTTTTAGCTTTAATACCAGTAAATTTTTCAAATCTGTTAATTGTCGTTTGGCAGTAATCGGGATCAATTTCGATAAGAAGTGCTTTTCTTCTTGTCTGTTCGCAGGCTATTACTAAGCTCCCAGATCCAGCGAAAGGATCGTATACCCAATCGCTAATCTTGGAACTGTTTAAAATCAGTCTTCGAAGAAGACTTACTGGTTTCATAGTAGGATGAAGAGGGCTTTTGTTGGGCTTAGGACATAGTAGGACTGTTTTATCCTGCGACTTTTGAAATTTATGAGTACCATACCAGCCGTAAGCAATTAGCTCGTGCTGGACAAGATAATCCATTCGGCCAAGAACCGAATGGTTTTTAACCCAGATGAGAAGTTGTGAGAATTTAAAGCCAGCTTTAATTATTGCCTCTCGCATAGCAAAAATCATTTTGTCTGAGTTGAACAAATAAAAGGAATTTTTATCTGCTAAATGCGGCTTAACTAATTCCAGCCATTTTTTAGTGAAGACCATATATTCTTCATCGGACTGCAAATGATCATTGATTATCCTTTTTCTGTTTCCTGTTTGGTTAAACCCGACCTTGTTTTCAACAAGGCCAATAGCATAGGGCATATCACTTAAAACTAACGGAATCTTTTTCTTTCCGATAAGTCTATTAACAATTTCAGGATTCAAGGCATCCCCACAAGCTAGCAAATGTGGCCCTAGTTGGTAAATTTCATTTTTATGAATTGACATATACAGCCTTTCTTTTAGCTAATTTTTCATATCTGGAGACAATCACATCACAAAAAATAGGCTCAATTTCCGAAAGAAACACCCGTCTTTTCAACTGCTCGGCCGCAACAAGCTGACTCCCCGAACCACCAAAGAGATCAAGAATAATATCTCCCGGCCGACTGCAGCGACGGAATGCTTTTTCGTACAAAGTCGGCGGTTTTTGAGTTGGGTGTTCGTAATCTTGTGAGCTCAAACGTTTCACTAACCAAATATTGAAGAGGTCTAGAATGTCATCTATTAACCTATTTCCGGTCCCCACTTCTTCATTCATAATTTCATTCAAGTTACGTACCGAGGAAGATAAATAAGGCGAGCCTGTCGTCCCGTAGACACAGGCTTCAAAAACCTTACTAAAAGCCACCTGGGGAGTCGGTGAAGAATTATTTTTAATCCAGAGACAGACCCGTTTATTACTTATGCCTAATTCTGAATAAAGACTCTGAAGCATCCCCATGTACTTCTCATCGCACCAACAAAAGATATGGGCATCCGGTAAGCAGTGATCCAGTCCGTTTTGCAGTGCGGTTTTTAAAAACTCCCGGTATTCCGAATCGCTTTTTTTATCATTAACTTTTCCGCCGTATTTTCCTTGCGTCCCGACCCCTTTGTTATAGTCTAATCCGATATTGTAAATCGGGTCGTAATTGAGCATATTAATTTTGTGATCGCCCACGAGTTTATTGATTGCTTTGGGATTTAAGCTATCTGAGCAAGAGAGTCTATGGTTGCCAAGAATAATCAGGTCTCCGGGTTTAGTTTTTGGTTTTTTGATCTTCGAAATTTCATGACCGAGGTTGAAGTCATCATTTTGAACACTCAGAACCTCGTCAAAAATATGGGTCAGATCAAAATCGTCGAATCCCGATTCAAGAAGTGTTTCGATTTTAAAACTTTTCAAAAGCTCATAATCCCAATCTCCAGAAACCCGATTTAAGGTCAAATTTAGCCTTTTTTCTTTATCGATGTCAGGGATACTTAGATGCACAACCGGAATTTTTTTAAATCCTAACTTTTGGGCCTCTCGCCAACGAAAATGACCACTGATAATTTTGTTTTTTCTATTGGGAGCAGAATTTAGAATAAGAGGCTGAACAATATCGAATTCACCTATACTTTCGTCAAGTTTTTCCTCTTGAAATTTAGTACTTGTTCTTGGGTTATATTCACTAGGAATAGGAACATTTATATCAATGTATACGATATTTAATTTTTTCATTAATTTTCTCCTTTCAAAAAAAAGACCCTAGCTTTAAAAACTAGGGTCCTGTTATTTAAGTTCGGTTCCCTGGCCGAACAGGTTTTTTAATTTTTAATTTCTGCTTACGTTAACTTTCCAGTTAAGTGGTCTTAGATTGTCGATTCCGTCACCGCCATCGGGGTTGATATGGTCGATTTCCCAGCCGAATTTAGAATCTCTGTCGCCGTAGTCTTGAAATTTCATCCAGTGGCCAAACTCGTCTTTTCGCCAGACATTAGCATCCCACTTGCTTGAAGAATGTCCTTTCCGCCAAACGGTTATTACTATTTCTTGATCAAAACCTATAGCCTGTCCTCCTATGGTAAATAACTATTAAGCCAAAATAGCATAAATACCAAATCCTGTCAAGAGCGTCAATTGACGATTGTTGGGTTTGATTAGATTTTGTGGTATAATCGAGCCATGCATAAAACCCAGCGACAGCTTTTAAGAATAGCCAAGACCAGAGATCTGTCTAAATTGAGCCTCAGGGAAATCGGGAAAATGGTAGGTATCAACCATCCCCAAAAGGTTAAGCATCATCTCCAACAGCTCCAGAAAAAAGGCCACCTTAAATTAGATAAAAATCTTAATGTTTTAGAAACAATTAAAGCTTCCAAGGTTCTTCAACCAAAATTGACAAATATCCCTGTTTTTGGTTGCGCTAATTGTGGCCAGGCTTGCGCTTTTGCCGAAGACAAAATTCAAGGCCATCTTAAAGTTTCTTCTAGCTTACTGGCAAGAAATAGAAACATTTTCGCCCTTCGCGCTATCGGCAATTCCATGAATAAGGCAGATATCAATGGTAAAAGCATTGAAGACGGGGATTTTGTAATCGTTGATTATAAAGATCGTACTCCAAGAAATAACGATTATGTTTTATCGATTATCGATGACTGTGCCAATATTAAAAAGTTTGTCAAGAATACCAAGAACAGTCAGATTTTGCTCTTATCTGAATCAAGTGATGAGAATTACCCGCCAATTGTTATTAACATGAATGATAACTTTATGATTAATGGGAAAGTAACCCAAGTAATCAAACAGAAATGACCAATCAACATTTTAACGATTACATTCAAGCAATTTCCTCAAAGTTTTCTCACAAAGAAACGAGTGAAATGGGATATCGCACTAATTTTGAGATACTCCTTAAAGGAATTTTTGAATCAATTAACGTCAAGCGTATCGGTCACGATGATAAAGCCAGACAAGGCAATAAGCCTGATTTTGTTGTGCTTAAGAATGATATACCTATTTTATACATAGAAACAAAGGATATAGGAATCAATTTGGACAAAGTCGAGAAATCAGAGCAGATGGGTCGATATTACGGCTACACAAATTTGGTACTTACTGATTATGTAGAATTTCGTTTTTATAGAAATGGCCTCCGCTACGAAGAACCAATCAAAATAGCTATTTACGACTTACGGAGTCGAATAATCACTCCCGTCCCTGAAAGTTATGGACACGTTGCCAAAACCCTTCTGGATTTTATTCAGTCACAAAAAGAGCCCATCACTTCGGGTAAACATCTCGCTAAAATTATGGCAGGAAAGGCACAAAGGATTAGAGATAATATTCGGCAATTCCTTTCAATACATTCGGACACAAACGCAGAGCTTCTACGTGTCTATGAGACGATCAAAAAATTCCTTGTTCATGAGCTGACTAAAAATTCCTTTGCCGATATGTATGCTCAAACATTAGTTTATGGCCTTTTTGCAGCTAGGGATAATGATAAGTCTCAAGGAGACTTTACCCGACAGGAAGCCCGCGATCTAATTCCTAAATCAAATCCTTTTTTGAGACATTTTTTTGATCATATTGTTGGGCCAAATTTTGATAGACGGCTTGAATATATTGTTGACGAGATGTGTGAGGTTTTTTCTCATGCAAATGTCAAAGAGCTTATGAAGGAGTATTATAAAACTGACTTATGGGGAGAAACCCATAGTGAACCAGATCCGGTAATTCACTTTTATGAAGACTTTCTAAAAGAATACGATCCAGAACTTCGTAAAGAAATGGGTGCTTATTACACACCGCTTCCCGTGGTTCAATTTATAGTTCGCTCTGTTGACTGCCTTCTTAAGAAAGAGTTTAAACTGCCTGACGGTTTATCTGATACCTCAAAAACAGTTAAAGGATTGCATAGGGTTCAAATTCTTGATCCTGCTGTAGGTACGGGGACATTTATTAGTAAAGTAATTCGCAACATTTTTGAGCATCTAAGGAAAACTGGTCAAGAAGGACGCTGGCACCCTTATGTACTTCACGATTTATTACCTCGCCTATACGGCTTTGAACTGATGATGACTCCTTACACTATTGCCCACTTAAAGCTAAGTATGGCTTTTAAAGAAACGGGGTTTAAGTACTTTAATAATCGTCGTTTGGGCATTTATCTTACTAACTCGTTGGAGGAGGCCAGCGTACAACAAGATTTGCTTACTGCTTTTGGTTTGGCAGAAAGCATTGCTGAGGAATCAAAAGAGGCCTCGAAAATAAAAAACAAAAAACCAATCATGGTTGTAATTGGCAACCCTCCATATTTTGGTGAATCAAGTAATAAAAACTACAATGGCCATGACGTTTATAAACTAGAGCCTACGGGCGGGAAGCTTAAGGAAAGAAATTCTAAATGGCTCAATGATGACTATGTAAAATTTATTCGATTTGCGGAAAGCATGATCGAGAGAACTGGCGAGGGAATTGTAGCCATGATCACTGCCCACGGATATATCGATAACCCGACGTTTCGTGGTATGCGTTGGCACCTAATGAAGACATTTAATGAGATATTTGTTTTGGACCTGCATGGAAATGCTAATAAAAGAGAAAAAGCATCGGATGGAGCTCCTGACAAAAATATTTTTAACATTAAACAAGGGGTAGCTATTTTTGTTGGCATAAAAAGAATTAATCAGAAGAAAAGCTTTTCCAAAATATATCGGGCTGATATTCTTGGTAGCCGGAAAAGCAAATTCGCATTTTTAAATGAAAATGCCATAAATACGATCAGGTGGCAAAAAGTAAAACCTCTGTCTCCAAATTATGAGTGGATAGTTATTGATAAAAAGACAAGAGATGTTTATGAAAAAGGTTTTTCAACGGAAGCTTTATTCCCAGTCTCAAGTGTTGGGATAGTAACAGCTCGTGACAAAATGTCTATCCAGTATTCTAGAAAGGATATTGCTAAAGTAGTCCGAGATTTTGAAGTCTTTGATTCTGAAGTTCTCCGCGCGAAATATAATTTGGGGAGAGACGTTAGAGATTGGAAAGTTGAATTAGCAAAGAAAGACGTTATCGGAAACTACAGCGCAGACAAGATAGTTCCTATTGATTATCGACCATTTGATACAAGATGGACATTTTATACTGGTAATTCTCGCGGTTTTCACTGTATGCCAAGAGGCGAAGTGATGAACCATCTAATAAAAGACAATTTGGCTTTAGTTGTTTTGCGACAGGTTAAAGCTAGCGATTCATATCAACATGTTTTTATTTCTCGAAACATAGTTGAGTCGACTCTAGTGTCTAATAAAACCAGTGAAATTGGTTATGTATTACCTCTTTATTTTTATAATACTGATGGGTCCCGCAGACCAAATCTTGAAAAGGAAATAGTTGATAGGATAGAAAAAATTGTTGGTAAAGTTTCTCCTGAGGATATTATTGATTATATTTATGCAGTCTTATACTCACCCAGATATAGAAAGACGTATCAAGAATTTTTGAAAAAGGGTTTTCCTAGGGTTCCATATCCAAAAAATAAAAAGACTTTTGAAAGGCTTGTGAAATTTGGTAGACAATTGCGTGAATTACACCTGCTTGAATCACTGAAAGTAAACAAATTTGCCACTACCTATCCGGTCACGGGAAGTAATATCGTTGAGAAAAAGCCAGAATACAAAGAGGGAAAAGTGTTTATAAACGACGAGCAATATTTTGGCAAGGTACCGGAAGTTGCTTGGAATTTCCGGATTGGTGGTTATCAGCCAGCTCAAAAATGGTTAAAGGACCGAAAAGATAGAACTCTCACGAACCCGGATATTGAGCATTATCAAAAGATGATTGTGGTACTCAAAGAGACAGGTAACATTATGGAAGAGATTGATAAGGGGATAGCAGAATAATGTACTTGAAAAAAATTGCGATTATTAATTATAAAAGCTGTAGAGACTTGATCCTGAAATTTAACGAGGGCCTCCCGAATACTTTTATTGGACAGACTGATTCTGGGAAATCCACTATACTAAAGGCAATTGGATTGCTTCTGGACGAAAAAAGCTTGCCCAACTTAGTCCAAGAAGGGCACGAGACCTCAGATTTATCTACAACTCCAATAGAGACAGATAGATATGAAGAGATATTTAGTCAGTTGGATATTCCGTTATTCGAGTCTGGACGAGAAAAATCAATTGTTGTGGTTGGAGTATTTCAAAAACAGGACGGAGATTTTGAAGAAGATTTCGATGAGATTGCCTCAAATCATCTGAAGTGGTCTATAGAAAGCTACTCCGATGAAGAAATTGTGTTAATTAGGCAGTTTAGCGACCAATTTCCTGCTGGGAGATATCTAATATGCGCAAAGGATGAAAAAAAACAGCTTTGGCAACAAAACCAAACGACCCTTAATAGGCTCATAAAGAATATTGGGATTTCTGATAAAGATATAATCAACGACAACGAAAAAGGCAGATTTAAAAACATAGAGAAGTTTCGTGCAATCTACAATCGACTTGCCACTTCAGACCAATGGTCTACCTACGAGGATTTTGCGAAAAAGGATCGACAGTTTTTTCCCATATATAGATATATCGATTGGCGAGAAATAACTCTAAAGAGTGTTGAAAATATGGCAAAAGATACTATGGCTACAGTCGTTGATGAATACGGTACAAAACTTAAGGAAGAAGCTGAACGGTTAGGTCAAGAGGCTACAAGCAAAGTTAATGAAGAATTAAAAAAAAAGATTGGAGAAATACTCTCGGGATTACCTACGATTACAGCTATTAAAGCGAAGGTATTTTTTAAATCAGATGAGAGCATATCTGAAATATCAGTCGAAAAAGGCCATTCTGATGGAAGCGTAAGACTTGAGTCGCAGGGTGATGGCGTGAAAAAACAAATAGGATTTGCGTTTATGAGACTTGGCGCTATGAAAGGGATAAACGACGAGGCAAAGGCTAAGAAGTTTTTGTGGGGTTTTGATGAGCCAGAAGTGCACCTCTATCCTCCAGAAAAGAGAAGTTTTTACGAAATCATTAAGCAATTATCCGGCGGGGTTTTTCAAACTTTTATCAGTACTCATTCCACGGTATTTGTCGATAAATCGCAATTAGAAACGATTCAAAAGGTTCAGTTGGCAAATAAATACACTGCCGTTACTAGTTGTTCCTCAGTGTCAGATGTCCATGATAGTCTCGGTATCAAAAATAGCGACTTTCTTTTTTACGATATATTTATTGCAGGCGAAGGCGACTCAGACGAAATTCTAATACCACACTTTTATAAACTTTATTTTGATAGGTCTATTGAAGATGACTCCGTACAATTCGTGGGTTTAGGCGGAGGCCACAGGTGGACTGAAAATAAAAAACTATTTGAAAAGATGATGCAGGATTTCAAAGACCCAAATGATTGTGTGTATTATTTACTGGACAGCGACACAAAAGCATCCGGAGACAATATTTTCCTGGTAGGACAATATAACCTGGAAGATAGTATAGATGATAAATACTGGATTAAACTAGTTAAAGAAAAATGCGGGGTCGAATTGAGCGATCAGAATTTGAAAGACATGAGGTCTAATTTGGGAGAAGAATCTGAGAACAAATTCGAAAAGCTGCTGCGCGACAAAGTTAATCAAGATGAAAATAGAACAGACTATTTACCGTCCAAAAAAGATTGTGCGCGATACATGACAGAATACATCACCGACAAAAATGATATTCCTGATGACATAGTCAAAATGTTTAATGAGATAGAAAATAATGGCAGATAACAAATACTTGTTTCTACTGTAATAAATCATTTGAGCCAACTAAGGTGTATAAGCCTAAAGAAAAGCTAATAAATGAAAAAAGTTAAGGTATCTATCCAAGATAAGAATACTCTGGTACTGCAAGAAGATGCTCAAAAGGGAGACATTATTGATCTCAAATCAATACACGAAACAGATATTGATAAAACAACAATAGATAATCTCATTAAGTCAATCGAAACCGATGAATTTGACTCAAGGCTTGAAGCAGCTAAAAGAAGCATAACGAAAGAAAAAGAACTCGAGGCCAGGCTTAAAGAAAAGGATATTATCAGTAAAGCAAAAGAAGCACTTGAGAAGAAAAATCAAGAAATAGCTGCACTCAACACAAAACTCGAAAGCATTACAAAACAAGTTAAATCTGAAACCAAGGTTAAATCTCTAGAGGAACGTCAAAAGCTAGAAAAAGAGTATCGAAAGAAGCTGGGTGATAAAGAGCTTGAAATTCAAGAGATTAAACATCAAAAAGAACTAAGTGAACAAAAACTACAAGATAAATTACAAGCAAGTGAAACTGCTCTAGTATCTCTAAAAGAGATGCGTTCAAGAATGAGTACTAAAATGATCGGCGAGTCTCTAGAAGTACACTGCGAAAATGAGTTTAACAGGATACGTCCATTTGCTTTCCCCAATGCACAATTTGGCAAGGATAACAACGTATTTAAATCAGGTTCAAAGGGAGATTATATTTATCGAGAGGTTGACGAAGATGGGAATGAAATTTTATCTATTATGTTCGAGATGAAAAACGAGGATGACACTACTGCATCCAAACATAAAAATAAAGATTTTTTCAAAAAGTTAGATAAGGATCGGAGGGAAAAAAATTGTGAATTTGCTGTTCTAGTAAGTCTTCTTGAGAAGGATAATGAGTTTTATGATGATATCGTAACGGTCACTGATTACCCCAGTATGTATTCAATTAGACCACAGCATTTTATTACAATTATCGGTTTCCTACGGCAAGGAAATATAAAATCACAAGAACTTAGAAAAAAGATTCAAAGACTCAAGAATCAAAATATTGATGTTACGAACTTTGAAAACAACATGAATGCATTTAAAAATGCATTTGCAAGAAATTATAACTTAGCATCTAGGCAATTTGCCAAAGCAGTAGAGGAGATTGATAAAACGATAGACCACTTAAACAAGGTTAAAGAAAACTTACTGAAATCCGATAACAATTTACGTTTAGCAAATAATAAAGCAGATGATCTATCGATAAAGAGACTAACTGCCAATAGTCCAAGTGTTGCAAAAGCATTTGAAAAAAGTAGTAAAAAGAAATAATTAAAATAGTGTAATTATAGAGTGATCCTCTCAAAGTCAGACTACATGCTTTTTTTAAGACATCCTGCGTGGCTGTGGCTGAAAAAGTACCAAAAAGAGAAACTTCCGGCCATTGACGAGGCTACTCAGGAAATGTTTGATGTTGGGCATGATTTTGAAAAATACGCAGAAGAGTTGTTTCCGGAAGCGACGAGGCTTGGATTTAGTAGCTACGATGAATATATTTCTTTGCCGGCAAGGACTGCCGCGACACTGAAAGCTGGTGCAAAGACCATTTTACAGGGAAGATTTGAGGCAGATGGGATTACTTGTATTGTTGACGTGCTTGATAGAGCTTCGAAAGATACTTTTGATCTTATTGAAATAAAATCTTCAAGCAAGGCAAAACCAGAACATGAATATGATTTGGCGTTTCAATTAGCTGTTCTCACAAAAGCCGGAATAAAAGTAAGAAACATAGCAGTAATTCATGCTAACAGGGAATATGTTCGGGAAGGAAATATTGATTCCGCTCAGCTTACCCAAAAAACGGATGTTACTGGTGCCGTTCATGCGCTCTCTGAGATTACAGAAGAGCAGGTTCAAAAAGCCTTTGATGTTTTGGCCCAAAATAAGATGCCCGACCTCTCCCTACGTTTTGCAAATCAACTGGAAGTGCCAAGAGTTAACTGGCTTGCCGAGTGGCTTGATATCTACAAGAGCTTAAATCCTAATTTAGATCCTTACAGTATTTATTCACTCAGTTACCCAAGTGCCGAGCAAATTGGTAAACTTGAAGACGCAGGAATTACTTTCTTGAAAGACATTCCTGATGAGGAATGCTTAAGAGATAAACAACTGGCTCAAGTAAAAACGACGAGGGAAAACCAAAGGATTCTTGAAAAAGAGAAAATAAAAGAGTTTCTAGACACTTTTCAATACCCACTGTATTTTTTTGATTATGAAACCTTCTCGTCTATAATCCCTGATTTTGATGGCTTAAGTCCATACAAGGATTATCCGTTCCAGTATTCACTTCATGTTATCGACTCTCCTGGAGCAGAGGTAAAACACGCTGAATATTTATATCAAGAAAACTCAAATCCAACGCCGGCCCTTTTACAAAAACTAAAACAAGACATTGGAGATACAGGAACTGTACTTACTTGGAATATGAGTTATGAAAAAGGATGTAATGAGAGAATGGCCAATCTGTATCCTGAATACAAAGAATTTTTAGATAGACTAAACGAAAGAATAATGGATCTAATGACTCTATTTTCTGAAATGTGGTTTTTTGACAAAGATTTTTTTGGAAGCGCTTCAATTAAAAATGTATTGCCGGTTCTTTGCCCCGATTTAAGTTATAAAGAATTAATGGTTTCAGATGGTTTAGCCTCCAGAAGAACATGGACCCAGACTTTTCTAAAGGGTAAAAATCAAGAACAAAAAAAGCAAATAATTTCAGACCTTAGTAAATACTGCACCCTAGATACTTTTGCCATGGTAAGAATTTTAGAAGAATTACAACAATTAAAGTAGCCACACATTTTAATGTTCATCAAATACTTAAATATAGTTGAGGGGTTAATCAAGCAAAAGGAATATGATAAAGCCTGGAAAGTAGCTAATGAGGCACTGATTAGGCTGTCAAATAATAAAGATGATATGTGGTTTATGATGTATTATCAAATGTCAATTATTCTCGCAAGGGAAAAAAGATGGCTTGAAGCATTAGAAAAAATGGGTTTTGTTATCTATTATCTAGGAGGTTTTGGAGGACAAACCCACATAAAGTACACGGCAAGATTACTGAAAAAATTTGACAAAGAGAATTTAGTAGATGAGTTCGAAAAGCTAGCCATAAAAACAAATCCTAAAACTTTCTTTAAGATGTTAAAAGGTTTTTTGAAAGAATAATTATTGATTTTTATGCCTACTATCTACGATACTAATATTGCATATTTTTACATTTCTGCAATTTTAGATGAAAACACCTGCCGAATTTGTAAAGAGCTTGATGGTTTGCATATTTTGAATAATGAATCTCAGCTTGAAAAGCTTAGAGGCTATGAGAAAGGGATAAAAAGCTGTATTTCTCTTCATGGCTGCAGATGTATTTTAGTTGGAGTTCTTAAAGAAGAACTTGGATCAGATAAAATTGTTGCCGAGCTAAAAAAAGCAGGAGGAATTCTTCCTAAGAGTTATTTCAAAGAAAAAGCAAAAAAAAGACTCAAACAATCAGAAATACTTAAGGAAAGAAACGACTTGGCTTATGAATTATATAGTCGCGGAAGAAAATTAGAAAAGACTAATATCACAGAGGCTATTAGAATATACACGTCTATCATTAAAGACTTTCAAGACATTGGTCCTACATATTTTCTTCCAGTCCTTTTACGTCTTTCTTTATGTTATGAAAAGAAAAAAAATTACAGAGAATGCCTTGAAATTATTAGAAGGGGCTTGGCTGAAAATAACAAGTTTACGTTCCATCGTTTTACACAGGGAGATATAACCTCGTTGTCAAAACGCTTTGACAGATGTAAACAGAAATATCCTCGCTATAAGAAACAGCTTCCTAAGATTTTTAACTTCGGTAAATGGCTTGAAATTCTTTACAAGTTTGGTTTCAGCAATTCGGATTGGGAAGAAACGTCAATAAGTCTTGCGGAAAAATTTGAGAAAAGGCCATCTTTGAATGATGTTGCTTGGACATTGTTCAATAAAGCCATTGTAAATAGCAAAAACTCAAAGCGTTTATATGAGTTATATAGCCACATGGCTGATTTTTTAGAAGAAGAAGGAAAAGAGGGATCGGAAAAACTAAGAGATGTAGCAAAGAAATATAAATTATAAAGGGTAAAATGTCCAAAGATAGAACTAGCTATATTCCTAAATGGAATCAAGATGTTTTTAAAACTACTCAAAAATGTCTTGACGAAGGTGCGGGAATAATCGAAAGGGAGACTGATTTTGTCAGAATTCTGACAGGCTCACGATCCAAAAGAATTATTGGGCAAGGCTACCAAGCAAATTTTTCTACTTATGGGCTTCTGAAGGGCTACCAAAGATTTTATATCAAAGCCGTAGTTAGTCTTCTCCTAAAAGAAAGAATTGAAGATTTGGCTTCTTATGTAGTTTTGGTCGGTAAAGAAGGAAATGAAAGAAATATTGGTTCGCTTCTTGAATTTCTATCTCACGAAAACGGCAATATTCGCCGTCTTACCTGCTCGGCTCTCGGCCGAAAAGGTCGACATTTTTGGATTAGGGAAGCTTGGACATTTATGCCTCAGAGTAATCTGGATGAAAAGGTTTTTGTTATAGAAAGACTCCGGAAAGAAAGTTATGAGGGAAAATTAAGCCATAGAGGACAATGGAAAAAGGGGGAGATCGAATACAGACTTGGTTACTACATTATTGGAAAAACCGGCCGGGCAAAAGGAAAATGGGTTTGGGGTCAATTTTGCCCATTAATTCCGGCCAATGACCTTAAGAAATTATTAGAAAAGGCAAAGAGAGAAAAAACTATTATATGAAGGACCTGATCAAAGAACTCGAAAAATATTTAAAGCTACTTAACGTTAAGCAGCTTTACACTGACCCTGGACATAAAGACGCAAAAAACTGGTTAGCAGAAGTTAATGCTTTGTTAAAAACAAGCAGAAGATACTCATATAAAAAATTTACAAGTTTAAGCCAACACCTTTATCCAAGCATACCCATAGAAACCAGAAAACACGCTGCCGAACAGATAGATGTTTATATTAGGCAAATAATTGCACAGTATAAAAGGGAATATCTTATTCAGGAACGCTCGCAGGTTAAAAATAAAGACGATAAAATAGATGAGATAAGAGTTTTTATAAGCTACTCTTCTTTAAACAAAAAGGGGGCGGGAGAGATCAAAAGATGGCTGTCGAAGTTTGGTTTTAATGTGTTTTTAGCACACGATGATATCAGGCCGTCCTTGGAGTGGCAAAAAGTAATAATAGACAATCTCAAAGCTTGCCACGTTTTCATCCCTATAATAACTCCAGAATTTAACGAGTCAAAATGGACGGACCAAGAATCCGGTATGGCATTTATCACAAGTAAACTAATTATTCCTGTTTCCGTTGACAACGGCCCTAATCCCCATGGATTTCTTTCCGTTTATCAAGCATTAAAATTCAAGTCTAAAGAATTAGAAAAAGAATGCATTAAAATTGTCAAAGCAATCAAAAACGAACAAAGGTGCGCACCTATCGTACTTGATTTACTTATTAAATCACTAAAAAAAGCTCGTTCATATGCTTCCTCGGAATGGAGAACGTCTTTGATTTCAGAATTTGACTCATTCACTAAAAAGCAGTTTGATCTGATTTTGGAAACAGCAATCAGCAATAACCAAATCCACTTTGCTGATAGGTCAAGAAAGGATTTACAAAATTTAATTAAACAACATCCTAAGCTAGTTAATTCTGCTTTATTGAAGCAGCTAAATAATACAGATGAGAATTTTAAATTTGGGTGAGTTGATTAGAGCATTCATAAATTTTTTAGCGTAAAAACGCCCAATGGCCGCAATATTTTGTATTTTCTTTCAAGTTACTACAGAATTAGCTAATGTTAAAAAACTATGGAGAAGTAAGATTTTTTTTGTTTGTTAATTCGTACTCAGGCAACAAAATTGTCTCACATTTAAAGTCTAAGCATGAAGGGAACAAGTTACTAAGGGTAAGTAAAAATCTTTCTACCGTTTTGAACTTTAAGTACAAGAAAATTGCCAATGTTGTTCTGCTTGGTGTCAAACCAAAATGCCCCTATCAAAGACTCCCAAAATTACTGAAGATTTATCTGGGAATTGAAAAAGAGTTACTGAGGCTATCCGAAGAGAAATTAGATCAATATTCTGCGGTTTTGGGAGATTACAAAAGGCAACTTTTATTTCCCGCAATAGAAAGGGTTGCAGGAGACTCACTGAGAAGAATCGAGGACGATCATGAGTTTGATACAAGGCTGAGGCTACAGATAAACGAATATAGAAATATCTATTATAAGATTGCTTACGAATATAGGTTGCCGACGATAAGGATTGTCCCCTTTATACTAAGATTAACTTTAACTTTATTAAGGTAACGTCTTAGTTTTCCATGATCTCAGCTATTCGTTTGCGAGAAATTTTTGAGATTTCTCTAATCTCATTATCGAGAGCTCTTAAGTCTTTCTCAGTCTCTTTTTTAGTAATAATGGGCTTGCCTTTATTTTTCTTATTCAAAAACCAGATTGACCAAATGTGCTTGTCTTTCCTTAGGTAAATTCTTATAAAAGCTAAAAATCTTTTTGCGTCTCTGTCTAACCCGGTCAAAAATTTGAGTAAAGATTCTCCCTGCTTTTGAATGTGTCTCATGTTTTCATGAATAATTGGCGGTGGTAATTTAGGATTCGCAATCACGTTTTGTTGTAGTTTTTCGTTTAGACCTTGCCAAGTACTCATTCCATGATTTAGTTTTAGCACAGAGTTTTTATATTCAAGGTAAGCGTTTGCTACATCCAGGTTGCCAACTCGAAGGTTTATATTTTTGGGCAATCTGAATTGATTTAATAAGGTATATGCCATATGGTGTTTTTGCAGTGTCCTGACGGTACCTTCAAGTAGATACTGATTTACCGAACTATTATCCAAGTGGTCATTAACTAGATGCTCTAGTTCAACTACGGCTCTTTTGTGTCTCCAGTACCTTTTCAATTTTTTCTGAAGATAAAAAGTCACTAAGCCAAATGCAAAGGCAAAAAAAGCACCAAGAAACGCACCCACAGCGCTAGGCCAAACCGACTCTTTATTTTGCATTGTAATTTGCGGATTAAGCATGTCTGGAAAACGGTTATGAAATTTTTGCATAAATTAATTATATCAAAATGTATCAACGGTAAATAGGCCATTGTTTCATAGAAGTAATGGTTTTATCTCCATAAAGTTTTTAAGCAGCAACGAAATTAAATAATATTTTTTACTTGGCTTATCGTACAAAATCATGTTTTGGAGATACATTCTGATTGTTTCTTTGTCAATTGCCTCAAATTCTAGCGGATAGATAGAGAATTTTACTTGGCTGCCCGACATTTTTTTGTAAATCTCCCATCGCATACGCTCAAATTGAGCAATCTCCTCTTTAATTTCTTCCGGAAATCGGATTTGAGTTAAATTAATTGATTCAACAAGATTAGCAATTTCTTGAAGGACGTTTTCTTCAGAAATATATTTAACATTACAAAACTTGTCTTTTTGCTTACTGCAGTGGTAATAAATCCGGGTGCGAGTGTTGCCATTTTTCAGTTTTCTATGCTTAGTTTGACGATGGACTGAAGAGCCGCAAATAGAACACTTGAGAAATTCACCTAAAGAATAATTATCGGTAGTTCTGCTGTAGGTGTTTCTAAATGGCCGTAGTTTTGCTTGAACCTGGTCAAAAAGTTCTTTTGGAATTAGGGGTTTATAGTTTCCCTGGTATTCAATGCCTTTGTATATAAACCTGCCGTAATAGAATGGATTGCGGAGCATTTTGTAAATAGTGCTTTTAGAGATTTGTTTGCCACTTTTACTTCTTAAACTTGTTCCTGAACGGATCCATAAAATAAGCTTTTTGACCGGTAAACTAGCGGCAACTTTTTGGAATATCTTGGTAATAAACTTGCCCCTCTTGGAATCAATGTAAATTATTCTTTTTCCATTAACTGTTTTGCTAAAATAGCCTAAAGGAACTGGTCCGGGCCAATAGCCGAGCAGGCATTGATTTCTTATTCCCCGTTTTATATTGATGCTTCTGTTATCGTTTTCTAGTTTGGCCTGACTGCCTAAAATCATTAAGAGAAATTTTTCGTTCGGGTTGTTAGTAAAAGTTTGCGAGTAAGTGATAATTAGCTTTAGCTTTTCTTCATCCATTAAATCAATTAGTACTCCCAAATCGCCGGCATTACGAGAAAGCCTGTCAGCAGACCAAGTGATAATACCGGAATAGAGGTCATTTTCAATTTCGGCTATTAGCTTGTTGAAAATATCTCGTTGGCCTCGTTTTTTAGCCGAATGGCTTTCTTTATAAATATTGCCGACAGCTAAATTGTCTCTTTTGGCAATTGCCAGCATTTCTTTGACTTGGGAGTTAATGGAAATTGCTTGTCTTTCGTCTGATTCTGAGGATTTCCTGGCATAAAGGCAAAATCTGATGTTTGTTGGCGGTTGCTGGTTAGTTTCCATGCAACCCAACACATACTAGGAAATAAGGGATAAAGCAAGTTTTTAGATTAACAAAACGTTGGTATAATGGAAAAAATGAGTAAAAAGATTAAAGATTCTCCAGTGGTTCAAACTGCCAAGACCAATATTTTCTTCCGGGATTTTTTGGCCTTTTTGCGTCTATTGGAAAAGCGGCCTTTGGAATTAACGCAAACAGGAACCGGTAATTTAAAGGTCAAAGAAATTAGGGTGTTGGGCAAGCTTTTTAAGCATGATATTTATCACCGGGATGAAAAGGGAGAAGTTATGTTTCAACCGCGAACTGAAGATGAATTCCGCTACATCATGGTAATCAGGCAGTTGGCTCAGGTAATGTATCTGGTTTACAAAAGAAAAGGTAAGCTTTTTCTTTCAAAAAATGGCAAGGGTTATTTAAACAATATTGACGAAAAAACCCAGTATGAGCAAATGATTCTCTGGTATTTTCATCGGGCTAATTGGGCTTATGTTCATCCCCGAGCCGAGGTCGTTGAAAAGATTCAGGAGAACCAAGAACAAATTTGGGCTTATTTGCTTCGGGCAAGCGACTGGATTAAATTCAGTCAATTTGCCAAAAGTTTAAGCTTGGTCCTTAAGCTGTCAATTAAGGATATTTACGGTCAAGAAATGCCCGAATCCGTTCGCTGGGCGATTGAGAGTATTCTGGTTGAAAACCTAGAAGAGCTGGGACTAGTAGAATCTAAAAAAAGGAAGAGTAAGTATGGCAGTCAGAGAACTTATCTTTTCCGCCCGACGGCTACCGGAAGAATAATTTTCAAAAAAGCCCTGGAGCCATTTTGAGAGTTGGTAGTAAACAAAAAATGAAAGCCTCAAAAAGCCTTAAACTAGCCAGAAAATATTTAGGAGAGAAGGTAAGCCTGGTAATCGACAGGCCGTTGGGAAGCAAGCATCCAAAACATGGTTTTGTTTATCAGGCCAACTATGGCTATGTTTCTGGTACCAAGGCCCCGGATGATGAAAAAATTGACGCTTATTTTTTAGGGATTAATAAGCCCGTCAAAAAAGCTCAGGGAAAATGTATTGCCATCATTCATCGTCTAAACGATGACGATGATAAATTAGTAGTTGTTCCACTCGAAAAGGGAAATCTAACGGATGAGGAAATTAAAAGAGCTGTTCATTTTCAGGAACAATGGTTTGAGTATATAATTTTCAGGGAATAATTATGAAGTCGCTTTATTTCGCCACTTCCAATAAATGGAAATTTGCTCAAGCCAAAGGATATTTTGCCGATAAAGGTATTGTTTTAAAGCAATTTGAAGTTGATTTGCCGGAGTCGAGAAGCGAAGAGGTGCTTGAGATTGCCCGAGAAAAAGCTAGGGCCGCTTTTACCAAATTAAAGAAGCCGCTCTTTGTTATTGACGGAGCTCTTCATATCAAGGCTTTAAATGATTTTCCTAAAACCTATGTGAAGTTCATTGATAAATACCTAGGCGCTGAGGGTCTTTTAAAATTGCTTGAGGGAGAAAAGAATCGTAACTGGGAATTTGTCAATCTTCTTTTTTACAAAGACCGAAGCCAAGAAAAAAACTTCCCTGGAGTTTTAAGAGGAGAAGTTGCCCTAAAAATCAGGAGCCAGCATAATAACTTTGTTCGCGACTTTGATCGGATTCTCTTCCCTGAAGGCAAAAACAAAACCTATGGAGAAATGTCGGTTGAGGAAGTAAAAAAGTTTAATAACGAAGTTTGGCAGCCAACGGTGTTTGATAAATTTATTAAGTGGTTTAAGAATATATAGCCAGCTTTAGTGATGACGAACGAAAAAGAACTTCTCACTATTTTGTCGCGAAAAGAATATAACCAAGTC
>JAFGMK010000029.1 GCA_016927565.1 Minisyncoccota bacterium | reverse complement strand
TCAATAAAGGAAAATTGCCGCTTTTTAAAATTAATTAGATCAAGAGATAATTTAATAATTGACTCTTGATGTTTTTCATAGATGAAAATTGCTATTTTTCATAATATGCCTCCAGGTGGGGCAAAAAGAGTTTTATATGAAGAAGCTAAAGGACTTGCTAGTAGAAAACATGATCTTTATCTTTTTGAGCTGGATTTAGTCGATAGAGATTTTTTAGATATTAGACCTTTTTGTAAAAAAGTGTATCGATATTCGTTCAGAGCAGAAAGCAAATTACCAGGTTTTTTGTCGAGATTAGAACGCGACTATAAAAATTTTTTTTCTCTTTTAAGGCTCCAAAAAAAAATTTCTTATCAGATAAATTATGGTAATTTTGATATTTGCCTTGTTCATCCGGATAAATTTACTCAAGCGCCTTTTATTTTGAGGTTTTTACGCATTCCGTCAATTTATTTTTGTGAAGAATTATTAAGGATAGTTTATGAGAAGGAGTTAAAGTTTGTTAACACTAATAACATCTTGAAAAATGATTATGAGTATTTAACAAGACTTTTAAGGAAAAGAATCGATCTTATTAATGCAAGATCGGCAAGCAAGATACTCACAAACTCCTGTTATGTCAAAAAAAAAGCAGGAAAGATTTATAAAGTGAATACTGATGTGTGTTATCTGGGAGTAGACCCTGAAGTATTTATACCAGATAGGTCCGAAAAAAGAAATCAAATTCTTTTTATCGGGGGGAAAGACAAGATTAATGGTTATGACCTATTTTCCCAAATGAGGGAGCTGGTTAAAAAAAAAGTATCAATAAATTTTCGAAATATTACCTTTTCAAAATCTTTTTCTGATAAAGAATTATCAAAGGAGTATTCAAAAAGTATTTTAACTTTGTGCACTAGCTACAACGAGCCATTTGGCTTAGTAGCATTGGAATCGATGTCTTGCGAAACTCCAGTTTTAGCGGTCAATGAGGGAGGATATAGAGAAACGATCCTTGATGGTATTACTGGTTTTTTGCTCAGGAGGAACAGGGAAGAATTTTTAAGAAAAATACTTTATTTAATTCGACATCCTGACATAAGTAAGAAAATGGGAATGAGGGCAAGAAAGCACGTGTGTAAAAATTGGACATGGGCTAATCATTTGGATAAGCTTGAGAAATCTATTGAAGAAATAATTTGAAAAAAATCATTTTATGATGGCATCTTTGGTAATTGTTCTTCTCAATGAAGAGCTCTCAATCCCAAGTTTATTACTTGCTCTAGAAAGACAAACTGTAAAGCCAGATGAAATTATCTTTATTGATGGCGGTTCAATTGATAAGACAACGAAGATAATAAAAGACTGGTCAAGACATAAAAACAATGTCAAGATTTTGATAAAAAGAGGAGTCTCAATTGCAGGAGGAAGAAATTTTGGAATTAGTAAAGCAAGTGGGGAAATTATTGTACATACTGATGCAGGATGCATCCCGCATGAGGACTGGTTTGAAAAGATAATAGGTCCATTCTCAAGAATGACAGTAGATGTTGTTTCTGGATTTTATAATATGATAGGGTCTTCTTCTTTTCAGAAGTGCTTATTGCCTTACCTTGGTACTCATCCGAAAGCTCTTATTTATAAAAATTTTTTTCCTTCGACGCGATCAATTGCTTTTAAGAAAAAAATTTGGAAAAAAGTAGGCGGTTTTTGGGAAAGATTGGATAAGGCGGGTGAAGATACGTATTTTAATTATTCTATAAAAAAAGAAGGCGCAATCTCTTATTTTGAAAATAGAGCGATGGTTGATTGGGTTTTGCCAACCGATCTTTGGACTGCAATTAAGAAGTTTTATTTCTATGCTAAAGGTGATGCCCAAACAAAAATATGGTGGGATTCTCAAAAAAAACTAGGCACTCACAATCTTAAAATCTTAACAGTTTTTTTAAGATATTTATTAGGAGTAATTGCAATATGCCTTGCAATTACAAATAGTAAATTGGTTTTATTGCCGTTTTTTTTGTTTTCTTTGTATCTAATCTGGATTGTTTCAAAAAATTATTATTTAGTTAAAATTTGGCAGGGAATCATCTGGCTGCCAATTATTCAAATATGTTCTGATTTTGCAGTGATGGCAGGGTTTGTAAAAGGAATTATCTCTTAATATATATGATTATATAAACTCTTATGCTTACCGGAATAGTTCTGACGAAAGATGAAGAAAAAAATATTGGAGATTGTCTCAAGAGTCTTGAATTTTGCGATGAATTACTAGTTATTGATGACTTTTCCAAAGATAAAACTCCTGAATTAGCTTTGAAGCTAGGTGCTGAAGTTTATCAAAGGAAGCTTGGGGATGATTTTGCCGCCCAGCGCAATTTTGGCTTACAAAAGGCTAAAGCCGGCTGGATACTTTTTGTTGACGCCGATGAGAGAGTATCGTCGGAACTGAAAGACGAAATAAGAAAAAAAATCAATCTCCCCGGAGTTCGGGGTTTTTATTTCAAGCGCCAGGATGTTTTTTTCGATAGAAAGCTCAAATTTGGCGAAACCGCTAAAACTAAATTGTTGCGATTGGCTCGTCGGGATGCCGGCCAATGGAAAAGACGGGTCCATGAAGTTTGGCAAGTGAATGGTAAAACGGCCGAGATGACGGCGCCGCTTGTCCATTATCCCCATCAGACTATCACTCAATTCCTGGAAGGAATAAATCATTACAGCTCTCTTCACGCTCAGGTTCTTTACGAAGAAAGGAAGAAAACCAGTTTGAGTCAGATTATCTTTTATCCCTTAGCCAAATTCTTTCAGAATTATTTTTTCCGATTGGGTTTTCTTGATGGGATGCCGGGTTTAATTCTGGCTTTAATGATGAGTTTTCATTCCTTTTTATCGAGAGGCAAGTTGTTTATGCTTTTAAAAAAGGGCCCGGTCGAATATCAGCAATAAAAGAGGCTTTTTCTGATAATAGGGAAGATCAGCAAAAGACTGGCCAGAAAATGACTCTAGAATGAAAGATAAAGCAAATCAAAATCAGAAAAAAAATCTTATTCAGCCAGGATTTTTTTTTAAAAAAATGGCTCAAGCTTTTTTTTGGTTGTTTTTGCTGGTTTATCCTTTTGGCCAGTTTAGCAAAGTCCCTCAATTTTTTTTACCTTCGGAGGCAAAGGTTTTTTTAACTGATATTTTTCTTTTTCTTACTCTTCTCAGCTGGGTTATATTTCACAAAATAACCGGAAAAAAAATCAGACTGCCGTCTTTGTCCCAGCCCATTTTAGCTTTTTTTTGTTTAGCCGGTTTTTCGCTGTTGGCAAATGTTTTTTTTATGAGCTTCGGGGAATCTATAATTGCCTCGCTGTATCTTTGGCGCTGGCTTTTTTACGCTGGTTTGTATTTCTTTGTTTATGATTTCGGCTTTTTGCTGTGGCCGGGTTTGTCGATTCAGGATAAACTTGCCAAGCTTTTAGCGCAATTGGGATTTGTCTTGGCTTTATTGGGACTGATTCAGTATTTAGTTTGGCCGGATTTGCGAGCGCTGGAATTTTTTGATTGGGATCCTCATTATTTTCGGGTGGTTTCTTCCTTCCTGGACCCGGGCTTTACCGGTCTGGTGCTGGTTTTTGCCTTGGTTTTGATTGTCAGCGAATTAATTAGAAAAAAAAAGTCCAAAAAAAAAGTTTGGATTTTATCGGCGAAAGGAGTAGTTGTTTATTTGGCGTTGGCTTTGACTTACTCCCGGAGTAGCTACTTAGCCTATCTGACGGCAGCGGCAATAATTGGTTATTTTAAGAAATCAATCAGGTTTTTTCTGATTGCTTTGACAATTTTAGTTTTGACGATATTTGTTTTGCCCCGCGGGTCAGGGGGCGAGGGGGTTAAGCTAAGTCGCCTGGCCTCAATTGAAGCCAGGATTAAGAATTGGCATCAGTCCTGGGTAATTTTTACTGATCATCCCGTTTGGGGAGTCGGTTATAACCGCTATCGTTATGTTCAGCGCGACTATGGATTTTTGGGCCAAAACTGGCAGCGAACTCATGCCGGCGCCGGAGCCGACTCCAGCTTATTGCTGGTTTTGGCGACAACGGGCATTACCGGTTTTTTTATTTATCTCTGGCTGTGGTTCAGAATGTTTGGTTTAGTTTTAGCCGGAGTGAAGAAGGGTAAAAAAAACGATTTTTGCCTGGCAATCCTGGCGATTTTGGCCTCGCTTTGGACTCATTCCTTTTTCTTAAATAGTCAGTTTTATCCCTGGGTGATGATTTGGGTTTGGCTCTTGATGGCCTCTGTGGAGGTTCTTAAGGTTGATAGTTGATCTTTACTTCGGTTTCAGTACTGTTGCCGGCTCGATCTTCGGCAACGATTTTAATCAAATTGTTTCCCGGAGAAAGAGAATAATTATATTCAAAGCTTCCGGTTTGACTGAGGATAACCCGGTGATCATTAATAAAAAGCAAAGCTTCGGTTTCTGTTTGTCCCCGGAAGAGAATTTGCTTATCCTGCCAAATGAATTCATTGCCTTCAGGAGAAATGATTTCTAGTTCCGGCGGTTTTTGGTCTAAAAAGATGATTGTTTTTTCTGATTCTGGGCTTTGGTTTCCGGCCTGATCTTCTGCCCTGAGAGTAACTTCATTTCTTTCTCCGGTTAAAGTGATGGTGGCGGTAAAAGCGCCTTCTTTGTCGGCTGTGACCTCTTTGACTAACCGGCCATTCAGGAAAATGATTATTTTGGCCTCTGATTCGCTGTCTCCCTCGATCTTGAATTCCGGATCTTTTAATATTTTGGTCAAATTAAAAAATTGAGGCGGCGCCGGGGGAGAGGTATCGTTTGGTTCAGCTATTAAAGAGGAACTGCGGAGCTCTCCCAGAAAGGAAGCTAATTTTACCAGAAGCGCCGGGCCGGAAAAAATAATGAAAATAAGCAGGGCAAGGGTTAAAATGCCAAAAAACAAGGTCCGGCGAACATTTCTGATCACTTCTTTTCTGGCGAGCCTTGATCTTTTATAATGACGACTAGCCTTCATTTTTTTTATACCAGATAAAAAGATTGGCGGCGGATTTGCTGACTTTTTTGAGCATTTGAGTTACTTTAGTTCGGATCATCGAAGATTTAATGACGGCTTTGTTTTGATTAACTGCCCAAAGAGCCACTTTAGTGGCTAAGATGGCGGCTTCTTCTGTCTTTAATCCGGCCGCTTGAACTACCTGAGCGATTTTTCCCGGGTCAAATCTTTCAATGGAACCATTGCTCTTTTTTACAGTGATTTTGTAGGGGTCTTTGGTCATAAGAATTTCCTTTCAAATTCAAGAGCCGGGGGTGGGATTCGAACCCACGACCTCGGTCTTACGAAGACCTTGCTCTACCAGCTGAGCTACTCCGGCTTTATTTGGTCTTATAATATAAAAACAGCTCCTAATTTTAACAGGATTGTGATTGTTTAGCAAAATCAGCTTAAAGGAGACTATTGAATAACATCTTAGCTGTTTGTCATTCTGAGGTTGAAAGCCGAAGAATCCCATCGGAAAGGGATCCTGCACTCTGCTCAGAATGACGCTGAGAAAATTTTTATTCAACGGTCACGTTTAAAGTTGACCAGGCTGGATCAACTTTGCCTGATTGGATCAGTTTTTCGGCCAATCCGGTTGTTTTTTCTGCTAAATTGACGTCTTGATAGAAAGACTGAATATCATTCCGGGTATGAGAATCTGCACCGCCGCTTTCCAGTGCCCGGTGCTGCTGGGCAATTTTTTTCATAAGTTTCATGTCAGCCAGAATCTCAGCTTCCCGGCCGGGAGTGTGGGCGTTATAGACCACTTCGAGGCCGTCAAGCCTTTTTTCAGTTAGGAATTTTTTAATCATTTTTGGGCTGATAAGGGGCTTGATAAAGGTCCAGTGTGCCAGAATGGCAATTCCGCCGGCGTTTCTTATGAGTTGCGATGCCCGATCAAAAGACAGATAATACAGATGATCGACAAAGACTCCCTTTAGATAGGCATCAGTGCCTAACAGAAGGCCGAAAGGGTATTGCTCAGGCCCGCGTTCTTCAAGTTTTTGGTATTCGGATCTAATCGCCTGGTTTTGAGAAGCTTCGGCTGCCATTTTTTCTTTAATCTGTTTAATAAGAGTGAGATTGCTTCGATTGGCAAGAAGGGTTTGGGAAATATGAAGCCGATTAACAATTCCTCCCCTTGCTTTGGCAAGGCAGTTTTTTAGGGTGATCTTGAAACCAAGCGACCTGAGATTTTTTAAAATCCGTTGCGCTCTTTCTTGGCGGGCGTCACGCATTTTTTGGCAGTAATTTTTCAAAGCCTGATTGGTGGGGTCGGTAAAAAGGCCGACGACATGAAGATTGCTGGCTGGCCCGTTGCCCAATTCCCGCGGCAGACCCGAAGAAATCTCAATTCCAATAATTATTTTAACAGGCCCGGGTGATTTAAGAAGTTTTTTGGTGGTCTTTTCCGAAGGTAGGCTGTCGTGATCAGTAAAAGCGACGGTATTAATACCGTTTTCTAAAGAGAGTTGAATTGTTTCTTCATAGGTTAGCTGGCCGTCTGAAGTAAAAGTGTGAGTGTGTAAATTCTGAAATTGCTTGCGGTTGTTTTTTTTTGATTTCATGCCCAAATCAAATTCTAACTAACGTAGAGAAATAATGTCTGTTCAGGAATTAAATGAGCGGGATACGGGAGTCGAACCCGTCTTTCTACCTTGGGAAGGTAGCGTTGAGCCACTCAACTAATCCCGCGCTCCGGTTAAATAATTTGGCCACTAACTACCCCTTCCAGTTTATCTGGTTTATGTTTGGCTTTCAAGAGAAGGAAAACTAGCGAGGGATAGCTAATTTATTCCCCGGATGGATTAAGCCCGGATATTCAAGTTGATTGGCCTGGGCAATTTCCGCCCAACGATAACCATCCCCGTAGGCTCTGACTGCGATTTTCCAAAGAGAATCTCCTTTTTGGACAAGATATGAATCTTCGGAAATTGCCGGTCCGAATTCTTCCTCCAGAACCGCTCCTGCTATTGGTTGTCTTACTTCAGCTTTGGGAAGGTTTAATTCTTTCCCGGGGCTGATTTGATCGGCATCGGTTAAATTATTGGCCTTGGCAATGTCAACCCAATTATAACCGGAGCTATAAAATTTTTCAGCAATTTTCCACAAGCTGTCTCCCGTTACGACTAGGTATTTTTCAGGAAGGGTTTCGGGAACCAGTTTCCCGTCTTCTTCAATCAGAACAACTTCGTTTTGCTCTTGAGAAATCTCCGAAATCACCGGTTCCAGAGTTGATTCGCTCTTAGGGGCCTTAAAATAGTTGAAAATTAAAATTCCAACAACTACCAGAGCTAAAACGCCTAAAGTCTGATTAATCAATTTTTCGTTTAATTTTGCCTTTTTGAGAGTTTTCTTAAGTGAGGCTTGGCTCATTCTTTATTCACCTCCTTCTGGTGAGCGGGCAGGATTTGGGCAGAGGACCTAAAAGTAAATGTCTTTATCAGGCAGAGCGGGGTTGACGGGACTTGAACCCGCGACCTTTGCCTTG
>JAFGMK010000028.1 GCA_016927565.1 Minisyncoccota bacterium | reverse complement strand
TGAGCCGACATCGAGGTAGCGAACCGCGCCGTCGCTGTGGACGCTTGGGCGCGACTACTCTGTTATCCCCGGGGTAGCTTTTATCCGTTAAGCCCCAACCATCCCACAATGCGTTGGGGGATCACTAAGGCCTGCTTTCGCACCTGTTCGGCTTGTAGGCCTCACAGTCAAGCTGGCTTTTGCCTTTGCACTTACAGCACGATTTCCATCCGTGCCAAGCCAACCTTTGCACGCTCGCGTTACCTTTTAGCAAGCGACCTCCCCAGTCAAACTGCCCACCAAATACTGTTCCTAGACCCGATCCAGGGCCTTCAGGTTAGAAACATCCTTTTCAAAGAGAGGTGTTTCATCGATGCCTTGCGCCTAGCACAAGACTAAAAATTAATCTAATCTCTCAGAAATTAGAAATTCCGAATCTTGTGCTACGCACAAGGCTCCCTCCTACGCTAAACAATCAAAAAGAATATCCCAATATTAAGTTGCAGTAAAGCTCCACGGGGTCTTTTTGTCCTGCAGCAAGTAGGCCGCATCTTCACAGCCATTTCAATTTCGCCGGGTGAAGGCTCAAGACAGTTGCTTACTCGTTGCACCTTTCATGCGAGTCGGAACTTACCCGACAAGGTACTTCGCTACCGTAGAACAATTATAGTTATTGCTGCCGTTCACCGGGGCTTCAGTTCCAGGCTTCCTTGTAAAATACATGGTCACCCGTCCCCTTAACCTTCCGGCACTGGGCAGGCATCAGCCTCTATACTGCCTCTTTCGAGTTTGCAGAGACCTGTGTTTTAGATAAACAGTCGGTAAGCATTCATTCGCTGCGCCCCGATATTAAATCGGGGAGGACATCTCCCTAAGTTACGTCCAGCTAATTTGCCGAGTTCCTTAAACCTCCTTCTCCCGCGCGCCTTAGTATTCTCAACTCACCCACCTGTGTCGGTTTGCGGTACGGCTAACAAAAATCCTCCTCGCGCACAGCACGAAAGAATAAAAAAATAAAAGAATTAATGACTAGCCAGAGACTAACCACTTTTTGCTTTATTCCTTATTCTTTATCCCTTTGTGCCATGCACAAGGACTGCGAGTCTTTTCTTGGAAACTGAAACCACCTGAATTGCCCTTCGATAAACTCAGGACTTTTCATCACTGCTCGGCTTCGCTTTAGCGGATTTGCCAACTAAAACTACCTCACAGCTTAAACGACTCCTTCAACTGAGCGCTCAGGCTCTCCTGTTTCGTCCACCCCCAGCTTATGTAATCTTTGTTAGTACAGGAATATCAACCTGTTGTCCATCCACTACCCCCGATGTAACATCGGGACTCATGTTAGGCACCGACTAACCCCACGTCGACGAACGTTGCGTGGGAAACCTTGGGTTTTTGGCGGTCCGGATTCACACCGGACTTTCGCTACTTATACCGGCATTCTCACTTGATAGCTCTCCACCAATTCTCACGAATTGACTTCGCCAAACTATCAACGCTCCCCTACCAACCTCGCGCTCCGCACGAGAAACTCAAAAATCCAAACTCAAAAGCCGGAACTGCATTTCAAATCTCAAATTTTAAAAGCTTTAAAAAATCAAAGTTCGATTGCTTTTAAATTTAAGCGGCAGTCTTTATCTTTTGCGTTTTTCACTTCAAGCTTCCGGTGCGAAGCACAAGATTCTCTGTCTTCGGTAAATACTTTGAGCCTCGATGGATTTTCGGCGCAAAATCCCTCGGCCAGTGAGCTGTTACGCTTTCTTTAAAGGATGGCTGCTTCTGGGCCAACCTCCTGGCTGTCTGAGAAATTTCACTTCCTTTAACACTTAAGTATTATTTAGAGACCTTAGACGAGAGTCTGGGTTGTTTCCCTCTAGCCTTACCAGCTTAGCCCGGCAAGGTTGACTGCCCGAATAATTTACCGCTGTATTCGGAGTTTGGTTGCGTGTTAGACCAAAAGACCCAACACCCATCCAGTCGCTCTACCCCAGGGTAAAAATGATCGGACGCTATACCTATATATATTTCGGGGAGAACCAGCTATCTCCGAGCACGATTTGCATATTACTCCTACCCACAGGTCATCCCAGCCTCTTGCAACAGACACGGGTTCGGGCCTCCGTCCGATGGTCATCGGACTTCACCCTGCCCATGGGTAGATCGCCCGGTTTCGGGTCAACTGAGCATTACTTTTATTTCGGCCTATTCAGCCTCGCTTTCACTCCGCCTCCGCGACAGAATCGCTTAAGCAGCAATGCTCAATTACTCGCCGGTTCATTCTTCAATAGGCACGACATCATCCCGCCAGAGGCGGGACTCTGTCTGTTTGTTAGCAGACAATTTTAGGTTCTATTTCACTCCCTTTTACGGGTGCTTTTCACCTTTCCCTCACGGTACTCGTTCGCTATCGGTCTGTTTGGGTATTTAGCCTTGGAGTGTGGTCACCCCGGATTCCCACAAGGATTCACCGTCTCTCGTGGTACTCAGGAAACTCCTAGGGTAATTTTGGATTTCGCTTACTGGACTTTCACCATCTTTGGTTGCCTATTCCGAGACATTCTGCTATCCATCCTTATCCCACATTGGAGTCCTACAACCATCCGATGTAACATCGGATTTTGGGCTTTTCCGCTTTCGCTCGCCGCTTACTAACGGAATCACATTGTTTTCTTTTCCTCCGGGTACTAAGATGTTTCAGTTCCCCGGGTTACCTCGAACTCGATTAGTAGTTCCGCCAAAGGCAAAACATTTGGTCGAGCCGTCCCCGACATAATGTCGGAGGGGTTATCCCATTCGGAGATCGCCGGATCAAAGGTTGTTAGGCACCTAACCGGCGCGTATCGCCGCCAACCGCGTCCTTCATCGGCCCAAACAGCCAAGGCAGCCGTTGTCTGCTTGACTTTAACTGATATGAAGATACTTCAGGCATCTGCCAGTTAAACAAATGCCTGATTAGTCAGATACAGGACAGTATCTGACTTACCTACATCCTATTCACTTTTTAAAGAGCCAGATCTGCACCGCTAAATTGTCAAATTTAGAGATTCCTCTCTAAGTGGACCCGGCGGGAATCGAACCCGCGACCTGTCCGATGCAAACGGACTGCTCTTCCGGCTGAGCTACAGGCCCCTTATAAACACATTAAGCCGCCCAAAGGCGGCTTCTGCAACCCCTGAATTTGGATTCAACACCAGATAATTAAACGCTTTTTCCTAAGGTTGAATCGACAAATTTTACTCATAAGGCTTGGGGTCAAAAAACGCCTCGATTTCCTTTTTAACAAAAAAGAGAAATTTAATCGGTGAGATACTTATATCAGAAATAAAACTGATTGTCAAGAGAAAACTATGGGACATTTTGTAATAAGAAGCCCGGAAAGCTGATCAAAACAATTCTGTCTGCTTCTGCTCTTGTTTCCCAATCTCTTCCTGTGTTAAATTAAGGCTTAGATGCCGCCAGCCAAAGATTCAACCGTTACCAATTCTTCTCAAAACCGATTTGGATTGAGCTATTTTGAATGGCATTATTCCCACATCCCCAACCGCATCTTGGAAGCTACCAAAAATTTTATTATTTTCCTGACCCACTTTTTTTCCGTCGGTTTTTTAATCCGAACTTTTTTTGGCCCCTGGAAGAGGCAGCTGGTTAAGAAAAAATCCCCGGGCCTTGATCTGGGTGAGCTACTTGAAACTCTTTCTTACAACCTTATTTCCCGGACAATCGGCATTCTGACAAGAATAATCCTTATTTTGATTTGGCTCATCACTACCACTCTGACCTTTATTTCCGGAACCAGTTTTTTTCTTGCCTGGCTGATTCTCCCCGGTTTTACTTATCTTTTTTATTGCTTTCTGAAAGAGGAAAAAGACCGAATTCGAAACCTCCTGACTGATAACCGGCTTGATCCGGAAAAAATTCTTTCGCAACTGACTGTTTTTCCCTTGACCGCTTTTGTTTTGACCCGACTAAATCTTAATCCGGAAAAAATTAAAACAATCCCGATTGTAGCCGCTGAAAAAAATCGATTTCAAAGTCAGCTAAGCCGGTTTCTAAAAAAGAAGAAAATCAAATTAACAAGACTAACGATTAAGGATATTCTGGTTTTTTCCGCTCAGGAATTTCTTCCATTTAAACAGTATTTAGCAGACAAAGATCTGAAACCAAAGGATATTATCAGGGTCAGCAATTGGTTTCTGAGACAAAAAAGAGTCCTCAGGCGTGAAAGGGCTTTTTGGCAGATAGAAAACCTCTTAAAGATCCCTCCTTTAGGCAAAGACCTTGCCTTCGGATATACCCCCAATCTGAACCGCTATTGTACCAATCTGGCCCAACCTCTCCCCTATACCCATCATCTGGTCGGCCGGCAGAAGGAAACTATTCAAATTCAGCAAATTTTAGCCCGCTACAGCGGCAATAATGTTCTGTTAGTCGGTGAACCGGGCGTCGGCCGGCACACCATCGTTGAAGAATTCGCCAAAAGAGTCAATCAGGGCCAGGTCATCCCCGCTTTAGCCCATAAACGGGTTCTTGGCTTTAATCTCCGCCGGCTGGCCTCAGAATCAAAAAACCAGATGGAGGCCAAAACTCTAGTCGAAGAAGCCTTAACCGAAGCCGCTTACGCCGGCAATATCATCCTTGTGATTGACAATTTCGACCAGTATGTTTCTCCGGAAACCAACCGGATTGACCTGACCAATGTTTTTTCTCAGGCCGCCCGAAAAGGCGTTCAGATTATCGGGATCACCACTTTTGCCGATTTTGCCAAATACCTTTACCCCAATCAGCAGCTTCTAAAAGAATTTGAAAAAGTCGAAGCCTCTCCTCCTACCAACACCGAAGCTCTGACCATTCTCGAAGATACGGTTGACTATTACGAAAAAAGGAATCAGGTCTTTGTGACTTACCAGGCTTTAAAGGAAATTGTCAGTCAAGTTGACCGCTATATCGTTCACATCCCTTTCCCGGAAAAAGCAATCGATCTTTTAGATGAGGTTTGCGTTTATGCCGCTCAAAAAGGCCAAAAGATCATCACCCCCAAACAAATTAACCAGGTCATCTCGGAAAAAACGAAAATTCCTTTAGGCGAAATCAGGCAAGATGAAGCCGAACGATTAAACAACCTGGAAAAAATCATTCACCAGCGACTGATCAATCAGGAAGAGGCTGTTGTCGCCATTGCCCGGGCCATGAGAAGAACCCGGGTCGGAATCGCCAAAACCAACCGGCCAATCGGTTCCTTTCTCTTCATGGGTCCCACCGGCGTCGGCAAAACCGAAACCGCCAAAGCTTTAGCCGAAGCTTATTTCGGCAATGAAAGCCGGATGATCCGGTTTGACATGAGCGAATACCAGGGCCAGGATGCCTTAGACCGCGTTATCGGCAGCATCAATACTCAGGAACCGGGGCTTTTTGCCAAAACTATCCGGGAAAATCCTTTCTCTCTTTTGTTGCTTGACGAAATCGAAAAATCCCACCCCAACATTCTCAATCTCTTTTTAAGCCTGCTGGACGAGGGTTATTTCACTGACGCCTTTGGCAAAAAAGTGGACTGTCGCAACCAGATTATTATCGGCACCTCAAATGCCGGCACGGAGTTAATCAGAGAAATTCTGAAAAAAAACAGCTCCGCAACAGACAGCGAAACCCTGGAACGCCGGGTAATCGAATATGTTCAAAAAAAGGGTATTTTTTCCCCGGAGTTTTTAAACCGTTTTGACGACATGGTTATCTTCAAACCTCTCGCCAAAAAACACTTGCTGCAAATCGCCGGATTGATGCTAAAACAACTTAACAGCCGTCTTGAGAAAAGAGAAATCAAAGTCAAAATCAGCCAAAAATTGTTGGAAAGAATTGTTGAGCTCGGTTATGACCCCGCCTTCGGCGCCCGGCCGATGAACCGCGTTATCCAGGATCAAATTGAAGATCAGGTTGCTCAAAAAATCCTTAGCGGAAAACTTAAAAAAGGTGATGTGGTTGAAATAGAAATCTAAAAAGCATCTCTGGGTGTTTCCTCATCCGGATCAACTTCTGGAGGGCCTTCCGGCATCCGAGGCCGAAACCCCGACGCCAAACCATGAATATTGCCTAAAAAATGAGCAGCCCAATCAGAAAACAGCTCAAGCGGGCTTCTGCCACTGACCGCCCCCCCTTGTTGTTCCCGCTCCAACTCCTCTATCGGACGACGGCCGAAAAATTGCGCCCGGTCTATTCTTGGGCGTTCTCCCGTTTCAGACATAAACTACAATCGAAATAAAACCTCTGACGGATTTTATTATAAAAATAAAAAAACTTTCTTAAAAACCTCTCCCGCCGGCCATTGGCAGAAAAAACTATGGCACCGGCTGAAGCCGAGCCGTGCTGATCAGGCCCGGTTCACCCCAAACCTGGCCATAAACCATCACCACCAGATCATCTTTTTTAACCATTTTTTCATCTTTCAAGAACTGTAAAATTGCCTGAATTGATTCCTCGGATTTCTTCTTGAAAGGGTAATAGAAAGGCACCACACCCCAGGAAAGCGCTAACTGATCCCGAGTTTTCCGGCTTCGGGTAAGGGCAAAAACCGGCAGATTGGGCCGCATCCGAGCCAAAAGCCGGGCTGTCCGACCGCTTTCAGTCAGAATCACAAATCCTTTAATCGGCTCCCGCATCCGGAATTCACCGTGAATAAAATCATAAGCTCCTTTGACAACCACCTCACTTTGACTCCTGAGCCGGAAATTGTTTCTTTTGGTAAAATCAACTTTATCTTCCAAAAACCGGGCTGTCTTAGCCATCATCTCCACTGCCTCATGAGGAAACTCGCCGGTGGCTGTTTCGGCCGATAGCATTAAAGCATCAGTCCCGTCATAAATCGCATTGGCGACATCGGAAACCTCAGCCCGGGTCGGCCGGGAGCTTTCAACCATACTCTGAAGCATTTCCGTTGCTGTGATCACCGGCTTTCCGGCTTCACGGCAAAGACGGATAATTTTTTTCTGCCAAAAAGGAACTTGCTCCAGAGGCAACTCTACTCCCAAATCGCCCCGAGCGACCATCACCCCGTCAGTTGCTTCAAGTATTTCCTCAAAATGAAGAAGTGATTTCTCTGTCTCAATCTTGGCAATTATCTGGGCCTCCAGGTTTTTGCTTGCCATCTCTTTTTTCAGTCTTTGAATATCCTTCCGATCCCGAACAAAGGAAAGAGCAATAAAATCAACATCTTCTTTGGCCGCCATCGAAATATTTTCGAAATCTTTGGCAAACAAAGTCGGGATTGCCACCTGAATACTGGAAAAATTAATCCCCTTCCGGGAAGAAAGAATCCCCCCTTTTAAAACCTTGACCCTGATCCACCCGTTTTTGTTTTCCAGCACCCGCATTTCCAAACGTCCGTCATCAATAAAAACTTTCTCCCCTACCGGTAAAGAAGACAAAAGCTTAAGGTTGTCAACCGTTACGGTTTTTTTGTCCTTCTGGGCCTTTTTACCAAAAAAAACCTCCTCTCCTTTTGTCAGCCTGATTTTTTCTTCCAGCTGGCCAATTCTAATTTCCGGGCCCTGGAGATCCATCAGAATCGCCACCGGTACCCCCAGCTCTTTTGCTTCCTGGCGGACAATACCCATCACCCGGGAATGCCAAGTTTGAGTATTGTGCTTCATATTGAAACGAAAAACAGAAACACCGCTTCTTAAAAAACGGCGAATCATCACCGGCGACTCACAAGCCGGTCCGACCGTCACTACAATTTTAGTTCTAAACATATTTTGATACCGGGTGGTCCGGGACTCCCGCTCGACTCGCCTCGCTCGCTCAGGGGAAACTTCTCATCCCGGCTTTCCTGGTGGGCGATCCAGGATTCCCATTCGGCTCGCTTCGCTCCCTCAGGGTAAACTTCTCATCCCGGCTCTCCCGGTGGGCGATCCAGGATTCGAACCTGGGACCTCTTACTTATCAGATAAGCGCTCTAACCAGCTGAGCTAATCGCCCAAAACAAGTGCTATTTTAAGCCAAATAATTCCAAGAAACAAGATTCATCTTTATTTTCATTTCCTCAGCCGAAATTCCCTCTTTTTCAATCGCCAGTTTTCCTTTATACTTCATTTCAAGAATTATGAATCAAAAATCAAGAATCAAGAAAAAAAATCAGTTTTATTTACCGGCCCCGGACTCAACCATTAAACTCCAGAACCAGCTCAGCCATCAATTGAGACTCACAAAATTATTAATGGTTTGATAAAATCATCAAAGCTAAAAGCTTTTAATTCTTAATTCCGGCTTATGGTTGTCGAAATCCGCGTTTCCAGAGATAATGAATATACTCCCGAATCGGCTGAGGGGCTTTTTGCCGGCTTTACCAAAAACCTTGCCCTCCCGCCCGCTTTTTTTCAAAAACTTTTTAATAAAAAACCTGTTCCCGGCACTTCTCTTTCCCTAGAAATTGCCTGTTGGGGCCAGCAAATCCGCTTCTTCGTTCACTTTGACGATGAGTTAGCTTCCTTTTTTGAATCTCAACTTTTAGGAACTTACTCTCAAGCTCTGGTTACTAAAACCCAAGATTATCTTGGGGGTTTAAAAGAACAAATCTTTCCCGCCTGCCAACTTAACCAAACCAACACCTACTACTATCCTTTTAAAACCTATAAAGAGTTTAAAGATGTTGATCCGCTGGCCAATTTTTTGGCCGTCATGAGCAAAGGCCAGGGTCAGGATTTTTTTGTCTTTCAAATGATCATCAGCCGCGCTCCAAACAACTGGCAGAATATCGGTCAAAAGGCTATCGACACCGGCATTCCGATTGACAAAGAAGGCCATAAACGGCCCCTCCCCGGCGAAAACCTCATCAAACAAAAAATCAGCGAACTCGGCCTCAGTACCAGCCTCAGACTGGCCAGCAATACCGAAGAAAACCTCAACGGCCTCGTCGGCAGCTTTGCCGGCTATACCCGCGGCGACGGCAACAGCCTGGTTGCCAGCCGGCCCTCATCTTTTGCCAAAAAAAAGTTTTGCCAAGCCATCATCGAGCGCTCGCCCAAATTTACCTCCCGCAACCAGATCCTCTCTATTTCCGAACTGGCCACCCTTTGGCACCTGCCCGGCCACACGATTCAAATTCCCAATATTGCCTGGGGCAAAACCATTCTCTCCGAACCACCGGAGAACCTGCCAGCGGCCATCAATCTTTCCGAGGAACAAAAAAATGAAATCTGTTTTATTGCCAGCACTGAATTCAAAAACCGCCAGGTTAATTTCGGCATCAAAACCGACGACCGCCGCCGCCACATCTACATCATCGGTAAAACCGGCACCGGAAAATCAACCTTCATCGCCAACATGGCGGTTGACGATATTAAAAAGGGCCGCGGCGTTGCCGTCGTTGATCCTCACGGCGATCTTTGTGAAATCCTTCTTGATTACATCCCTTCCCACCGGATAAACGATGTCTGCTATTTTAATCCGGCCGACCGGGAAAACCCCGTTTCTTTAAACATTTTAGAAGTAATTGAGCCGATTGACGCCGAACTGGTTACCTCCGGCATTGTCGCCATTTTCCACAAACTCTACGGTCATTCCTGGGGGCCGAGGCTGGAACATATCTTAAGAAGTGTCGTCATCACTTTGGCCAATGTGAAAGGCACCACCCTGGTTGATGTTTTAAGAATTATGACCGACAAGAGCTTTCGAAATAAAACCTTAAAAAAGATAAACGATCCGATCCTTTTGTCTTTTTGGCATAACGAGTTTGAAAAAATGCCGGACCGGCTTCAGAAAGAAGCCATTTCCCCGATTCAAAACAAAGTCGGCCAATTTGTCACTTCGCCAATGATCAGGAACATTATTGGCCGGCCAAAGTCCAGTATTACCCTCAATCAGGTAATGGATGAAGGCAAGATTCTTTTAGTTAACCTCAGTCAGGGCCGGCTGGGAGAGGACAATTCCGCCCTTTTGGGAGCAATGATTATTACCAAAATACAGCAGGCCGCCATGCACCGGGTCCGGATTCCGGAAGAACAACGGCGGGATTTTTACCTTTATGTTGATGAGTTTCAAAACTTTGCTACCAGTTCGTTTATGAAAATCCTTTCCGAAGCCAGAAAATACCGCCTCAACCTGATTCTGGCTAACCAATACATGGCCCAGATCGACCAGGAAGTTCAAAAAGCGATCTTCGGTAACGCCGGAACGATGATTTCCTTTGTTGTCGGCGCCGAGGACGCTGCCATCTTAGAAAAAGAATACGGCGAGGTTTTCACCCAAAACGACCTAGTTTCCCTGGATCGTTTTCAAATCGCCATTAAACTGACGATTGACAAACAAACTTCCCGGCCCTTTTTAGCCCAATCCCTACCGCCGGCCGCCAGCAAAAACCAAAACCGGGAAAAGGTTATCCGGGTTTCCCGGGAAAGGTTTACCTACCGGAAAAAACCTGATCCCAAACCAAAACCAGCGGCCTCAGCCCCCTCCGCTATCCCCGCTCACCCGGCTCCGACACCGGCCCCGCCGGCTATCTCTCCTTCAACCTTCGTTCCCCTTGCCCAACCGGCTCCGATCCAACAACCCCAGCCGGCCGTTTTCCCCGTTCAACCGGCCGCACCAGCTCTGACCGGAACTTCTCCGTCAGACCCACTGGCTCAATCTCGCCCTCCAGCCAATCCCGCCAATCAATCCCCGCCCCAAACCCAGACTCCAACACAACCTCAATCAATCTCCCCCCACCCGGCAAATTCAACCGTTCAACCAATTTCTCCCGATCAGCCAACTCTATCCCCATCATCAGAAACCAATTCCCAAACAAGGCCGCCAAAGCCAATTCCGGCCCAATCAAGTTCTCCCACAACTCAATAATAAAATTCTCTAAAAGTCGGACCCCTTAAGATCCAGCTCTCAATAAAATCAAAAGGGCCAAGGCTGGCCCTCTCGTAAGTACTCATTTTTCTTTGACAGTCCGGGTTTATTCGATCCCGGAAGAGAAATCTGCAGACAATCCGGGATCCTTATTTTTGCCAAAAAGTCCAAACACCACATACAAGCAAACCCAAAACCACACCCCAGGGGTGTCTTTATCTTGCCCCCCGACAAATCCCCTCATCCCAGGGGTGTCTTTATCTTGCCCCCCTGGGGTGTATTACCCTTCTTCCGAAAAAGCCAAACCAGGCTGAATTCAATGTTCAAATGCCCCAGCCTGTCTCCTTTTCAAATACTTCGCTTGGGGTATAATAGCCCAGTCTTTTTCTGGGACGA
>JAFGMK010000027.1 GCA_016927565.1 Minisyncoccota bacterium | reverse complement strand
CTCTTGATCTAATTAATTTTAAAAAGCGGCAATTTTCCTTTATTGAGAAAACTGTAAATTGTTTTTTAATGTTTTTTTAAGCCTTCCGACAAGAATTTTGATCAACCATCCGGCCACAGCCGCCCTGGCTTTACCATGACCCTTCTTGCTGCTTATCTTCTGATAAAAAGCACCGGGATAAAGATTAGAGCGCCGTAATACAACTAATTGACTCTGATTATCCCAGAAACGGGCTACATGTTTTTCATCGCATCATTTTAATCTTTCCCAAGAAGTGTTTTAAAAAAAATCTGATTTCCCATCTTTCGATCAAAAAAGGCTAGCTGTTTAACTTCAACCCCGATGTTTTCTCGCTTTTTTTCCAGCTTTTCTTTTATCTGTTGAAAAGCGGTTTCAGTCATGTCATTGCCGGCAATGGTGAAATGAGGCGAAAAAAATTCAAGGCAAAAGTGGTAGCCGTATTTTAAGGAATACTCTTTTTGTTTGCCGGTAAAGTGGTTATTATTAAGATAATTTTCCGGAACCCAGGATGTCCGGTATTTCTCAATAATTTTAAGACACCAATTATGCAATTTTTGGAGTTGGTCATTTTTTTCGATCTCTAAAAAGATAATTCTCCAAGGATAAAAGCCGTATTTATTTAAAATCAGTTTAAAGGGTTTAATTCCTATGCTCAGGCGCCTTATTTGTTCTTTAAGCCCGGAAATATTTTTGTCCGGAATTTTAAAATCTCCCCGAAGCGTAAAATGAGGTATAAATTTCAAAGCATTGCCGGATCGGCATTCCCGGGAAATATTCTGACTGATCTTTTTAATAACCGAAGCCGACTCCCGGTCCGGCAAACAAACACAACTTAAAGTTTTCATCGAAAAACACTAAGCTAAATTAAAAAATTAAAGATCTTCATCCCAAGATACGGGACCCTAATCAAAAATGCCCCGGCTCTAAAGAGGGTCGATCTTGAAAAATCCGAACTGATCAGCCGATTCATCAGTCGCTCGTGGATGACTTTGAGCCTTAAGATTTTATCAAGCTTCCGTGACTGATAGCCGGGCTGAAGGATTATTTTAGCAATTTCCTCCCCTGAAACCACCGCCTGATAAATTCCCTCGCCGGTTAAGCTTGAGGCAAAACCGGCGGCATCCCCGACGAGAAAAACATTTCCGAACTGATAGCCCCTGAAATCATAATTTATGACAAATGTCTCTTCCTTGCTTTGAGAGACATCAATATCATTCTTCTTAAGCCATTTTTTAAGGTTTTGGGCCAATTTTTCAAAAGGGAGAATTCCGGGATCGGCGCCGCAACCGATACTGACGTAATTTTGATGAGGGAAAATCCAAACAAACCAGGCCGCGAATAAGCTTTGATCATAAAAAAATTCGAATCCTGAATTGGCTCTGACCGGAACCAGATATTGCCTGGCAATGCCGATCTTTTTCGACCCAATCTTTAAATGCCTCCTGACAACCGAAGCCGAACCGTCAGCCCCGACTAAAAACTTATAAGCCACCGGCCGGTTATTAACAAATACTTTCCCCTCTTTTATCTTAGAAACGAAAGCTTTGGTCCGGATTTCGATATTTTGGAATTGCTTCAGCTTCCCGAGCTGCCACTGACCCAGCCTTTTCCGACTGACACCATAAATAAAATTATCTTTTTGTTTAATTTCTAAAAAAAGTCCATCCAGATGTAACTTGATCTTATTGGTTTGAAAATCAAGCAATTCAGTCGGAAAATTCAGGCAATCAAGAGTCTTTTTGGTCAACCCCCCGGCGCAAATTTTGGGACCGATCTCCGCTTTTTTTTCCAAAACTAAAACTCTGAAACGGCTGCCGCCTAAAATTTCAGCGCATCTTAGACCGGCCGGACCGGCGCCGACAATAACCACATCAAAAGATTCCATCTCTGATATACTCTTTGAAGTAATAACTTTAAAATAAGACTTAAATTAAATTATACCCCATGACCGACCTGAGACAATCGCCTGATTATGCCCGATATTTAAAAAGCACCGGCTGGGTAGTGGAAAAGATTGATGGTGTCTCGGTTTTTATTCGCCGGTTCCCTTTATTACCTCTTTCTATCATTAAAATCCAAAGGCCGGAAAAACTGCCGGATCACAGAAAAATTGACCGGTTAGCCCGGAAATATCATGCCGCAGCCGTTTATCTCGAACCCTTGCCGGAAATTAATCACAAATCTCTAATCGCCAATCACTTCCAATTGAGCCGCTGGCCCTACCTGCCCACCAAAACAGTCCGGCTTGATCTTAATCAATCAGAACCCAAGATTTTGGAACAAATGAAGAAAGACTGTCGCTATGGCATTAGAAAATCCTACAACGATATATCGATATATCGTTGTAGGAAAGAAGAGGAACTTAGAAATTTCTATCGATCCTGGAAAAAAACTGCCGGCTGGAAGATAATTATTCCTTCTTTTAAAAATCTCCTTAAGCTTAAAAAGGCTTTTGGCCAAAGAGCCCTTCTGTTGACTGCCTCGGAATCAAAAGATCTGAAAAAACTCGCTCATTCGGACCCGTTAAAAACCGGCGAATTGAGTCAGACCGGCGATCAAACTTCAATTCCCGGACAAATTATAGCCGGGACAGTGGTTCTGATCAGTCAAAAAACCGCCTATTACTACCATGCCTTTACGACGAAACCGGGGCGGCGGCTTTTGGCTCAATACGGTTTGGTTTGGGAGGCGATTAAAAGGACTAAAAAAATTGGTTGTCGATCTTTTGATTTTGAAGGCATCAACGATTCCCGCCGACCGAATAAGGCCTGGAAGGGTTTTACTCATTTTAAAAAAAGCTTCGGCGGAAAGGAAATTACTTACCCGGGCTGTTTTAAAAAAAGACAGTGGCTGAAGCACTCCTTCTCTAGGCGGGGGAATTAAAAGTTCATTGATTCGAATCATTGAACTTTTTAACACGGATAAAATTCGCTGGGGCTGGTTCTTGGATATTGTCCCCCCCAGGAATGCCTGGGGTATTCCTTTTTGGGGTAAGAAGGCTGAAGAGGATGGTCTGGCAGTGTTTTTGGCTATTGTTCTAAGACCTGAGAAGAGATAGAATTATTATTAATATGGATCAAGCTCTGGGCCAGAATTTAGTTAAAAAAATAAAGGGCTTTAAGCCGAAGATGTATGAAGGCCAAGAGTTGCTTTCTTTATCGGAAAAAAAATGGCTGGAAGAGATGAGCCGATTATTTCTTTATAAGGAATTAAGATTGCCGCTGGAGAAGGAAAAAAGTCAAGAGAGAGAAAAAAGAATAGCTCCGTTTATAAAAAAAATTGGCGCTGGTTCAATTTTGCTTTGTAGAGTTGGTATTTCTTATTTAGCAAAAGCTTTAAGAAGCAGTACCGGAGAGCCATCATTGGATGAATTCACTAAAGCGGTTGAAAAAAAGGATCAATTCGAAAAAAAATTAGAAGACTTAAAAAATCAAGGTCAAATGGTAATGCCAGTAAGAAAATTTATCAAAAGTTTTTTTGCTGACCCAAAGAAAACTAAACAACTAAACGCTTTTGACTGTCAATATTATAAAGTTTTTTATCATTATCATTACTATTTAGTCTTAGAAAAATTTTTTGATTATGTCTGATGTGAAACCTGGTGATGGTCCAGCTGATGCCCTAACAACCGAAGAACAAATTGAAATAATCCGGTCAACGGGCTGTTCAGATATTCAGGGAGCCTTGGATATAATAGGGGATGATCTTCCAGATCTGGATAATAATATTCTTGGTTATGCAGCCCAGTTTGTGGGCGGCTCTCCTTCAGATACAGTAGCTGCGCCTAAGTCTAAGTAAAACTTTTTTTTATCTCCACGCCTGGCAGAGAAGTTTATAATCGCAGTAGTTGCACCAGGGACCGGGAGTGGGCGTAAAGTCGCTGGTTTGGATAATATCTTTCTTTTCTAAAAGTTCTTCTTGGGCTTTAGCCAGGTCTTTTTGATTTCTTTTGGTACTTTTTTTCTCGCCGGTTTCTAAAAAGTAGAAAGAAAGAGTAATCTCTTCAGGTGTCTTTTCCGAAAACAAGCTTGATTTGTTACTGGTTAGGGCCAAGGCATAAATCGTCATCTGGAGCGACTGGTCAACCCGCTTTTGCTCCCAAGGCTGACCGGTTTTGTAGTCCAGAAGCTGAAGGCCTGTCTTGGTTTTATCAATCCGGTCGATCCGGCCACCCACCTTTAAGTCCGGACCGAGCTTAATCACGAAAGACTGTTCCAGACCGGCTACCTCAACCTGCCTATCAAAGCCTTTTTGGAAAAAATCCCTTAAAATCTTTTTGCCCCTGGCCTTCATTCGTTTTTCATGGGCCTTATTTCTATAACCGACTGACTGCCAGTTATCCCGATAAAGCTTCAAAAGACTATTGACAGTTAATTCTTCGCCGACCAAATGACCCTGATAAAAATCCTTAAGAGTTTGATGGATCACTTGGCCAAAACTAAAAGCGGCCGAAACAGGAACGGGAATTTTTAAAAGATGACGATAACGGTATTGACGCGGACAGGTGATAAAAGTGTTGATTTGGGAAAACGATAAATAATTAACCGCCGGCCGTGACGGCAGCATCGATGTTTGACTGTCTTTAGCCGGAGCAAAATCCAAGATCGAAAGCTGCTGGGATTTTTCCTCAACTTTTTTTCGATTCAAAACCTTTTCTGCGGCCGATTGGCCCAAGGCCTCAACTACAAAAGGAGAAAGCCCGGCTTCTCTTTTACCCTCACCATAAAACTTAGCGGCGGTAAAAAAAAGACGATCCCGGGCCCGAGTCATCCCGACATAAAAGAGCCGCCGCTCTTCCTGAAGGTGGAAATCGCCCTCGGACAAAACTTCTTTAATTAAGGCCTCGGGCAAAGGAATCTGCTCCCGGCGCCGGCGAGTGGGAAAACGGGCAGCAACCAGATTAGGTAAAAAAACGACCGGAAACTCCAGGCCTTTACTGGAATGAACAGTTAAAAGATTCACTCTGTCCTCACCTTCCCAATCAAAGTTTGAGGCCAGAGGAGATTCCCCCAAATCAAGAGAAAGTCTGATCCAGCCAATAACAGCCCCAACCGAGGCGTCTTCATGATCGGTTTCGTAAGTTTTTAACCGGTCAAAAAACTTAGCCAGATTCTGGGTTCGTTTTTCCTCTTCAATTGTCTCTTGATCCGCCATCATCTTTAATAAACCGGTATCTTTGAGGAAATAATAAGCAATCTGGCCGGCAGTTTCTTTGGCCAAAAGATCTAAATGCCGATGGACCATTTTGACAAAGAGGTTGATCCTTTCCCTGGTCTCCTCCGAAACCAAAATTTGATCAACCGCCTCAGCGGCTTCAAATAAGGAAAGGTTATGCTTCCGGGAAAAGTTTAAGAGAGCGGCCAAATCCCGACCGGAAAAATTAAAATGCTTCATTGAAAGCACCCGAAAACAGGCAACACTATCGGTAAAATTATCCAAAAGTTCAAGATAGGCAATTAAATCCTTAACCTCAGGCTGGCGGAAAAGCTGGCCCGGACCTAGGAATTGATAAGGAATTCCCTGCCGGGCTAAGGCCTTAACAAAAGGCTCGGCATGATTATTGGCCCGAACGAGAATGGCAAAGTCAGACCAGGCGTAATTCTCCTTTTTCAGGTCTTTAATCCTTCCGGCAATTTCTTCCGCCTCATTTTCCACCCGATCGGCAGGAATAAACTCAACCGGCTCCCCGACTATTTTCCGGGCACTGATCAAGTCTTTGGAAATCCCCAGCTTGATTTCCAAAGTGTCCGGATCGTTGTGTTTAATTAATTGATAGGCCCGATCCAGAATTGTCTGGGTCGAGCGATAATTTTTGATCAAGGTGATTTGTTTGGCTTGGGGAAAATCTTTTTTAAACTCCAGGATATTAGAGACTGCCGCTCCCCTGAATTTGTAGATTGACTGGCTGTCATCTCCTACAACAGTCAGATTGGGATTTTCAGCCGGCGAGGCTAAAAGCTTGACCAGCTCATACTGAGCAATATTAGTATCCTGGAACTCATCTACCAAAATATATTTGAATTTCTTTTGATAGCAGGCTAGAACATTTCTTCGGGTCCGGAAAAGTTTGAGGCTGTTGGCAACTAAATCGCCGAAATCCGCCACTCCCTCTTTAATCTTTAACCTCTCATACTGCCGGTAAGCACCGGCAAGTTCCAGATATTTTTCTGCTTCTTGTTTTTTTGCTTCCGTTCGGGATTTGGGGTTTGGGACTTGGGATTTCGCCCAGAGAAGATATTCTTGAGGCGAAACATCTTCGTCCTTAAGCCGGGAAAAATGCTGGATCAAACCAGATAAAAATTTCGTAGGGTTGCCTAAGGGGCGAAAATAATCAAGTTTTAGAAAAAATAAATTTTGAGTTAAAAAGGAGACTGTTTCCGCCTGATTCATCAGTCTAAAACCGGAATCAAGCCCGATTTGAGAAGCTTCGTCCCGCAGAATCCGATCGCCAAAAGCATGGAAGGTAAAGATCCACCGATCAAGACAACCATAAGGCAAAGCAATGTCAATCCGCTCCTCCATCTCCCGAGCGGCCTTATCAGTAAAGGTGAGAGCCAGAATTTGGGAAGGTTTGACCTTTTTTTCAAGAATCAGATATTTGACCCTTTCGGTAACGACAGTGGTTTTGCCGGTGCCGGCGCCGGCAATGATCAAAAGCGGTCCTTGGCCATATTTTACCGCCTCTTGCTGTTCCGGGTTTAAAACTCTCTTCTGATTTGTCATTACAACATTCTATCACCAAATCCAAACTGGCTTAAGGACTTTAAAAATCTTTTCTAAATCTAAAAAAATGACGGCCTAAGAGCTGGAAGACAGAAATCGAAAGAAAGAACCATCAGAAAGGCAGGGAGTTGGCAGGTAAGATTGTTAAAAAAGGTCAACCAGATATTGATTAGTGATTTATTTTGGGGCAACCAAGCTTAATGAAGAGTGAAAAATAAAGTCTATTAGTCTCGTGTTTAATTTTCTAATAACTCTTCTTTTTCTTCTCCGGCATCCAAAGTTTGGGTTGAGGAAAGCTTTTGGCCTAAGAGAGAAAATGACTGAGAAGCATTAGCCATCTGGTTATAAGCATTGCCAACATGTTTACTAAGAACCGAAAGCGCCTCGCCGGTTTTGTCATAGTCTTTTTGAATTGCTCTTAAAAGCCGAAAAACCTGACGGGTCCGAGCTTCGATTTTCTTACCTTCAAAGGAAATTAAAATGGTTTGCAGAGAAGCGTAAAGAGTGGTAGGGGAAACCGGGTAAACTCTTAAAGAACGGGCAAAAGTCATTAATTCAGCGATATTGGCAATCTCATAATAAACCGGTTCGGAAGGAATATACATCAGGGCAAAATCCATTGTTCCCTCTTCAGGAAGAATGTATTTTTTGGCAATCGCCCGAATATGCTTCTTGACATCAGCTGTAAAAGTCCTTTTTAATTTCTCTTTTTCTTCTTCGGTAGCGGCTTTAACCATTTTTTGAAAGTTTTCCATCGGAAACTTGGAGTCAATCGGCAATAGACCGGCATCAGTTCTTAGGGCGGCATCAACCTTTTCGCCGCTTTTAAACGAATACTGAAGATGGAAACTGTTTTTGGGAAACATTTGCGAAATTAAATCTTTAAGGACTTCTTCGCCGATATTACCTCGCAGCTTAGGACTTTTTAAAAATTCCTGCAAATCCTTCATTGACCGGCCAATCTCACTCATCTGACCAACTTCTTTGGCAACTTGAGCAATATATCGGCCGGCATTATCCAACCTCTCATTAAGGGATTGGGTGGTTTGTCGGAGCGTATCAGACAGGTTTTTGTCAGTCGATCGCATGGCCTCATTCAGAGTTTTATTAGTTGTTTCAACCGAAGCCTGCATTGACCTGAGCCATTCCGTTAAGGCCTGGTCTCCTTGAGATCGGGAAAGTTTTTTGTTTAAGAGCCAGGCCAAAAATAAAAATCCGGCCAAGATAACCGCCCCTAATAAATAAAATTCTCTACCCATAAAACCCCAAGAAAAATCTGTTATTATTAGGCAGTATAACATGATTCAGGCTAGAAAAAGGCGAGAACTGGCCAAAAAAAGGAAAAATTTTTTCCCGGCCCTAATAATTGCTTTGGTTTGTTGGTCAATTTGGCTATTGGTTTTTTTTAAGCTTGCTCCGGGCTCAGCATTGGCCTTTTTGGTTTTTTATTTTTCCTTATTGGGAAGTTTATTCTTCTCTTTTAGCCTGATTTCGGGAAGCAGCCGCCACGGTTTATTTATCAGCGGGGGAATAATTGCTTTTTTGCTTTTAAGGCAGGTTGATTTAGCCAATTATTTTAACCTTGTTTCTTTGGGAGTATTCTTAATTGCTTTGGAAGTTTATTTGTTCTATCGGGACAAATCCTAATACTGCGACCCCGGACAGGATTTTTTCTAAGCTGGGTAGGTTGACTCAAGGTAAAAAATATGGTTTAATCAATTAAACAACCTGCCTGGCAGGTTTTTTTCATGCAAGTTTCTAAAAAAAGAATCAAAAAATCTTTTGAAGAAAAGGCCTATCAATTTTTGTATCAAACAATTGCTGACATTAAAAATGCCCGGGAGGCCGAGGTTTTTCTAAAAGATCTTTTAACCAAGACTGAGCATCTGGCGGTAATTAAGCGCTTAAGCGCGGCCTATTTGCTTAAAAAAGGTAAAAACTACCGGGAAATCAAAGACTCTCTGAAAATCTCCAGCGCTACCATTTCTACTATTGCCGAACAACTGGAAAATGGCCGAGGCTACCAAATCGCCCTTGACAAAATCCAAGCCGATGAATGGGCAGAGAAATGGTCTCAAAAAATAAAGAGAATGTTTTCTGTTTAAGAATCAACCTCCTTTTAAAAAAAACCCGCCTCGGTTAAAATAAGACTGATGAAAAATAGCCGGTACTTAACTACCACCCTGCCTTATGTCAATGCCGATCCCCACCTCGGCTTTGCTTTAGAAATTGTTCAAGCAGATTGTTTAGCCCGTTTTTACCGTTTTGAGGGAGTCCGGGTCTTTTTTAATACCGGCACTGACGAGCATGGACTTAAGATCTACCGGAAAGCCTTAGAAGCCAAACAAGATCCCCAAGAGTATGCCAATGAATTCGCGGCTAAATTTGATCGGCTTAAGAAAGCATTAAACCTTTCTTATACTAACTTTATCCGCACAACCGATCCGGATCATAAAAAAAGCGCCCGGGAGTTTTGGCAAAGATGTCTAAAAAACGGAGATATCTTCAAGGCAAAACAAAAAATTAAATACTGTGTCGGTTGCGAACTGGAAAAAACTGATTCCGAATTACGGAACGGCTACTGCCCTTATCACCCCAATAAACCGATTGAAATCCTGAAAGAGGAAAACTATTTTTTCCGCTTTTCCAGGTACCAAGAACCTCTCCTGCAACTTTATCAAAAAAATCCTGAATTTGTTTTGCCCAGAGAAAAATTTCAGGAAATTAAAAAGTTTGTTGCCGGAGGGCTTAAAGACTTCAGCATTTCCCGCTTGAAGAAAAAAATGCCCTGGGGCGTCAATGTCCCCGGTGATCCCGAACATGTGATGTATGTCTGGTTTGACGCCCTGGTTAACTACATTTCCGCTATCGGCTGGCCAAAAGATCCAAAAAAATTTAAAAAGTGGTGGCCGGTAATCCAGTTTGCCGGCAAAGATAACCTTCGCCAGCAGTCGGCAATGTGGCAGGCGATGCTACTATCAGCCGGACTCCCTCCTTCGAAGCAAATTTTAATTCATGGCTTTATCACAGCTGACGGTCAGAAGATGAGTAAAAGCCTGGGCAATGTGATTAATCCTTTTGACTTAGTTAATAAATATGGAACCGATGCGGTTCGTTATTATCTATTACGCGAGATCCCGCCATTTAAGGATGGTGATTTCTCCTCAACCCGATTTAAACAGCTTTATCAGTCCGATCTGGCCAACGGTCTGGGAAACCTGATTTCCCGGGTGGCCAAGCTTTGCCAAAATTCAGGCATTATTTTTGGAAAAAAAGAGACCGGAATTCCTGATAAATCAATTAAGGCAAAAATTAAAAATTACCGCCCTGATCTAGCTTTGGAGAAAATCTGGAAAAAAATTGATCTGGAAAATAAAAGAATCAATGACCAGAAACCCTGGGAGCTATCAGGCAGAAAACTCAAAGATTTTCTTTTGAAAAGTGCCTCTGAGATTGTCAGAATCGGCCTTTGTCTTCAACCCTTTTTGCCGGAAACGGCCGAGAAAATCTTGAAGCAATTCAACAACAGGAGCAAGGTTAAAATCGCGGCACCTCTTTTCCCTCGTCTTAATTAAAGCAAAATTATTATCTGGGTCCTTAAAAAAATTTTCTTTCCGAAACAACAAATAACTTTTATTAATGTTTTTTTGCATTTTTTTATAACTTTGACATGCTGATTGACACCCACGCCCATTTAAATTTCCCCCAATATGTTACTGATACCGATCGGGTAATCAAAAGATCAATCAGAAACGGAGTGGGAAAAATCGTTTGCGTCGGCAGTAATTTAGCCGATAGCCGAAAAGCAATTGATTTGGCCCAGGAATATCCAGAGACCATTTATGCTGCTGCCGGTATCCATCCCCACGACACCGCCTCTAATTCTGATCTTCTGTCATCAAACAGACAAATCAAGCAGTTAAAACTTCTTGCCCAAAATAAACACATCATTGCTATTGGCGAGTGCGGATTGGACTATTCATCGCCGCCGCCGGGAGAAAAAGAACGATCTGTCAGCGAACAGAGAAAGCTATTCCAAAGTCAAATCGAGATCGCCCAAGAGCTTAATCTGCCTCTTTTAGTCCACACCCGAAAAGCATTTGCCGAGACCATGGACACGCTGGAAAAAGCGTGCCAAAAGAAAAAAATAACCGGAGTAATCCATTTTTACTCTGCCGGCAAAAAAGGAATCAAGCGCGTCTTAAACTTGGGCTTTTTCTTTGGTCTTGACGGCAACTTGACTTACGAGCAAGGTTTGCAAATTGTAGCCTCACAGATTCCCTTGGAAAAAATTATTCTGGAAACCGACTGTCCCTGGCTTACTCCTGAACCTTTTCGCGGGCAAAGAAACGAACCTAAGAATATTAAATTCATCGCCGAAGCCCTGGCAAAAATAAAAAAAGTTTCTTTTGAAAAAATTGCTTTCCAAACTACTCAAAATGCGGGCAGGCTTCTTCGACTAAATAATTAACTGTTTACGGCAAACTAGCTGGTTAATAATAAATTGTTCTGGTTAAATGATAAGGCTTGTCATCCGGAGACTTATTCTGCCCCAATAGCCAGAGATAGGAATCAATCTCCATCGAGGTTACTTGAGGGATTTTCTTTTTAAGTTCCTCTTTAATTTGCTCAATCGCCCAAATCATATTCGCTCTGATTTCAATTTCTTCCTCGCTTCCCGGAAGGATTTGAACTTGAGAATCGATTTTTCCAGCTAATTCAGGCGAATACTTTAAAATTCCCAGCTTTCTTAAGACTTGGGGGATTTTGTAATCAGCCGCCGCTGTTAGTTGACCGATGTTCTTTAGGTTTCCCCACCCCCGGCCTTTAAAACAACGGTAAATATCAGCCACCGCCAATTGAGCTCTTTTGTAGAAAAGAACTTTTTTCCCTTTAAAAGTTGCCCGATCATTGAAGGAAGGAAAATCAGCAGTGATTAGACTCAGAAGCGACAAGGCGTCTTTATTAGATTTTCTTATCACTTCCAGGAATTGGCCCTGGTATTTCTTTTGCAGGATCCTGCCGTTCTCCCGAAGAATTGCCCAACGTCTAAAGAATAAAGGAATTGGTATGTTTCCCTTCCAAATCAAGGCCAAATCTTTTTTCTTCAACGAAGACAGATAGTCAGCCTTCAAAATTGGCAACCCCCGATCAAGGGCCTTTTTGATTGATCCCATCATTCCCCAAGCACCATCGTAGTTTTCACCGCGATAATTTATAGTCCATTTTGGCTGTCCCCAGTAACAAAAATTAACGGAATCGAAAACAAAAATAAAATTTAATCTCTGATCATCTTTTAACCGGGAAAGTTCAAAAGGGGACTCGGTCAACCAACTCTTGGAATCATTTGACTTAAACTCAGCACAAACTTTTTTAAGATTTTTCCGATTAATAGCAACATATTTTGATTGCCCGACAACCGGTTTGATACTTTCTAAAATATCACCTGCTCTCATAAGTAAACTCGAATTATCTCTAAATAATCTCCAGTTTCCGAAGCCACTCCAGCCAAACAACCTCTAACCCGGGAGATTTCTGCCAGTCGTTCTGACTAATTTCCCCTTTGATAAATTTTTTTGTCCTGTTAGCCATTTTTTTCAACTGATAGGAGGAGTACCAACCGATTTTGACCACCTCGTCTAAGTTTGGCCTTATCTTTCCTCTAACTTTCGCCTGATAAATTCGCCAACTATGCCAACTCCCTTTTAAGCGCCGGCATTGATTATCTTTCCTGCCCCGCGTTACCAATTTTAGACTAACTGCTTCCAAGCCGGATTCTTCTTTTAACTCTCTCCGGGCCGCTTCTTTAAAAAACTCTTTTTTTTTCAGATGTCCTGCCGGCGGCGCATAGCCAAAGGGAGATTTCCTTCTTTCGATTAACAAAAGTTTATTCTTCCGCCAAACAAGCATCCCGACACACCGATGGGGACAAACTTTAATTTCGGCTAAATCTCCGTTTAAAATGGTCGGCTGAAAAGCAAGAAGCTCCTGGTAAATCAGCCCCAAATTTTTAGGCAAGGGATTTAAAACATAAATTTTTTTTCCCAAAACGTGAGCAAAGCCCATCTCTAAAAAAGTATTGCCGCCAATATAACCCTTAATACCCTTTTTGGTTTTATTAATCACCAAAATCGCGTCACTCTTTTTGATTTTTTCATAATAGTCTTTGATTAAATTATATCTAATCTTTCTTTCCGCCCCTTCTGCCTGACCCCAGCTGTTTAAAAGTTCTTGATGTTTTTCGGGAGGCAGAAAAAGCTCGAGGCCCAAGGGAACATTAACAATAAAACCTCTTTTCTCAAGCCTTGCCGCAATGGTTAATATTGCTCTGGCAAAAGCGACTGAGCCGCAAATAGTAATGGTAATTTTGTTGTTCATAGTTGTTTTAAGGTCCGGGATCAAAAGTATCTGACAATCCCGGATCGTGATTCACGCATCTTGGCTCAAAACCGCTTGGTTTTGACATCTATTTCCTTAAAACTGATTTTATTTTTAAAATCCTTCAGGGCCTGATAAAACTCCCGGAATTCTTCTAGCGGCGGCTTGACTTTTTTTATTAAATCTTTCTCTTTAACCCAACAATAATTACCCTCAATGCTACCCTTTAGTTTCCCCTGAGGATTTCTGAATAAAAAAGCGTGCATCAGCTTATCCTCTAAAAGTTTGTCTTTTTTTGAATAAACCCGGTAATGCCGAATTGCAAAAAGCTTGCCCTCACCCCTTAGACTGGCCTCTTCTTTTAAACCTCTAGCCACCGCCGTAATCAGCTTTTCTCCCCATCGAGGTTTTTCCGTCGGAAAACCCCAACAACCAAAGAAGGGATGTTTTAGTCGTTGATAAACTAAAAAAAACCTTTGATGATTTTTTTCCTTGCAAGCACAAATTACGGTCGTTGATTTTACCTGGCGGATAATTTTCAAGTCACGAACATAAATCCGGTTAGCATACTCTTTGCCGGCAGTAGTCAGTTGGTATCCGGCTCTGCCTTTTTTTATTAAACCCATTTTTATTAATCGTTCCAAGTGAAAAACAAATTGACTGTTTTCCATCAGAATTGGCTTTAGTTCTGAGTATTTTGCGGAGAGAGAAAACAAAAGCCCATCCAAAATTTTCAACTGCTGCTGATGAAGTTGTCTCATTTGAAACTAGTATAAAAGATAACAAAGATTTTAGAAAGTAAATTCAAGTTGACCTGTTTCTCCCGAAAGAATGTTTCAACCTACCCCAAAACATCCTTTGGCTTTAGAAGAAATTTACCTGTGCTATAATTCTGATAAAACCAAACTGTTTAATTCAATTAATTGAATTCTTAAAATGAAAAAAATCCGCGAATGGATTATCGAACACGACAGAACAATTCATCGACTGCTTGAAATTCTTCCCGGAGCGGTCGCTTACGGCCTGATCGGCTTTTTGCTTATCGGTGGTTTTGTTATCCCCACGGTGGTTGCTTATGTTGTCCTGGCCTACGATGTCTTTTGGCTCTATAAATCGGTTACCATGGCCTTTACCGGCATTCTCTCCCATCTCAAAATCCAGGCCTCCAGCAAAATGGATTGGTTGGGGGAACTTAAATTTTTCCCTGACTGGCAACGCCTTCATCACATCATCATCATCGTCACCTATAAAGAACCGCTTCACATTTTAAAAAGAAACCTGAAGGCGTTAAAAAAACAGGATTTCCCCCGGAAGCAAATGACCATCGTTATGGCAACCGAAGCCAGAGATAAAGAAGCCCCCAGAAAAATCCAGGCTTTAAAAAAAGAATTCGGCAAAGAATTTGGTAATTTTTTTGTCACTCGCCATCAACTTGTCACCGGTGAAGTTGCCGGCAAAGCTTCAAACGAAAACTATGCTGCCCGCTGGGTTAAAAAAGAATTAGTTGACCGGAAAGGAATGGACATTAACTATCTGACCATTACCAGCTGCGACGCGGATCACAAGTTCCACCCCAAACATTTCTCCTATCTTGGTTATGCTTTCTTAGACAATCCCCATCGCTACCGTCGTTTTTGGCAAGCAGCAATTCATTTTTACAACAATTTTTGGCGATTACCGCCACTCAACCGGGTAGCTAATACCTTGGGCAGTGTTTGGAGCACAGCTGTCTTAATGCGGCCGGACCGTTTAATTAACGTGGCTAACTACTCTGCTTCTCTTAAAATGATTGACGAGGCAGGCTATTGGGACCCGGATGTTATTCCCGAAGATTGGCGAATATTTTTTAAGTGCTTTTATAAATTCAAAGGCCAGGTAGAAGTTGAACCTCTTTTTTTACCTCTCCATGTCGACGCCGCCGAATCGACCACTTTTTTCAAGACTTTCAAAAATCAGTATGAGCAGTTTAAGAGATGGGCCTGGGGAGTTTCCGATGATCCATATATTATTAAAAATTATTTTTTGATTCCCAATGTTTCTTTCTGGAACAAAACTATTCGTTTAGTTAGAGTCATAGAGGATCATTTTTTATGGCCGGTGAACTGGTTCTTTGTCACTCTGGGAATCACTCTCCCTTCAATTTTTAACCGTCGTTTTTCCAGAACAGTCATGGGCTACACCTTGCCGAAACTATCTTCAGGCATTCTTAGCCTCACCCTTATTTTCCTGATAATTATCCTCATTATTGATGCCCGCCAGAGACCCCCCAGACCCAAGAAATTTCCTCGCTGGCGAGCTTGGTTACTTCCTCTGGAATTTGTCCTGATGCCGGTTGCCGGCTTCTTTTTCACCGCCCTGCCGGGCCTCGACGCTCATACCCGACTGATGTTAGGCAAATATCTGGAATACCGTGTTACCGAAAAGGTTTAAAGTAAAAATCAAACCAGCAGATATTGAAGTCTGGCGCTAACCTGAACAAAGAAAAAAACTATCAAAAGGCTGAAATAGCTTATAAGACCGGCCCTTATCCAAATAGACTTGGACAGCTGGCCTCTTTTTCTGGCTCTGAAAGTTAAAAATAAAGCAGCAACCAAAGAAACCCCGACTATCAAGAAACAAAGATTGTAAATCAACCGCGCCAAATTAAGAAAAGCGACCATTCCCATCGGGGCAAACCAAGATGCCGACCAGGAAGCCAGCAAAGCCACCGGGAAAGGAGAAAAAATCAAACCGGAAACAGTAAATTTAGCTTTTTTACTCCAGTTGGCCAAGAGCCACATTAAGGTTAAACTGATCGGCCCGGGTAAAAAAAAGAAACTAATAATAACCACCCTATTCCGCCAACCCTGATGCCATCGGGGTTTAACGGGATTTTTTCGGGAAAGTTTTGAAGTTTTATTTTTCATCTGTTACCGGCTCCTCTTGAGTCAGGCTTTGCTTTTCTGCTAAACTGAAAAGTAGAATGTCCAACCGATTCGGCACCGGCTTAGGTAAAATCAAGATCCGGGAAACAACCTTGACCGGCAAACCTATTCTTCAGATTGTTAATAAAAATATCTCGGTCTTTTTATTATCTCCCAGATTACTTCCTAATGCAAATTCCGGAATAATCCGGCTTCTGGAGCGCTGTTTTAGTTCCGGCCAATCCCTTTGTTTTCAAGTCGCTTATCTGCCCTTAGCAAACTGAAATCCAACCGTTTTATTTACTATATTAATGAAACTAAAAAACAGAAAAAAACACCCGCTCAGCAATCTTTTCCGTCTTTGGCAGAAAAGTTACCTTTGGTTCTTTTTCATAATCTTTATTCTTCTTCGACTGCCTTCGCTTTTTGAACCTCTGAGTTACGGTGATGAGGGCATCTATCTTGTTCTTGGCCAAGCCGCCAGAAAAGGGTTGGTTTTTTACCGTGATATCCACGATAATAAGCCGCCCCTGCTCTATTGGCTGGCGGCATTCTCAGGAAATTTCTTTACCTACCGCCTCCTATACTTTTTCTGGTCATGCTTTAGTTTTTTAGTCTTTCACACCCTGGCCAAAGCTCTTTTCGGTAAAAATAAAAAAGCAATTCTGATTTCCTTGCTGGCTTTTTCTATTTTCGCCTCAATTCCACTTTTTGAAGGGACAATTGCCAACGCGGAAAACTTTTTAATTCTCACCTCAATGATTGGCTTTCTTTTGCTGATCTCAAAAAAACGGTCAAGCCTGGCTCATTTTCTGGCCGGTGTTTCCTTTTCTCTTTCGGCTCTTTTTAAAATTCCCGCTGTCCTAGATTTAGCCGCCGCCGGAATAATCTTTTTTATACTGGCGGATAAAAATTTTAAGGAAATCCTTGCCTTCTGGCGAGAACGGAAATTCTGGTTTTTATTGCTAGGTTTTTTAACACCGGTCGGATTAACCTTTATTTATTTTTTCCAAAAAAATGCCAGTCATTTATTTCTTAAGGCTGCTTTTGGTCAAAATATTCCTTATCTTTCTTCATGGTCTCAAGATCAGGCCCAGGTCGCTTCTCTTCCTCTGGGTATGGTTTTCAGAGGCCTAACCCTGGCCGGTCTCATTTTGGGACTTTTTTTTATCCGGCAACGGCTTTCTTTGGTCGTTAAAGTCAGCTTTGTCTGGTCTGCCACCAGCTTTTTTGCCGCCCTTCTTTCAGCCCGGCCCTATCCTCATTATCTTTTCCAGGCAGTTCCGGCTCTTTGTCTCTCAATCGGTCTTTTGTTTACCCTACCTAAAATTACCAGGCCCGCCTCGATAGTCTTGGCTTTAATTATTTTTTTAATCTTTAACCAGTTTGATTATTATTACTATCCCAGCCTTCCTTACTACAAAAATTTTTATCAATGGATCTTCGGTCAAAAACAAAGAGTTGATTATCTTAATTTTTGGGGGGAAGATGTCAGCCAACTCTACCAAGCCGCCGCTTATCTTAAAAGTCGAACCGACACTAAGGAAAGAATATTTATTTGGGGAGACAAACCGACCCTCTATCCTTTATCAGAAAGATTACCTGTCGGCCGCTATTCAGCCGCTTACCACATCAAGGACTTTGACCAAAACTATCGAGAAACCCTAACAGCTCTTTCGGTCAACCCTCCCCGTTTTTGGGTAGTTTTTTCAGACGAGGAGCAGTCTTTAGGCAAACTGACCCAGCTGCTTAGACAAAAATATTCACTGATCAAAACCTTTGACTCAATCAAAATCTTCCGCTGTAATCATCTTTAAAAAAATCAATGATATAATACTGACAACCCCTCAAAAGAGGATGTTACCAATTTTTTTAAAATGGGTCGGAAGCTTTTAAATATTTCTTTTGATAAAAAAGAAATCACAGCTTTATCAGAAGATTCTTTTGTCTGGTTTTCTTTTTTATCAGCTTTCTTTTTGGTTTTTATAATTTCCTTTCTGATTTTTTTAAACTGGAACCGGTTGCCCCCCCAACTGCCGCTCTTTTTCTCCCGGCCCTGGGGAGAAGAACAGTTAGGATCGCCTTCCGAACTTTGGCTCTTGCCGTTGATTTCTTTTTTAATTATTGGTTTCAATCTTTTTTTGGCTATTTTTCTGCTCAGGAAAGAAATCCTTATCCGCCGGATTTTATCCGCCACTGCTTTAGTTATCACCGCCCTTTGCTTATTTACCACTTACAAAATTATCAACCTAACTACCTAAATAATCATGGCCGATTTGCCTTTTTTAAAAATGCTTATCCTTCGGCCATTTCTAAGTGCTTTTTTAATAAGCTTTGCGTTAACCCCTCCTACAATTTGGTTGGCTAAAAAAACAAAACTGGTCACCGATGTAAAAAAAAGAAAACACCCCGCCCACACCCATCAAGGCGTTATTCCCCGCGCCGGCGGTTTGCCGGTTTTTCTGAGTATCTTAGGAACAACTCTTTTCTTTCTTCCCTTTGATCAACATCTTAGCGCTATCATCACCGGTGCGGCTCTTTTGGTTATTGTCGGCCTTTTGGATGACCGTTTTGATCTTAATCCCTACCTCAGAATGATCATTTGTTTGCTGGCCGCCTGTCTGGTAGTTGCTTCAGGTATCGGCATTGCCTTTATCAACAATCCTCTTTCCCGGGGCATTATCCGTCTCGATCAGCCCCAAATCAGTTTCTTTCTTTGGGGAAAAGAGCGGCATTTCTGGCTGATTGCCGACACTCTGGCAATAATTTGGATTGTCTGGATGACTAACATCGTTAACTGGGTCAAAGGCTTCGACGGTCAGCTTCCGGGCATTGTGACAATTGCCGCTTTGACAATCGCCCTTCTTTCTCTTAAATTCTCAGCTGATATCACTCAATGGCCGGTTACAATTCTGGCTTCAATTACTGCCGGAGCTTATCTTGGCTTTCTCCCTTTTAATTTCTACCCGCAGAAAATTATGCCGGGTTATGGCGGCGGTAGTTTAGCCGGTTTTATTTTAGCCGTTTTGGCAATTTTGACCACTACCAAAGTCGGCACCGCCATCGTTGTCCTCGGTATTCCGATTATTGATGCTTTTTATACGATTATCCGCCGCCTAATCGCCGGGCATTCGCCTGTCTGGGGTGATCGGGGACATCTTCACCATCATCTCCTTGATCTAGGCTGGAGCAAGAGAAAAACTGCTTTTTTTTATTGGGGAACCACGGCTGTTCTGGGAATTCTCGCTCTTTGTTTGAATAGCCGCCAAAAATTTTATACAATCAGTATGTTAGCTATTCTCATTGGAGGATTACTTTTATGGCTTCGCTTTTTGTCAACCTGGTCAAAACCGCCCGGCCGCGACAATCATTAAAAAATCTTGCTCTTTTAGCTCCTCTTGTTTTCTCCGGCTATCTTTTTTCCCTGCCCGAATTAAGCACTGCTCTAATCAGCGTCTTTATCTTTTCTTTATTAACTGCCGCTGTTTACATTTTTAATGACATTATTGATCTGCCCTCAGATCAGCTTCACCCTTATAAAAAAAACCGGCCGATCGCTTCCGGTGAATTCCCGATCTCAAGTGCCTTTTTTTTCACTGTTTTTATTGCTTTTTTAGCTTTATATTTGGCAATCAAACTTAATTTTTTTTTCTTTTTAACTTGCCTGGTTTATCTTGTCTTGCAATTTTTTTACACTTTTTATCTAAAAAAAATTGTGCTGATCGATGTGATTACGATTGCCACCGGTTTTGTTTTGCGGGTTTACGCCGGCGCTTTTGCCCTTAATGTCCACATGTCGGTTTGGTTTTTGCTTTGTGTGGTTTCGCTTTCTTTATTCCTGGCTGTCGGCAAACGCCGGGCCGAACTGACTGTTCTTAAAAATACTCCAAGCGCAAAACATCGGAAAACTCTAACTCACTATTCCCCGGAGATTTTAAATAATTACTTATCAATGTTCTCCGCTTCCAGCCTTTTATCTTATGCTCTTTTTACTTTCTTCGAGCCGCCACCGCCAATTTTTCATAAATTCCCCAACCTCCATAGCTTGGTAGAGTGGGTACCGGTTACTTTAATCGGCACCACTAAATGGCTGATGGTCACCATTCCTTTAGTTATTTTCGGGATTATGCGTTACACTAAAATTATCTATGAAGGTGAAAAAGCCGAAGCTCCGGAAAGGGTTCTGCTATCCGACAGGCAACTTCTGGGCAGCGTGATTATATGGGGACTATTGGTGATAATGGTTATCTACGGACTGGGTTTCATGAGAAGCTGATTACGGCAGGAAAACTGGAGTGATCATTCTTGGAGAATTCCCTCAAGAATTACCGGTCCTAAATTGACTTGGGTTATGTTTTGCCGGCTATCCAAACCCTCAATTTTCAGAGTGTTGCCGATAAAAAAATGGTCCGCCGGCACTCTGTCCAAAGCGCTTATTCCTTTGGACAAGACTCCATGAGTAGCTGCGCACAGAACCAGACGTGCCCTCGGACACTGTTCGGCTTTAACCCAGCTTAAATTTCTTCCCGCTGTACCACAAGTGTCAAACATGTCATCAAACGACAACACGACGCATTCTTGATCAGTGGACCAGCCGTCACCCTGCCAAATCTCCTTAACTTTAATTCCCTCATCCTCTAGCTTCCAAAGACACACATGATCAACTTTCATACCAGCTATTTTTCCGGCCGAAATTCTTTTTTTGTCAAAATAGATCATCATTAATCCCGGCCCGGGCAATTTCTCTACCAGCGCTTGTAACAAAGCACCGGCATAAGCTTCCATTCGAGGAATCGCTCCTTTATCAAAAACAGTCAATACTAACGGCAGCCCGGCATTTCCGGTTTCAAAAAGATAATCAGCACTAACTTGAGCAAAACAAGGAGCAGTGTCCAGAGAATTAAACGGTATCCCGTATTCTTGGTAGGTTAAAGCCGGCCGGCCTGCATTATGAATATCTACAGAAAGAACATTGATTTGAGGAATTCGATAACTGCTAGCCGCTCTTAATTGTTTTTTAATATCAACTATTTGTAAACCCATTCCCTTAGCCCGATCAATTGCTTCTAGAACTTCATAACCCAAAGTATTGTCTTGTCCGGGCTTGTGTCCGCGGGAACCACCAAACATCGGAATCACGATCATTAATTTTTCAACTTGGCTGGAAAACTCCGGATTCCTCAAAACACCCCGGATCACATCTTCTAAAACTGTAAAACCTCCGCCTCCGGCGGCTTGGGTAGCAACTTCGGTTAAAGTTTCATCAAGGGCAGTCAATTGACCAATCAAGCCGGTTTCCGATTCTAAAATCTCTCTTAATCTCGGCCTTAGACCTTCGAGGTTCAGTTTCCGGCTAGCCTGAGTTGAAGCCAGAATTACCGCTTCTTTAGCCGGCCGGAGCAGACAACCGGGAAGGATAATTCTTGTCTCCTGGTCATTAAAATGTCCGACTGGATTTAACACTGCCGTTTGCAGGTTTCTAGCAGCAGCAGCATCTGCCAAGTCGTAAAGCAGAGGTTCAGGAAAATGACGCCCATTAATACATAAGACATCAATTGGACAAAGGCCTTCCTGAACCAGCGGCAAAGAATCTTCACCATAAAGACTGTAAAGAATTTCCGGATATAAAATTTCCAGATAAGTTCCTTCAGTAAGCCCCATTAATAAACTGGCTCCCTGGTAAAAAGTATCCATTGGAGCAACTTGGTTTTCGGGTTCTTGGGAGCCGAGAATTGTCCTCAGTCCAATTGAAAGAGTCCGCCAGGTGACCGGATCGGCCCGATCACAAACTCCCCTCCTGAGATCTTCATAAAACTGGTAATATTCTGGCCTTACAAAGGAATGAGGATCAAGCGGACCTGCTTCAGGTGACATTTTAATTATTAAAAAAACCGCTCATGCGGCTTTGACCTACTTAAATTCCATTAAAAAAAAGACCAGAAAATCGTTAAACACCATTTGGCTGCCCTTTTTTTGCGAAAAAATCACTCCACCAGCTCAGCGTAAACCCCGGATACCCAGCCTTCTTTCTCCGCCTCATACTCGATCTTATACCAGCCTTCTTTTGTTTCTTCAAGATAAGCAAAAACCTGACCCGGATCAACTTTGGCCACCTCGGCTGCCGTTGTTGTCGGCTCCATTCTTACTCTCAGCCAGCCGGTCGGTGTTTGTTTGATTTTGACATAAGGTCTCTCAGGATCAACCGGAGCCGGTTCTTCTTCTGTTGCTTCTTCTTCTCTCTCTGTTTCCGCCCCTTCAATGTTGCCGCTGCCGGATGCTTCAGCCACACCGGCCAACTTCTCCTGGGCCAATTGGACCGAAACAGTCAATTTATAACCGACAATTGTCTGCGCTGAAATCGTCTTCTCCGCAAAACCCGGAGATGAAATCGTAATCTGGTAATTGCCCGGCGAAAGGCCATCAACTGAAATTGGAGAAAACCCCTTTGAATCATTATTAATTTTAACCAACGCCCCATCTGGCAAAGAAACGACTGCCAGAGCCGAGGTCTTAGAATCGGATATCTTTTCCAAAGCCAAAATCTCTCCGGAAAAAAGCTCTTCCTCAGGGGCCAATTGATAGTTTACAGAGGTGATAACATTAGCCGCCAAACTGATATTACTCTCCCACACCGGCCAGTTTTCCGATTCCGAAGCCATCTCAGCCAGAAAACCGGCATTTTCTGTCGGCACCAGCTTAACCGCATATTCTTTTACTTCTAACTTATCATTAAAATAAGGGGTAATTCCGGATTTTTCACCGTTAAGAAAAACTTCACTTTCAGGAGTTGATGAAATTTGAAGCGCTCCTTTTGAGGGCCGATTTAAAACTTGACTGAAAATAAGATAACCTCCTCCGCCCAGGACCATTAAACCGATACCCGCCAACAACAATCCCCTTTTCATGGTTCTTTATCATAACATAGCCTCCTGCAAAAAACAATCTGTCTAGGACGCGATACATTCCGGAAAATAGGAATGGATAAGAATGCCGAGTGACGTTCCTAGAGTCAGATATCGTTTGCCAAAGT
>JAFGMK010000026.1 GCA_016927565.1 Minisyncoccota bacterium | reverse complement strand
TAAACCCTTCGAATACTCAGGATAAACCCTTCGAATACTCAGGATAAACCCTTCGAATACTCAGGATAAACCCTTCGAATACTCAGGCCAAGCTTCGTTGCATAGGGGACCCCAGGAACCCATCGCAAAACTGCTTAAAAAAACTTAAGAGAAGAAGCGCCTAGCATTCCAGGGCAGACTCAAAAAGAAACTAATCTTGCAAGCCAAACTTTAAGTCAGCGCGGTTTCCCTAAGTTTTTTTTCGGCTTGTGCGAGAGCGGCCTGAGCTCTGGCTAATGACCCATTAGATGGTTCTTCGATTAAAAGGCGATATTTTCCGGCTTCAGTAGATGAAGACCAATGAAGGAATCGACCGCCGTCCCTTTCAACTGATTTAATAATGTCTAACTCCGATAGTTGGCCAGCAACAGCCTCTTGGCCGGGTAAAAAACTTAGGAAGACAGAGCTTCTTAGTTGGATTCGCCTTCTAAAGTCAGCCGTTAACTCTTTTAGAGCGCAACCGGTTTTAACCATGATAGCCGATAAAAGGATTGAGGTCCAAATTCCGTCGGCAGCGCGGTGAATACCATCATTAAAAAGACCATTTCCTCCCTCCTCAAAACCCAGAGCAAAGCCTTGCTCCCACATTGTTTCTTCCAAGTGGCGGTCGCCGTTTGGAGTTCGGACTATCCGAACTCCTAGGGGCTCAAGCGAATCTTCAAGCCCGAGATTGGCCTGGTGATTAGTAACAACCGTAGCATCAGGAAGCTTTCCTTTTGATTTTAGCCATAAAGCAATAATATAAAGAAAATCTTCACCGGTAAAAACCCGACCCTGCGGATCAATAGCGGTGACTCGATCGCCGTCGCCATCAGTAGCGAAAGCAACTTGAGCACGGTGATAGTTTATAAGGGAGACGTAAGTTTCGGGATGGTCTTCGGCCCAAATCGCACCACACTGATAGTTAATGCGCGGTTCGTTAAGTGGGGCAGAAAGATAGCTGTCTTTAAAAACAGAAGCGGCTTGGCCGTCACAACCTTTGAATGCCTGTTCGGCAAATCGAACAGCAGCCCCATGGGCACAATCAAAGACTACCCCAAAACCGTTAAGAGAGACCGGGCAAGGTTTAATCAAGCTTCCTTTAACATACCAGTCGTCAAGCAAATCGCGCGAAAGGGCAATGCCTTGGCCTTCCTCTTCTGGAGATACCGGCTCAAATTCCATTGGAGCGTCGCTCATAAGTTGACAGAGCTGAGCTTCCTGCTCTTCGGACAGACGGAGTCCATCGGATCCAAGATTTTTAACACCAGAATGATCATGATGACTATGGGAAGCAGTGCAAGCCATACCCAGATCAGCCGAGAGGATGTTGGTTACCTGGGAAACTGCAGCAGTAGTTGCTATATCGAGGTTGACAGTTGTCACACCTCTAGCGTTTAACCCAACTCCGATCAATCCCAGAAAGTGCTGATACTCTCTGGGGTCAACACCAAAAACCACCACCGGATTTTGGCGCAAGGATTCTTCGACAAGATGATCACCTAAGGCAACTCCCATGGCTAAAGGAGCCAAGAGGTAATTCCCGGAATAAGACCTACATTCGATAGCCCGGATAAACCGACTATGAGCAATGGATGGTGATGAAGGAGAAAGGATTCGCCATCCGTCCGCCCCACGAGAGCCAGCTGGGTCAATCCATTCTTTTGCGAAACCAGGCATGTTATCTCTTCTAGGAAGTTGAGCAAGATAAATAATATCAGTTTGACATTGATCAACTGGAAGATCCCAAGGCGGCTAGTCGAACATACTCTTCTTGTTCTGCCTGTAATCCTTTGATTTGCTCAGCAACACGAGCTGCCTTTTTACCAGCCGCTTCGGGACTACTGAGATGACGAGCAAGAGGAGGCTGTCCTCGCTCTTCCTCCGCAGCATAGTTGAATTGATCAAGAAACGGCTCTGTTGGCCAGGGAGTCTCTACAACCAAAGCCTGTCGACTTTCTAACGGAAGAGCATCAAAGACACGAGTTGCGTCTTCAGTAGTTAATCTCTTTTTATCTAACGGGCGACAAGATAACTCCGTGTGATCAGTTATAGTCGGAACAAGAGCAAAGCCCCTTGGACCTACGACTACGGTCCTTGCAACAGTTATCTGCCCCCGCAGCCACTCGGCTTTTTTAAGAGCTCTTTTAACTGTGCGATCACCCCCTAGCCTATCAGTTCGAACAGTATTATAACGAACACGGGTTTCGTCTACACCTGATGAGTGCAATGTCCGTATGACTTCTGGTTGCGCTCCTTCAGCAGCAGCACCTAGGTCTAAGATAGACCGAGCATGTTCTGGTAACGCTTTTGGTCCCCGGGAATAAAGACGATCAACAACTTCTTGGGCTAGATCGGCACAAACAGTAAATTGCCTATCTGTAGCCAAAGCTCTTAGCTCTCCTGGTTCACCCAGTTGGCTAGCCGCCTCGCCTAGATAAGCTATGGCTCGACCAGCTCCATCCAAATCAAGATGGCTAGCCTCATTTTCAACTTGAACCGGACACAGCATAACACTAGTAGTTAACGGGCTTTTTTCTCTAGCTTCACCCTGCTCTGGCTGTTGGGAAACAACGCCTTCTTGAGCTTCCATAGAACTCCTTTATTTACAACTCAATCTTTATAAGATAGCTGTATTTTACCAAAGCAACCCGCCCAAAACAAGAGTTAGCTGGTGACAAAAAAATTTGTTAAAAACTCAGGCTCTTCAATTAAAACCATCCTCCATCAGGTTCGAACGCCTATAAAAAGCTAGTCCTTTTTGTTTGTTAATTCATAGCATGCCGGCTTTAAAGAGAAATATCTCAGGTAAACACCTATCCGGGTTGATTAAAATATCACCCAATATTATCTCGCGCCCATCAAGCAGGGGGCTTAAATCAAGGTCACGAGGGAGTAACATTCCGAGTTCGCACCACAGGTTTCCCTGCTTTTAGGAAAGCATATCATGTTTATAACCACAGCATTGGGGCAAAGGAAATTATCTTAGGGAAAAAAGAGGAAAAAAGATTGCTCGGCTTGTTTGATTATTTCGCCTCAAGCAGGAATTGAGATTTTCTCAGCTTCGACTAAAATCAAAGGAAGATTAAAAGAAGTTACAAAACCGAATTAACATTGAAAATAGCTTTGCTAAGTATTTCAATACTAAAAAGAAAAGACATGGGAGTCTTTTTCAAAATCCGTCTAAGGCAAAACGCGTTGAAACCGATACGATTTTTGACCGGTTTAGTAATTCAGGACAGGATTATGAAAAATTTACGGCTGATCAAGCTGACTGCCAAAGGAATCTAGCCTTGATAAAAAAATATTTAAAATATTAACTTCCAGGGTGTAAAAGACAACAGAACCAGTGGTATAATAATCCTCAATTGTTCACTCTGCATCCAATGAGATTGGACTAAGAGCGCCCGTAGCTCAATGGATAGAGCGTCTGTCTTCGGAACAGAAGGCTGGGGGTTCGAGTCCCTTCGGGCGCACTGAAAGTGCGATTAAAGGGCGAGAAAACCCATAAAGGTCAGCGCTTAATAAGAAAAAGCTTAAGTCGCTGGTTAGAATAAATGATTAGACAGCTAAAAAAGGACGAGAAGCCTTCCGAACACATCGCTCGGTGTAAACACAAAATATGAAATGGCTTGTTTATATAGTAAAATGTTCTGATAACTCTCTTTATACCGGAATCACCAACAATTTACCAAGGAGGGTCTGGTTACACAATAATAAGCTAGGCGCAAAATCTTTAAGAGGAAAAGTGCCAGTAAAATTAGTTTTTAAAGAAATTTACAAAGATCAAAAAGATGCTGCCAAAAGAGAAAGAGAGATCAAAAGCTGGTCAAGAAAAAAGAAAATAGAACTGATCGCGGGAGGGGCTGAAGAAGGGTTTACCCTGAGCAAACCCAGTTTGCGAAGGGCCGCTAGCTCAACGGTAGAGCAACTGCCTCTTAAGCAGTAGGTTATAGGTTCGAATCCTATGCGGCTCACAAGAATAAATTGTTTTTTCTTCTCCTATATCAATCGGCCGGAAGAGAATCGGGTGTTATTTAGACGTGTTTTTTTTAATTTTTTCTGCTAGAATTTCAGTTAATGTCCCAGGAAAAATTTTTAAAAATCAGCTGGCAACTTTTAGAACGCGACAGTTTTGATTTGGCTCAGGCCATCATTGAAAGCAATTTAAAGCTTGATCGGATAATTGCTATCTCCCGGGGTGGTCTGGTAATCGGCCGACTAATGTCGGACTTTCTAAACTTGCCCATCTCCACTATTGCCATGCAGCAATTGGCCTCCGAAAACCAATCCGGCGAACCAGTAATCGCTGAAAAGCTTACTTGCGATGTTAACGGTCAAAACTTGCTTCTGGTTGATGAAATTGTTGATCACGGCGAAGTCCTCGCCAAAGTTACCGAATATCTGGCTAAACTTTCCGGTCAAAGAGTTTACAGTTTGGTGCCCTATATTAAACCCTGGGCAAAACCTAAACCGGACTTCTATCTCCGGGAAACGGAAAAATGGGTTATCTTCCCTTATGATATCCGGGAAATGACCAGTGATCTGGTCGGGGTTTTTAAAAAGAAGGGTATTTCGCCGGAGCAAATCAAAAATCAGCTCTTGGCTTTGGGCTTCAGTCAAACCCTGACTGAATACTTCTTAAAAAAAGAAATTGCCGCTTCTAAAACAACACCGCCTCAGACAAGACCATCGCCTTCAACAAACCAACCAACCCAAGAGCAGAACGAAATCCCGAAACCACCAGTCGATTCCTCAGCAACAAATTTTAACAAACAATCAGCGGACTGAAGGATTTCTCGTCCTTGACAAAAAGCGTCAAAACGTGTCAGGATTTAAAAAATATCTCAGATAGGCAGGCTGTCCATGAATCGAGTCATTTATCTAGGACTTTTTTTACTCATCTTGCCCCTTGATTTGGGAATTAGCCTTTTCACTCTTTACCAATTTACCAAAACCGGAAGTTTGCCCGGACTGTTCAGGGCGCAAACCGAAGAATTATTTCAAAAAAAATTTCTTCCGCAAGTATACGCCTCGCTCCCCGAAGCAACCAGCGAAATCCATACTTCAATCAAAACCGGAGATGCCCGGCCGATTATTATCGGCAAATACCTGGAAAAATATCATTCACCGATGAAGCCGTATTCTAAAATTGCCCAAAAAATTGTTGAAGTTTCCGAAGAGCTTAATCTCGACTGGCGTTTACTGGTAGCCATCGCCCAACAAGAATCAAATCTGGGCAAAAAAATGCCGCCGGACTGCAACAATGCCTGGGGTTACGGGATTCACAGCCAAGGAACACTTTGTTTTGAAAGTTGGGAAGAGGGAATTGAAACCGTTGCCGGAGGGCTAAAGAAAAGATATGTCGACCAGGGGCTGGACACTCCCGAAGAAATCATGGCCAAATACACGCCCCATTCTTCCGGTTCCTGGGCCAATGGCGTCAATCAATTTTTAGACGAGCTTCAAAACGGGGAAGTAGAATAACGTTTTTCTAAGCTATTACTTGACTTTTTATATTTTGTTGTGGTAGGATACGCTTAGATCCTGAGGTAAGCCTAACTGGTTTACTTTAGGATTTTTTTGTGGCTTGAACTCTCCTTCAAAAAGGAGAGTTTTTTATTGGCTAAATGACCAAAAAAATATTTATCCTGACAAGTCTTTTCTTAAGTATAATTTGGGCTTTGACACCGCCGGTTCTGGCTGAATCAGCAAGAGTTGCCGGCGCTTCAGCCAAGTTAAAAACCAAAATCCAAAAAAAAGAAAAGGATCCACGGGTAATTAAACTGGAGGCTTTCTTAAAAAAACAAAAATCGCCTTTGATTGGCCAGGCCAATTATTTCGTTCAGACCGCCGATGAATATGAACTTCAAAAATGGAAGCTCACTTTTCTGGTTCCAGCTATTACCGGCGTTGAATCAAGCTTCGGCAAACAATTGCCCCCCAACAGTCATAACGCTTTTGGCTGGGCTGGCGGCAACCGGCATTGGAATTCATGGGAAGAATCAATTGATCATGTCAGCCGAGCTCTAAAAGAGAACTATATCGATCGAGGAGCTAACTCTGTTTTCAAAATCGGCCCGATCTACGCCGAGTCACCCACCTGGGCCCAAAGAGTCGCTTATTTTATAAAGCAAATCGAATCCACTCCTCCCCTTACTGAGCAACTTGATTTCACTCTTTAAAGAAGCTTTGCTATAATCAACCTATGCCGTGGTGGCGGAATTGGTAGACGCGCAGGATTTAGGATCCTGTGGGGTCAAACCTGTGTGAGTTCGAGTCTCACCCACGGCACATTAGACAGGCCCCGCCAGCAGCAGGATGGACTTTGTCCGTGCGGGTTCAGCTCCCGCCCCCGGCACAAACGAAAGAATTTGCTCTGCAACCCCCCAGAATCCTCCCAACCAACATATATATCCATTCCATAAGCAAATAGCCCCTCATATCCTGATTCCAAACCCTCAACTCCGGCAACAGCCAGTAAATTCTCTGGCCATCGGCCCCGATCTTCCAATTCCTGCCGCGCCCGCCTGATAGCAGGCAACTGAAGACCCCCGACACTACTTGGATTGCCACCCGCCATTATCAACACCTTCTCCGGGTTATCCCGGGCAAGCGGCTTCTCAGATTTTTCCGGAGCCCTTTTTTTCTTTGGCTCTTCAGTTTCTGGTTTTGAGATACAAACCCCAAGAACAAGACCTGCCGCTGTCGCTCCTGCTAACTCAACAGATTCGCGCCTTAAGATTGCTTTCACCGCCAAACCGCCGCGTTCCTGTTAATTTCTGCCTTCCGTAGTCGTAATTTATCACTTCACCCCCCTCTTTGACCTTCAACTTTTGGTATCATGGTATTATGAATCGGGTCAAGTCCGACGAAACGGTTTGTGATACTAAAAAATCCAGCAATTGCTCACATTCTTGACAAAGATAACGATCCCGGATCATCCGCAGATTCCGGTCCGGGATCAAAATACAAAACCAAAACCCACTGTCTAGGACGCGATACATTCCGGAAAATAGGAATGGATAAGAATGCCGAGTGACGTTCCTAGAGTCAGATATCGTTTGCCAAAGT